>DAITOS010000060.1:0-5715 GCA_036834025.1 Limnohabitans sp.
GTCAACTACGTGCCGCCGATCAATGCGGATTAAAAACAGCGGACGTTTCCTGACAAGATGTCCCAAAATACCATCGTCATCCTACTGCCAACGACCTTAACAATTTACGTTGTATCTTAAACCGGTGGCCAATCAAATACGGCTATGCTCTCGACGTGAGCGGTCTGTGGAAACATATTAACGACCCCCGCGCTCGTACAAACATAGCCCGCATCTTGAACCAAAATCTGAGCATCTCTTGCTAAAGTTGCTGGATTACAGCTGACGTAAACAATGCGTTTGGGTGGACGCCAAGTAAAGACGGGACTTTGTGAGTTGAAGTCTTGAGCCATCTCGTCAAAATTAGTCTTATTAATTTCATTAACTTTCTTGGTGTGATCTGAGCCGTTGTTAACTTCACTGACACCGCCCCCCGCACTGGCACTCGTACTTGCACTCGTACTTGCACTCCTGTCGCTGCGTACACTTGGCAACTGACAAATCTGTGCCAAAGCTTTAACCAAAGCCAAACAGCCCTCTCGGGGTGGATCAACCAACCACTTATCATAAAACCCATCTGCCCACAGCACCTCAGGGGTCATCTCAAAGAGGTTTCTCATCACAAATTCAGTCGGACTTAAAGGCTTAAAAATTACATTGCCCTCGGAGTCCAGCAAACTCATCCGTCTTTTTTGGTTGTACTCATAATTCTCACCCGCACGCTGCACCAGTATCTCACTGCCCTCTATACCTAGCACTTTGGATGCGATGCTTGCCAATGGCAAGGTAAAGTTACCCAGTCCGCAAAACCAGTCTACAACGCTCTCACCTGATTTAAGTTGTAGGTACTTAATAGCTTTAGAGACCAACACATCATTGATATGGGGGTTAACTTGGGTGAAGTCTGCAGGCCTGTAGGGCATTCTTACGCCGTATTCATCAATGCTGTAAGCCAGTCTTGAGGGTACGCTCTCATCCATGAGATGTATCGAATCAGTGCCACTAGGCTGCAACCACCACTGAACATTGTGCTCAGCGGCAAAGCTCTTTAAGTGTTCAATGTCAGAGGGCACTAGAGGCTCTAAATGCCTTAATACCAAGGCCGTCACCTCGTCCCCACAAGCTACTTCAATTTGGGGACAATTTTCTTTGGCTTGCAAAGAACCAATTAATGCTCTCAGGGGCAACAACATGTCGCTGATGTGAGGGGGGAGAATTTTGCAGGAGTGAATGTCTGCGATGTACCTGCTTTGTCGCTCATGAAAACCCACCAAGGCATGCTCTCTTGCCCGGACATATCTAACCGACAAGCGCGCCCTAAATCTGTAGCCCCACTGAGGACCTTGAACAGCCCGCATGATCTCTTGTGGTTTGACTCGACCGATGTGCCATAAATTGTCTTCAAGAACTCTTTGTTTGATTGCTATTTGAGCCGTTCCGTGAAGGTGTTGCATCTTGCACCCACCGCAGTTGGTTCTTTTTAGCCCAAAGTAATCACATTCTGGATTGACGCGTTGTGAGGACTCTTTGAGTACTTGAACACATACACCCTCTTCGTATTTTGGCTTTCGAATATTAATTTGCGCTTTAACGGTTTCAAAAGGCAATGCACCTTCTATAAAAATGACTTTGCCGTCTTCGCGTCTGCTCACCCCTCGTCCCTCAAGATCAAGAGATTCAATAAAATAAGAGGGTGCACTCACATAAAAGGACGGATCCAATGCGTCACTCTCGCTTGAGACAACACCTTTCGCTCTTGATCTAGATTTATGTCTCAACGTGCGGGCAACCATTTAAGTGGGTCAACGGGTTTGCCCAATTTTCTGATCTCAAAGTGAACCAACGGCTGCTCGGACTCACTGCTACCGAGTTCAGCAATCTTTTGCCCTTGTTTAACCATTTGGTCTTCTTTGGCTACCAAGCTCTGGTTGTGTGCATAGGCAGTCAAATAAGTGTTGTTGTGCTTGATGATGATTAGATTTCCGTAGCCTCTTAAACCGGCCCCTGCGTAAACAACCTTGCCGTCCGCTGCTGCGAGTACAGGCTCCCCCGCTTTACCAGCGATGTCAACACCTTTGTTTTTGGCCTCATCAAAGTTAGCAATCACTTTCCCCGGTGATGGCCAAATAAAGGATGGAGTCTCGGAGGAGTTGTCAACGCTTGCAGGTGCAGTTCGGGCAGGAGGCGCTGGCGCTTGAGCTACAGAAGGCGTTGGGGCCGGCAAGGGGGCTGGGCTAGAAGTAGCCGTTGAGTTGGCATTAAGGGGCGGTGAAGGCAAGGCCCCAGGCACACCAGAGACTGCATTGGCGGCACTTACAGCAGGAGCCACTGCAGCAACTGGGGCAACAGGTGCGACGGGCGAGACGGGCACAACAGTTAAACTTCCCGTTGAAGTGGTTGGGTTGTTTTGCGATCCAACGGGTCTCACAACAACCCCCTCTGTACTCACGTTCGATTCAGGTGGAAGTACGCGCAGCACCTTCCCCACCTCAATCATGTTGGGATTTTCAAGATTGTTCCACCGCGCAAGATCTTTCCAGTTTTGACCATTATCTAGTGAGATGTGATAAATGGTGTCACCGGGCTTTACGGTGTAATAACCAGGTTTGTTCGAACTCTCTAAGTTAGCCGTGGAAACCTGAGGGTTTGCCGAATTAGCGGGCGCAACCCGTGGACTGGATTCACGACCGCTTTCTCTACTGTCAGTTTTATTTGGAGAGTGGTCAATTACAGGCGCTGGGATGCGGATGTTGTTGGGGCTCGAACAGGCACCCAAGATGAAAGCCAAACCAACACACACAAGTGCACCGCGTTGGTTGCCAACGCAGTCTTTGTGTGTATCAAAAAGGGATTTAAAGGCTGTCATCAAAAGTCTCCATGCCGAACTAATTAATACCTGATTTTAGAGGCACAAAGTGAACTGGTTCAAAATAAGTTTTTGTGAACCCTTGCTCATTTTTATCAATGACGACAAGTACTTGCGTTTTGTTTTGAATCACTACGGGGGCTACGATTCGCCCGCCAACGGCTAATTGGTTCAACCAGGCCTGAGGAACGTCCTCTCCCCCCGCTGCTGAGATGATCGCACTATAAGGTGCGCCCTGTTCGTAGCCAAGCATCCCATCGCCAAAAATCAAATGCAAGTTGGGGATCCTAAAGGGCCTAAGATTTTCTTTGGCTTTGTCAAATAGACCCTTCAAACGCTCGATGCTGTAAACTTCCCTAGCTACCAAGCTCAAGACTGCGGCCTGGTATCCACATCCTGTACCGATCTCAAGCACTCTTCCTAATTTACCGTTAATACTCAGGTTCTTACCCCTCCTTAGTAACTCAATCATCCGAGCTACGACATTGGGTTTGGAGATCGTTTGACCCAGGCCTATCGGTAAGCTCGTGTCCTCATAGGCTTGGTTGACAAGAGCAGTGTCGACAAATTTATGTCGCTCAACGTTTAGCATCGCACCAAGCACCACTTCGTCCTCTATACCTTGCTCCGCTAATTTTCTGATTAAATGCTCTCGAACAGCGGCCGAGTCCAAGCCAACGCCCGTAGGGCTTTGGAAAACGCTTGCGACGGGCTTGCCCGAGGTGCCAGTGGTGTTGGAGTTTTGGACGATCGATTTTTTACCTACAGAAGCGGGCGTTTTGAGACTTTTCTTGGACTCCAACGCATCTAGCTTTAGCGGAAATTTTGGCCGTTCATTGCTCATTCAAAAGTATGAAGAAAATAAGATTAAAGATTATTCGAAAATTGATAACTCAGAGGACTTTAACAATCAGTGAAGTTTGTCTAAGAGCCAAGAACTTTTTCCCAAGCATTTAATTGTGAATACTCTGTTAAGTCGATTTGCAATGGGGTGACTGATATATGTCCATTGGCTGTTGCATGAAAGTCTGTATCACTGGCGTCGTCCTTGGCAGGACCCGCTCCTCCAATCCAGTACATGACCTCGCCTCTTGGACTCGTCTGGGTAATGACTCGCTCAGCGGCGTGCCTTCGACCCAGGCGGCAAATCTTGTGGCTTTTGAGCTGATCAAGAGGTAAATTAGGGACATTTACATTCAAAAGCCAAGGTTTAGATCCAAGAATATGATTCTCACTAAGCTCCATCACCAAAGATCTGGCCTTGGCTGCAGCTGCCTCGATATGCTCCCACCCTTTTTTTACCTGAGAGAAGGCAATTGATGGAATCCCCATCAAATAACCCTCCATTGCAGCGCCAACTGTACCTGAGTAGATCGTATCGTCCCCCATGTTCGCACCGTTATTGATGCCCGACACCACCAAATCCGGTTTATAGCCCAGGAGCCCAGTCAGCGCAATATGTACACAGTCTGCAGGGGTCCCGTTGATATATCTGAAGCCATTAGAAGCCTTTGTAATGTACAAAGGCGCATTCAAAGTGAGCGCATTGGATTTTGCACTGTTGTTTTGCTCTGGTGCGACCACCTCAACTTGTCCCAAATCTTTTAATGCTTCATAAAGGGCAATAATGCCTGGAGCTTGGTAACCGTCGTCATTGGAAACTAATATTTTCATAAAACCTCAAAAGTTATCTAATTGTAGAGTCACTATGTGATCCGCCTGTGAATGTAGCCTCGTTTTAAGCAAAATTGATTGAAATTTTGCAACTCAAAGAGCAACTGAGTCAATCTGTATCCATCATTTCGGACGTATCATTAAACCTATCTCTATTAAGGTGCCAAAGGAAAATAAAATGCAAGCATGGTTTTGTGAACAAACGACAGGTGTACAAGATTTAGTTTGGAAGGAGGTTCCCACACCAACTCCAGCAGAGGGTGAAGTATTAATAGAGATAGAGGCAGCAAGTCTTAACTTTCCAGATCTCTTGATTGTTCAAAATAAGTACCAACTTAAACCGCCCCTCCCCTTTGTACCAGGCTCAGAATACGCTGGAATCATTCGCGGCGTTGGCTCTCAAGTAGATCACTTAAAAATTGGAGACAGGGTTGCTTGTTTGAGTGGTACAGGCGGATTTGGTACACACACCGTAGCTCCAGCTAAGTTGTGTTTGCCACTTGCTGATAAATTCACGCCAGAGGAGGCGGCGAGTTTCATCATGACCTATGCAACCTCACACCACGCTTTGATTGATCGGGGGGGCTTAAAAGCGGGAGAAACCGTATTGATTTTGGGTGCAGCTGGTGGGGTTGGCTCAGCGGCCATACAAATTGCAAAAGCTATTGGTGCACGCGTGATCGCTGCAGCCTCAAGTCCCCAGAAATGTGAAATCTGCAAAGAATTGGGTGCGGATGAATGTATTGATTACTCTTCTGGTAACTTTAGGGAGCAAATCAAAGCACTCACCAACGGATTGGGTCCCAACGTTATTTATGACCCAGTGGGGGGCGATTTGGCCGAACCGGCCTTTAGATCTATTGCTTGGAGGGGAAGATATTTGGTCGTTGGATTTGCAGCAGGCTCCATTCCAAGTCTGCCACTTAATTTGACACTGCTCAAGGGGGCATCCATCGTAGGCGTGTTTTGGGGGGACTTCTCAAGACGAGAGTATCAAAACAACAGGACAATGCTGAAAGAGCTCTCCAGTTGGTATGTTGAGGGGAAAATCAAACCCCTCATTGACACCGTGTACAACATGAGTGAGTTGAAGGATGCTTACGCCAAAATGAGCACCCGGGGTGTGAAAGGTAAACTTGTGATGATCAACAAGCTAGCAACCTAAATAAATCAGCCTCAATATCTCAGCCTCAATA
>DAITOS010000060.1:5815-12213 GCA_036834025.1 Limnohabitans sp.
ATGATCAACAAGCTAGCAACCTAAATAAATCAGCCTCAATATCTCAGCCTCAATAACTAACTCAGCCAAACGAACTCAGCCCATGCAAGAGCTCTCCTCACCCGTCCTTTTCATATCGGTCGCTTTCATTGCGGTTTTATTTGCCGTTGTAATGGGAACAATCATCAGCAGATTTATTTTTAAATCTAGGGACGACACAGACTCATCCATTTCCTCTGGTGAATTGATCAATCAAGCCTTAACACAAGAGAGACTCCAAGTACTTGAACGTGAGCGTGAGCAACTCAATACGCGCATCTCAAATTTACAGGAAGAACTTAATAACACTCAACGTGAGCTTGGTTCCTGCAAAGAGGAGCGAAGCGCAGGTCTTGCCCAACTCAGTGCAGAGAAAGAGGCGCACCTACAAACCAGGCTCAATTTAGAAAAGCAAACGCAGTCTCTAAATGTAACCAAAGAACGCTTGAGCGAAAGCCATGAGTCCCTTGCTGAGTTAAAGGTACAACTAGAACATGAAAAATCTAGTGCAGCAGAAAAAATCAATCTGCTAATCCAGGCCAAGGAAAGCTTAACTGACCAATTTAAAAATTTAGCACAAGAAATACTTGAAGAAAAATCTAAGAAATTCTCTGACGACAATCACCAAAGACTAACTCAGTTGCTTGATCCTTTAAAGACTAAGATCACCGAGTTTCAAGCGAAAGTGGAGGATGTTTATGTCAAAGAGGGCAAGGACAGATCTGCTTTGGCTGAACAAGTCAAACAACTATTGACGCTAAATCAAAATTTAAGTGAAGAGGCTAAAAACCTTACCAACGCACTCAAGGGTTCAAGTAAAACACAAGGCAATTGGGGAGAGTTGGTCCTTGAGCGAGTCCTTGAGGGATCTGGCCTAAGAAAGGGTGAGGAGTACGTAGTACAGGCCAGTCAAAGCAGGGAGGACGGCTCCAAAGCTCAGGCAGATGTTGTCATTCACCTGCCAGAGGAGCGATCATTGGTTGTTGACTCCAAAGTATCCTTAAACGCTTACGATGAATTTATGTCTACTGAGGACTCAGAGACCAAACGCTCAGCGACTAAAAAGCACATCGACTCTGTCAAAAATCACATCAAAGACTTATCAAGCAAAAACTACCAGGCTCTTTACGGAGTTAAGTCTCTTGATTTTGTGTTGATGTTTATACCCATCGAACCGGCCTTCATGCTGGCCATCTCCAACGACAAAGAGATATTCATGGAGGCTTGGAAGAAAAACGTTCTTCTTGTGAGCCCCTCAACCCTGCTTTTTGTGGTGAGAACTGTGGCACATTTGTGGCGACAAGAGGCTCAAAGCAAGAACGCACAAGACATAGCCAACAGAGGAGCAGAGCTGTACGATAAATTGGTTGGATTTGTTGAGGACTTAGAGGCACTAGGGACCAAGCTCAAACAGGCGCAAGGCAGCTATGACAATGCATTCAACAAACTAAGCCAAGGTCGAGGTAACGTGATTAGACAAGCCGAGATGCTAAAGGCTCTTGGCGTCAAGCCCACAAAAACACTGCCCCCACCCTTGCTTCAAAAGCTTGATGATGAAAGCTTAGAGGAGAACAACGGTGCTGATGTGATCAAATTCCCACCCCCCTTAAGCAATTAATAATAAGGAAAATTTCGTGTCCTCTAAAGCTCTTAATGTATTAGGCTTACCGCTTGTGCCTTGCTCACTAGACCCAGTGACGGGATACTACAGGGACGGGTGCTGTAATACCGACCAACACGATCTGGGGTCCCACGTCATTTGCGCCGTTGTGAGTGATGAGTTTTTAAGCTTCTCTAAGATGCGCGGAAACGACCTAAGCACTCCTCGCCCTGAATACAACTTCCCCGGACTAAAAGACGGTGACCAATGGTGTTTGTGTGCACTGCGCTGGAGAGAAGCTTTCTCAGCAGGTATTGCACCAACTGTCAGACTTGAATCCACGCATCAAAGAGCACTTGATTTTGTGAGCATAGAACAACTCAAAGAATATGCTGAATAGGTTTTAAGTTTTTTTCAATCAATTAGGTATCATCCCCAGGCTCCAAAAGATTCAGGCACAAACTTTTAGTCATTCAAAATGAAACTCGCTGAGAATCATAATGTGTATGTGATCGAACTCTCAAAGGACGTTTTGAGGGAACGTCGTTTCATAAAATCCAACCCAGATTACAAAAACTCAATGCCTTGTGTTTACGTTGGAATGACTGGGTTGGATCCCGATATAAGATTTGACAAACACAAAGCAGGTATACAGTCCAATCGGTTCGTTAAGGAGTACGGACTTTGGTTATTACCGGATCTATATGAGGAGCTCAACCCCATGCCCTATGAGGACGCAAGGTATATGGAGGTGGATTTGGCAATTAGACTTAAAGAAAATGGTTACGGAGTATGGCAAGCCTGATGCGTTTTAAGACCTAAGGAAAATAAGAATAAGAATCCATGAGTAATAAAAAATTTACCTCCTTTTTCTGCTTTATCATCCTCTCACTAACTGCGGTGGTAAACCTTACAGCTCCTACTTTTGCTCAGCCTGCTGAAAATGCATTACGAACACCTGCAGGCACAAACGTTAAAAGAGCAACGCCAAGTTCAATGGCCTCACCTACTTTGCCAATCGTGCCTACTTTGCCAAATTGGCCCACACATTCGGTTCGTATATTGGTCGGATTTCCAGCAGGCTCAACTCCAGACATGATTGCACGCGCTATTAGTGAGCCTTTGGCGAAAGAGCTGGGACAACCAGTTATTGTTGAAAATCATGTCGGTGTTGCAGGGAACTTGGCCGCTCAAATGCTCTCAAAAGCAACGGACGACCATACCCTTGGCATTTTGATCAACGGTAATTTAACCACCGCCAAGCTCTTATATCCGTCCCTTGGTTTTGATCCATTGTCAGACTTTACACCCATCTCCCTCATTGCCAGTAGTCCCTTGGTATTGGTGGCACCTAATCAGCTCCCCTCTGGGCGAGCTTTCTTTCAAGCCGCTAGGGAAGCCTCAACGCACTGGAATTACGGATCTGTGGGCACGGGATCAATTGCTCACTTAGGGATGGAGGCTCTAAAAGCGCTACTTCCAGGAACAGAGCCAGTTCATGTTCCCTATGCTGGGAATCCCGCCGTGCTCGGTGCAGTGATGGCCGGGGAAATACAAATGGCATTGGTCCCCATAGGAGTGGCAATGCCGTTGGTGAATAGCGGTAAGATTCAAGCTATAGGTATAAGTGGCAGTAAAAGTACTCTGGCACCTAATATACCCAGCTTATCAAGTCTAGGCATAAAAGGATACGCATCTGACATGCAGGTTTGGGACGCGCTTGTTGGCCCCAAGACCTTAAGCCCTCAGGCACTTATCAGACTCTCTAAGGCGGTGTCCCTGCTGAATCAGAACCCAGAGCTCAGAAATCAATTGTTTAACCAGGGCTGGCAACTGAGATCAACCGACGGCGAAGGTCTAAAAAATGTGAGTGTCCCTGAGTATGAATTGATGAAAAAACTAATCAAACAACTCAACCTTAAGATAGATCCCTAAGAGACAAGAAAACGGTTGCCCCCAAAAAAATCTACTAAGCTCAATCAGAACATGATTTCTTTGATCTTCTCTAAACGACTCAAAGGTTCGGTTTCCAATAAAAGTTCCAACTTCTCTGCGCGCTCCAAATTCAGCAACTCAGCCCATCTGTTTGCAACCCAACCACACTCATCGAGTCTAAAAGGTTGGGAGAAGGGGAATTCATGGAGCTTTAGTCCCTGCTCTTGATTATGAGCGATAAATTTTCCAAGCATATCCGCAGTTTTTTGAAGCTCAGTCGGGATAGATACCTCCTCATCAGGCTTGATTAACGCAGCATCAACGCGCTCTACACCGGCGACTGCGGGATGCCTTTTCGTAATATTAAATCTTTGCATCCCCAGTCCTCTGATCCGAAAAAGTGCGGGTTGCAATTCCTCAAAATGGATAATTTTTGCCAACGTCCCTCCAGATGCGATAGAGGTACTTTGCTCAGGCAAACTGACCTCAAAACCTTGGAGTAATGTGACCACTCCAAATGGCTCACCGCTCAAGTGATGGCGTTTGATCATACTCAAGTATCTTGGCTCAAATATATTGAGTGAGATAATTCCCTCAGGAAAGAGAGTCATCCCCAAAGGGAATAGTTCTAAATTTTCGATGCTTGAGTTCAAAATTAATTTTCTATTTACGGTTACTAAGAGGAGTAGAGTATCAATCGGAATGTTTAATGTTTTAGATTTCTCAAATTTTAATTAAACTCTGATACTGTAAAAATGTCCTATGAATGAGAAATCTCAAAGTTATTCACCAAATACTCAAACCTATGTTGAGCCCTGGGTGATTGAGCTTGCAAATGTTTGCAAAGATGAGCTTTTTCAAAATGATACGCTAAAAACCGATTCTCCATATTTGTTTGTCCCCTCAAGCGGGCCGGACACATCCTCACAACATTCACTTTCCTCATACTCATCAGATTCAGCACATACAGAGTTACTCAAGTGGGTTGTTAAATGTGTTAGCGAGCGGACTGTCCAAAACCCCGAACAATTTACAAGCGTAGATTGCATACTCTACAAATTGCTTGGTGCCTTTCTTCATTTATCACACCCTCACCTTGCCCAAATTTGCGGCAACTTAATCGTGCACCTAGAAGAGAAAAGGGAGGTACTGAGCAGCGAAATACTTTCTAACGAAAAACTTTCCAACGAAATACCTTCCATCGATGCACTTCTTTTGTTGGCAAACTACTTTGAGGACAAGGGTATGTATCTCAGAGCGGTACAAAATTTTCAAAAAATAAAAAAAATCGATGAATCCCGGGGTAAATCTACAAGTAGATCTAAGGGTAAATATCACAGCGAATCATACAACCGGATTGGACTTATTTTTATGAAGCTAGATCAGCACGATCAAGCTTTGATGAATTTTCAATTGGCTCTGAAATCAGATCCTTATCTCACTCAAGCCATTCTAAATATGGGAGTTGCTTACCAACACCTAGGTAAATTAGATCAGGCAACAGAGTGCTTTGAGCGGGTCCTTAAAGACGAGCCAGGCAATGCGTTTGCCCATTACAACCTTGGAGTCTCGCGTTTCTCCTATGGCATTGTGGACAAAGCCGAAGATGCCTTAGAGCGCGCTCTTGAGCTCAATCCGAGTTGGGCTGATGCGCTCTATAACCTTGGGGTCATAAAGAGTGAGTTGAAGGACTACTCTGTGGCGCTTAACTTATACAAAAGAGTTACGTATTGCAACCCAACCCACCTTCTAGCTCATTACAACAGCGGAGTATGTTATTTTGAGCTTCTAAGGTACGAACAAGCGATTAAAAGTTACTCAGCAGCTTTGCAATGTGATCCACAACATGTGCGCACACATTGGAACATTGCGCATTGCTATTTAATTACGGGTGATCTGGCAAACGGCTTCAAACATTATGAATGGAGGTGGAGACACAATCAATTAGAAAACAAACAAAAGCAAAGAACGTTTGAGCAACCCCTTTGGATTGGACAGTCCGTACCTCCCCCCGCTGTGCTTTTGATTCATGCAGAGCAAGGGTTTGGCGACACACTTCAATTCATACGTTACGTAGAAGGTTTGGTCAACAAAGGCTTAAAAATAATTATTGAAGTGCAGCCTGCACTTAAGTCCCTGATCAAATCATCTTTGCCAGAGATCGGTATTTTTGCAAGGGGTGAACAACTTCCAGATTTCGATTTTCACTCTCCACTGATGAGCCTCCCCCTTGCTTTGGGTCTCACTTCAATAGCGCAAGTAACCTCACCAAGCGCTGGTGTACCAATACCTTACTTAAGAGTAGATCAAAATCTAAGTATCTACTGGGGACAAAGGCTTGATGCCTTGTTGAAAACCAAGCGCAAAAGAATTGGACTTATCTGGTCCAGTGGCTACAGGCCTGATCAAGTAGACACTTGGGAGCGCAACAAAGAACGCAACATTGATTTGAAATTATTTAAAGCTCTGAGCGAACTACCACTAGATGTTGTAAGTCTTCAAATTGGTGAAATTCCTCGTAAAGAGCGTGAGAGCTTGCCCAAAGAGGATCATTTTTTGATGTTGGATTTAAGCCAAGAAATTAAAGACTTCTCGGATACAGCCGCAATTGCTCAACACTTAGATTTGATCATCTCAGTAGACACCTCAACGGCTCACCTGTGTGCAGGATTAGGCCTAAACACTTGGATCTTGATCAAAGCGAATGCTTGTTGGCGGTGGTTCTTAGACACAGATACATCCCCTTGGTACCCAAGTGCAAAAGTTTTTAGACAAAAGAATCAAGGTGACTGGCAGGAGGTGACCCAAAGGGTCATCCACCTGCTCGGGGAAGAATTAAATCAAT
>DAITOS010000060.1:12313-19384 GCA_036834025.1 Limnohabitans sp.
GTACTTCTCTAGCTCAGCCCATGCTTCGTCACCAAATTTTTTATGCCACTCTGCATAAAATCCAGATGCGCGAAGTTTCGTCCTGAATGCGTCGGTTTGGACATCATTGAATACCATTCCTTTGGATTTCAAGTCAGCCTGCAAACTGTCGTTGAGCTTTCGGACATCGGCACGTTGAAGCAGGGCAAATTCTGCAACTAATTTGGTCATCAATGCTTGCAAATCTGGTGAGAAGCGTTCAAATAGTTTCTTATTGCCCATAAACCAATAACCATCCCACATGTGTCCAGTCATTGAGCAGTACTTTTGTACCTCATTTAATTTTGCTGTAGAGACAATAGCCAGGGGGTTCTCTTGGCCTTCAACCACTTTGGTTTGAAGAGCTGAATAAACTTCAGCAAAATTGAGTGGCGTAGGTGAGGCATCTAAGGCCTTAAACATAGATACCCACATCGGACCAGGTGGTGTACGAAGTTTCAAACCTTTTAAATCATCGGGTGAGTTGATGGGGCGCACACTATTGGTTATGTGACGGTAGCCGTTGTCCCAAATTTTATCAAAGGCGAATATAGTTCCTGTTGCAGCGATTTGTTGCCTAACGTGGCCACCCAAATCGCCGTCCATCGCGGCCCATACCTGGTTGTAATCTTTAAATGCGAACCCAACGCCGTTGATCTGAGCCGCAGGCACCAAGGTACCTAGGATGAGGGGCGAAAGCGTCATAAAGTCGAGCGCACCAGATCTAAGCTGTGAGAGCATGTCGGTATCGTTGCCCAATTGGTTAAAAGGAAAGACCTGAAGATCGATCCGACCTTTGGATTCGACCTTCAGTTTGTTGGCCAAATCAACAGCTCGCAAGTTAAGGGGGTGAGTTGCGGGTAAGTTACTGCCAAATTTGACTGTAAATTCGGCTTTTTGTGCGTTTGAGGAAGTGATCACCCAAGGTGAGGCTAACGCAGTTCCTGCTTTTATTAAATTACGTCTTGATAATTTCATTTTTTTCATAACTCCAATTTTTATATTAATCTGAATCTAGCGGGCCAAAATTTTCGACCAGGCTAAATTTTTAAATTCAAATTTTCATTTAAATTCAAAATCATTTCATCTTTTCTTCAACCCAAATATTTTGTAGCCAAATTTACTTGGTTCAATCTATTTAATCACCCTAAACCACAGGGTTTTTACTAAAAATCAACCATTTTCTTTGGCTTTTAAAGAAAGTATCGAGAATTCAATTCCTTTGGGTTGTTTTATTCCCTAAATTGAACGTTTACCAAATCAAACACAAACATTCAAAGATCTGAAATATTTCAAGCCTAAACTCTCGCCATACTTTCTTCATAGGAGCACCTTAATGATTTCAAGTACTGGCACATTGAAGGCAATGCATCTAATCGAAAGACTTGAGGGTGAAGGTCACTTGGTGGATGTTTACTCCAAGAAATGGATGGAAGAAAATAATTACATCAACTTCAATCATGAAGACCATCAATGGTTGATGCAGAAATACGGGCCCCAATTTGACTCTCATCTCCTCTTGGTTTATTTGGTTGACCAAGATTACGAGACATTCCAAGACTTTGTTGATGTGTACCCGATCCTTAAAAGAGCGTTGATCGATAACGTTTATCAGCCCACATTTTTATTTATCAACTTAGAGACAAAGCAGATCTTGTGTGCGGGCCTGGGTAGGCGAAGCAGTTTATTTGTCTTTGATGCCAAGACGAATAAATCATTACTGATGGGTGAAAAATTTTACGAGGACTATCTTCGCCAATTCACGGCGCTGGACTATCAAAATATAGTTCTAGATATGCTTGACGCGTTAGAGCAAATTGGACAATCATACGTTGAGCTTGACAAATTACCTGGCTCGCTAGATGAGGTAGAGCAGATTTTGGCAAATGCTGATTTAGCACGCGAAGTCTACTCACTCAAAAACGATACTCTTGAATACTCATTAGGTGAGTTAGAAAAATTCGAGTCACGATACAAAGAGATTCTTGATCAACAGTCCCAGTGGATAGAGGTGATTCAAAGGTATTTCCCTCAATTTAAATCACACCATGAAAATATGTTGAGTTTGCTGACCGATTGAATACTTGTGCTGCATCAAAAGATTTAGCCGCAACTCAAGTATTCAGGCCAAGTTCAAGTTCTGGTTTTCAAAATTGAGGCAAAGTACTCAGTGACCTCTTTACGCGCATCAAGCGGTAGGATTTGTCCAACGTATTGATCTGGGCGAACGATGACCATACACCCACGGCTGCGGTCAACCCCTCGCGCATCAAAGATGTCCTCTACACCGGCCTTTAGGTCAGCGCAAAAAACCTTCTCATAATCACACAACTTATAAACTCCAACGTGTGGGCGCAGCAGAGTCGGCATACTTGAATATTCTAGGGAGCGAAAATCGGACTGAAAAACAGCGCGCACATCAATCACTGCATCCACATCCTCTGTTTGAGCGGTGTGACGACGTAGGGGGGAGCTGGTGTCTTGCTCAAGCCACTCACAAAGCGAGGCTACAACACCCCCACCGCCTACTATATGAGAGTCGGCAGCACTAGGGGCAAAGATGAAGAGTCTAAACCGCGCATCTGCATCTATGCAATGCCCTAGATGCATTGGTCTTGCATCGGCCAAGCGCACAACGGGTGCTGAATGAAAGCGCTTACCTATCTCAAAACCTGGTGCTAGGTGTTGATACTTTGGCTCTCCTGTTAAAACACATGAGAGTTTACTGGGCGCGTATTGGATGGTGAGTCCACAGGTAAATGGTAGGTTGTTAACAAACTCTTGAGCTACTTTGGGCAACCCCTGAGTCTGCTGACTATCGGCTTTGGCGCCTACTACTCGCGCCCACTTGTGATCAAACTCAACCAGGCCCTTGGCTGCAGCTCTTCGCTCCTCAGAGTAAGTGTGCAATAAGGCAGGATCTGCGCGCCCAGTCAGAACGTTGACTAGTTTCCAACCCAGGTTAAATGCGTCTCCCATGGATACGTTCATCCCTTGCCCTGCCTTTGGGCTGTGGGTATGACAGGCATCCCCTGCCAACATAACACGAGGGGTACGAGTTGCGATTTGATTTGCAGGTACATCATCAAACTTATCTGTGAGTCTGTGACCAATTTCATAGATTGACCACCAAACCACTTCACGAGCTTCAAGTTTGAAGGGATGAAATATTCTTTGTGCTTTGGCGATGATGTCCTGAGCACCCATCCCGCGCTCGGATACGCGCTCGTTTTCTCCAAGCGCATCAAGCTCTACGTACAAACGAACAAGATGCCCCCCCTCTCTTGGTAGCACCATCAATATTCCTTCATCTTTTGAGCGGACAAAGGACTTCATTCGCCAGTCTGGGAAGTCAGTCACTGCAAGTACATCCATTACACCCCAGGCCTGATGTGCTGCGTCCCCGTGCAACGCACCACCAATAGCGCCCCTAACATTTGATCGTGCACCGTCACACCCTATCACATAGTTTGCTCGGATTTGAGTGAACTGCCCCTGCTTATCAGGATGAGTGTGCTCTAGCTTGACCGTAACGGGGTATTCAGTTGCACTGGGATCGACTGTTAAGTCAATCACTTTCAAACCGTAGTCTGGCTCCAACCGAGTGGGAGAGTGGCTCATGACGTTTAAGAACATGTCATGAACACGAGCTTGATTGATGAGCACATGTGGCATCTCTGAGATTCCATCGGGCACGTCTTGCACACGGGCAAGTCTTGTGAGATCTTTGTCAGCGCCCGGACCCCAAAATGTGGTCTCGTTAATCCAAACTGACTCACGCATCACTTTCTCAGCAAAACCAAAGGCTTGGAACATCTCCATAGAGCGCACACTAATCCCGTCTGCTTGCCCTTTCTCCATTGGCCCGGTTTTAGGTTCAACCAGCATAGTACGGATTTGCGGTACTTTTGAGAGTTGCGCAGCTAAGCATAGTCCAGCGGGCCCAGATCCAGCAATCAGCACATCTATGGTCTGGGGGATAGGATCGCCTGGACTTCTTGCGCCGGGAGCTTTTGGAAATAGATCAGGATCCCCTGGCTTAAACCCATTCAGATGAAATTGCATGTGCAGTCCTATTAGTAAGTTGTAGATGATACTTTTGAATCGATCGACAACGAGGGAAGATTGAGAATTACATTAAAAATGATCAACTCCGGGATTTTCTAGCAAACAATCCCCCTAGAAGCCCCAGAGGCCCCAGAATACGGTGAGCGCCCGCATTATTAAGAAAATATATCAAGCCTGTAGAGACAATAAATTAGACTTATGTCGACTAAACCGTCAAAATCAGGACTTCTAGGAAATTAGCTGGAGGAAATTTAAATGAATTTTAAATTCTTAAGAAAATCACAACCTATGATGCAAATCATAGGATTGGGAATAGATGTTGCAGGTTTGGCCATTGGCGCAAGCAAATTCCTACAAACGCACACAATTTTTTAATCAGAAAGGAAAAAAATGACTCACAAACTAGAGAAAGTTATGTACACAGCGCACACTCATACAACGGGTGGTAGAGACGGTAAAGCAGTAAGCGATGATGGTTTGCTGGACCTGAGTTTATCAGTACCAAAGGCTATGGGCGGGGCAGGTACAGCGACTAACCCAGAGCAACTATTTGCAGCAGGATACTCTGCCTGCTTCATGGGAGCGATGAAACACGTTGCAGGACTGAAGAAAGTTAGTGTGCCAACAGACGCGAGTATCGATGCGAGTGTTGATATTGGTCCGATAACCCAGGGGTTTGGTATCGCTGTTAAATTAGAAATTGCACTACCTGGTATGGACAAAGCAGTCGCTAAGGATTTGGTAGATAGCGCCCACCAAGTATGTCCATATTCAAATGCAACACGTGGTAATGTTGACGTTGAAATCACGCTTGTTTAATTAATCTGAAATTTGGAATCCAATATGAGCACAAAAATATCAAAACACAAAATTGACATTGGAATCAGTGACAAGGACCGCAAAGCTATTGCTGCAGGGTTATCCAAACTATTAGCAGACAGTTATTCACTGTATTTAATGACTCATAATTTTCATTGGAACGTAACTGGTCCTCACTTTAATACACTGCACACCATGTTCATGGCCCAATACACTGAACAATGGGGTGCTCTGGATTTAATTGCTGAACGAATTCGAGCACTCGGAGAATACGCACCAGGGACATACACTGAATTAACAAAACTGACATCGATTCAGGAGGTGCATGGCACGCCCAAGGCTATGGACATGGTTAGACACTTAGTGAAAGCCCAGGAAGCTACTGCTAAAACGGCTCGCAAAATGTTTGCATTGCTTGATAAAGCAAATGATCAACCCACCGCTGACCTGTTAACACAGCGTCTTGATGTGCATGAAAAAACCGCTTGGATGTTAAGAAGCCTACTAGAGGCTTAACGCTTTTGGCCATTAAAATTAAATAGCTATGCTACTGAACTAATTACTTGCAAGGCTAATTAGTTCAGTTCTTTTGAGTTTTTTGCAATCTCTACTTTCATATCATCTGAGATGGGGACATTGTTTTTAACGGCTAAAACCTCAGCCATTATGCTCACCGCAATTTCTGCTGGTGTCTTGCTACCGATATAAAGCCCAATAGGGCCTTTTAGTTTATTGATCTCTTGCTCTGTCATATCAAAATGCTCAACCAATCTATTTTTACGAGCATGGTTGTTTCTCCTTGACCCAATCGCTCCCACATAAAATGCGTTAGTCTTTAAGGCCTCTAAAAGAGCCATATCGTCAATTTTCGGATCGTGACTTAGCGCAATTACGCAGCTTCTCTTGTCGGCCTTAAATTTCAGTACGACATCATCTGGCATTTCTCTAATCAGTGATACTCCAGGTACTGACCAAGCACCGACGTACTCCTCTCTGGGGTCGCAAACTGAGACAGCAAATCCATTGAATTTAGCCATCGTTGCGAGGTACTCAGCTAATTGGCCCGCCCCAATCAACAACATTCTGTACTCAGGACCAAATGTATTGATTAGGAAAGAGCCTTCAATTGCGAGCTCAGAAGGCTCATTACAGGGTATCAACTCCTCAGCACCGGTTTGAAGATTGACACGTCTTTGGACCAGTTGTCCCGACTCGAGTGAAGTGATTAAATTATTTAAAGATTTTGCATCAGGATCAAATTCAAGCAGCAACTCAAGTGTTCCACCACAGGGGAGTCCGAATCGGTGTGCTTCATCTGCACTGATACCGTATTTGATAAGCTCAGGAGGCCCGCTAGGAATCACTTGATCATTTGTTAAGGAGCCTTCTTGAGTGGTCTGGGTTGCGCCTTGGTGAGCATAGGCTTTCGTGTATTTAGCGATCAGATCATCCTCAATGCACCCCCCCGATACTGAGCCTACTACTGCGCCTGTGTCGCACATAGCCATGATTGACCCAATGGGTCTAGGAGAGGATCCCCAAGTTCTAACAACTGTAGCCAATAGTGCTTTGTGACCTTTGTCTCTCCAACCTGCCAAGGCTCTGAGCACCATTACATCAATATTTTCCATTTTTTAAATTAGTCTTCGGTTATTCAAACGTTTATCATCGATTTTGATACTTTGAGCTTGTTGTTCACATTAAAAAGAAGTTCAGAAAATTGAATTTAGAGTTGCATCCACTACTGTCCATTTAATTGCCCCAATTTTAGAAGAAATCCAGTATTCATGAGCCTTTCCAGAAGATTTATTTTGCTGCAGATTTGAACTTACGTTCCTCTTTTTAGGTATTTTTGGGGTATTGCCCCAACCGAAGAGTTCATATAAATACGTGCAAAACCTTGTTTTCACAAGTCATTTAATTTGAGCCTTGGACTGGCTTTACTCGGATCGCTCTGAAACAATTGCAGAGTAGCCAAGTTCTTTAGCTACTTTCCATGCTTCTAAGGTTTCGCACAGAGTGCCGCGTTGCTTAGGTTTTAATTAACAAACTTCAACGAAGCGCTTAAGAATAATTACTCCGCATAGCCAGGATTAACCCGGTCTATCACTCGCATCATCGCCTCGAAATACAGTCGCTCTCGTTCTGATCTGGAGTGACTATCAT
>DAITOS010000061.1:0-18999 GCA_036834025.1 Limnohabitans sp.
CAATTAAATCAGCGTTAAACTGTAACAATCCTAATTTTTTAGCCTACTGAGTTATGTTCAAAGCCAACGCCGTTTCAGAAAATCAATTGCCTGAATTACTAAAAGCCATGCCTAAGGCAGAGCTGCATATTCATATTGAAGGCTCTCTTGAGCCTGAGCTTATATTTAAACTAGCCAAGCGTAATCAAGTGAACCTACCCTACTCATCCGTTGAGGAGTTGAGGGGGGCATATGCGTTTACAAATTTACAAAGTTTTCTTGATATTTACTATGCAGGTGCGAGTGTTCTGATCAAGGAAGAAGATTTTTTTGACATGGCGTGGGAATATTTCTTGAAAGCTTCTCGTGATAATGTTGTTCACGCAGAGCTTTTCTTTGATCCCCAAACTCACACTTCTCGTGGCATTGCGATGAGCACAATTATGGGAGGTTTGAGTCGTGCTTGTAGGGAAGCTTACGAGAAGCTAAACATATCATCAGCATTGATATTGTGCTTTCTTAGGCATTTAAGTGAGGAAGAGGCGTTTCTAACTTTAGATGAGGCCTTGCCTTTTAGAGATCAATTCATTGGTGTGGGTTTGGACTCGAGTGAATTGGGTCATCCCCCTGAGAAGTTTGCAAGGGTATTTGCAAAATGTAAGGGGTTGGGACTGCGTTTGGTTGCGCACGCAGGAGAGGAAGGACCAACTTCCTACATTTGGTCTGCACTTGAGACCTTATGTGTCGAACGTATTGATCATGGAGTTCAGTCTGTTGGAGACCCTGCACTAATAAAATATTTATCCGATAAGCGCGTGCCCTTAACGGTTTGCCCTCTATCAAATATCAAGCTCAAAGTTTTCTCAAAACTATCAGACCATAATATTGGTCAAATGTTAGATCAAGGTCTTTGCGTAACTATCAATTCAGATGATCCCGCTTATTTTGGTGGATATATTAATCAAAATTTCCTTGAAACTTTCTCTGCACTTGGTTTAGGAGCAAGCCAAGCATATGCGTTTGCGCGAAACAGTTTTGAGGCAAGCTTTGCAAGCGCAGAGCAAAAGGAAAAGTGGTTTCATGCTTTGAAGTTATGTTTTGAGAGTTTTGTTGAAAACGATTGAATCTGAATATTTTCCTAACTTCATCAACCGCTGTATACACACATGTCTGAAATTTTGATAGCAGGTGCTGGAATAGGCGGGCTTTCCGCGGCTATTGCGCTGGGGGGGAGGGCGTCTAACCGCAATCACCGAATCACAATAGCTGAGAAGTCATCGAAGATATCTGAAGTTGGTGCTGGAATACAGTTGGGGCCCAATGCAACTCAAATATTGATACGTTGGGGGCTACAGGCAGAATTAAAAGAGTTAGCTTACGAGCCCGATCAATTGCACGTCAAAAGTGCTTTAAGTGGAGTTGAGTTAGCTAGTATGCGCTTAGGAGTGAAATTCAGAGAACAATACGGGGCGCCGTATTTAACTTTGCATAGAGCTGACCTTCACTCAATACTTTATGCTCACGTTATAAAACATGAAATTGCTGAGATTGCACTGAGCCATGAGTTAGAGTATTTTGAGGAAACTAAAGAAGGAGTGAATGTTAATTTTTGTGATAACTCAGAGGCGACACAAAAAATATCACTCGGTCAAAATAGACAAATTAGTTATGATGCGGTGATTGGCGCAGATGGTGTTTGGAGCCGGGTGCGTCATTTACTTAACGAAGCATTAATTAAGACAGCACCTATCCAAAAGTCTTCATCTAAACTAGTAACAAATGTTGAGTTCTCTGGGGACTTGGCATATCGTTCATTAATCTCACAAAAATCATTGCCAAGTCAATTAAGACTAAACTCTGTTCGGGTTTGGCTAGGACCTCATATGCACCTTGTGCAGTATCCAGTCAAAGGGGGGGAGTGGTTAAATTCAGTTTTATTTGTTGACTCTAGAAAAATACAAAATCATGGTCACTACTCCCTTTCAAAGTCAAACTTATTGAGCTGGGATGTTCCGTTAGATCAAAATCAGTTAGGATTGTTTTTCCAGGACATATTACAAAAGTGCTGCTCTGAGTTAAGGGATTCGATACTTGCACTTGGTTCTTGGCGAGCATGGCCAATTATGAAGAGTGAGCCACTTATCACCCATTTACAAATGGCTCAAGGCTCAGTCGCATTACTCGGAGATGCTGCGCACCCCATGTTGCCCTACCTTGCTCAGGGAGCGGGTATGGCGATAGAGGATGCCAATGCATTGGGAATACAATACAAAACGAATCCTAATTTAGGCGCAAATATTAATCTAATTAATTATTCAAAGTCTCGATGGCAGAGAAATGCTATGGTTCAAAAGCGTGCTCTGTTAAATCAAAAAGTTTTCCATGCAGATCGTGCCTTAGCAGTAGCAAGAAATACTTCGCTAAAGTTGCTTGGAGAAAAGCTACTAAACATGCCCTGGTTATATGGCTATATACAAATGTAAATTTTATTTACCAGAATTTGGAATTGATTATAAATTTCACCACCCATTTATCGGATTGATCATTCATACCATGTCCAATCCCGGCGTTAAATTCATGTCCCAAAAACTCTGAGTCGACTACTGCATAGATGACTTTGCTGTTATTGTTGAAAGCATCAAAATGGTTGTATGCGCCAAGTTCGTTGTAGCTCTCAAGTCCAATCTGAGTCTTCTCGGCCACCTTGTAGCCTACCTTGAAGTCTAAGTCCTCTGTGGGAACACCTCCGCCTGAGTTAAAGGTTCCGTCGGTATTCAAATTAAATGCAATATTCCAATTCCCAAGATTCCATCCCAAAATGGCTTTGAGCTGGGCATCTCGCGGGTACTGTGAAACTGCTAGTGATTGTTTTCCGGTTTCAAAGTTAAGCCCCCAATACAAACCCTCTTCAGAGTGAGGTGCAATGTATTTCAGCCTCACTTTAAATCCGTCCCCATTCCACTGGCCATCTGTGTTTCGTGTTGATAAAAGATAAATTCCCAACTCGAGTGTGTCTGTCAGTCCCAGATTGAACTCTGGTGTGAGTCTGTAAATATGATTGGGAGCTTGTTCACCCAGATACTCCGGCTTGGATCGCCCAGTAATAACGTAGTTGTTATGCCAGTCAATACTCATCTGCCCGGCCTCTTCTTTGTCGTCCGTGTAGACCTGGATTTCCTCAGAGGCAGCATATGCAAATGAGGAGATAAATAAGAGTAAGTAAATGAACTTCTTCATGAAATTCTCAAAAGTCGAGACCATTTTTTGTGAGCCTTTTAGGGAAAAGTAGAGATTGAAAAGTTGTATTTAAGAAAGCTAGATTGTGTAATATTATTGAAACATTAAGGATCTGATTGAATTGTTAATCAAATTTTAAAATTACTATCATAGTATTAATATTTTTGGGGATAATAATATTTACCTTTTATGCTGAAAATTTGAATTTTTTAAGCTTAAATTAAGCATTATCTTCATAAAATCCGAGATCTTCAAAATAAAAGTGGCCGGATAAATCAGGTTTTATAGTGAAAAACATAATTTGTTTTATTTTCTATAAATCCCTTATACAAAAATTTAATTGCAACATGAATTCTTCAAAAAATCAAACTGAATTTGTTAATCATTCATCTTTGACTTCAGCATTACTGTCTTGGAAAAATAAATCATTCTTCATAACTTTTAACTCGACTTTACTTGCTTTGATGCTTGGGTTAACCTCTTGTCAAAAAACAGAGGAAAAGAAGGTCGAGAAACCACCAGCCACTGCAGAAATAAACTATGTTGATTTAAATGATAAACAAATTTCTGGTTTGGGGTTAAAGCAAGCAACGTATGCTAATTTCGTTGATAAATTCTCAGCTTACGGGAGTATCGATTTCAATGAAAATGCATCTGTTCAAGTGTTTACTCCCTATCAAGGAAAAATCATTCAGACTTTTTCAGATGTTGGAGACGTAGTAAGTAAAGGGCAACCACTGTACACCGTAGAAAGCTCTGATCTAGCCCAGGCTGAGTCGACTTTACTTTCTGCTAAGGGTGTGTTCGATCAGTCCGGAGCCGCATTGAACAGGGCCAAGGAGCTTTATGCAGCACGTTCAATTTCATTAAAGGAATTGGAGCAAAATATTACCGAACAAAACTCAGCTGAGGCTTCGCTTAAGGCTGCTAGGGAGGGAGTGCGAATTTTTGGAAAGTCCACTGCAGAAATTCAGAAAATAGAGAATGAAAAGAAGATTGACTCTGTTTTAGTAGTATTAAGCCCAATTAATGGCCAAATCGTCTCACGTAATGCACAACCCGGACTATTGGTTCAACCAGGCAACACACCTGCTCCTTACGTGGTTGCAGATTTAGTGAACAAATGGCTAATCGTAAATGTCTCCGAAGAGGATAGTACCAAGCTAAGGGTTGGTCAAGAACTTGAGGTTAACGTGACAGCTCTTCCTAACGAGTCTTTCAAAGGAAAAATAAAAGTCATCTCCTCACTCGTTGATCTAAATACTCGAACTGTAACGGTCAGAGCAGATGTAAATGATCCTAAGAAAATACTTAGATCTGGAATGTATGCAACTTACCTTATTAAAGGTGATAAGGTCGTTAAAGGGGTAGGAGTACCAGAGGCGGGGATTGTTAGGGAAGGGGACGGAAGTTTGTCAGTTTGGACAACACAGGATGGTCACCATATGGTCAAGAAAACTGTAACTGTTGGAATGGAAACCAATGGTTTGGTGCAAATTACAAACGGTATAAATGAAGGGGAGAAGATAGTTACTACGGGTGCTATTTTCTTGAGCAACATGTTAACTATTGATAAATGAAATTGCTTGCCGTTTCTAGTTTTTTTAAAGTTTTTTTCATTCACAATTCATCAAAGAAATTCCTGTGATTAAGTCTCTCATTGCTTTTGGTCTGTCCCGTCGCCCGATAATCATGCTGGCGCTATTGGTATTCGTGTGTGCAGGCCTAATGGCTTTTACAAAGTTAAACATTGAAGCCTATCCAAACCCTGCTCCAGTTATCTTGGAGATAACAGCTCAAGCGCCTGGACTCTCCGCGGAGGAGATGGAAAAGTACTACACGATTCCAATGGAAATTGGCTTGTATCCTACTCCTGATATTGATAATATTCGGTCAACTTCCTTTTATGGATTGTCCTTCGTACGCGTGACTTTTAAATACGGAGTTGACTTCTTTTTTGCTTATGCGCAGGCTGGCTTGAGTCTGCAGCAAAACGTTCATTTGCCAAATAATTTAGTACCAACTATTCAACAATCCAGTTTGGTGGGTGAAATTTATAGATACGAGGTTGTGGGCCCTAAAGAATTCGGTATCACTAATCTTCGAACTGTTCAGGACTGGATAATAACTAGAAGGTTGACAACCATCCCTGGAATCGTTCAAATTAACAGTTGGGGGGGTACTACAAAAGAATTCCAGGTACAGGTGGAATTACCAAAATTACAAGCATTTAACGTAACGATCCCACAAATAGTTACTGCCCTTGGAAACTCAAATTTGAACGTAGGTGGTCGGGAAATAGACTTCGGACAGCAATCCGTAAATATCCGAGGCGTTGGGTTAATAAATACTGGAGGAGATGATGAGATTGCCAAGGGAAGGCAAACCAAAGATATTGAAAATGTAGTTCTAGCTCAAAACAACGGCGTACCCGTTAGGGTAAAGGACATCGGAAAGGTGGTTGTGGGCTATGTTCCTAGACTTGGAATTGCTGGCAGGGATACCGATGATGACGTAGTCGCTGCAATTGTGGTGATGGCTCGTAATCAACATACCAAGAATATGATTCCAAAAGTAAAGCAAATGATAGATGCTTTAAATACTGATGGAAGCTTACCAAAAGGAGTAAAAATTATCTCTTACTATGACCGATCAGGTTTGGTAGGTATCACAACTCACACTGTTCTTGAAAATTTGATTTTTGGTTGTTTGCTCGTATTCTTTATTCAATGGATATTTTTAGGAGACTTTCGCAGTGCCGTAATTGTTGGTGTAAATATTCCATTTGCACTATTGTTTAGCATCATTATTTTAGTAATAAGGGATGAGGACGCTAATCTGTTATCGATTGGAGCCGTTGACTTTGGGATTATTGTCGACTCGGCTGTCATCCTTGTAGAGAACATTTTTAGAAATTTTCAAAGCAACCAAAAAGAGTTATTACAGGATTTTGCTGCAGGAAAACTCAATCTTGATCCCTCAATTGGTGACGGTGATGGTGAGTTAACTCCTCCTTGGACAGATCGATTAAAAATTATTTTCATAAGCGCCTGTCAAGTAGATAAGGCTGTAATGTTTTCTGTAGCTATTACAGTTGCGGCATTTATCCCGTTGTTCACTATGCAGGGTGTTGAAGGTCAGATTTTCAGCCCCATGGCCAAGACTTATGCATACGCTTTATCTGGTGCATTATTGGCTACTTTCACGATTACTCCCGTTTTAGCATCTTTAATGCTGCCAAATCATATAGAAGAAGTAGAAACTTTTATAGTTGTAAAACTTAGAAATATTTATGAGCCAGTTCTACACTGGTCGCTTCAAAACAGAAGACAAATCATAAGTATTGGTTTTGTATTTATGGCGATTTCAATATTTCTAGCCAGCAGACTAGGTTCTGAGTTTTTGCCGGCCCTGGAAGAGGGCAATTTGTGGATCCGCGCAGCAATGCCGATGACAATGTCCTTAGATGCGGGTACACCTCCTGCGAATAAGATGAGAGAAATCATATTGCGTCATAAAGATGAGGTCTTAACTGTGGTGTCCCAACACGGGCGTCCAGACAACGGTAGTGATGCTTCACCCTTTTCAAACGTTGAACTTTTTGTACCTTTAAAGCCTTACGATGAATGGCCAAGAGGTGAGAAGAAAGAGGATCTAGTCAAAAAAATTCAACAAGAATTTAACGATGAATTGCCAGGTGTCGTTTTTAATTTCTCTCAGTATATTCAAGACAACGTAGAGGAGTCGTTGTCTGGAGTTAAGGGGGCTAATTCTGTGAAAGTTGTTGGCCCCAACTTGGAAGAACTAGAAAAATATGCCATACAAATCCGAGATCTCATGACGGATATCAAAGGGGTTGAGGATTTAGGAATATTTAATGTAATGGGCCAACCAAACTTAAACATTAAAATTGATCGTGAAAAGGCGGCTCGCTACGGTTTGAATACAGGGGATATTAATACTGTTATTCAAGCCGGACTTGCTGGAGTAAGTGCGACGACTGTCTTGGAGGGGCCAAGGCAATTCAATTTATCAGTAAGGATGGCAGAGCCTTATAGAAATCAAATTGATAAGGTAAAACTCCTCAAAGTAGGATACCAAACAGCCAACGGGAATGTTGCATATATCCCTCTTGGACAATTAGCCGATATCACCCTAGACACTGGAGTTGCCTACGTTTATCATGAATCAACAGCAAGGTTTATACCCATTAAATTCAGTGTGCGCGGGCGAGATTTAGGTGGAACAGTCGAGGAAGCTCAGGAGCTGGTTGCAAAGAATATAGTTTTGGCTAGAGGTTACAGAATTGTTTGGGCTGGTGAGTTTGAAGATCTACAAAAGGCAAAAGCAAGGCTTATCTTAATCGTCCCTTTGAGTTTGTCGCTCATTGTGATTCTTTTATTCTGTTTATTTAATTCATGGCGAGATAGTTTCTTGGTTTTAGCTGGCTTGCCATTTGCGATTGGTGGAGGAATATTAGGACTATTTGTTTCGGGCCTGGACTTTAGTATTTCAGCCGCTATTGGTTTTATTTCATTATTTGGAATAACTATCATGAACGGAATTTTGATGACAACGTATTTCAATCAAACATTCAAATCTACCGATAAAAACGTCATTGACTCTATGTTTCATGCAGCTAGTCAAAGAATGCGACCCATGTTGATGACCGCCTGGTCGGCCTGTATAGGATTATTTCCAGCTGCAATCTCTCATGGCATTGGAAGCCAAGTTCAAAAACCTTTGGCTACTGTAGTAGTTGGAGGATTACTGATTGGACCTATCATGTTGTTGGTGGTGGTTCCAGCACTGTGTACTCTTTTTATAAAAGAAAAGCATAATTAAGACGAGTTGAAGAATTAGGTTTTTAACTTCTTTAAATATGTATAGTATGTTATCAAATTTAGAAATTAATTTCAGAGTACTCAATTTGTATAAATTGAACCGAAATAATAAGTTTTTTAATTTAATTTTGATTGTTGTTGGCAGTGTTCTTCAGACAGTCGCAGAATATCTGCCTCTCGTTGCTTGGTTGATTTGGCCATTCATTGTATATTTTTGTATGCAAACTATATTAATTCAAAGGAGTTTTGATTGGGGTTACGTTAAATACTGCTCAGAGTTGATTGCTAAGATAGAAAAAAAGGGCGAGGTGCTCACTGCTTTGATGCTTTACGGGATATTAAATTTAATTATCTACAGGGCAATAATGGAGTGCTTTGGTTGGCTTAGATTGGAGGCTGATTTTTTGCCTAACGAAGTCTTAACCATTTTCCCTTTTACAGTTGCTCAATTTTTCTCCTATCTTTTCATTGCGCAATGTGCATCTAAACTAAGTTTTCAGGGTAATGACCCCTTCAATGTTTTGAATTTATCACTGAGAGACTTGTTTTTTTCTCCGATCTCAATTCTTATACTTTTAATATTTCAGACTTTAATATTCAGTTATTTCGCTATTGAAATTTCACTTTTTTACCGCATGCCTGATTTGTCTACTTTTCTAGGTCATGCCCCATTTTCTTTTCTTGTATTGGTCTGGGTTTGTGGTCAGCCAATTGAAAAAGATACTAAATCATTGACAGAAAATTAAAATGCATTTAAATATGAAAGCTATAAATCATAGTGTTATCAAACCCATCTTTTGGGTTGTCATCATCGCTAGTCTAAATGGTTGTGTTGTTGGGCCAGATTTTAAAAGACCAGAGACACCGATGAGTAATTCATTCACCAGGGAAAAAGTGGATCTAGGTGCTCAGCAGACCTCGCTAATTGGTGCAGATTGGTGGAAGCACTACGAGAGCCCACAGCTCAATACATTGGTAGAACTTGCTTTAAAACACAACGCAAATATTGAGGCGGCCACTGCCAATTTGAGAGTTGCACAGCAAAACACGATTGCTCAGCAAGGGTACTATTTTCCAACGATCACGGCCGGCACAACAAGAACTATTATGAACCCAGGGGGGTTCAATGGAGCGCCATCTAACATTTCACAACTGGGTTCAGGTGCGCCCTCCTACTCAGTGAATAGTGCGGGACTGAGTGTTGGGTTTGTTCCCGATATATTCGGCGCCAACAAACGTGCAGTTGAATCCTTGAAGGCGCAAGAAAATATTACTAAATATCAATTGGCCGCTCTTCAAATTACAGTGGTGACGACGTTAATTCAAACGGTTGCCCAAGAAACCACCTTGCGAGAAGAGCTTCGTTTAGCATTAAGCGCTGAGCGATCTGCTTTTAAACAATTAGAGCACGTTCGAAAAATGACGACTATCGGCTACAACAGCGGTGTCGACTTGGCTGCTCAGGAGTCTTCCTATAGTGTAGTTGCATCCCAAGTTCCAGTTATTCGTAAGCTACATGATCAATCAATTGATATGCTTAACGTGTTGTGTGGTGAATTACCTAGCTCTATGTTGAGTATTCCTAGTATCGATGAGATAAAAATACCTAATGCATTACCAACTGCTATACCTAGTGGATGGATTGAAAGACGACCAGACGTTAAGGCCGCAGAGGAGATGGTTCGCTCAAATAATGCTCAAATTGGTGTTGCTATCGCTGCCATGATTCCACAGTTCTCCATAAGTGGCTTTACTGGAGCTACGGCGGGAGCCTTTTCCTCTCTAAGAGACTCATTTAATAGAAACTGGTCCGAAACCATAAGCGCCAATCAAACTGTTTTTGCGGGGGGTACTTTACTAGCTCGAAAGAGAGCTGCAGAGGCTAATTTAGATTATTCTCTAGGCCAATACAAGTCCGCAGTTCTGACGGCATTTCAAAATGTGGCAGATACACTTTATGCACTCAACCAAGACAAACAAAGTTGGGAGATTGCAAAGAGCAATGCTGAGGCTAACAAAAAATTGTATCAATATACTCAAACCCAATACGAAAAAGGGTACGCCTCAGAACCAGCTTTACTAAATGCACAACAAGCCTACCTGGCCTCTGATATCACCAGAATACAAGCTTATGCTCTATATCTTGGGGATACCGCTGCGTTGTATCAGTCTTTGGGGGGCGGTTGGTCTGAGGTAGCTAAAAATTAATACCTCACTTTTTTCCTATGTGAGTAGCTCAGCGGTTAGATGAGTTTGCTAAATTTACTGCTCGGTCGTTAGAAGATTTGCATCAAATGGCTTGATATATTGAAGGCAGGCGTCGTCTTTTGAGTTTAGCCAGTTAGCATAATTTTTTTCCTCCAAAATTGCAACCATCCTTTTTTCTTCATCTGGCTTATGAAATTGGTTCATCAAGCTGTGATTATCGGCATTCATAGTTAACATACTGAAGCTTCTGATTACTTCGCCACTGGCCGATCGCCAGCCAGTCCAAATACCAGCAATTCCCAGCGGCTTTAAATCTGCCCTGAAAATTTTTGTACTTATGGCCTTACCTGTTCTCCAATCAGGCTCATATATAGCTTCTGCCGGAACAATACACAGCCTTTTGAGACGCCAAGCATCTTTGAAAGCAGGTTTCTCAGCAACTGTTTCAATCCTTGCGTTGTAAGTATGTCTGGCGATCTTTGTGTCTTTGGACCAGTGAGGTATGAGTCCAAAGCTACCAGAAATGGATTCAATTGATTCTGTACCTTGGTCTATGGAACTCGTTGGAGTAATATTCCTGATAAAGGTAGTTGAATAGGTTGGCCAGACGTCAAAGTTTACTTTTTCAGGAGTTTGGACATTAAAAAATAACTTCAGACGTTTGGGCTCTTTAACGCTTTCAAAGTGCGCGCACATATGTTCTATTTACTTAAGTGTTTTCCAAATATCTCGCTCAAGTTGAGTCGTTTTTGAGGGATTATTGATCTGTTCCTCAAGCAAATGAGCTTGTTCACTTAATGCCAATCTTCGAAGTGTATTAACCTCTTTGCGGTACTCTTCTAGAGTTAATTCAATAGACACACCACCGATAGAAATTCCAGCAGAAATCTGCTCTTCCTTATCAAGGTCAATGCGGTTGATAATCTCTTGAATAACGTCTTTAGGAAGATGAAGGCGCTCGGCTTCTAGTTCTAAATTTTCTCTGTCTTCAGCGGTAAATTTGTCACTTGTGACGAGTTTTCTAACATCATCTTCGAATGTCTTTCTATCTAGTCGCAATTGATCAGTGAAGGAAGAGGCCATTAAACCGGCTGGAATAGCAAAAATTCCGATACCTACAAAGCTTACTATCACTGTCATAAGTCTTCCTAGCGGAGTAATGGGTGTAATATCACCGTAGCCAACACTGGCTAAGGTGATGACTGCCCAGTACATAGAAGCAGGAATACTCTCAAACTTATCTGGTTGTGAGTCATGTTCAAACATATAGCCAAGGCTGGCTGTCAAAATAATCATCAAAATCATCATGAAAGCAGCCGCCATCAAAACATACTTCTCACGCTGTACAGCTTTCAGTAGGGTATTAAGTGTTCCGGTGTATCGCGTGAGTTTCAGAAGTCTTGTTAATCTGAAGATTCTTAAAAACCTTAAATCAATCGATTTATTAACAAAAAGCGAAATGTAAAACGGTGAAATTGCAAGTAAATCAATCAACGCACTTGCAGAGAAAATGTAGAGTATCCGGCCTCTTATCGGCTTACTATAGCGTTGTATTTCACAACAACTGTATACCCGCAGCACATATTCGATTGAGAAAATAGTAACAGTTAAGATGTCTAAGGTTTTAAACTCGGCTGACCAAACTGAGTTTACCTCTTGAACAGTCTCTAGGATAATACAAATAACTGAGATCAACACTGCCAAAATGACCACATAGTCAATGTACTTGTTTACCTCATAAGAATGAGGGGTGGGATTAAGGAGGGCGAATATATTTTGTCTCAGACTTTTATTTTTATTTTTTGAAACGAATTTACCGGTGTTGTTGAATACATTTAAGATGGGTTGTATAAATTTTTCTATGTTCACCATAAATTCAATCAAAAATTTGTTAAAAAGTGGTCAGTTTATATGGGTAGAGAAATTCATTTTGAAATAATACTTTTGAACTCTTCTTTGATAACAGAAGCACCAGATTCCAATACATCGATAGGAGGACTTAGCGAGGGTATATTCGGAGTTGCCTCGGTACTGGTGAGAGCTGCAGGAGCATCTGCAATAACTGGGTTTGATTCGGTAGAAGAATCTGCTTGCTGAATAGTCTCAGGTGCTACTTGATCATTAGGATGCAAACCGCTTAGAGCCTTTTCTTTGCGCGCTTTAGCAGCTTTAGCAATGGCCTCTAACTTGTCGTGGGCCCCTTTTAGGTGATCTATAGAATTTTTCAGTAATTCAACTTCCCTTAATTGGCGTTCTGAGTCTGAAGTATCCACTCTAGGGCTCACTTTCTGATTTTAAGTTAATTTCATTTTACAAGACTTTTCTGAGCCATTTCTAATACTCTTCAGCAGGAAGATTCAACACGAGGGCGCAATTGAAATAGTTTAAGTCCTCCTGTAGATACAAGGCATCTTCTAACTATTTTATAGATATCTTGATCAAATTGAGCCGTGCCTGTGTTCAATAGATCATGTATTTCTTCATCAGTTCGTGCGCTCCCCAAATAGCACCATTTGTCAAAGACATGACAAACATCCCCCTCTTTGATTGCAACCGGATTTTCATAAGGCCATTTAGAGATTTTTAAATGCTGCAAGGCGGTGGTTAGCTTTAAATTATGCGAATTTTGATTGCCTTTGCCAACACAATCGCCTGCACATCGTTTTAGTTGATATGCAAAGCAAGGTTGTCCTGCTTTTACGCTCTCTAATCCCAATATGGCGTCACATAGTGAATTTTTTTCAGCCAAGTCTTTTAGGGAGTTGGTCGCTTCTCGCTTACTTTTGAAAAGTCCATACAAATTGTCTTGAAAACCTGGCGATAAGTCATTTTTGGAAATTAAGTTTGGAGATAAATATCCGCTCGAGGTCTTATTTAATTGCCAAGCAAATAAAGTTGATGTTTTTCTGAGGCGAATATTGAGCAGCGGCAGTCTTTTCTTAATTAAATCAGACTCAAGTAGTAAAGCACCCAACTCGCCACTGGTCTCAATCCAATCAATATGCCTAATTTGCATCGAGAGTTTTGCCTCTTTTCTGTTGGTTGTGGCGCTTTGAAAGTGGCTTAGTACGCGAGTTTTAATCGTTTTAGATTTTCCAATATATAAACATTCATTGTTTTCACCATAAAAAATGTAGACGCCTGGACTATCTGGTATGGAGTTGATGAGTTGTGCGTCGATGTGGGGAGGGAGGCTAGGCCTACCTAAAATAGACTGCGCCGCTTCAATTACTCTTTGAGTACCAAATTTTCGCTCACAGTGCTGCCAAAATTGAAGCAATGTTAGGGCGTCTCCCATCGCTCTATGCCGTGAGGCGTTAATGAGGCCACATCTCTTGATGATTGAATCTAAATTATGCTTTTTCTCTGAAGGAAAAAGCAGTCTCGATAACTTAACGGTACAAACCACCTTTGGCCTAAATTCCAGCCCAACTTGATGAAACGCCGATTTAAGAAATCCGTAGTCAAACCTTGCGTTATGAGCTATGAATATTTTTTGACTGAGTTGCTCGTGTAATTCGGGTGCAATATCTGCAAATACAGGCTTATCGTGCAACATTTCAGGAGTGATCCCCGTCAATGTTTGGATATACACAGGTAGGTAAGAATTGGGATTAATTAGGGTCTCATAGTACTGAATTTCTCCGTTTATCAGCGTCACAACCGCTACCTCTGTGATTTGATCTCTGTCGAAATTGGAGCCAGTTGTCTCTATGTCTACAAAAGCTAGGGGGAGCACAATAATTAAGGATTATTTATCTGGTGAAGTTGTTTAAATTATTTTTAAAAAAACAACCTGATGTTTAGAATGAAAATAGAAACTAATCTACTGCTTCGTTAATGATAGCCCATCTCTCATGGTCTCGCCATTCACCGTTTATTTTTAGAAATTTAGGACTATAGCCCTCATAATGAAGACCAACAGACTTGGCAAGGCCTATAGAGCTCTTGTTATTGGGCTGTATATTGGCTTCTAGGCGGTGGAGCTTTAATTTTTTGAATGCTTTTGTAATTGTCACTTGAATTGCCTCCTTCATGTAGCCTTGTCCTCTGTATCCATCAAAAGCATAGTAAATTAAATAGCCACATTTAAAAATACCCATAAAAATATCTCTGATTTCAACAACTCCAATAAGCGCGTCATCGCTTAGCCGACGCACAAGGTATGCTTTATCCGAGCTAGTGGAGACTTCCTTGATAAACTTTAGAAATGATTTACGGGTCTTGGGGATTTCAATCCAGGGCTCAATGGACTTAAGGCTGGCTTGAGCGGCCTTAAGGTATTCCTTTTCATGGACAGACTTGAGTTTAACTAAATATATTTTGGAGTTCATGGACATCGATATTACTCTTTCTTAGCATAGGGCGTTTTGTTATTTCCCCAAAGCAAGCATGAAAGTAGAGTTTTTAGGCCAAAACGGAACTTACACCGTCTGCTTAATCATATGGATTGATGTATGTTTGGATATGCATACATCTCATCGAAGATGAAAGATTTTTCGTTTTGATTTTTTAAGGGTTATCCTTAGGATTTGAACGATCCAGGGTAATTTGGGGCTTGGTTGTATCACAGGGGTTGTATTGCTGTCCGTGCAGTTTAAATCTAGGCTTGCTATTTCTTGATATCTAGATGCCGATGAATTTAGATACTTAAAATTAAATGAACATAGTTGTTTTAAGCAATTGATTTCAATGAATTTTCTGCGTTCATGAGATCTGAACTCAGAGCGGGTATTTAGTTCGACTCACACTTTTTAATCTTGAAAAATTCTTGTTGAAAAGTTTAATCTGTATTGCATTTTGATAAAGATTAATTCTTGCAGCTTGATATTTCAAATCACTAAGTTCAGTGTGATTTATTGAGGTGTTGTTTTTCTAAAAATAAACTCTTGATTTTTTTTGTGTTTCACTTAATAATTTGTTACACTTCAAAAATCGCATGAGCAGTCTTTGACTATAAAAATAAATAATTGTCAAAGCGCATCGACAAGTTGATGGAATTGAAATTTTTTTATTTAGTTTCATCCACTTTTTGATAAGCTAATTTTGTTTCAAAGGCAGAGAACATTGATCTTCTTAGTTGTTAGGGTATTGCGTGCTGTTTGACCACTGCGCAGAATGTAGACGTTGTTGCCATACCGAGCAGGGACAAGCTCCCCTTGAAATAACTCTAACAGCCTCTGAATCTAAGCGACTAGGTGAATTTTGCCTAGATGGCAATTGCCAATACCTAGGCAATTCTGGCTGTACTTTAGGCGAGCAAAAGCCTTTCAGCTGCTCCCTTTATCCTCTCTCATATAACCCTAAATCTCGCAGTTTCTCGTTTGATACAGAGTGCCCATTGATGGATACTTACTTTGGTCAGTTGAGCACTCCTGGAAGCGATGCCTCTGAGCATTTAGCTCGAATGACAAATAAGGTTGAAAAGTTGGAAAAGCAAGACCCAAATTTTCTTCAAACCAATTACGAAATAGACGTTGATTATTTTGACCTTAAAAAATTGCCCACAAAACCTCTCAATAGGAGTTTCCAAAAATGAGTGAAGTTTTATCCTCTGTTAACGTTTCAACCAAGCCCAATATAAGCGGCTCTACGGACTCCACCGGTCAACCTAGCATATCATCCATGGAGATTAGTAGCGAGACAATTGCCAAAGAGACAGTTACCAAAGTCAAGCGCATCAAGCCAGCATTAAGGGTAAAGGAGGTCGGTAATCAGAGTTGGACATCCAAGAATTTGGTTGTCAAGAGCGATCACAACAACATACGCTATTACACGACCCGTTGGGATGCTCTTTGCCCTTATATTGAAGTCACCGAAGAAATGCTAGATATGGCTCCCAAACCATTTGTTGTCTATGCAATACCTCCAGACAGTCCATTTGGTGTACCTATCAACGATAAGTACGGCTTAGTTAATGTGGCCGATGAGGGCTTTTGGGCCGACGAGCGCAGAACTCGCAAGTTCAAAGAATTGGACAAGCTTTACCGGACATTTGAGTACTCTGAGGAGGTCATCCCCGGGTATGAGCTCTCCGTCTCCGACATCTTTGAGATGGGTGGGGAACATTTCGCAAATTACTGTATTGACGACCGAGAGGTCGAGGGATTCATCGATTACATTCGCAAATTAGATGTTTTGATCCTCAGAGTCCATGACAGTAATGGAGAGTTGGTGCTGACCGACGTATCCATCTTATTGCCTGAATACAACCAGGTTTACGGAAGCTTTTGTCAATGGAACAGAGAGTTTAAAAATAAGTCACCAGGCATTTATGCCTGTTTATTAGCCAGTCGTTGGGCAGCCAAGAATGGGTACAAGTTCTATAACTTAGGACCCGTTGATGATTACGGCTATAAATCACTTTTCGTGACCGAGTTTGAACCCATATACGCCTTGGCGATTACGGACATGGATCATCCCTTGGTGCTGGATCCAACTTCACCCATTAATATTGACTTTAAGCCCCATGAGTTGAACCAGATTTATAGAACTCTGCCTGAGAAAAAGTACGCCAACGGCGCGAGTTAATCAACTACATAGAGACTTTAAATTAATTTGCCCCTTTCTAGGGGCAAATTAATTTAGAAAGTGTGCTTTTCACCAAAATTAATATCGTAGTCCATCACCAGTTCCTCACCTGTTTTGATGGCCCTCAAAGTAATTAGCTTATCGTTTTTTTTGAACTCAACGTTTGGTTTTTTGGAGTGGTTCAAATAAAGAGCCATATCCATTGAATTTAATCCAATAGAGGGCACAAGAAACTTGTCTTTATCAAAGTAGCAAAATATTTTCATTTGCTTTTTTACGCTTTGAGGAACGTTCTTCAGTTCTTTATGGCTTATCGGTACATCCTTGAACTTTAATTTGCTCTTCAATGGGTTTACACCCTTGGGAATAGGCTTGATGGCAAATACTCCAATACCGTGAACCTTGGAGACCCCTAAGCGGCAATAAACCTCTTTGTTGAGATGTTCTAAGAGTTTCTTTTTGAGTTCTGACATAACTAAATTCCAGTAAAAAGTTAATCCATTATCTTGGCTACTTGGACATCCAAGAAGAAGGTTATTGTAAACAAGGTCCCGCCCCAAAAGTCATAATTTACATATCCAACTCAAATAACTCCCGCCAACCATGGTGGTCTGATTAATCAAGGTTGAGCACCCAAAAGAGGCATCCTACCTCGGTCATGACAGGAATTATGCGGATCCGAGAGGGGAGCTGCTGACAAGGGTGTCGGGCACTTTTGTTGGCTTGGAGGCACCAAAATATATGGGTTTAGATAACCCTCGCTCAGTTGGCTAGAGCTTTAAACTAAATGAGATTTACGTATAAGTTGAGAGCATGGGAGGGTTATCTACCCGCAGGTTTAATTACTCCAGTGATAGGATATCGATACCGAAAAAACTGGAAAAATTGATGAGCAATAGAGATTTAGATCATCTAAGGGTCAAGCACAAAGAGGAGTTTATCCTCTCAGACCTTGACTCTCAAGCGCCCAAAAATGATGCATCTGAGGATGAGAAACTGATGCTAACTATCCAAAAACTTGGCGACAGACTAGATAAGCTACAAACGCTTTTATATTCAGGCAAAAAAAGGGGACTCCTCTTGGTGTTGCAGGGAATGGACACTGCAGGCAAGGACGGCTCTATTCGCAGGGTTTTTAGTCATATTAGCCCACTGGGTGTGAGGGCAGAAGCTTTTGGACCTCCTAGCGCGTTGGAGCTCGAACACGACTTTCTTTGGCGTATTCATTCCAAAACTCCTTCGCTTGGAGAGATTGTTGTATTTAACCGAAGTCACTATGAGGATGTATTGGTGACAAGGGTAAGAGGAACTGTAACTAGGGAAATTTGTCAACAAAGATACCAAGATATCATTGCATTCGAGACCTTGTTAGAAAGACAAGGGGTTAAGGTTTTGAAGTGTTTTCTAAATATCTCTAAAAATGAACAAAAGAGAAGATTAAAGGAAAGACTAGATGATCCTCACAAACGCTGGAAACTACAGCCATCAGATTTTGAAGATCGTAAATTGTGGGACCAATTTCAACACGCCTATCAAGACGCAATTAAAGAGACCTCTACTGTTGAGGCACCTTGGTACATCATTCCCGCAGATTCCAAGCACTATAGAGATTTTTGTCTTGCCAGTTTATTGGTTCAAACATTGGAGCAAATGAATTTAGAGGTGCCCAAAGCGAAATATGACTTCTCCAAGATTGAGTTTGATTAAGAAAGTCTAGGGAGCAAGGGAATACGAATATTCTCTTGTATCGTTTTTTGATTCAGTGTCAAGGGAGAAATAAACCTCCCTTAAACTAACCTCTTTATAATTAACATTTTTTGAGTTCTCAGGGGACTCGATATGGATTTTGAGATTAGTAAAGAGGTATTGATTTAGAGACTTAAGAAAGGCATCAAAGCTCTTAATTTCTGGATGCTCCTTGGTGGGTTGTAGTGACCATGTCCTAAGCTGAATTTCCTCGGGTAGGAGTAAAACATCAAAGGATCTGTTTTGATGAAGTTGACCATATTGCTCTATATCGTAAAAAACCTTCCCTACCCATTGGGCTGACTCTTTATCATTAGCCTGTACTGGGGATATTTCTAAATGAGATAGAGTTAATTTTTTAGGATAAATTTTTATGTATGACATTTCAGCTAACTGTTTCGCAGTCTTTTGGATTTAAAACCCAAATCTTGAGATACGTATTTTTAATTTTGGT
>DAITOS010000062.1:0-13894 GCA_036834025.1 Limnohabitans sp.
GATTTAAAACTCTTAAAACTCGTTACTTAAAAACATCAAGCAATCATGCAATCATCTAACAGCGATAAAAAATTACAGCTCTTCTACGATGGCGATTGCCCACTTTGCAGGGCAGAAATGGAATTTTTAGAACGACGTGACAAAAATAATTGCATTGGATTTGTTGATGTAAGACTCCCCCACGCTTTAGAGCCCTTAAAAGGCGTTTCATGCGAAGTCGCTTTAAACGCCATTCACGCTCGAACTGATACGGGAGAGATCTTAACGGGTATAGATGCCTTTTGCATAGCATATCAACTTACAGGACTGAAGCTACTGGCCTGGATCTTAAGCAGAAAATCGCTGAGACCTATCCTGAATTACGGCTACCGCGTATTTGCGCGAAATAGATATTCGATATCAAGAATTTGGGCTTTTATATTTTTAAAAAATAGCCCAAAACCAAAAAATTAATTACGCATCGACTTTCAACATTATCTTACCTATATGCTGAGACGACTCAAGTAAGACATGCGCTTCGCAGGCCTGAGCCAAGTCAAAGACCTTGTATATAACAGGACTCACTTTCTTATTTTCTAAAAGTGGCCAAACATTCTCAAAGAGCTCGATGGCCATTTGTGCTTTATCTTGAGAAGTCCTTGGTCTTAAAGTCGAGCCTGTAAAGGTCAAGCGTTTGGTCATAATTTGAAGCCAGTCCACCTCAACTTTAGAGGGCTGAAGGAAAGCAATTTGTACAAGTCTGCCGTCTAATGAGAGGGATTGCAAGTTGCCTTGGATATAGCTTCCACCAACCATATCTAAAATCAGGTTAACACCTGTTTTGTTGGTTACTCGAGCTATCTCATCTACAAAGTTTTGTGTCTTGTAATTAATGGCTAAATCCGCACCTGCCTTATGACATGCTTGGACTTTCTCTTCATTTCCAACTGTACAAAAAACCTTTGCTCCAAAATTCTTGGCCAACTGTATCGCCGTTAGGCCAATTCCTGAGGAGCCTCCGTGCACCATAAAACTCTCCCCAGCGGATAACTTCCCTCTTTGAAAAACATTTGTCCAAACCGTAAAGAAATTCTCCGGCAATGCTGCTGCCTCCAACAAGCTAAGCCCTTTGGGGATGGGCAATACTTGCCCCATAGGGACGCTTACAAACTCTGCGTAGCCTCCTCCGTTACAAAGCGCGCAGACCTTATCACCTAAACTAAAACCTGTCGTGCCCTCCCCCAATTCAGCAATCTCACCAGAGACCTCTAGTCCCATGATTTTGGATGCATCTGCAGGAGGCGGATACTTACCCATTCTTTGCGATACGTCGGGACGGTTAACGCCGGCAAATGCAACTTTGATTAGAACTTCACCTGGTCTGACTTCAGGAATAGGACATTTTGACTGCACAAGCACCTCAGGTGAGCCACCTACTCCATGGTCCATGAATAGCATAGAAGAAGTCATTTAAATTCCTATATTTTTAAAACTAAATTATATAAAAGCTTCTATCTCAGAACACCTTGCGATAGCCAACTGTAAAACCACCTGGAAGAACACTAGCGGTCCAAGCTTGATCGCGACTATTTGCATACAAACCGGATGCAGTACCTAGGGCAGCAGCTCCCAACACATCGGATTGCCAATGTGCTTGAGACTTCATTCTAGCAACGCCGTCATACATAGGTAGGAGTGTTAGGAGCCAAACCAAAGGTTGATCGCGTCCATACTCTGCAATGAAAGGCGTCACAATTGATGTAATGTGAGTAACTTCGCCACTTGGGAAGCTGGCGTTCCCAGAGGATTGAAACCACGCATTAGGGTTGTTTCCATCAATAGGCCTTTGCCTTCTGAATACATCTTTTAATATCGTCGCTGATGCGTCTCCAATTAGCATCGCATCAACCGATTTCCAGTATGTTTGGCCTAACCTGGAATCACTTCCCTCCCATAAAGCTCCTCCAACTACAAAAAGAGCAGACCCATACTCAAGGGAGAGTTGGTATTTTCTAGCCCAAACTCCTGACTGATCAAAGGGTACCTCATGGTCCATGCCTAGCAATCCATTTCCAGCGCTTGCATTACTTGCTAGAAAGAAAAAACACACAACAAGGTGGAGGAAATTTCTGAAATATTTATTAATCATTATATGAATCACTTCTAACCTAATATACAGGGGGGGGACAGTAAAGATCAAATGAATAGAGTTTCATTTTTTTGAATTTTGATAATCTCTGAGCCATGTCAGGCCCGCCGAAGTTCCGCCCTCCTCGGCTCCTTTAAGGGGGTTATATTCACACCCAATCCATCCATCCCATTTGTGCTCTATGCTCAAATCATTGATCAAATCAAAGAGCATTGGATAGTTCAATTCTCCTGTGTTTGGCTCATGCCGTTTGGGTACACCGGCGATTTGGAAATGACCTACTCTGCCGCTGGGCAAGTATTCAGCGATCTTCGCTGCCAAATCGCCCTCTACAATTTGACAATGGAACAAATCCATTTGAACCTTTAAATTAGAACGTCCTAATTCCCTAATGATGTTGTGCGCATCGATTTGTTTATTTAAAAAGAAATGCGGTATGTCCCTCGTATTGATAGGCTCAATCAATACGTCCTTTGCGTGTGCTTTTGCCAAATCACAAGCCCACGCTAAATTCTCCATGTAACACTCTCGCATGGCTTTATTTGCTATAACTGCATTACTGCTTGTTCTAAGACTCAGGGGTGCATCAACCAAAGCCCTATCTTTCTCTGGAATAAGCCCAGCCATTACATGGATTCTTGGACTACCCAGGGTCTCAGCATATTCAATCGAGAGTTTAAAACCTTCTCTAAATTCGGCTTTGAATTCTGGCAAGGAACTAAGGCCTCGCATTCCTTTGCCCCAGGCTTGCTCAATCGTAGTGGAATCAATACCACCGGGCGGGGCATTCATTAGCACTTGCTCAAGACCGTTGTTCTTTAACCTAGTTGCCAACTCTTTAGCCGGCCACTGGTAAGGAAACAAATACTCTACTGCCTTAAAACCATCCTGCGCAGCAAGCTCAAAACGGTCCAAAAAAGGAACCTCGACATACATCATCGATAAATTGGCTGCGAATTTAGGCATAAATTAATCTCTAAGTTTGTTGTGTTGACTGGCTACCAAGAGGAATTAAAGACTTCTTTTAACTCTTGAATCTGCGAAGGCAGCATTGTCTTGCCCCCTTGGTCCAATAAAAAGCAGAGCTTGGCGGACTCCTCCAACTCTTCAAGTGTAGCCATTGTTTTAGCAGCCGAGTCATGCCACACCAAAGGTCCCAGTGAACTGAGCATGACAGCGCGAATCTGAATACCTTGGCTTAAATATTGATCTATTCTTTCCCCAACCAAATCAAGAACCTGAGAGTCCCCTGGTCTCTTATAAGGAATCACAGGAACTCGTCCAACTTTCATGACTTGGTAGGGGGTGATCGGTTTTAAAAGCTCTGTGTCAGAGTTTTCTAAATCGTTCTTCAAAGTTAAAGCGACACAATAAGTGCTATGCGTATGTATGATGCAGGAGGTATTTGGAAGGTACTTAGCAGTAGTTGAATAAATACTTTTATGAAGGGCAAGGGTTTTACTGGGTTTTTCGCCACTGATGTGAGCCCCAGACAAGTCCACTTTACTGATAGATTCAGGCTCTAAAAAACCTAAAACTGCATCAGTTGGTGTAATCAAAAATCCGTCATCAAGTTTTATACTGATGTTGCCTGCACTTGAATGGACATAGCCCCTATCAAATAAACTTTTACCAACGCGGCAAATCTCCTGTCTTGCAAAATTTTCATTCATCTTAAAAAAATCTCTGATTTCTAATTTTCAATTAACTTCCAAGCTGAACTGAAAAAGTCCTCACGACCAAAATTTCCCGACTTTAAAGCCACATGAAGTCCTGCTAACTGTTTTCCCCCCGAGACTGTTCCCTCCACATGTTCTGTGTAAGCATAACACCAAGGAACACCAGGATCAATTTGAGGACCAATTTGCAGATGAGAGATATTGAGGGACTGAATGCATTTACCCGATGTCTCTCCCCCAGCAACTAATAACTGCCCGACTCCGAGGGTTACTAATTCTTTTGCAAGTTGAGCCATTGCATTTTCTACCGTTTCACCGGCAACTTGTACTGACAATTTGCTTTGGATACTGGCGACTTCTTGGGGATTAGATGTGGAGTAAATCAGTATTGGGCCCAAAGAGCTCGAGAATTGATCCTTGGCCCATTTTATGGCTTCACCAATGTGATCTGAGTTTTTTGATAACTTTATTGGATCAATCTGAAAGCAAGGAAACCCAAGCTTTTGAAAGTGATTGACTTGTTTGAGTGTCATCTCCGAGCAGCTACCAGATAAAATTGCTCTAAAACCTACAGCGCCTGGCAGTTTTATAGTTGATTCATTGGGTTCAAGACCGAAATTTTGAGCTAGTCCAATTGCTAGGCCCGAGCCTGCTGTTACTAAAGATAAATCTTTTACCGCACGCCCAAGTACCATTAAATCCTCGTTTGACAAGGAGTCAACAACAGCGGCACTTATGCCTTCACTTTTTAAAGCTTGGACTTTACTTGAAATTGCAGACTCACCTTTTTGTATAACTTTGTAATCTATCAACCCAACCTTGCCTGGGTACTGCGACTGCATGACTTTAACTAAATTTGATTCTGTCATCGGGGTTAAAGGGTGATGACGCATTGAGGAGTCTGATAAAAGTAAGTCTCCGACAAAAAGATGACCTTTAAAAATAGTCCGCCCGTTATCTGGAAATGCGGGAGTCACTACAGTAAAGTCTGTGCCCAATTCTTTCATCAAAGCTTCTGTAACAGGACCAATATTGCCTTTTGCTGTGCTGTCAAATGTAGAGCAGTATTTGAAATAGATTTGCTTTGCACCTTGAGACTTTAACCACTTTAATGCCTCTAGAGATTGACCGATTGCATCTTTTGGATCAATTGTTCTGGATTTCAGTGCAACAACAACTGCATCCACATTGGAGAGCTCAAAATTCTTAGGTACACCTACAGTTTGAACCGTTCGCATCCCACTGCGCACTAAGTTGTTGGCTAAATCAGTACCACCCGTAAAATCATCTGCAATACAGCCTAATAATATTTTGTCCATATCTTTATTTCTTCTGCTGGGGTTTGGGCAGTTCAATTCCAGGGAAAATCTTAATCACCGCACTATCATCTTCCTTAGCAAATCCGGCGCTAGATGCTTGCATGAACATTTGATGTGCGGTACTCGATAAGGGCAAAGGAAACTTAGTGGATCTAGCCATATCAAGAACAAGACCGAGATCTTTTACGAAAATATCAACTGCAGAAAGTGGGGTGTAATCAGCATTGATAACGTGCGGCATCCTGTTTTCAAACATCCAACTATTTCCGGCGCTATGAGTTATCACCTCATACAAGGACTCAGGATTTACACCCTCCCTGATCCCTAATGCCATAGCTTCAGCAGCTGCAGCGATATGCACACCCGCTAACAGTTGGTTGATCACTTTAACCTTACTACCAGCGCCGGCCTTATCTCCCAACTTATAAACCTTAGCGCTCATCGAATTCAATGCATGCTCACAGACCAAGTACGCCTCCTCAGAGCCTGAGGTCATCATAGTAATTTGCCCACTTTTTGCTTTGGCAGCCCCCCCCGATATGGGGGCATCTAGATAAAAGATACCCATGTCACTGAGTTTTTTCTCAAGCGATACTGACCAAGCTGGATTGACCGTAGAGCACATCACAAAGACACTGCCCTTTTTCATTGAAAATGCTGCTGCATTGGGGTCGGTCTGATCATGCGCAACGGATGTACCTCCTAAGCCAAAGAGCACTTGCTCAGTTTGCTCAGCATTCACCACCACGCTTATGACCGTTTGACAATGCTTAGCTACTTCAGCAGGACTTGTGCAAGCGACACCGCCGGCAGCAGCAAACTCAGCTGATACCTCTGGTCTTACATCATAAACATACACCAGGTATCCTGCATTTCTAAGTGACTCGGCCATGCCTTTACCCATCGCGCCAAGTCCGATTAATCCTATGGGGGTGTTTTTTATATTTTGCATGGTTTTATAAGTTTGTGTTTATTCAATTTTTAGAGTGTAACTGCAGGACAATCATTTTCCTGCACTTTCTCGCTGATCCTGTGCTGTGTATGACTATGTATGCCAGTGGAAGAATGGTATTTTAAAATTTAAAGTAAGTTTACAAAATCAGCAATTAAATGAATTTTTTATCTAAGCCAATTCAAAATTGATTATTACTCAACTCTAGCCCCAGATTCTTTGACGGCTTTGTATATATTAGGTGCATCTGCTCTCAACTCATTATCAAAAGATTCTGGAGATTTCGAGGTGCTCACATCCATACCCTGAAACGCAAAACGCTCCTTAATCCCTGGGTGTTGAAGTCCTTTACTTAATGCTTCAAATACTTTTTTAATGATTTCTGGGGGGGTACCTTTGGGGGCATATAAGCCAAAAGAAAAATTAGTGTCGTAACCAACCAAGCCACTTTCAAGGGCTCCTGGTATTCCAGGGACAGAGGAGGAAGGTTTGGCTGTAGTGACCGACAAGGGCCTGAGCATCCCGGATTTGATAAATCCCATAACCGTTGGTGGGGTTGCAAACATCACCTGAGTATCACCTGACATGGTTGACTGAGCCGCAGCACCTCCCCCTTTGAACTGGATTGTAGTGAATTTAACACCAGCAGTTGATTCAAAAAGTGCTGCTGCTAAGTGGGGTGTTGATCCGTTACCAGACGCTGCGCTAAATAACTGTTGGGGATGTGACTTAGCAAAATCGATCAAATCCTTAAGTGTTTTAAATGGAGTTTTGGGATTCACGCAAATAATCATGGATCCAGTTGCCAAATTGGATATAGAAATCAAATCCTTGTCAGGATCAAACGACAACTTTGGGAACAATGCTTTAATTAAGGCGTGTGGACCAAGAACAGCCAATGTATACCCGTCTGCAGGAGATTTTGCCACCAACTCGGCTGCTATAGATCCCCCTGCCCCAGGTTTATTGTCAACAAGCACTGCCACACCAAGCTCTTTTCCTAGCTCATCTGCTGTGACCCGTGTGACAAAGTCCCCTGACCCCCCCGGTGGGTAGCCAACAATTAATTTGATGGGCTTGTCTGGGAAATTTGCTTGAGCAAATGCACACTGAGTACTTAGAGAAATACACAAAAGTGAGATAAAAAAGAAATAAAAATTTGGGAAAACAGCAAATTTACTTTTGATATTTCTCATCATTTTCTCAAACCCCTCTAAAGTTAGGGAGCCTTTTTTCAGCAAATGCTTTGCGCCCCTCTTTGTAATCTTCACTTGAGAAACAATCCCTGACCATTTGTTTTGCATGGTCTAAATCTTTTTCTGATTCATCCATAAGGCCTTGTCTTATTGCAAATTTCGCTGCAGCCATGGTTAAAGGAGCATTTTCTGAAATGAGTTGCACATATTCTTGAGTTTTGACTGGCAAGTCATCTACCGAATGAACCTGGCTAACAAAGCCCATTCGAAGTGCGTCTTTTGCATCAAAGCGCCTAGCAGAATAAAAGATATCAGCTGTGTTGGCAGCCCCCAAAATATCCATGAATCTCTTAACCCCTTTAGGATCATACCCGAGCCCCAATCTTGCAGCTGGCATCCTAAACTGAGCATCTTCTGCGCAAATACGCACATCACAGGAAGCGGCAAATCCCAGTCCACCCCCGAAACAATAGCCACGGATACTTGCGACGACTGGTTTTGAGCAAAGAATTGGTGCCATATAAGCAGCGTTTACAGCCGCGTTGTATTGCGCCTGAGCGTCCTCAGTTCCTCTTAGCTGATCAAATTGTGAAATATCTGCTCCTGATATAAAGGCCTTGTCCCCATCACCAGATATAACGATCACTCTGATCTCTGGATCTTTATCAAAGGTTTGAAGGGCTAAGGGAACAGCCTGCCACATTTGCATGGTCATGGCATTCATTTTTGCAACATTTGAGAGAATGACGTGCCCAACGGCACCTTTTTTTTCAGTAATAACTTGAGACATATTTACTTTACGGTTGATTGAAAAAAATTAAACTATACCTTCAGCCACGAAGCGATCAATTGTGGTTTGAGACAGACCCAATTCCTCCAGTATTTCATGTGTATGCACACCTCTAAGCGGCGAAGCCATTTTTAAATTAGCGGGTGTTCGCGATAATTTGACTGGCTGGTTCAACAAATTTATCTCACCAAGCTCAGGATGGTGGACAGGCGCACTGGCTCCGAGGTGTTTTACTTGGGGGTCTGCAAAAACTTGGTCCATTGAGTAGATTGGTCCGCAGGGAATATCATCGTCAAGTAGGATAGCCATCCATTCAGCGGTTGTTTTTGTACTTACCGTTCGGTTGATTTCAGCGTTCAAACGAATTCTGCCCCTTGACCTACCTGGCCCCGTTTGAAACTCCTCATCTTTAAGCAAATCTGGCCTACTTATAGATGCACAAAACTTCTCCCACATTCCCAATCCTGAAACTGCAATATTGATATATCCATCAGAGGTTTTATAGGCGGAGGTGGGCATAAATGTAGGATGATCATTTCCCATTTGTTTGGCAACCTCACCTGCGATGGTGTACCGAGCGGCCTGAAAGTCAAGCAATGCTAAGCCAGCCTGCAACAAATTAGACTGGACCCATTGACCTTGCCCACTAACCTCACGCTCTAAGAGTGCTGTTAACACACCCATGGCCGCCAAAAAACCTGCGGCCACATCGGCAACAGCCGCACCAACCCTCATTGGACCATCAGACTCGTTTCCAGTAACTGACATCAAGCCACATAGTCCCTGTGCTAACTGATCAAAGCCTGGTCGACGTTCATATGGACCGTCTTGGCCAAAGCCGGAGATACTTGTCAGAATTATTCGAGGATTAACAGCCCTTAATGACTCATAGTCAATCCCAAGTCTAAACTTTACATCAGGTCTGTAGTTCTCAACGACTACATCGGCAGTTTTAACTAAATCCATAAAAACCTGCAAGCCCTCCTTGGATTTCAAATTCAGGGTCATCGAGCGTTTATTGCGGTGCAGATTTTGAAAATCTGGCCCCTCTCTTGGTCCTGCCAAATCCTCAGGGTTTACATTTTCAATTTTGATGACGTCAGCGCCAAAATCAGCTAACTGACGAACACAGGCTGGCCCAGCTCTTACGCGAGATAAATCAAGAACTCTAAATCTAGATAATGCTGAGGAGGCAGAAATTTTTGGCATTGAGAATGTCCCAAACTTTTTAAAGCTTCAATGCGTCATTTATAGCTTAAGTAGCGTCATCAATAGCTACTTGAAAACCCACAGATTAAGCGGATAGCATGTTAATTCTTTTTCAAAAAGTTATAATTGGACAAAGGAATTTACAAATATGGACGACTACACATTCTCTTTTTGGAACTGGGTTGTATTGGCAATTATTTTGACGCCATTTGTTTTTGGATTCACGCTCATAGGTCTACAAAAGCGTATCCTTATCCAACACCCATCCTCAGGGATCATTAAAAATGGCTATATCGGTTGGTCTTGGACATACCTAATCTTTGGGTGGTTTGTGCCAGTTTATAGAGGTGAAATCTCAATAGGCATTTTCCATCTCGTTCTTACTTTTTTTACATTTGGTTTTTTTCAAATCATCATGTCTTTTTTGTATAACAAACAATTCATGACCCGTATGCTCACACAGGGCTGGGTTTTAGCTGACTCTTATGAAAATAATACGCTTGCTATGCAAAAGCTAAATATCAATCCAAGCTTTTGATAAGTCATTAATTAATCACGCATCTCTAACAAAATTAAGCAGCCTACCTCGGTAGGGGCTGTAATCAAATAAAGGGCCAAGCAACATAGTTTTGGTTAAATCGAAACCGTTGTTTTTCATCACTTTACAGAACTCGGAGCTATTTCCACGGTTTGGATCGATGATCAAAACCTGAGCACTGGGTAGAGCATGTAGTTGTATAAACTTGGCTAGTTGTAAGGGATACATTCGGTCATACAAAACATCACTACCGATGATAAGGGAGAATTTTCCAAGTCCTGGATTCTCTCTAAACCAATGTCCAGTGCTGTATTTCATGACTGGTAGTTTATTCAATATCAGGTTTTGTTTTAAAAAAGCTTCCGTGAGTGGATGACAGTCACTAGCTGTAATATCACCAAGTCTGCGGTGTATCACCATACTTGCAAGTGCAAGGCCGCAGCCTATCTCTAGGATAGGACCACTGGGCAAAACCCACTTTTGCATTAAGTTTGCTAACTTTTGCTCAGACGGCCAGACGAGCCCAAAAAGGGGCCACTGTGCTGAGGATATACCAAGCTCTAGTGCAATACCCTCATCGTCGGAGAATTGCATTCGGTCTAAAAGTGACCTGATCTCAAGAGTTTTGCCTCCATCAATTTCAACACTCTCAAATTTAATTTTGTAACCCACCTGATCTACAGGGGGATCAATCATCAGTAAGTCTTTCTTCTGGGTGCGCCTGAAGAGGGACCTTTACCTGCAATATGGCGGAACGTAATTCGCCCTTTTGTCATGTCATAGGGTGATAGCTCAAGAGTAACTTTATCTCCTGCCAAAATTCTTATATGATGCATTCTCATCTTACCTGCTGTATATGCGATGAGTTCATGACCATTGTCTAGTGTGACCCTATACCTAGAGTCAGGTAATACTTCGTGCACCACTCCATTCATCTCTAACATCTCTTCTTTGGCCATAACCCTTATCCTTTGGGTTAGAACAACTTATATGTTCTAACCATACTTAACAAAACTTCACTCAACTAAGTTAATTAGACAAGAGCTTTTAAAAAAACTCATGCCAGACACCCTTAGTGTTTGAATTAAATGGGGGGTAAAAGAAAAAACCTGCCCCCCTCGGGCGAAGCTCAAGAGGGCGGGAATGATGAGAGGGATAAAACCAAGACCAGATCAGTGAAGATAAATAATTTATCTGAGGTCCCGGCAGAAGTCAACCGAACAACAACTACACGACTTGAATATCGAAGAGCGTACTATGCCTGTAAATTAGTTTTTTAGCAACCCAATACCCCCTTTTTTATTCATTTAATACATAAAAAGGGGGGTATATCGCCCAATTAACCTTAAACAAAGTCCAAATAAGCCAATTAGGGTGTAAGAACGCTACTGCGAATCAGGGCCTTGAGTGGTCAGTTTTTATTGGGATATATATTTCCCCGCCAGCCGCCTTAAACTCATTAGATTTAAGGGACATCCCTTCACTCAATGCTGCCTCCTCACTAAGTCCTTTTTGGGCTGCGTACTCACGGACTTCTTGAGTAATCTTCATAGAGCAAAACTTTGGACCACACATTGAGCAAAAGTGTGCTTCCTTGCTAGAGTCCTTTGGCAAAGTCTCATCGTGAAAATCTCTTGCAGTGTCTGGATCTAAGCTTAAATTGAATTGGTCATGCCACCTGAACTCAAATCTGGCTTTTGATATGGCCTCATCCCTTGCTCTAACACCGGGATGTCCTTTTGCCACATTCGCAGCATGTGCAGCAATCTTGTAGGCAATGATCCCTTGTTTAACGTCCTCCCTATCTGGAAGTCCAAGGTGCTCTTTTGGCGTTACGTAACAAAGCATTGATGTTCCCATCCAACCAATCATGGCTGCACCAATTGCAGATGCAATATGATCGTATCCAGGAGCAATATCAATGGTCAATGGTCCAAGAGTATAAAAGGGAGCCTCATGGCAATGCTTGAGTTGCTCATCCATATTGGCTTGAATCATGTGCATTGGGACGTGCCCTGGCCCCTCAATCATTGTTTGAACATCATGTTTCCAAGCAACTTGAGTAAGTTCTCCCAGGGTTCTAAGTTCTGCAAACTGAGCCTCATCGTTTGCGTCGGCGCCTGAGCCAGGTCTTAGAGCGTCCCCTAGGGAGAAGCTGACATCGTAGGCTTTCATGATGTCACAAATATCTTCAAAATGGGTGTAGAGGAAACTCTCCTTATGATGTGAGATGCACCATTTAGCCATAATCGAACCACCTCTGGACACGATCCCTGTTCTGCGCCCAGCGGTGAGATGAATCATGTGCAAGCGAAGTCCGGCATGGATGGTGAAGTAATCTACGCCTTGCTCTGCTTGCTCGATCAACGTATCCCTGAATATCTCCCAAGTAAGATCTTCTGCCACGCCGCCCACTTTCTCCAGTGCCTGGTAAATTGGAACTGTTCCAATAGGAACTGGACTGTTACGAACAATCCAGTCTCGCGTTGTGTGAATGTTTTTGCCGGTTGAGAGATCCATCACGGTGTCCGCTCCCCAGCGAATTGACCACACCAACTTTTCGACCTCCTCCTCTATAGAAGAGGTAACTGCAGAATTTCCAATGTTTGCATTAATTTTTACTAGAAAATTACGCCCGATTGCCATGGGTTCAATCTCGGGGTGGTTAATATTGGCAGGAATAATTGCTCGTCCACGAGCGACCTCGTCTCTCACAAATTCGGGCGTTATCAAAGCAGGTATATGAGCTCCCATAGGGTTCCCTTTCAGCCTCGCCTCTCGCTCGGGATTGCTGAGATAACTTTCCATCCATTCGCGTTTTCCGTTTTCCCTTAAGGCCACATATTCCATCTCAGGTGTAATAATCCCTTGCCTTGCGTAATGCATCTGGGTGACATTTTGACCCATTCGTGCTCGAATAGGTTTTCGTTGCAGTTTGAGCGCATCCACTCTGAGAGCCTCAATTCGATCGTTCTCGCGAGCCTCGTTTTTGACACCATCATCTAAAGCATGTAGTGCACGGCCTTCATAATGCTCTGTATCCCCTCTGTTCTCAATCCAGGGTGTTCGTACATTTGGTAAACCAGTCCTGACATCAATCTGGGCTTTGGGGTCTGTATAGGGTCCAGAGGTGTCATACAAGTGGACTTGTTCACCATTGGTAAGTAAAACCTCTCGAACTGGGACAGAAATATCTTTGCTGCTCCCGGGTAAGTAAATTTTGGTAGATGCTGGAAAGGGTTCCCGCGTAAGAGAAAGTAATTGTTGAAATTTATCAGGTGCGTTCATCGAAGTCTCCAAATATTTGACTCCGGTAATCCAGGAACATTAAAAGATGAAAGAATAAACCTCCAATTTCTAAAATTCCAAGTGAATCGCCCCTCTCCTTACGCCGGTGTGAACCGGATCAAGTTTTCGGGTTTGGTAATACCATCTCAGCACGCAAAAGGCGTACACCCCGGAGTTCCTGTAATTGTAGAGCTTATATCCAAATTGATTTTTCAAGGCCTTAAAAATACATCCCTAATCCATTTATGAATACAAAAGTAATACTCTTTTAAACTGTTTATTTTTAAAAACTTTACCTATACATATTTACCTAAGCAAAATGAAATGAAGAGTGATCGATCTTTTAGGGGGAGTTCATAGATATGCAAGGTAAATTATGTGAAAATATTACCAAAGATGAGCAAGTAATAATTTAAAGCAACGCCACTACTGATTTATATAGACCATGAGTTCAACACTTGATTATCAAGATAAACAAAACAGTGAAGCAGCTCAAATCAGTCTAGAAGCGGCCCTAGCCAGTTGCAAATCAACTCGCGAAAAAATCTATGCTTACACGCTGGACCCTAATGTAGAGGACAACCTACACGAAAAGATTGAGGGCTGGATTGGTTTTCTGATCATCATAAATTTGTTTGCTCTGGTGGTTGAGAGAATACCTTCAATATTTGAGCCTAACGCTGCACTCTTTCATGTATTTGATGTGTTCTCTGTCATAGTCTTCACAATAGAGTATCTACTAAGGTTGTATCTAGCCCCTGAAGATCATGAATTTAAAAATAAAAAAATTCCACA
>DAITOS010000062.1:13994-18327 GCA_036834025.1 Limnohabitans sp.
CTTAAGTTCTCCTCTATTGTTGATTTCCTTGCAATCGTTCCATTTTTTCTGGAATTGTTTTTGCACCACCTGTTTGATTTACGGTTTTTGCGAATCTTCAGATTAATGAGGCTTTTGAAACTCTCAAAGCAAAATAACTCTACTGAAGTTTTAAAACGGGTTTTCACAAGAGAAACACCGATATTGGCCGCTTCTTTATTTGTGATGATGCTGATGGTGGTTTTGGCTGCGAGTCTGGTGTACTTAATCGAACACGACGCCCAGCCTGACAAATACGAGAATATTCCGAGCTCAATTTACTGGGCTGTCATTACACTAAGCTCTGTTGGTTACGGTGACTTAACACCTGTTACGACAGTTGGTAGGTTGATGACCATATTTATGGCAATGATTGGAGTAGGAATTTTTGCTATACCCTCCGCTTTATTAGCAGCATCTTTTTCAGATGAATTGTTAAAGGACAAAATAAATCTTAGTGCAAAGTTCTATCAAAGACTTAAGTCAGGCTTTCCAGTGAATGAAAAAGATCATTACGTTATTTCTGAGGCAGCAAAAATCAATTTATCTGGGGAACAGATCAAAGGCATTATTGATGAGGTTTGCTATAACTTTAAGGTTGAAGAAGATCTTATTAAGCAACCCTTAGCTGAGATTGCGAGTAACCCGGATCATGCACTTGAGCATTTTGTAAAAACTTTATCACGCATTAGACAACTTGGTATCATGTTGCAATACGGGCCCAAAGAGATAAACGAACAACTTACCCATCTTTTGTCCCCTGGTGAGGCTCAATTATGGCGAGAAATTCAAGGCTCAAATTCATTTCTTAAATCTGCCAATTAATGCTTTGATAATTCTCAATAGAACATTAGCATATTACTTTAACTCAACCCAGAAATTTCAAAAATCCTCATGAGCGCACAAATTACACAACACACTCCAGACTTTGCAACAGCTCCTCAGATCGAAGTTTCAGACCTAAAGGAGATCGCTTCGCAAGGTTATAAAACAATCATTTGCAATCGACCTGACGGAGAAGGTGGTCCAGATCAACCTAAAGCAGAAGCAATCAAAACGGAAGCTATAAAACTGGGATTGAATTTCTATCATATCCCCTTCTCAAGTGGACAGCTTACAGAAGAGTTGGTAAAGGAATTTGCTACAGCGGTTAAATCTTCCGCTGGGCCTGTTTTGGCTTTTTGTCGTTCAGGTGCTAGATCAACCCAAATATGGAGCTTAGGTATCTAACTTAGTTTTCGCCTAAGTATTTTTTTCTCCAAAAGAAAATAACAGACCCTAGACTGATCAAAGCCATAAAGAAAATTGTCCAAAACACTCCATTCTCATAATGTATGTATGGGAATGTCTCAAAGTTCATTCCAAAAAATCCAGTAATAAGATTAAGTGGTAGGAAGATTGCGGTCAGTACAGTCAAGGTCCGCATAATGTCATTGGTTCTGTTACTTTGAGCGCTAAAGTGCATTTGAACTGCAGTCTCGGCGCTTTGCTCTAAACGCCTAACATGGTGCACAACGCGCTCAATATGTTCAAGTACATCTCTGCTTCTTACCTTTAGTAGTTCAAGCTCTTTAGGCGTGTTTTCAGCTTCTTTGGCAAAAGTTTCTAAGGAGTCGGTCCACTCTTGGACAGCAGATCGTTGGTCTTCGCTAATTTCATCTAAAAGATGTAAGGATAGCCTTGCATCGAGTAAAGCGCTCCAATCCTTGAACCGAGTTCTTGGATTGAGCAACTCACTTTGCCAATGATCTAGTTCTCTGGTTAACTCACGTCTCAAATTAAGATAGCCATCAACCATTTGACTAACAATCCTGAGCATCAAATCTGCTGGATTGATAGGTAAGCGGTGTAGAGAAGTTGGGGATACGGAGTTCAGTAACTTAAGTGCGAATCCGTCTCTAACTGAGCAATCCGTTGGGTGTACAGTCAACAATAAAGAACCAAATACAACGAAGGCGACTGGACTGGTATCGACTTTTCTAAGGACTGGTGGACCAGATTTATTGCTTGATCTATGCAAGATAGCTCCTGGCTCTTTCAAATCTGTTTCACTTTGACCAGACGCTAGACGCCTGAAGACTAATAAATCATAATCAGAGGTAAAGTCGTAATGTGATGGCAATTGATTATTCAAAATATCTGTAATGTGCAAGTCTACAATCTGTGTATTACAAAGTTGCTCCAAGGTATTTTGAATATTTTGCTGGATAACTTCGAATTCACGTCGAGCAAATGCCATCCACAGGAAACCGTTGTCGGGTAGTTGCTCTGGTAGAGTATCGGTCTCTGTGACTGAATTTTGTGTTATTTTGAATACTCTCATGCGAACATCATGTAGGGCTCTGTAGATTACATAGTAAAAATATGCGTGTATTGATTATAGAAGATGACTCAGCTCTTAGACTTGGTCTTAAGCGGACTCTTTTATCTGAGGGATGGCAAGTAGATACAGTTGAAAATGGCGAACAAGCCTTGGCGGCAACTGCCACAGAGGAATACGACATAGCCGTTTTAGACCTAAGTTTGCCCAAAATAGATGGCATCGAGGTTTTAAAGAGTTGGCGCTCCAAAGGATTAAAACATTCCGTATTGATACTGACTGCCAGAGATGAGCTGCAAGACAGGGTACTTGGACTTAACAGTGGTGGCGATGACTATTTAACTAAGCCATTTGAAGCACCCGAGTTGATCGCCAGAGTCAGAGCTATCGTCAGAAGAAGAACTGGCTCAATGAGTAAAGTACTTAGCCTAGGTGAGGTATCGTTTGATACCGAGAGTAGAGAATTATTTCACAAAGATGAAAGAATCCTTGTCAGTCCAAGGGAGGCAACACTTTTAGAATTATTGATCAGCTCACCTGGTAAAGCGGTCCCCAAGAGTCGGATTATTTCTGGGATGTCTAGTTGGGACTCAAATTTTTCAGCAAATGCAGTAGAGATATATATACTGAAGTTACGTCGTAAACTAATTGATACTGGAGTTTCGATTTTGACTGTAAGAGGTATTGGTTATGTGCTTGAGGTCTTAGCTTGAAAAGACTAAAGGAAGAAAGCTTAAAACGCAACCTCATCTCAACCTTCATTTGGTTATGGGTTGCCTCTGCTTTAGCAGCAACCCTTGGAGCCTTTTGGCTTGCAGGTAGATCCGCTCAAATCTCATTTGACAGGATTCTTAAGGATGACGCATTGGCACTAGGAACGCAAATTCATTGGGAGAAGACTGGGCCCGTTTTTGCAGCGGATCCGAACACCGCAGATTATTTGATCTTTGATTCCTTATCGCCTTCCCGCTTTACTGTAATTAATCAAGACGGCAAAAAATTGGTTGGAAACGCGACTCTGGAACTGCCAAAAAACTCTTCACAACAAAAAACTGGAGTCCCTCTATTTTTTGATTCCAGTAACGAAAATGGAAATCTAAGAGTTGTTGCAATCCGACTAGACAGCAATTTATCAGACAATTATGTATGGGTTATTGTTGGTGAATCACAGGCAAAACGTGATCAAATTTCCAAAGAATTAGCAGCCGCAATTTTTCTACCTGCAATAGGATTGGCATTTTTGATTGTCCCTTTATTATTGGCAGGAATTCGTTACGGGCTCGCACCTGCCAATGCAATCAATGACGCAGTGTCCAAAAGAGGAATTAATGACCTATCACCAATTCCTCTTTCACAAGTACCTGATGAACTTAAAGGACTTATCAGTCACATCAATGATCTACTAAAGCGAGTTGAAGACGCAGTAGCTCACGAAAGAAGGTTTATATCTGATGCAGCTCATCAACTTAGGACCCCTTTGGCTGGGATTAAGCTTTTGGTAGATGACCTATTAAGAACTTATCAAGAAAGTCCAAATTCACCACCCGATTCAGAGGTATTAACTGAACTTTCTTCTTCATCTATTCGAGTTACACAACTTGTAAAGCAATTACTTACCCTGGCTAGAACGGAGGGGGTGAACACTATTGAGACCACTCAAATAGAAATAGACGCTCTAATTGAAGCGTTACAAAAACATTGGGATCCAATTTTCATCAAAGCTGGTAAAGGACTTCACATTGATTCTTACTTCTCTGAAATTAAGCTTATAAAAATTCAATCCAATTTCACTCTGTTAATGGAGGTCTTAAACAATCTTATCGAGAATGCTCTGAATTACGGAGGCAACCTAGTTGAACTGAGTGCAACCATTCATGAGGACCGACTTTTCTTTAATGTCTTTGACAATGGCGAAAAACTTCTACCAGGAGATGTGGAGAAAATGCTCACCCCTTTTTGGAGAGGCATGGACTCCTCTAAGCACGGTGTAGGACT
>DAITOS010000063.1:0-3051 GCA_036834025.1 Limnohabitans sp.
TGGGTTTTCTTTCGAATCAATCACTTTTATTCAGCCTGTTACAATGGTATAGCTTTAAAGCAATACGTGTGCCAGGATAAATATTAACTACTTAGATTGATTTATATATTATTAATTTAATTAATAAGTACTAAATTAATGACTTAAAGTCGTAAACTCGACAGACTCTTTAAGCGCTCCAAACGTTCTTTGTCGAGGTTGTGACGGTTTGCGTCTTAATAGATTGAACAGGATTAACGGGTCCAACCTGGATTTTGATCGCGCCACCCGCGCCACTTTGATTTGGAGCAGTATTTAGGTCGGCACTTGGTTTGGCTATGAATCCTCTGCACATCTGCCCATCAGCTCGCAGCACCTCAAGGGAGGGCAACAACTTACTCTTGAATCCCATTAGGCTACATAAGTAAGGAGTAGATCGCTCCCAACTGATCGCAAAATGTCTGCATTGCCAACAGTTTGGCGATGAGGCTAGCTCCCCATTAACTGGGTTATGAGCTGGGTTGCTTAGATTCATGGCAATGTGTTTAATGAGAAGACACTTGGTTAAGAAAGTAGATGATTACTTAAGCTTAACCTTGCAGTAATTTCAAAACTGTTTGCTGGCTGGTATTGGCCTGCGCCAACACAGCGGTTGCAGCCTGCTGCATGATCTGCGTTCTTGACAAGTTGGTACTTGCCTGAGCGTAGTTCGTATCTTGAATTGCACTTTGAGATGCAGATAAGTTAACAGACATGCTTTGTAAGTTATTTGTGACATAACTTAACCTATTCATCACAGCACCCATCACCGAGACAGTTGCACTGATGTTATCAATTGCAGTTCCAAGTCTTGTAATCATCGCCTCAGCTGCCGTTTGTGAGCTGATGTAGCTTGGTTGTGACTGAGCGGATGGAATACCTCCAAGGCTAACCGGATATGGAGTACCTGCTGCAGGTGGTGTTTGGTTAACGTCCCAAGTGATGTCACCTGTAATCGAGCCGTTAGCTCCGAAATCAGGCAAATCAATACTCACCGTTTGGTTGGCATCGGGTCCAATTTGGAACTGAAGTTGTCCAACCAGCGGAGGAGAAAGCATTGTCGATGCGTCTTTAGCAACCCCACCAAAAGTTCCTGCTGTAAAGCCCAGAGCTGTAAAGTTGGAGCTAGGTGTGTAACCATTTTGTCCTGGCTTAATTTCGATAGGTTTATCAGATCTTAAGCTTACAGTACCGTAAACCGTTGAGGCGTTGTTGCCGCCGTTGGGGTCAGCCACCAACTGAGCGGGTGTCACACCCGTTACTCCAGGTGCGTTGTCATTGTTGGGGTTGCTTGCAAGTCCAAAGTCTGCAGCAGTCACTGGGTTACCACCCTGAGTTGTCTCATACCAAACAGATAAATTACGTCCGTCAACTGTTGTGAGTTGAACTCCTTGGCCGTGAATATCTACGGATGCGACAACACCTGTTTGCCCTGTCACCTTATTTAAAGTGTCAACAACAGTTTGGATACGATCACTTGGAGACTGAGCCGTTCCTAAGTTCATAGCAACATCAACACCGTTGACATTAAGTGACACAGGACCTACGCTTGCGCCGCTTGTGAATTGACCCGCTACTGTTGCTGGATTGGCGACTGCACTCACGCCTGTCAAGCTAGTAGCTCTGTTGATTGCATTAGCCGTCGCAATTGCGCTAGCCTGCTTGGTGTTGGTGTTGGTCTCGAATGCGACCTGAGCGTCTTGAGCAGAGGTATCATCCGCCGCAGTTGCGCCAGGAATAGCCACACCGTTGATCACCAAGTCGCCCCCGTTTAAAACGGTAGGTGTTTGACCAGGAGCTACGACTGATTGTCCGCTGTTTAAAATCTGTGCCTGTTGACCAGGTTGGATTTGTGTGTATTTTTGTGTTGTTACGCTAGATTGATTGTCCTTATATGTTCCAGGAGTCAAACCAGAGTCGCTTAAATTACCACCCGCAGTCGTATCAATGACAATCGGTTGATTGACCTTAGACTCAAGTGAGAACGTTCCAGCTTGCACCCCTTCATTAAGACCCGTACGTGCTGAGAAATCTTGGGGCGTAGTGCCATCACTGGTGGGTGTGAACTGAGCTTCAATGTTTCTGCCGTCAGAAGCAACCAAACTCACGCCAAGTGAATTGTTACCGCTGTCTACTGCAGTTACGCCGGTTAAATTGGAGATCGCATTAACCGCTGCTAAAACTGCAGCGCGAGATTCTCTTGGATTGTTTAAAACCGTTGTAATCTGAGGTGTCGTAATTCCGTTAATGGTGACATACCCGCTGACAACTGCAGATCCTGACATCGGTGCACCAGGCATCTGATTTGAATTCACAATCGCTGTTACACCTGTTTTTGCAGTAATTGCATTGATCGCAGCAGCCTTAGCGATCGCACTTCCTGCGGCGTTGGTAGGTGGAGAAATTGTGTCTGAAGTCGCTAATGATGCGCCGACCGCGATACCGTTGATTTTCAAATCCCCGGCGTTTAAGGTAGGAATACTTCCCTGAATCAGAGCGCTAATTTTGACTGGCGTACTGGCAGTGATCTGATTGGGAGGCAGTGTTGTTAAATCAGCCTCGTAAGGGGGGGTTCCAGTCTGAAGCACGTTGTAGGTCAATTGTCCAGAAATCGCTTGAGCGTTGTAGCCGTCAGTTGGATTAAAGGTAACTGTACCTGTAGCTGCACTGAAACTGCCTGCTGTCAAAGTGACCACTTTTCCAGCTGTTGTTGTAAACGTTGCAGTTACACCAGCAGGAGTTGAATTAGAGGGGTCAAGCGTCACAGAGAGTGATCCACTGGTTACCCATGTACCTGGTGTTGCAAAGGACTGCTGCCCAGTCAAAGTTTGACCAGAGTTGTAGTTTGCAACGTTGTTGGGTGTATCTGTAGCAACTGCTGTTGCAGCGCTAAAGTTGGTTTGAGAAGTCGTACTGATAACGGTTAATGGCAAATGTCCAGGTGACGTTGAAGACACCATGTTAAAGCCGCCAGCCAAATTGGTGGCTGGAACCGTTGGGTCCATGGCAACGATCGTAACTGCACCAGGTGTA
>DAITOS010000063.1:3151-18111 GCA_036834025.1 Limnohabitans sp.
GCCAAATACTGCTTCTTAAAGTTAACATCAGCATTCATTTGCTGAGCTAAATCCGCAGCTACAGTTGTAGGTGTTGTGTTATTCGTTGCATTGACTGTAGAAACATATGGGACGTTACCCCAATTCACTGTGAATTGGTTACCCGCAGTTAAACCGCCTGGTACTGTGTAAACAATGTTCGAAGGTGTTGAACCTGTATTAAGTGTTAAACCCGGTGGTAAGGGTGTACCCGCCTGATTTGCAGTGATAGTTAAATCACCTGTTCCAGCATCAAATGCTGCCGTATATTGATTTGGTACCCCGTTAGCTCCAGCGTTGATGGCTGTCACCAAAGCATTTTGCGTTTGAGTAATGCTTGTTCCTAATGGAACAGAGAATGTGTTTGTGCCATCAGAAAAAGATGCGTATTGCTGTGCGGTAGGATCTGTCGTTGCAGGGGACTGAACCAGCCCAGTCATACTGAAAGTATTTTTCTGTGCAATGTTAGTCTGCGAAACAGCAATGGATGGATTTGGAGAAATAAAGAGGTTTGCCGTATTCGTAACAGCACCATTTGAGATGGACTGCTGGGGAGCAGAAACAGTCTTATAAACTGGCAGTGGGCTTAGTTGCTTACCCGCTGTACCGTTCAGAACTGGGAATCCGTTCCACTGTGTATTATTAGAGATAGCGACAATTTGTTGCTTGAGTTGTTGAAACTCAAGGTCCAAGTCCTTCCTCTGTGCGTCGTTGTAAGTACCGTTGGCAGATTCAGTCGCCAGTTGCTGCATACGCTGCAACATGGTTGTGATCTGGTTGGCGGCCCCCTCGGCTGTTTGTATTAAATTGACAGCGTCACCTGCATTTTGGATAGACTGCGAGATCCCGCTAATTTGCGTTTTCATGCGGTTGACAATTGCCAATCCTGCAGCATTATCACCCGCTGAGTTAATCTTCATTCCAGTCGATAGTTGCTCCATCGATTTGGATTGAGATTTGGCTGTAGTTTGCAAAGCTAATTGCGAATACAGTGCGTTGACGTTTGTGTTGATTACTGTCATTTTTTCAACTCCTAGCCTTAAGGCCAAACAAATATTGCCACATATCAAGCAATTCGTATGCCAACTTTTTCCATCGGTTTTGAATGCTTAAAATCATTTCTTAAATGCCTAAATCTGCTTTAAATTAGATGTATGTGGCAAAAATATGTCATCTGTGAGGCAAGGGGTTACCCATTGCCACCCATATGTCAATTAATGAGCCACCTCAGAAGAATGGATCGCATCACTAAATCCTTCTAGTGATAAGCTCTCCGCCGTTAAATCCGTATGCTCTGGATAAGCCTTGAGGCCTCTGCGAACAACTTCCAATGCACGCGCTGGATCCAGGTTGCATCTCAATGCCCTTACTAACATGACGTAAGTAAATGGTTGTGTCAATTCACCCTGGAGTGTCATTAAGTCCTCTAGGTAATCCACACCGAGACGCCAATCTTGACGCATGATTGCCAACAATCCATTGATTGCGAGCATGTCTTCATTGTTGGGGTACAGACTGATACCTGCATCTCCAAGAGCGTAGGCCAAGTCATTGTTATCGTGAGCAACCAGTTGTTGAATGGCTTCACGAATTTCTGTAGGTGTGTAATGGGAAACTTCCCCATCAGACAACATACGTCCTAAATTCGCTTGGGAAATTAATTGATTGACTAAACTCATTGCTTGCTCCTAGTTTGAACAAATTCACCGAAATTGGTTAAAGGGTGTTCATTAAAAGCAATTAGAGTGCCAGGATGCTTTTACATTACTTTAGGAGATTTTGTAGAAATAAATGCGTATAAATTTAATTAAATAATATTAATTAAAAAAATAAAATAATACTTTTAAACTCATTTAATTATTTGCCACTTTTTGCCGTACGGCAAATAGTGGCAAATAATGGCAATCTCAAGCCATGTGGACAGCTTTGCCCAGGTTATTGATAACAACTGGCTTGCCGTCCTCATCAAGTCCAATACGTGGAGGATTTCCAAAGCGTTGGAAGATTTTTGAGGCGTCTCTGTCAAAATTAAAATACCCATCTTCGAACGGCCTATTCTCGTCAAAGAAGAGGTCATCAAAGCCTTTAACTGGTCTGGGTAACCCAGTGTTTAGAGAAGATTTGGCTGAAGACCCATCGCCTAAATAAGCTTCCCAGCTTAGGTCATAGCACTTGTAATGAAAGTAAAGCGGGACTTCGACCACAATTTGTTCGCTGATATAGTTATACGGAATGGTCCCGCAGCTGGGAGCCCTTATCTCCAAATTCCATAGCGGCTCCTTCACATAGCGCCACATTCTGTGCTCAAGGTGAGGGAGAGTACCCTGGCGCCACCAATAATGACTAAATAGTTCCCTGGGATTTTTGTTAGGAGCCTTGATCCATCCAGCCGCCTCAGAGGGATGTGGCAAGATAACCAGGGGCATCCAAAACATCAAATTACCCTGCGCCTGGGTCAGACTCCTTGGATCATGAATATAAAACTCATCAACATGACATATAAATATCCAGTCCCCCATATCAGCAATCTTGACCAACTCTTGCCAGCCGTGGTGCCTGAGGGTTTGATCGGTGATGTGGCACTTAGGGTCTCTCATGTAAACTGTGTTGCTATACTGAGCGACAACGCGTCGAGTTAGCTCAGAGATGGACCCGTCCACAACAACTATCGTGTCAAAAACGGCATGATTTTCCTTAAACCACTGCTCAACCAACAAATCATCGTCTTTGGTGATCAAGAGGCCGTGTAATTTTGTCATTAAGATATTTCCGTATTAATCTAAAACCAATCTAGGATATTTTAGTGGTGATCCAGATTCACAAGACTTAGGACTCATGCAATTAACACTCATCACGCACTACTATAACCACACCGATAAGGTCAAAGAGTTGATTGACCACTTGAGCTCCTTTCGTTCTGAGCTCAGGAATCGCTTTGAGCTTGTTGTGGTCGATGACAACTCAGAGGAACTGGCAGTTTTTACGTCACCCCATTTAAACCTTAGACAATACCGCATTGAATCAGCTATCAACTGGAACCAAGCCGGATCACGAAACTTAGGTGTCATGATGTCCACTAAGGAGTGGTTGCTTTTGTTTGACGCCGATCAACTATTAGTAGAAGAGTCTTTTGCACGAATCATCAACTCGCTCGATTATCTAGATGCTTCGACCCTTTACTACTTTAATGTTGAAAACTTTATTGACTCAAATCTTAACCAACCCCTAACCGTCCATCCAAATTCATTTCTCGTGAAATCCCAAAGGTTTAAAGAATGGGCAATGTATGATGAAGACTTTGCTGGGAATTATGGTTATGAGGACCTTTATCTGCCCTTCGTTTGGGAGCGCTCTGGAGGAACTCGGCAACTGGTAGGAGACATGGTTTTATTCCGTGATAAGGGATTTAAAACCACTAACTTAAATAGAAATCTGGATATAAATAAAGCACTTGCTGAGCGCAAAATATTAGAGGGCTGCCGTCGACCCACCCACCTTCTTAGATTCAACTGGTCATTGGTGTCTGAAAGCTCTCTTTAAAACTCTATTCAAAATAACACTTTAATACTCACCCAATTAGCATGAGCGCATTTTTAAAAAACTTTGATGGATTGCAAAATAACACCATCTTTTGCATGTGGACGGGTACGAACCCAATGTCAGCTCAAAGAATAAACGCCTTATGGACCATCTTTAATCACACCCGGTGCCCGGTCGCTTATATCAATCACGATTCTTATAAAGATTGGGAATTAAACGATTACCCCTTTCACGCTGCATTTCCCTATCTTAGCGAGACCCACAAGTCAGATTACTTGCGGTGCTACTTTATGCATCACTACGGCGGCGGCTACAGTGATCTGAAATTAACTCATAAATCTTGGATTCCTCTTTTTGAGCAACTGAGGAAAAGTAGCGCATTAGCGCTGGGTTATCAAGAAATTGCCCAAGGCATACCTCACGTAAGTGGTGCTTTAGGAGATGAGATAAGAGCTCATCACCACCAACTCATTGGATTGTGTGCATTTATCTTCAAGAAACAATCTAGGCTTACAAAGGAATGGTTAGATCTCACTCACCAAGTTTTAGACTCAAAGCTAGAAGCCCTGAGACTGCATCCAGCTAAACACCCACAAGATCAATTTGGTGTCTTAATTGAGGGCGTCTCCGGTACTAATTCGCCCTCCCCCTATCCCTCACCCTACCCCCTGCGATGGGCAGAAATACTGGGTGAGATATTTCACCCATTAACCTACGCCAACAAAGCAGACCTCATACAAGGCGACATAGCGCCCATATTTCACAGTTACAGATAGTGGCTACAGGCTAATACCCATTACCGAGAAACAAGTTTTAGCTGGCTAAGATTTTTTTAAGTTCTGATTCAAACTCTTTACAAAATACCTCTGTATTAAAGAGTCTACGCTCTTTCTTTGCCAGGGCTAATTGGTTTCGCAAGTGCGCCAACTCAGACTGGTGATGGTAATAGTAAATAGCTTTTTGTTCGTAACTGTTCAAATCGAACGTAATCAAGTCGTTCAGTTGGATACTATTGAGTAAACTCCCCGCCATCCTAGAAACATAGGTTTGACCAGATAGGGTCAAAATAGGCAAACCCGCCCAAAGTGCATCATTGGCAGTGGTTCCTGCGTTGTAGGGAGTGGTGTCCAAAAACAAATCCGCAACCCTAAACCTGGCTAGATAATCGGCAGGAGTGATACGCCCCGCAAAAATAAGTCTATCTGGATTAATGCCGTGCGCTTTTGCAGCGATTTGCAGATTTTCTTTTGACCATATGTTGTCCTCCAATACCCATAAAACTGCTTTTGTACAAACCCTGAGTATCCTCATCCAAGACTCAAACACCTCAGGTGTAAATTTATAGTTATTGTTGAATACACAGAAAACAAACTGATCGTTGGGGAGATTGAATGACTCCCTAGATTTAGTTTCAGAGATTGGGCGCTTTGAATCACTGACCTGAAAAACAGTAGAAAGGTAAAGTGGTTTTTCAGTAAAAAATGGTTGTAATTCTGGTGGCAAAATAAATCTATCAGCTATGACATAGTCAACATTGGGTAGTGCTGTGCTACCAGGATAACCCAGATATGCGATTTGAACTGGAGCAGCACCCCTAGCGATCAAATCGGGTCTGGCCCCCGAGGTGAGCCCCTGCAAATCTACCACCACATCAATTTCCTCGCGCATAATTAAATCTGCGGCCTCAGCATCACTTAGGTCTGAGATGTAGTGAAATTTATCAAAGGCATTCTTAACTCGCTCCCTAAAGGGAGTTCCGTCCTCAGGACTCCAGCAAAAGGCATGCACCTCTACAGCATCTTTGTTATGTGTCTCAAAGAGTTCAACCGTAAGAAGTGATACAGCGTGCATCGACAGATTAGACGAGAGATAGCCAATCTTGATCTTCTCGTGTCCGTACCTGTGGCTGGTGGGCACCATTCGCTCAAAGATTTGGACCTTTTCTCTAACAAATCTTTGAGCAGATTCGAGTTGCTGCTCGGGCTGGGTGCTAAGGCCCAGCATCGATAAAGGAGAAGCCGATTTAATCACCTCGTCAAAAGTATGGCCAGTGCCGTATACGACTGGCCATTTACACTGTTTTTGACGGAGGTGAATCCAGTGATGAAGAACAGGTCCTTGGGTAGGATCAATTGTTAAGCTCTTGAAAAGCGCATCCTCTGAGGCGTCGTATTGGCGAAGATTTTCAAGAACTCGTCCAATGTTATTCAGCAACTTGATCTTGTCCTCTGAGTGCTCAGTATTATTGATTGAGGGAACTGTTAGCGCTGAATTCCAAATCTCTAAGCCTGCACTTGCTTGACCGTTGTTCTCTTTAATCGTTCCAAGACTTAGATAAGCTATGAAAAAATCATTTTTAAGTTTAATACACTCTTTAAGTAGGCCCTCAGCTTGCTCAAAATCTTCACTTTGGTTGAGCAATACTGCCATGTTGAACATAGCGACGTAACGGTGATCCACACCTGTGTTGCTGAGATATTGTCGATAGACTTCAATTGCCTCGTCAATAAGTCCCTGTGAAGTTAGCCGATCGGCTTTGGCCATAGCCTCCAAGACCAGGGGGGGCGCATCCAAGTTTTGAATTGATGCGCCATTTTGAATAACGTCTAAGGGTTGTAGATTTGCTCTTTTAATTTCTGATTCAATAGCTTGAATCTGAAGGGAAGCGTCTGACAACTCAGGGTCCAAGGCAAGAGCAGTTTTTGCATCCTCTAAAGCCCTGTGAAGGGATTTACGGTTTCGAAATATTATTGACCTAACGAGAAAAGATCTGCCAAATTTTGGATTGATATGAATGGAGCTATTGATCAAAGTGAGCGCGTTATCAACATTACCCGCAATGCTCTCAATTACGCCCAACGAATATAAGGCGACATAATTTAGAGGATTTATTTGAAGTAGAACCTTAAAGAGCACTTCAGCTGTTTGAAACTCACTTTTCTTAAAAAGTTCAAGCGCTTTGACAAGCACTTGTTGTTCAGTCAATCCCTCTAGGCCTGCAATGACGGAGGCAACTTGGTCACTTTGAACTGAAGGGCTAAGAGTCGAATCCTGATTCATAAAACTTTTAATATTCTCGGATTGCTTCGTCTTTCATCTTCATGATGGGGTAGGCAATATATGAGAAGACAGAGCGCCTGCCGACCACAATTTCTCCGGTCAAAGTCATACCGGGTAAAACCTTTAGGGGTTTGTTTAAATTATCTAAAGTAATCTCTTTGAGTTGTACCCTGCCAGTATAAAACCCGTAAGTATTCTTCTTATCGTCAGCAGAACTACTCGTCGTGTCTTGGCTGATTCTGAGAATTTTCCCCTCAACGATACCGTGCTTTTGAAATGGAAATGCATCAATTTTGACCCTAACTGGATCGCCAACATTGACGTTGGAGATATCGCTGGCCTCAATCTTCACCTCAGCTTCAAGGGAGGCGTTCAGCGGCACCAGAGTAACCAGGGCCTCGGCCTCGCGTATGACAGATCCACGAGAGAGTTTGGCGACCTCAAGGACTACGGAGTCCTCTGGCGCTTCAATCGTAATTGAACTACTCCTGCGCTGATTTTTAATCAACTGTTCAGATAAAGAATCGCGCTCACGCTGCGCAGTAACTAGCTCTTCAAGGATTTTTTGTCTATATTCACTAACGTATGCAGCACGGTCAGCCTCGGTACCTGATAATTCCTTTTTAAGCTCATTTTCTTTATTCTTGACATTCAGCAACGTACTCTCAATCTCAAGTCGCTTATCCCTAATCTCAAGCAAACCCTTTCTGGATTGAAATTGTTTTTCAACCAATTGCTCATTCATTGTTTCAATCTCTTTCAAAGATTGACGTCTATTTTCTAGATTTTTGATCTCTAGGTCGCTATTCAAGATTGAGGACTTGATCCTAGAGATATTCTCATTAAGCCTGGTAATATGAGCCTTAAAAGCCTCACTACGGCCAGTATCCAAGTTACCCTGAAGTATGTCGTGCTCGTTCTTTGAGCCACTAAAAACCTTGCCGTCTCGCTCTGCTTCCAACCTGCGAACTTGAGAGTCAAGACTTTCTAGCCTTTCTTTAACCTGGTTTAAGTCTGCCCCAGTAACTGTTGGGTCCAACGTAGCCAGCACCTCCCCTTTTCTGACGATTTGGCCCACACTCACATTAAGAGTCGCAATTTGCGAGGTCTCAATAGGTTGGAGAACAATATTTGGCAAAGTAGCAACCAATCTACCCCTTGTAGAAATTACTTCATCAATCTTAGAAAAATAGGACCAAAGAAAGGCAATAACCAACATAGAGAGCAGAAGATACAGCGTAATAGAGATGCCTTTTGGCACAGGCGTCATCTCGATCTCATCTGCATCTGGCAGAAATTCATGCGATTTATTCTTAGAAGTAAAAAATTTCATGATCGACCATTTTGCTGGTACCACAAATGGGCATATTCCTTACATTGCAGCAAAAGTTGCCTGTGAGGAGCGGCATCTAATATTTTCCCGTTTTCGAAGAAAAATATTTTGTCAGAGTTAACCAAAGTGGACAACCTGTGGCTAACAATAATGACTGTTCTGCCAGCAGCAATTTTGGCTAGATTGTCCATAAAAATAACTTCGCTCTCAGGGTCTAAAGCACTTGAGGCTTCATCAAATATAAGCACCCTAGGCTGGTTAAGCACGGCCCTTGCGATAGCCAAACGTTGGCGTTGACCGCCCGATAAGTTAGTACCGTTCTCCTCTAGAGGTGTGTCATAACCTTGAGCTAGCTTTTCGATAAATTCGTCAGCACCCGCCACTTGCGCCACTGCAACAATTTCCTCAAAGGACGCATCAGGCTTGGTAATAGAGATATTGTCTCTAATCGTGCCTCTAAAGATAAAGTTCTCTTGTAGCACTACGCCAATATTTTTCCGCAAATAATTAAGGTCGAGCTCACGAATATCTACACCGTCAAAGCGAATAATACCGTCTTGAACCTGATACAGACTTTGAATGAGCTTTGTAAATGTCGATTTACCAGAGCCACTCTTACCAACAATACCAATGACTTGACCCGGGTGGATCTCAAGATTTAATTTATTGAGTGCATAAAAGCCTGCACCAGGATATTTAAAGGACACGTCAATAAAGGTAATATGCCCGCGAATTTGAGGTCTTAAACCTGCAGCAGATTGACGCTCAGCAGGATGATTCATCAATCCGCCCAACATCCTTACAGAAATCATGGTCTGCTGGTACTCATGTATCAGCCCAACGAATTGAACAATCGGAGTGACCACGCGTCCAGACATCATTTGAAAGGAAATCAAAGCCCCTACAGTCAACTGTTTGTCAAAAACGTCTAATGCCCCAAAGAAAATAATAGCGATCGGCATAATTCGTTGTAAAAACTGAGTCACCACTTGAGCAGACAAAGATATCTTCATCACATCAAAGTTAAGCATCACTGAATTGGCTGATTTTTGATCCCAGTTTTTCCGCTGCAATGGCTCTAAAGCTAATGACTTAACTGTTCGAATGCCGTGAATAGACTCAACCAACATTCCCTGCCTGAGGCTCTCTGAGGATGATAGTCTTTCTAAGCGAAGAGTGAAAGGCTTTATCAAAAGCAAAACCACCAAACCCATTAATATTGCGATCAAAATAACGATTAATGTGAGCTTGAAGGAATAAAGAAAAAGAACGGGTAAAAATATCACGAATGAGATGATCTCAAGTATCGTAAAAAACATACTCCCTGTTAAGAAAGCCCTGACGCTTTGGATCTGCTGAACTTGTCTAACTACCAAACCAGCTGTATTTTTCTCAAAGTATTCAATCGGCAAAGACAATAGATGTGCAAACGTCTTTCTGTTCAACCGCATGTCAATTTTATTGGTCGCATCAAGCAGTAAGTATTGACGCAAATAAGTGAATACAACCTCAAAAATAATCGCAATGACAATTCCAAACGTTAACACCATTAAAGTTGATTTACTTTCATGGACCAAAACTTTATCTATGACAATTTGGGTAAAAATGGGTGTACTCAATCCTAGTATGCTGAGTACGAAATTTGTAATTGCGATATCTTTAAAAGAGTGCCTTTGTTTGAATATCTCGGGCAAAAACCAAAGTAAACCAAAGGGCTGATCCTCATCGGTTAATTTATATATTCTTTTTATTAAAACAACTTGCCCATCCCAAATAGATTCAAATTGCCCAAAAGGCATCTCTTTGACCAAGGCTTTGGGATCTTTGGGATCTAATACAACAATAAATTGCCTACCAGGCTCATTTGATATACCCGCAACGATACAAAACTCGTTGTCTTTTACTTTGACAAGTATTGGAAAAACACCCACCAGTGCAAGTAACTCTTTAAAGCTCAAGCGGTCATACTTTGCTTTTAAGCTTAAATTAGCAGCAATGCGTATGAGTTCTTGTTGACTTGGCTCTCTTCCGGAAAGAGCATTCTCCTGCTCTATTCTTTCTGCAATAGCAGGTACGCCAAAGTGTTTGGCAACTACAGTTAGACATTGAATAGAGGTGTGTATAGACACAGTTAGCTTTCAACCTTGTTGCTATTGTTAAGCATTTAAACTTTCGTAATTCTAACTATTTAAGAGTATTGTATTTTTGCTACTCAAAATCTACAGCAGTTCACATTCTAACTGCTGAATTTAGTTAATTAGTTCGCTTAAACAAAGTGGGTTGATCCGTATTTTGATTCACCAATTGAGAGGTTGTGCTGTTTGTCGATACCGGTACCGAGCTCAGTGCTGCTGCAGTACTACTGGACACCAACTGGCCATTGGCGTTGTATTGACTCAACGCACTAGCCAACACTGTTGTCGTGCTTGCCCCACCACTTTGTGCACTGGACTGAGCCGCTGCGCTCGCACTCAAGGCGCCTGCACCTGAGCTTGTCACTGAAGTCAACCCGGTTGCTGTGTACTTACTCAGCGCACTCGACAACTGACTCACGGCAGTTCCCGTTCCCGCTGTCGAGGTCAACCACACATCAGCCAACTCATGCGTTTTACCGTCTGTCGTCGAGTAACTTGACACCAAACCGATCGTGTTGCCGTTGCTGTTTTGACCAGACACCTGTGCATTCAGGTTCAAGGACTTAATATTCAGCTGAGAAAGGCTGAACAATTGGCCCACTGGGGTTGTACCGTTGGTACCCGTATCTACCCAAACCTGTAACTTACTAAAGATCGCATCATTTGCATCTATAACCCCGTTACCGTTTTGATCAAATGCAGAAAGCGCAGCAAAACCGTCGGATGCAGTCTGACCATTGGGCAACACAGTTGCTGTACCAAAGAGCTCAGAACCGTTGGAGATCGTGGTTGCCCCCGTAGGTAGATTGACTAGGAAGCCCTCGCCCGGCGTTATCCAACCAACGCTTGCGTTTGAAGCACCCGTGTTACCCAGGTCAAACTGAACGCCAGCCTGAGCAATTCCAACCGTTTGCACTCCGTTGGATACTGCAGTTGAGGTCAACACAGACAGTGCCTGCGGTGCAAGCCCAGCTACATTGCTACTTGAAAGGGCTTCTACTCCCGTCAAATCAAGTACAAGCGGTGAAATTGAACCAAGAAAGGGTATTTGCTGACTAGTCAGTGCTGCCAATTGATTTTTGTTCAATTGCATAGTTTGTCTAGTGGTCAACACCTGTAGTTGAGATGATGTTAAGCCAGCCATTGCACTTGCACTGAGTTGATTAATTTGATTAGTTTGGAGTTGAGTTATTTGAGTTGTAGTAAAGGCATTCAGTTGGGATGAGGTTAAGCTTTGCACCTGTGAAGAATTTAAAACAGACAGTTGCTGAAAAGACAATGTTGGTATGTTTGATATGGAAATTGATTTGATTTGATTTGGACTAAAACCCAAAATTGCATCAATTCCTAGGGCGCTTAGTTGCTCACTTGTTAAGCTTCCGATACTCAAAGAGGATATCGAGTTGAGTTGCAGCAAGCTCAACGCTTTCAACTGACTTGTTGACAAATGGGCTACATCAGCGACATTAAATGCCTGAATTTGAGGGAGTGAAAGCAACCTCATCTCTTGGGTCGACAAGGCGGAGATCTGGTCAGTATTGAAAAAGTGGATTGCTGCCGGAGTAAATCCCGGAATCTGAGTTGCATTCATTGCAGCAATTTGCTCAGTACTTAGTACTTGAATGTCTGAACTTGTCAGCACTTGAATCTGAGATGTTGAAAGTGCTTTTATTTGAATCGTGTTGATCTTCGAAATTACAGTTGTACTTAATTGATTTACAGTTTGTAAACTTAAAGAGGGCAACTGCCAGATACTTAAAGCCTGAAGCTGTTGAGTCGTGAGGGATTCAATCTCATGTGCACTTAATTTGTTCATGGTGCTGGTACTGAACTCATATATTTGCAACGTCGTTAAAGATTGAAGTTGCTTGTCAGTAAAACTAGACAATGACTGCGTAGAAAGTGAATTTAATTGCCCTGCAGATAGTTGTTGAATGAACTGGGTAGATAACTGATTTGTAGCAGAGGGTTGAATCTGTGCAATCTGCTGAATTGTCAAAAATGGAAAATGCACACTATCAAGTGTGTTTATTTGAGACCCTGTAAATGATGCAATTTGATTATCGGTAAGGCTAAGTATTTGAGATGAACTTAATGAATTGAGCTGAGAGACACCGAGAGATGAAAATTGCTTTGAAGTTAAACTAAAGACCTGACTATTACTTAGCGATGATATTAAAACATTGCTGAGAGATACTATTTGGTCAGTGTTGAGCGCTTTAATTTGACCAGCAGATAACAAGTTAAAGTTTTGCGTTGTAAGTGAGTTAACTTGATCATTTGATAGCACAGCGATATCATCAGTTCCAAGCGCTAAAACATCAATGCTATTTAAATTAGCAATAACACTTAAATCTAAATTTGCAACCTGATTAGGTCTAAGTGCTTTAATTTGTTCCGAATTCAAGCCTTGGAAAAATGAGCTAGTCAGTGAGCTTATCTGCGCAGTTGATAGTGCATATATTTGTGCAGTTTGAAGATTTTGTACCAATGAGGTAGAGAGTGCATTCAAGGCATTCAAATTTAAAGCTTTAACTTGCATCTGACCAATGGTCTGTTCCTGGGAAATAGTTAGACTATTAATTTGATCTGAACTCAACTCATTAATTTGCGTAGAACTCAATGCTTTTATTTGAGACGTGGTCAAAGAAGAGATTAAATTAGTGCCTAAATTTGTAATTTGAGGGGCATTAAGCGCGAGGATTTGTTTTGAAGTTAATGCCTGAAATTGATCAGTACTTAGACTATTAAGGGCGTCAGTTGCCAAATTGACTATTTGGGTGGTTGGCAAAATCGCAATTTCTGACAGGCTTAATCCAGCAAGCGCAGTACTAGTTAGCTTTGAAATCGTGTTCGTATTGAGTTTTAAGATTTGGGCCTGAGTTAGAGATTGAACTTGTAGCGAAGTTAAATTATTCCAAATTGCAGTTGACAATGAATTCAACTGAACCATATTTAAATCTGCAATGACTGATCCGGACAATTGCTGAAATGTTAATGGCTGAATTGCACCTATTACACCTCCGTTTAATGCGGTCCAATCAGTTAGTGGTAAATTTTGTAACTGCATTGCAGTCATCTCGCCAAACTGAATAGCGCTAAAGCTTTGTATCTGCCTCGTAGTTAGACTAGCGAGTTGCGTGGGTGTAAGCGCTAAAACTTGATCCGGCTTAAATGCAGTTATCTGATAAGGACTAAGTCCCTTTAATATATCAGTGCCAATCTGTGACAGTTGCAAGTCGGATATATTTTGTATATCTACTGTGCTTAACAATGCCAACTGAGAGGCAGTAGTTATTTGAATGTCAGGCATAGTGATATTTGCCGGTTATTTGAACCATTAATGGTGAAAGAACACTAATGCAAAATGTTGACAATCTGCCAAGGTAGCATTAACTACCTTGGCAATTTATCAACTAATCCACTGAGATTTTACGAACTACTTCCGTTTTTCGTAAGTGTAGAAGGAACAGCATTTGAGTTCACCAACTGAGAGGTTGTGCTGTTTGTCGATACCGGTACCGAGCTCAGTGCTGCTGCAGTACTACTGGACACCAACTGGCCATTGGCGTTGTATTGACTCAACGCACTAGCCAACACTGTTGTCGTGCTTGCCCCACCACTTTGTGCACTGGACTGAGCCGCTGCGCTCGCACTCAAGGCGCCTGCACCTGAGCTTGTCACTGAAGTCAACCCGGTTGCTGTGTACTTACTCAGCGCACTCGACAACTGACTCACGGCAGTTCCCGTTCCCGCTGTCGAGGTCAACCACACATCAGCCAACTCATGCGTTTTACCGTCTGTCGTCGAGTAACTTGACACCAAACCGATCGTGTTGCCGTTGCTGTTTTGACCAGACACCTGTGCATTCAGGTTCAAGGACTTAATATTCAGCTGAGAAAGGCTGAACAATTGGCCCACTGGGGTTGTACCGTTGGTACCCGTATCTACCCAAACCTGTAACTTACTAAAGATCGCATCATTTGCATCTATAACCCCGTTACCGTTTTGATCAAATGCAGAAAGCGCAGCAAAACCGTCGGATGCAGTCTGACCATTGGGCAACACAGTTGCTGTACCAAAGAGCTCAGAACCGTTGGAGATCGTGGTTGCCCCCGTAGGTAGATTGACTAGGAAGCCCTCGCCCGGCGTTATCCAACCAACGCTTGCGTTTGAAGCACCCGTGTTACCCAGGTCAAACTGAACGCCAGCCTGAGCAATTCCAACCGTTTGCACTCCGTTGGATACTGCAGTTGAGGTCAACACAGACAGTGCCTGCGGTGCAAGCCCAGCTACATTGCTACTTGATAACGCTTCGACTCCTGTCAAATCAAGTACCAAAGGAGATACGGAGAACATATTTGATACTTGGCTTGTTGTTAAAGCAGCAGTTTGTGTTGTTGTCAAACTATTGATTTGAGCGGTTGACAACATTCCAAACTGCGAGGTTGTCAAAGCATGAACTTCGCTGGTTGTCAGTGAGGCTACCTGAGTGGTGCTCAGCTTAACGATTAAAGTCGTACTCAGAGACTGTATTTGCGTTGTGCTAAAGCTTGCAATGTTTGTTGTGGAAAGCGCAGCGACTTGAGAGGTTGAAAGTTGCTGCAACTGCGAAGTTGTCAAGGCCTGAATGTCAGTTGTTGTAAACGCATTCAGCTCTGTACTGGTCAACACCGCTACCTGCGAGGTCGTCAGGGCCTGGACTTGAGTGGTACTCAAGTTAGCTACGTTTGTAGTAGACAAAGAGACAACCTGCGCCGTTGTGAGGGCTTGTACCTGTGTCGTCGTCAATGCCTGCAGACCCGTCGTTGTCAGAGCATTAAGCTCTGAACTTGTCAAGACCGCTACCTGCGTTGTCGTCAACGCTTGGACTG
>DAITOS010000064.1:0-4634 GCA_036834025.1 Limnohabitans sp.
TGCATATTCCGATAGGACTTGGACACTCATTCCAGCAACACCTGGACCCCCCGGTGTCAGGGTAGTTGTCGCATTTAGTTTAGTGTAGACCGGGGGGATTAGGTATCCAAGTGTTATTGGATTAGGTGTCCAAGTGTATTGGAATACGCAACATCCTCATGGACAGGCTTGCTAAGCGCATTGCCGACAAGGCCGTTCTGCCGCTGATTCGACAATACTTGCAAGCAGGGATCATGGCGGGTGGTGTGGCAGGGGCGCGGCTAACCGCCGCCCCTATGCCGATCAAGAAAAACGCATAGCTACTTTGAAGTAATTTAGCTAGCACAGCGCATACCAAACTACCTCATTAGTTTCAAAATCATTAAAAAAATTGATTTTTGCACTAAAAAAAGACATTTCCTATCGTAAATCCTTATTCGTCATGCCTTAATAAGTCGGAAAATTAATACTCATTAATGATTACTTTAAGGGATAGTTATGACAAATATCAAAAAAATCAGTCAATTTATTACGTTAGCATCATTTTTATGTTGCTCAACGATGGCATCTGCTCAAAAGGCCGGTGACCTTATTTTCTCTGTGGGTGCAGCCTACATTAAGCCAAACGCATCCCTTGGCCCCTTAAGCTCAACAAGCCCAACATTTACGAGTGTGCTTAATGGTGCAACAGCATCTATTTCAGGTATTTCAACTATGACACTCGGTGGTTTGTACATGTTTACAGATCAAATTGCAGCTGAATTAACAATCGGTATACCGCCAAAAATGACTGTTGACATGGTCGCTCCAGGAGCTGTCGCTTTAGGCCAACCGACTAGCCACCCAGGCGCTGCTAGCGCAAAGGAATTTAATCCTTCAATCGTAGCGAAATACATGTTCAACAATCCTGGGGATAGTTTCCGTCCATACGTTGGATTGGGTGTAACGAACACTACATTTCAAAGCGTAACGGCTAACACCAGCGATGCTACGGTTGCACTACTTGCAGGCACTTCAGCTTCGCTAAGTTCAGCAACAGCACCCATCTACAACGCGGGAGTTATATATAACATCGACGCCAAATGGTCTATCAATGGCTCAGTCTCTTATGTGCCAATCAAAACCGATGTGACTTTTGTTGGAGCAGGCCAAGGAGCCGGCGTAACGACCAAAGGTACTTTGACTTTGAATCCATGGGACTACGTAATCCGCGTAGGTTATAAATTCTAAGAATTAAACCTCAGTTGCAAAAGGGCGCACTCCCAAAGGGTGCGCCCTTTTTTTAATCGGTATATCAATTTAATAAAAAGAAAAAACCAAAGATATTGTCGAATTTGATATTTATAAAAATCAGGACTTTTCTATTGGTAGCAATTTGTCTATTTTTTGAAAATACTTCTTTGCATAAGCAATAAGCTGCGGATCTGTTGGATGATCTAACGTTTCAACACCAATAATTCTTTTTGCTATCAATGGATCATGCATTGAGGCGTGTTTAAGTAATTCAGCTTTTGCTGAGCCTGGTCCGACGATTAAAATTTCTTTGACATCTGCCACGACTGATAGGACTTTGTGAAAAAATTTATGATCCTCGGGAGCGTTACCACTGCCTATCGTATTGGCTTTATGGTGTAAGTGACTATGATCGGATTTGCTTTTGATTATTTCATTCAAGGTTGCATCAAAAAAGAGTACGTGAGCTTCCTTGTGATCAATCCAGATGATGACGTGATTGGTAGACATAAATTTCAACCTAATAATTTTTCAAAGCTCAGTATAGGACTGATAAATAAGAAAAGAAGAGTAATTCACGTTTTAGGGTTTCGAGAATCTGCATATACATGCTTTACTTGATAATTGTCAAATTATGTGAAGCTCAATTAGCAGAAAATTTGAATCAACGAGCCCCCGAGTTGAACACAGCGTTTTAATTACTGATTCAAAAGAAAAATTAACGCCCCAAACTGTCTTAAATCACTAAGCGGGATAACCTGATCAAACTCTCTAAACTGAGTAAACTGCATCTACTCACTAAACGCACACTTTTGGATTTAAGGGGGATTAAATCACTCTAAAAGGGGGGGGCAAAACCAAGGGAAACCATGTTGCGCAAAGAATATAAAAAATTTATTATTCATAAAAAAACCAATCATCAACTTGGTTTGATAGCTCTGATTAAAAGATCTAAACCCATCAATTTGATAACTGGCCCGATAATTTACGCAATGATTTTTCCAATTGCTCTTTTGGATGCTTTTGTTTGGTTTTATCAGTGGACATGTTTTCCGATATACAAATTGGAAAAGTTCAATAGATCGCAATATATTATTTTTGATAGGCAAGAATTAAAGTATTTGGACTGGATTTCAAAATTCCATTGTACGTATTGTGCTTATGCAGTAGGCGTTATTAAATTGGTTGGTGCAATCATTGGTGCAACTGAATCTTACTTCTGTCCTATAAAGCATCGGCTTAAATCTACAACAACAAGAGATCAGAAAAATTATTTAGAATTCGAAAATAGCGATGATTTTGATTATGAAGATAGGCTTTTCAAGATCAGAAAGTCCCTTACAAAGAAAAAACTGTAAACACCAATCAAGGATTTTGATCCATATAGACCTTAAGCCGTCTCTCAAGTTCTGCAATAGTTTGCAAATAATTAAAACTTATGACGACCGTGAATAAGTCCATGTCATAACGTCTCCTGATTGCACATGCTTTTTGCAATGAATCAATATTTTCTCTCGAAAATAAGCTATTGCCATTTAAAAAATGATGGTAATGGATCGTCCCATAATCCACCAAATCCAATAACTCAGTCTCCTCAATTTCGCAGATGGTTGAGATCTCCGATAGGGAAATATAGTCAACCTGTTGAGGTGGTATGTTAGTTGGTTTCATTGAATTGATTTGTAACATTGTTTAGCCTAAAACATGAGGATAAGTCGTTCAAAAGGGATAGAGAATATGATTTGCTCTGTATCCTCTTAATCTCGTAGGTCTGACCTGCGAGGTGTTTTTATATTTTTCGATCAATTGAGGCTCTTAAGAGAGCGTAAGCTAGGTAACTTCTAACCAGCAACGTTTGCATTCAAAACAAAAGATACAAGAACCCATCCAAGCGGGTCGTTTTTAGTTAAAAGATGAGTCTATCAATCCATCAACTCCAATTGACACTCAATGCATAAGTTAGCCTCTGGAATTATCTCAAGTCGCTTTAGCTCGATGGCCCCTTTGCACCCCTCACAAAGGCCATAACTTCCTTTAGCGATCCTATTTAATGCAGAATTTATTTGATCTATTTTTTTAAATTCCATCTCAGTAATTTGAAAATCCGTATCTTTTTCATTGATAAGTTGTGCGTGATCCATCTCCGGTCGATTGAATTGTTCATATGCAGCTTTCACAGCACTAACCTCCCCCCCTTTTTGATCAGCAACCCTATTATTTAATTCATTCAGAATAATTGATAGTTTTTCACGTTGATGGAGTAAGTATTCTTTTTTCATAATTAACCTTAATGATCATAGCTACAAGATCAAGGTTACTCCATTTGGTAGTTTTCTTTGTGACTTTTGTCAATTGTGAGGGGGGCTTGAATCCGTGAGGGTGGTCTGATTCAAAACGAATCAAAACTCTTTCATTCATGCCTAGAGATTAGCTTTGGCTCTTAATGTTAGCCTTTGATTTTTAGCCCTTTGTTTTCGCTAAAAATTTAAAAATATCTGGATTTATTCAAAATAGACTTAGTTTGCCGTGTCTTATTTTTGATTAATTTAATATGTTGCATGGGATCAAGACTCTCATTTTTCTGAGAAATCGACCACAGTGGCTAATTTTTCATTTTTAGCAATTTCACTCAAAATAACTTTTGAAAAGTCACTTGAGGAAGAACCTACCGTTAAAAAACCTTGGTCAAATAATGCACGCTTGACTTCCCCGTCTTCTAGAACCTTTAAGATAGCCGAGTTCATTTTAGTGACATAACCGATAGGTGTGTGAGCAGGATACCAAAATCCGTACCACGGCGCGTAAACAAAACCCCTTAGTCCTTGTTCATCAGCAGTCTGCAGATCTGGTAATTCAGACCACCTTTTGTTGGCTGCTATTCCTAGGGCTCTTACTTTTCCTGATTTAATATATGGCAATATTGCGTTAGCTGCGCCAATAAATATATCAATTCGTCCAGCCATCAACTCCGTTAAAGCTTGACCTACACCTTTAAAGGGGACGTGAACCAATTTGACATTCGCACTTGAGCTAAACGACTCAGCGGCAAAATGCATCACATTACCAATACCGCCCGATCCATATGTATATTTATTTGGATTAGCCTTTGCATCTGCGATGAAATCAGCCAAATCCTTAGCGGGCAAATCTGGCCTAGCTGCAATGATGAATCCAACGCTATTGACTGCTAGCGTTATGGGTGTAAAGTCTTTAATTGGATCATAGGGTAGGTTTTTGTAAATAATTGGCAGGCTTGCATGACTAGAGGAAGTCAGCAAAACCGTATATCCGTCGGGAGCAGATTTAGCAACTAAGTCCGTTCCAATAGCCCCACCTGCTCCGCTTTTGTTTTCCAGCACGAATCCGTATCCCAGTTGGGGCTGTATTTTTTGTCCTATTAAGCGGCCGATGACGTCCATAGG
>DAITOS010000064.1:4734-17890 GCA_036834025.1 Limnohabitans sp.
GCTGCATTAAAACCCAATATAGCAGCCCTCTGTGCATCGGTTAAGTTTGTTTTAAGTATGTGATCAACAGGAAACTCTTCCCATGGTATCGGACTGTCGGTGCCTACGACAACTTGCGAGGCCCCGACTTGATTGACTAAGTGCTTCAAATTCTCAGGTGTAAATACCAAAGAGTCAAAGTAAATTTGTTTTAAATACTCACTCGGTGTTTTCTTCAAAACAATATTAGGATTGCAATTACTTGGGGATACGAAACAAGAATGATCCATCCGTGGTGCATTAGCGGGCAAGAATCCCCCACCATGAGCTGCAAGAATTTTAAGAGATGGAAATTTATCTAAAACTCCCTCATAGATTAAATGCTGCAGCGCAATGGTTGTATCCAAAGGGTTACCAATCACGTTGGACATCCACCCATTGCCTTTAAATCGCTGGGCTAACTGGGGCGTACTTTGAGGGTGAATGAAGAGTACAGCCCCTAATTCCTCTGCCTTTGCCCATATTGGATGAAACTTGGCGTCTGAGTGCTCAACTCCTGCGACATTGGCCTGAATGGCAACCCCTTTGAAACATGGATTTTTCATTAACTCTGTTAATTGCTCAACTGCTAGCTCAGGATACTGTGTAGCAATAGAGCCAAATGCTGCAAACCGCGTCGGATAGGCTTGGCAAAGATCGGCAAGATTAGTGTTATTTATTCTGCAAATTTCTTTTGCAAGTTCTAATTCTTTTGAATACCAAAATGTATTTATAGACAAAACCTCCATGTCTACACCTTTGGCATCCATATTTTCAATTCTACGGTTGATGACCTCACTGGCACTTGAAGCAATATAGTGCTCGGGGCCCCCTTTCACCGCGGCGTTTACGCTACCCCCCTTACCGGCTAAAGCAACTGCATCAGGAAAAAAACAATGCGCATGAGTATCGATCACCTTGACTACTTTGCTCTGATATTTAAACGGCTTACGCTTAGTACCGGCAAGTGGATGACGATGACTCAAAGTTGGGTCATTTCCAGCGTCCACCCCACCTGTATCCCATTTTGGACTTACTGATCTATTGATTGAAATTTCTTGTGCATTACAGCAGTTACAAAACAAAATTGAAGACGCAAAAGAAGATGCCCCTGCTCCTAATCCTTTAAGAAATAGTCTTCTTTTGTGCATCTTAGATTCTCCTAATGAAAGTTTGATAATTAAATTTTCTAGTGCACATTCATCGTTGACTACATGATGTGTAAACCAGCGTCAACCATCAAATTTGTACCGGTAATAAAGGATGCCTCATCAGATGCAAACCATAGTATTGGATTAGCTATTTCTTTGGGGTCAGCCCAACGCCCTAAAAGAGAGGTAGTACTTCTCTCAGTCCTCAGTTGTTCAACTGTCTTACCCTTTAGCTGTGCACGGCCAATATGAAACTCAGTCAAAGTTGAACCTGGGCATATTGAATTTACTCTTACACCGTACTGCGCCTCCTCAAAAGCAAGGGTTCTCGTGTAGGCCAGTTGAGCTGCTTTGGTAGCGTCGTACAGTCCCATTCCTTTTCTGCCAGTAACCGCATAACAGGAAGATACATTGACAATACTGCCCTTACCCGATTTGCGAAGTTCATTGATACTTGCTTTGCAATAATTAGAAACACCCAATATATTAACCGCTACTAAGGCGAGCCACTCATCATGAGTCGCATCAGCTAATGCAGTGTAATTTCGCATAGAAGCATTGTTGACCAGGATGTCTAATTTACCAAATGCTTTAACTACTTTCTCCACTGCAGCAAAGGCGGCTGGTTCATTTGATGTATCTGCAACGTGAAAATCAATTTGTGCGGTAGGCAAAGTTTTAGATATTTTGTCCATGGTTGCATTGATGGTGTTTAAATCCATATCGACCATCAATACTTTTGCTCCCTGTTTGCAAAATAACTCTGTCGTAGCGGCCCCAATGCCCGAGCCCGCTCCAGTAATGATGGCTACTTTATTTGCAAGTCGGTTCATAAAAGAATTAATCAGCTTTTGCGCCAGTTGCTTTTATCACTTTGCCCCATTTGGGTATTTCTGATTGAATCCAATCTCTAAACTGATTAGGCGTTGAAGCTATGACCTCAAACTGCATTTCAATTAGCTTGTTATGAATCTCAGGCATCATCAATATTTTTGTGATCTCTTTGTTATATCTATCAATAATTTGGGGCGGGGTGCCTGCAGGCGCAAGAAATCCAATCCAGGAGCTTGCATCAAAATCCTTGAAGCCGCTCTCCATAATGGTTGGGATTTCAGGCGTACTTATAAATCTTTTCCTCCCAGAAGATGCCAATAACTTGAGCCGCCCTTCTTTAACAAACTGCTGAACGTTACCAGGGACAAAAAAACATGCATCTACATTTCCAGCAATCAAATCCGTTACTGCGGCACCCGAACCCTTGTAGGGGATGTGGGTGATATCAAGACCTGCATCAGTTTTAAACATTTCCATAGTAAGGTGTGATGCACTACCGACCGCGATAGATGCATAAGAATACTTACCAGGATTGGCTTTTACTTTTGCGATAAAGTCTTTTAAGCTTGTAAAGCCTGAACTCGCATTGACCGTAAGATATTGAGATGCAGTGACCGCAAGCGTAATAGGCGCCAAGTCTTTGACGGGGTCATAGGGCATTTTTTCAAAAAGCGATTGATTAATTACCAAAGGGCCGTTGTAGCCAACTAATAATGTGTATCCATCGGGTGTTGATTTAGCAACAAAATCAGCACCAATGTTACCTCCCGCACCTGGTTTGTTGTCCACAATCACAGTTTGGCCTAATGCCTCTTGTAACTTTGGAGCAATCAAACGGGCCAATACATCATTTGTACTTCCTGTTATGGGGACAATAATACGAATTGGCTTGACAGGTGACCAGGTCTGAGCAAAACCTGGAATTTGTAGAACTGATAAGATGAGCGCGATCACTATCAGTAGATGTTTTTTTAAATCACTCATTTTTGAAGTACCTATCATGGACACTAAATCAGATAGAGTAAACGGGATGATTTTTGCAATCACTTAAATGCTCTTTTGCCCATTTAACTGGATCCTCATCTCGACCAAGGAGAACCCCTGCTGCTCTGACTCGTTGAGAGGAGGAGTCTAGTGCAGGCGGCTCTATTCCTTTAGCCAGGTTGAGAGCTGCTTCATGTAACATTCTTCTGGCCATTACGATGGCTTTGTCGGTATGAAGCAACTTCTCGTTCTCGTGATTTTGGATAGGCCCCATGCTCTCTTGCAAAGAGTAGTCTTGCGCAGAAAAGCCGAAAACTCCGCTGTAAGCTCGCTTCTCTTTTTGCGCAACTCGGTCCATCAAATAATCATTGTCCTTGTTTGCTTTAGGCCTGAAACTCCCAGGGGCCTCATATTCCACATGAATTCCTTTACCTGCATCTAGTTGTGCTCTCTCCTCAGAGGACAAAGGTTTATCGGGGTAAAAATTAATACTCCAAGCCCAGCAATTGTGATCATCAATTGGAACCCATACATGTCCTGCTAATGAATGATGCCCAAAAGGCGGAATGAGTGTGTACCAGGGGAAGAGCCACTGCGTAATACGCCAATAAAAGGTATCTGTATCCCCATTACGACGCCCAAGCAGCACGAGCCCGTAGGGCAACTCCTCAATGGTAAAGACCACATTACCATCGGCTTTTATGTAATCGAGTGCTTTAACACCTTTGTGCATTGGATCTTGATCAACCTCATAGCGGTGGACAAATGAGACATGACTGGTGTCAATTCCGCCCTCCATAGCTTGCAAGTAATTGCACTCTTGAATACGCTTGGTAATGTATACATGTGACTCGGGTAGTTTGCACCACTCAAGGTCTGGTGGGGCCGGTATCTTTCCCTCTGGCCCCATGTAAGTCCATACCAACCCAGCGAGCTCAATCGTTGGATATCCTTTAATGCTCATGCGTTCACAAAGTTGAGGGGCAGCGGGTACATCGATGCACTTGCCCATCCTGTCAAACTTTATACCGTGATATGCACAGCGTATACCGTTTTCCTCATTACGACCAAAATACAAAGATACACCACGGTGTGAGCAAAACTCGCTGATTAGACCAACCTTACCCTGTGTGTCCCTAAACGCCAACAACTTCTCACCCAACAACTGCACTTTCACTTGTGGACCATCTGGATCTTTTATCTCACTAGAGGACATCACAGGTATCCAGTACCTTCGCATCAAATCCCCCATTAAAGTACCAGCACCGGTGTGGGTTAATGTTTCAGACATTTCCTTGTTCACGACTTAATTCCTTTTACAAGAGGACTCAACAATTGAGTTTTTTCAAAAAATAAAAATGTAACTAAAAATTTCGATCAACCTTAAATAATACGCCAACACAGCAAACACTTAACAAAACACCAATTAGCCACAGGGTTAACACCTACGTGGTAATTTTAAACTTTACAAAGGAATCTCGCGGTGGGTTTGATAATTCAATTGAGAAAATTTTGGAGATCTTTGGAGATCTTTGGAGATCAAAACTTAAAATTTTTCATTATCAAATTATCACAAAGAATACGTGGAGAAATTATGTTATTTTTAGTTATCAGCACCCCTCGACCCGATAAACCTTCAACACTCATAGAGGCCAGATCAAAATATTGGGACTGGATGAATCCTCTGCTTAAAAGCGGTATGTCCAGATTTGTATATGCTCGAACAGGAAGAGGTGCTGTGGCATTGTTTGACGTCGACTCCAATGAGACTCTTCACCGACTCATGAACGAATGGTCGGATATCATGCCTGCCCACATGGATGTGTATCCTCTCTTGGATGAGAGTGCGGCAAAGGTTTTCTTGCAGCAACAAGAAGAATTGATCAAGTAAAAATTTACACAGTTACGTTAAAACTTCAAATCATGACCATACTTCCACTTAAATCAAATAATAAAAATCTTAATTTTTCTAGAATTGGTTTTTTACTTATCCCTAGTGATTTGTTGTGCTTCGTGATTGCAGTTTTATCAGCGCTTTACGTCAATATTAGTGCAGCAGAGGTGAATTTCCCAACTCACCCTGTTACGATGATCGTTGCATTCCCCCCCGCCGGTGGCACAGATATCGTAGCAAGGAAAGTCGGACTTGAACTAAGTAAACTTTGGAGGCAACCTGTCATCATCGATAACAAAGCAGGCGCGGGTGGGACCATGGGGACCATTGCAGCAGCGCGGGCTGAGAGCAGTGGTCATACTATTTTTATGGCGACACTTGGAAACTTAGCCATCAACCAATACTTGTATTCGATGGATATAAATCCCGCTCAGGACTTCTCCCCCATTACCAATGCTGTAGGCCTGACGTTTGTTTTAGTAGCAAACCCAAACTTCGCACCCAACACGGTCCAAGAATTGATTGCAATTGGGCGAGAGAAACCGGATCAATTTAATTACTCCTCCTCTGGATCAGGAGGCGCCCCTCATTTGGCAGTTGAATTATTCAAAAAAATGACGGGAACCAAATTTATTCATGTTCCCTATAAGGGAAGTGCCCCCAGCATCAATGATTTGCTTACTGGTCAGGTCCAATTTACGATGGACAGCCTAGCACAAGCACTTCCCCATATACAGTCGGGAAAGCTTAAAGCATTGGCGGTTCTTGGTTCGAAAAGATCACCTTTGCTCCCCAATGTGCCAACAATAGCTGAGTCTGGTGTGCCTGGTTATGAATTCTCAAATTGGTTTGGTATCGTTGCACCAGCAAATACACCTAAAGAGATTGTTCAAAAAATATATGTCGACATCTCAAAAGTATTAAAGCAACAGGAGATGGTGGATCAACTCTCAAAAATGGGGGTTGAAGTCATTGACAATACGCCGCAACAATTTTCAGAACAAATTAAAGCAGAAGCTCTTAAATGGGGCGAGATTGTTAAAGAGGGGAAAATTACAAAATGAAAATTTATGAGATTGTGTAAATTAGTCCATTAAGCATTAACGCAAAATCAATCCCTTCAGAAATTAGAAAGTTCCAAGCGGCATATGACCCCTCTTTCTCCATAGTCAAGTTTCACTGCAAGATTAACAAATCAATGACATTTTTTTAATCTTATGAATCCATTGGAGCATATTAGGCTTATGAGCCAATCTAATTAGAATTCATTTTTCTCACGAGATCTTTTAAAGACGCGCCCAAGGCCAAATGAGTGAGCCCTAAGCAATTTCCCTTAGGCACTACTCAGTACGCCGTATATCCATTTCCAAGGGAAATTCATTATATTAAGTTACAAACTCTCCCTCACAATTAACTTTCGTGACTTTTTTCACCTCAAGGTAAGAAATAACTAAACTAAAACAGGAGACTATTTTGAGAATTACAAGAACTACTGATTTGATTGGTGCCATTTCAAAGAGATGTAAATTATTATTTTTAGGTTTTATATTCTTAAGCCTTCAAACTTCACAATTTGCTTGTGCTCAAGAGGTTAAACACTACAGCTTTGGCTATGACCAGCCGCACAGCACTGGTTACGGGATCGCCGGGGATATATTTGCAAGTAAGTTGGCAGAGTTTAGCAAAGGTACCTTCTTAATTGATCAATTCCCCGGAGCACAACTAGGACAGGAGCCGCAGGCGCTTCAAAAACTAAGAACTGGTGATATAGATTTCATTATTACTTCGGCTGCAAACGCCTCAACCGTCTCCCCCCAATCTGGAGTGATGTCACTGCACTATTTATTTCGCTCTGAGGATCATCTTCAAAAGGTTCTCGCTGATCCAGCGGTTACAAAGGCAATGCGAGATATGTTTGAAGAAACCGTAAAAGGTGCTCATATGCTATCCATGGCGACTCTAGGATTGAGAGACCTTTACGGTAAGAAAGAAATTCGCTCCATGGCTGATCTAAAAGGGGTTAAAGTAAGAGTCCAAGCAACAGCCACTGAGGACACAATGTTTCCCGCATATGGTGCCCAGACCGTACATATGCCGTTTGGAGATGTATATACCGCCCTGCAAACCGGTGTAGTTGAGATGGCTGAAAACGGAATCAACGTCTATCAATCCAACAAACACTATGAGGCAGCTCCTGTCATGTCCATCACAGAGCATGAAGCTAACAACAGCATTTTATGGATCAGTGATAAATTATGGACAAGTCTAAATCCTCAACAAAAAGAGTGGGTTCAAAAAGCAGCTGAGGAAGTCGGCAGAGTTCAACCAGCCAAAGCATTAGCCCTAGAGCATGAGTCTCTTGCGAAGCTTGAAAAGCTTGGTATAAAGTTTGTAAAAAACGTACAAAAGGATGAGTTCATCAAAATTGCGGAGCCATTACAAAATAAATTAGCCAAGGACCTAGGCCCCCACTCCGTCAAAATCCTGGGACTGATTAGAAATATTAAATAATCTAATCACCTTAGCATTCAAACCACAATTTGCAAAAACTGCTACTGCTAGACACAGTATTTAAACTTTTCATGAAACAAGAGAATTTTCTAATTCAAAATAAAAATAGAAATTTAAAGTGGCAATTTTTAGACCCGCTTGAAGCACTTCTCATGGTGCTTTGCGGTCTTTTATTAGCTGGTTTTGTTTGTTCTGTTTTTCTTGACGTCCTCACTCGAACTCTTCACCATCCATGGCTTTGGTTACAGGAGGTAACGAGTATCCAGTTTATCTACTGTGTGTTCTTAGGAGCTGCAGTTGCAGTGAGACGAAACGATCATTTATTGCTTACCGCGATAGCCGAATCGTTAACAGGAAATAAAAGAACTGCTTTAGAGAGTTTTAACCGTGTGGTGATGCTTGGTGTGGCAATTTGTATGTGCTATTTTGGATCCAATAATTTTTTGCACGGGTTCGGAAGTTTTCGTATGCCCTCGATGACTCCCATCGCTTATTGGTATTTAGCAATACCAGTAAGCGGTGCAATCATCACTTTATTCGTGATAGAACAACTGGTCAATGGGCTAATCAATGGATATGACCATGAAACTATAGATGAGTTAGTTTGAAAATGTAATCAACAATTTAATCAATCATTTCTATCTTTCTCTATTTTTACGTGCCTTATTTAACACTTAGATCAACCCCAGAGCTATGAACACTGCCGTAGTACTTGCAAGCATGACGCTTTTATTTTTATTTTTTGGATATAGCGGTGTGCCCGTTGCCTTCGCGTTAATGGGGGGCGTATTGATTGGTACTGCACTCACTCCAATCAGCTTACCATCCATAGTGGGTCAAATGTTCAACGGTATTGACTCAGAGGCTTTGATGGCGATACCATTTTTCTTGCTTGTCGGGGAATTGATGACGTCCTCCAAAATCATTCTAAGGATCGTCAACCTCTCACAAGCTTTGGTAGGGCATATGAAGGGAGGATTAGCCCAAGTATTGACAATTTTTAGTATGTTCTTCTCTGGTATGTCGGGTTCGGTATCAGCGGACGTTGCTGTGCTTACAAAAACAATGGCTGAGCCCATGAAAAAGGAGGGATATTCGCCGGCTTTCATAGCTTCATTGGTTGCGGGAGCCTCTACGATTGCCGCACTAGTGCCCCCAAGTATCATGGCTGTCGTTTACGGTGCCATAGGTAATGTGTCCATTGCAGGCTTGTTTTTAGGAGGGGTCGTACCCGGATTTATGATTGCGATTGGCCTCATGATTTATAGCTATTTTTTTGGTCCTACAGGCATGAGAAGACCCAGATCTACATTCTCTCAACTCTCAAGCGCAACCACAGAGGCATCTTTGCCACTTTTAATTCCGATCATTATCCTGGGGGGAGTACTCACGGGATGGTTTACTCCAACGGAGGCAGGGGTTGTTGCGGTTGTGTACATTTTGATCTTTGTCTTACCCATCCTCAATCCCCAGCATATCCGAGAATTGCCTAAAGACTTTATTCAGGCTGGTATGGTTTTTTCGCTACCAGTGATCACCATTGCAGCAGCCTCTGCTTTTGGGTGGATGCTTGCTTATTTAAGAGGCCCAATAGTGGTCTCGGAGTGGATTACAGGTTTTGCAGGCACCGATCCACACGTGATCATGTTTTTGTTGGTTGCACTTTTTGTTATTGTGGGTGATTTCATTGAACCCATACCTGCAATCGTCATCTTTATGCCTGTGGTTACCGTTTTATGCGAGACTGGAGACATAAAAGGGGTTCACATGGGGGTTGTTTTAATCATTACGTTAGCTTTTGGTTTGATAACACCTCCTTACGGACTCGCGCTATTAATGGCGTCTAAATTTTTAGATGTTAAATTCTCAACAGCTTTAAAGGCATCATTGCCCATTTACTTGATATTCTTTGCCACTATTGCTTCTGCGATTTACATACCAGATGTAGTGATGTGGTTACCCAGAAAAGTGTTTCCTGAATCGGTTGGTTGCTTTAAAGCCCCATCAGGTACGGAGTACATTTGTCCATGATAGAGATAGCTGGTGAGTGCTGACAACAATTTAAAATATTCATTTTGTCAGCCTCCCTAATTTAATAAGAACTCTTGTCCCCCATCCCTCAACAGATGGGGTGACATGAAGACTAAAGAAGATCTTATTTAAGTTATTTACCCAGATGCTTATTGAAGAACATTGATATTTCTTCAAAGGCTTCCTTAACCTCTGGTACACGGTCATCACGATAATACTGGGCATGCGACTGCCCCTCAAACACTTGCAATGAGGCCTCAGTGCCTACTTGTCTGAGTGCACGGTGCATACGAACTGTATTACTAAGAAGAAGATCTCTAGTTCCAGAGGTCAATATCGTAGGCGGGAACCCCTTCAAATCGCCGTAAATAGGTGAGAGCATGGGGTCTTTAAGATCTTGACCGTTTGCATAAAACTTGGTTGCTGCATCACAAAATCCATCAGGTGAGACCAACACGTTATCTAACATGGCGTTGGTTTGAAACGTGTCCCCCTTCTTTGTCACATCAGACATCGGTGTGCCTGGTGCAATAGCGCCTGGCATTGGTAGATTTTCCTTTTTGGCGCGAAGCATCATCTCAAGCGTTAAAGCTCCCCCGGCTGAACTACCAAACACAGCTATATTTTTGGGGTCAAGGACTTTAATTTGTGCCTTATATACAGTCATAGCATCGTCAAGTGCTCCAGGAAAGAATGCTTCGGGGGGCATTCTATAGTCAACGCTGATCACTTTCATATGAGCGAAACCAGCCATAAAGATGGCCTCAGGTAGCGAGGCCTCACGCGGATTGAGGACGTAACACCCGCCGTGGACATGAATGGCAAGTCTTTTGCTATTTTCAGGCGGTATATTATTTGGAGTGATCGTATAAATCCTCACTCCGTTCAAAGTCGAGGGCTCAATCTTTACACCCATTCGCTCAGACATTGCAGGGATTTGAGGGGCCATAGTTGTTGCAATACTGTCTGATAATTGCTTCCATCCCTCAGGTGTTGTGGGCGGTTTGTCCCAATTTGTTCGCAGGGGTTGTGCGATGATTGCCTGCATTTGAGGGCTTACAGTGTTTGGAACTGGAACCGACTTGGCTGGCACTTCGCGGCCCGCGAGAGTTTGAGCAATGCAGGCCTGAGTCATCATGACTGCGGCCAAGCACAGGCTAAAAGTACGTATCAACATTTAAAATCTCCTAAGAAAGTGAGTTGTACAAAAAAACTAGTTCATTTCGAGTTTGGCGATTATTTTTGAGTAGCCCCTAAAGCGAACTCTTCGGGGAAGTTCGGGGGGCTGTGCGATCGTGGCGTGAGGAAATTTTCTAAAAAAAGCACTAATCGCAACTTCTCCCTCCAACCTTGCAAGCCCCATTCCAGCGCAAGTATGTATACCTCCGGCAAATGCTAAGTGCTTGTTGTTGGTCCTGGTTATATCGAATAAATTCGGACTGGTAAACTTCTCAACATCCCTGTTTGCTGCCCCCATACACAAAGTAATTTGAGAATTAGCGGGTATGAGTTCATCACCAATCCTCACTTCACGCAAAGTGATCCGGTTGCCTAGTTGATTGGAACTCTCGAACCTTAGGATTTCTTCAACTGCACTTTTGGCATAGTGTGGATTGCTTAATAGTTTGTCTCTCTCAGCTGAGTTACTCATGAGTAGTACCAACCCGTTGCCAATCAAGTTGGTGGTGGTTTCATGCCCTGCATTGAGTAAGAAAATACAGTTGTGCACCAACTCAAGCTCGGATAGTTTTTCACCACTTTGCTCGCCCTGTATAAGCCGAGTAAGCACGTCCTTTGAGGGGTCACCTGGCTTTACTCTTCTCGAAGCAATCAAATATTTGAGATACTCCATAAAGTCTGCAACACTTTGATTTCCTTTGTTAAACACCTCTGGTGATAAAACAGGCTCCAAAGCCCCCAAAATCGATAAAGACCAATCCCGCAGTGGTCCCCTATCCTCTAGAGGTACACCAAGCAAATTCCCAATAATTTCAATAGGTATAGCTGAAGCAAATTCAGAGATCAAATCCACATGTCCGACAGCATCAAATTTCTTAGATAAGTTATCCAATAATCGATCAACTAAATCCACCAGACCCGGCTCTAAAAGTTGAATTGCTTTGGGTGAAAGTGCTCCTCCCATTAATTTTCTAACCCGTGTATGAAGCGGCGGGTCATTAAAAACCAAGCTATGGGTATGGTGCTCATAAAGGAGTGAGTCCCCCATGTTCGCTTTAAAGAGGACTCGCTTATCCGAGCTGAATATTTCTGGATTTCGGTAAACAAAATCCAAATCTTTATACCTGGTTAGGAAATAGCCTCCATCTGGAAGTTTTTTTACAGGGGCAAATTTGAGTAATGCATCGTAATACGGATAGGGATTTTCGAAAAAATCTTTAGGCAGATTCTTCAAATCAAAATTTTGTGCAAATTCTTTTTGTATATCTTCATCATCAGAAATTGCAATTGACTCAAGCGGTGCATTCCCATTGTTCATAGATTCAATCGAGACTAATATTTAGATCTTTTATTAATTTTTGCCATTTAGTAGTTTCACTCCTTAGGAGCGATTGATACTGTTGTGGTGTATTACCTATGGGTTCAATACCAAAATCGGTCAATTTTTTATTAACAGCGGGTTGGTTAATGACATTAGAAACATATTTTTGAAGAGATGAAATCACCTCAGGTGGAGTTGCTGCTGGGGCGACTAGGCCTACATAAGCAGCTGCTTCGATATTTTTATACCCAAGCTCTGCGAAAGTGGGTACGTCAGGTAATTGAGCTAAACGGCTTGAATTTGCAACGGCCAGGGCTTTCACTTTCCCAGACTTAATAAATCCAGCCCCTGCAGCCAAATCAACCATCATGGCTGGAATGTGACCACCAGCGATGTCTTGAAGCGCCGGAGAAGCCCCCTTATAAGGCACGTGGGTCATGCTAAGGCCAGTCTCAACCTTCATCAACTCCATTGCCAAGTGATGTGGGCTACCTGCACCAGCGGATCCGTAATTTAGACCACCTGGGGTGCTTTTAACTTTTGCGACGAATTCAGCTACTGTTTTTACTTCAAATCCTGGTCCAACAATCAATATCATTGGAAACTTTCCCATAAGGGTTATGGGTGCTAGTTCTTTTACAGGATCGTAGGATAGATTTTTATAAAGGGCAGGATTATTAACCATAGTACCGTTGTCAGCGGAGAGTACTGTGTAACCATCAGGGGCCGCGTGGGCGGTCTCGGCCGCGGCTATCGCCGTATTACCTCCGGGCTTGTTATCAATCAAAACACTTTGAGAGGTCAAAACTGATAGCTCTTGCGAGATGGTTCGAGCCAAAAAATCTGAGCCCCCACCCGCAGGGTAAGGGACCAACCAGCGAATGGGCTTAGAGGGGTAATTACTCTGTGCTAAGCAAAGTGCCAAAGGAGAAAATACAAAGAAAGCAATAAGTGATTTTTTAAGAATATTTAGCATGTTTTGTCTCCGCAAATAATTCTTGAATGTTAGACTAAGAAGGTAAAAACAATTATTTATTGCGTAATGGAATACCCTAGGCAAATGACATACTAAGTTATCAAACTATTCATTGAAATTTATGAACATCAAAAGAATTCACCATGTAGCTTATCGGTGCAAAGATGCAAAAGAAACGGTGGAGTGGTATGTTAAAAACTTAAATATGAAGTTCATTTTGGCTATTGCAGAAGACTTCGTTCCCTCCACTAAAGCAC
>DAITOS010000065.1:0-17842 GCA_036834025.1 Limnohabitans sp.
ACGAAGAAAAGGCAAATGTTATAAATCAATGTATTCGGTACTTGGCGCAAAATTGCATGAGTAATCTTCAACTATCGCAATTGGCAAATTGTCAAAGTGAGTTGACTAATTCTCATCAATTAAAAATGCGCAACGAGTAAAAATATTTTAAATTGGTTAAATTCCGCTAGAAATTTGCAACCAAGGATCTTGAACCTATTGGGGTTTTCTGCAATTAGAGCGCAGTAAGGTAAAGTGTTTAAATTCTCCTAGATAGTTGCAAGCGCTGATTGGGTAATTAGAATATCTTCAGAAGTCTTGAGCAACTATGAGGTTTAAACTGCAATGCGTCTCATTTGTGTTGAGCACATCGCCTATTGAGAACTTAGTGGCATCTCTCAGCTGTTTTGGATGCAGTAAGAAGTTAACCTTGTAAATCATACTAGTAAAGCCTGACTTTAGATCTGAAATTGTGCATGCATCACTGAAAAAAGATCAATTTGATCATTAATTTTAAAAAAGCATTCTGCATTCTGGTCATTCCAGTGTTAAAAAATCATTTTTAGTTAATCATATCTAGGGCGGAAAGAAACGTACAAAAGTATGAGCCTAAATCAAGACGTAATATAACTTAAGCAGTTAAGATATAGTCTACCAGCTGCAGTTTTAGTAAATATTTGAGTTCGCCAAGTCGTCGAAATCTATGAATCCAGTATACCGAATTGATTTGAGTGTGTTATTTCGTAATGTATGCCCTGAATATAAGACCCAATAAAAATACCAACTAAAGCCCAAAGTAAATCAAAATTACCAGATCCAATTGACGCAATGGCAGGACCGGGACAAACTCCACATAAACCCCATCCAATACCAAAAATTGCAGCACCAATGATTGTGCTTTTATCTAAATTTGCAACGCGCAAAACAAACCTATCAGATAGTATGGGCTTAGCTAAAAGTTTAGGTAAAAATTGATAGGAAATTAAGGTGACAAAAATAGCGCCAGACATGACTAAAAGTAGCCCGGTATCTTGCCCACGTAAAAATCCAAGTACAACCTCTGGTGATACCATTGTGGATGAAGCTAAACCTAAGCCAAATAATGCACCGCCTAAAACGACAATTGTTAGCTCATAGAATAATTTAGTTGTAGTTTTCACTTTTACAAAGATAGGTTAGCGGTTACAACAGCGGTTATCATAAAAATAATTACAGCCATGAATGAGGCCAAAGAAAGTGAGGATATACCGCAAATACCATGCCCTGAAGTACACCCGTTCGAAAGTCTTGATCCAAAGCCAACCAAAACCCCACCTAAAAGCAATTTAAGCGGTGATACATTTGTATGCATTTGTTCAGCTGCGCCAAAGAACAAAAACCAAATACCTGAACCGACGATCAGCCCAAAAGAGTAAAACAATCGCCACAGTCTTGTGTCTTTAAAAATTGCTTGTTTAAAAAAAAATCTTTTGGAAAAAAAAGAAATTGTGGAGCTAAAGAAAGTACTTATTCCAGCCGTTACGCCATTAAATAAATAAATAAGGCTAACTCCTAGCCCTATACTGATGCCTCCAAGTAAGTAATGTATCCAGCCGTTTGGAAATAACAAATTCATAGTTGTGATTAATTGTATTTTTATTTGGTGACTACAGGCTTCCCCGCAGCTACCCATGCATCTAATCCACCTGAAATAGACTTAATGTTTTTATAACCCATGTCAAGTAATGAGCAAGCCGAAAGCGCCGCTCTTCCGCTAGATTTACAGTAGATGATAATATTCAAATCGCGGTTCGTGTGATCAGGAATATTGCTTAGTTTGAATTCGAGCATACCTCTAGAAGCATGTACAGCACCCTCGATATGCCCAGATGCAAATTCCTCTGATTCTCTACAGTCGATGATCAAATCGGCCGACGCTAGAGCATTCTCTGCTTCTTCTACGGATATTTCAGAAATTTTAGATTTTGCGTGAGAAACAAGTTCATTGATAGTTTTCATGAGTCTTCTCCTGTGATGAATAAGGAAATAATAAATGAATATTATATTTGACAATTTTCTCTACGAAGATGCATGCAGTACTTCTAAAGAATTATTAAGTACTTTTACACGAACGGGTATGGATGAGCGTACACTTTGTGTAACGGTACAAAATTCTTCAAATTGCTTAAGTACGTTAACTAAATGATTGTGTTGAGGATCAACATTCTTAAGATTGATTGTCACATCTAGGCCCAATACCCTGACTCTAGATTGATCGTTTCTACCGACCTCAGCTTGAACAGAAGCCGAGATCAATTCAGGTTCAATCTTAAATTTTCTTAATGCAAAAAGTAACGATGCGCATAAACAATTCCCAACGGATGAACACAGTAACTGGACAGGAGATGGCCCAGAGCCTAAACCCAGCGGTGGAGGTTCATCTGTTATCAATGAGTCCACCGCACCTTCAAAGTTAACTTTGAATTGGTAGTTTTTTTGCTGTGTTAATTGAATTGATACTAAATTGTTCATGCTTAATTTTCTTTCATTTGTGATTGAAGGAAATTCTCAACTTTCTGAAATATTAGTTATTTAAGTTTTATCTATTCAATATTAGAGTTTTTTGATTCTAGTCTGTTTATACCCATCATCTTTAGAATATATTTTTCATATACTGGTTCTGAAGATCCATTTTTCATTTTGTACATGAAATACTTTTCAAAAGCTATTTTTGCGAGATGCACCCATTTACCTTTTCTAAACCAATTGACATTGCGCGGTCCAATCTGTGGGATCGCGACAAATGCTGCACCCGTATCACCCATATCTGCTAAACATATTGCGTTCCATGTTCCTTTCCAATCAGCAGTTTTACCCTTCAGCTCTTCAGCTATGTTGTGAACAATAGCAGTTACCATTGTTTCAATCATATAACCGGTCTTGGGAGCTCCTGTTGCAACAGGCGTGGCTTCAACAGGAGGAATTGCAACGCATACGCCAGCAGAGAAAATATTTTTATATTTTTTACTCCTTTGGTATTCGTCTATTAAAACAAATCCTCTTGGATTGCAAAGACCTTCGACAGCTGCTACGGGATCAACACCTTTAAATGCGGGTAGCATCATACTAAATGCAAAGGGTAATTCGTGTTCCATTTTTATATCCCCTGAATCTTTAAGCTCAGTCACAAACATTTTCCCAGATTCAACTTTGGTGACCTTTGCATTAGTTATCCACTTAATGTCGTTATTTCTAAATTCGCTTTCCAAAAGGGATTTTGAATCACCCACCCCAGCAAGACCTAAATGTCCAATGTAAGGCTCACTTGTAACGTAAGTGATTGGAAATTTATTACGAACTTTTCGGTTCCTTAAGTCCTTGTTGACAATAAAAGCAAATTCATACGCTGGTCCAAAGCATGATGCACCTGGCATTGCTCCAATTACGATAGGACCAGGGTTTTTGAGTAGTTCCTGGTAATTCCTCCATGCGTGCTCGGCATGATCAATACTACAAATAGAATTAGTGTAAGCGTCAGGTCCAGCGCCAGGTATTTCATCAAATGATAATTTAGGACCTGTAGTTATGACTAAATAATCGTACGATATCAGTGTATCGTCTTCCATAACTATTGAATTGTTTTCAGGATCCAATCTGAAGACTTTTTTAGCAATAAAGTCAATCCCTTTTTTCTCAAGATACGGGCGAATTGGAAAAGTAATACTCTCTCTGTCTCTCCATCCCACTGCAACCCATGGATTAGATGGGACAAATTGAAAGTATTCAACTGCATTGATGACAGTAATCTTATGAGTTTTATCTAGTTTTTCACGCAATTCATATGCTGCTGGCATGCCTCCAGTGCCCGCTCCCAAAATTACGATATGTGACATTTTGTCTCCTTTTTTAATTGATGTGATGACTCTCTAGTTTCTACATTTCAAGTTGTGCATTAATTTGAATCAACTTTTCAGTGTCTAACTCTCCAACAAGCGCATATAGATTTAGTTGATTAATTAAATAATCAATTTTTGCTTGTAAAAGGTTCATTTCGGCTAGGGTTTTAGCATTTGTTGCATTTATCAAATCAAGAGTAGTTCGGTCTCCTACTTCCTGCGCTAATTTTGTAGCCTCTAATTTTGAGTTAGTTGCAATAAGGCTCGAAGACAATGCAGATATTCTTGAAAGCCCACTTGATAAAGCTAGCCATGATGATTGAACATTTTGCATCACCCTCAATTTTGTACTTTCAAGCTCGAATTTGGTTTTATCCTCTAACTGTATGGCTTCTTCATGTTTTGAAGATGTATAACCACCACTGAATAAAGGAATCGTGAGTTGTATCCCAACCATTTGTTGCAATGAATTGTTACTAGCCGATCCAAAGTCTCCACTGCCAGTCATTTTTTGCTGCGATGTTTGTGCTACTAAATCAAGTGAAGTTGAGGCAGAAATAGAATTCCCAATAACATCTTGATGTGCAATGTCTAATTTTGTCTGCATTAATTTAATGAGTGGATTTGAGAAAATAGCCTTTTGAATCCAACTATCTAGATTGCTTGGATTAAAAACTACCAAATCTCTTTTAGGATATTTCAAGTCAAGATTAATAGCGGAAATTTTACTTACCTCACTCAGCATATATTTAGCAACTTGAAGATCATTCACATTGCTTATGATTTGTGCAGTAAGTTCTTGTTCTTTTGCATAAGCCTCATGCTTGTCAATAATTGGTGATTCACCAATATTAAATTTCTCCTGTGATTTTTCAGATTCAATTTTGATTGCTTTATATTCATTTTTAAGCAAATCCAATTTCTTATTTAAAAAAACTATTTCAAAATATCGTTGAACTGTGCGCAGCATTAACTCATTGTTTGTGAGTTTCCACTCAACATTGGCAGCCTCTGCGCCAAGGTTGAGCTGCCTTGTATGCGCAATCCTTTCTTGGCTAAATATTGCTTGCCTGGCTTGCAATGCCCAGGTATTCGAACTGCCGTCCCTAATCGAAGTATTGAATCCAACGCCGTTACTCGTACCCAGTGGGGCAGGAGCTGTAAAATTTGCTCCAAGTATTTCAGAGCTGGAATTAATTTTTCCAGATGTGCCTATAATTTGAACACTTGGAAGCCAAAGTGAAATAGCTTGATTTCTTTTTTCGATTCCGGCTAATTTAGCTGAAAGAGCAGTGGCGACATCAGGATCATGTTCTCCCACACCATTCCAAACTTCTAAAAGATCAGCACTTTGCGAGGTCCCGCAATATGCAGAAATTATTATTGCTAAGATTTTGCATTTAAAATTCATAGATATTCTTTGTTTGGGGAATTTTGAGTGAGCCTTTGAGTATTTCACTTTCACCAAGCGAGCCAGTAATCCTTACTATTTCTTTTTTTAAATAGTCAATTAATAAAACTGGCACACTCCTAATGAATAGTCTTTGGCTAATTAGATGTGATTTATCTATATCTACTTTTGTAAATCTATTTTTGGTATTGCATTTAGGACCGAAGATGATATTAAAAATAGGTTTAAATCACTTCAAGCACCAGGTTTGAATCCAATTTTCCGCATAATAGTTTCCATGAGACACCAACCTGTAAGTGAGCTTTGGAATAAATTTAATCCAACAAAAGCTGTAAATGCCAACCACCATTGACTTACAAATATTGGACTCTCACTAATGCCAAGCGCTAGTGAGATTAAGATAAATAGTCCAGCTATCATTCTTACAATTTGCCATGATTTCATAGTTTTCTCCTTTAGATTAAGTCTGGTTTAATTTGGTCAAGATTATTTTTGTATGCAGAGTAATAAAGTACCGGTATTACTACAAGCGTCAATAATGTAGAAACAAATATTCCAAATATCAGCGAAATCGCCAATCCATTAAAAATGGGGTCATCCAGTATGAATATCGCTCCAAGCATTGCTGCCAGTCCAGTTAAAACAATAGGTTGAGATCTAGTAATTGCCGATTTCACGATAGCTTCTTTGAAATCTATTCCTGATCTAACTTGTAAATTGATAAAATCAACTAGAAGGATTGAGTTTCTTACAATAATTCCTGCCAAAGCGATCATACCAATCATACTGGTGGCAGTGTATTGCGAACCCAGTAATGCGTGTCCAGGCATTACTCCAATTATTGTGAGTGGTATCGGAGCCATAATAATTAATGGTGTTAGATAAGATCCAAACTGCGCTACAACGAGCAAATAAATTAAAACTAAACCAACGGCGTAGGCAGCACCCATATCTCTAAAGGTCTCGTAAGTTATTTGCCATTCTCCATCCCACTTTATTGCGTAATTTCTAAATTGATCTTGAGGTTGATGGATAAAGTACTCATTTAAATTTCCACCGCCAGGTGTTTGTATATCATTAATTTTGCTTCTCATTTGAAACATACCGTATAAAGGACTGTCAATTTTTCCGGCCATATCCCCCGTAACGTACACAACTGGCAATAAATCTTTATGGTAGATTGGTTGATCTTTAACTGTATCTGTTACAGTTACTAACTCTCTGATTGGTATAAGTTTCCCGTTGTTTGAATGAACTGCGAGTTGCAAAAGATTTTCTATATTTCCGTGACTTTTTTCTGGCAACTCGATAGTAATAGGTGTCGCATACTTACTATTATCGTGAATATAAGTTACTGAATCACCTGATAAACCAGCTCTTAACGAATAAACGATTTCTTCTTGACTCACACCTGATTTACTAGCTTTTTCTCGGTCGATGAGAAGTATTTTTTTGGTTGCGTTTTCTATGCTAGAGTCGTCAGTGTCGACCACACTCGCTGTTTGCTCAAATATGCTCCTAACAGCCTTAGCAATCGTTAACCTGCCTTGAGATTCGGGACCATATATTTCAGCTACTAAAGGGGATAATACGGGGGGACCCGGGGGAACTTCTACAATCTTTATATTTGCTCCGTAGATCGCACCAATTTTCTGTATTTCAGGTCGAAGTTCTGTCGCAATAGCGTGACTTTGTTTACTCCTATGGTGTTTGTCGACTAAATTAACCTGAATATCACCTACCTCTCCCCCAGTTCTCAAATAATATTGCCTGACTAATCCATTGAAATTAATGGGTGCAGAGGTGCCTGCGTAGGCCTGATAATCTGTTACTTCAGCAATATTTTTCAGATAATTTCCAATATCATGGAGTACAGCCGCTGTTTTCTCAACCGGTGTTCCAGCTGGCATGTCCACGATAATTTGGAATTCTGATTTATTATCAAAAGGGAGCATTTTTAGAAGGACCAAACCAGTCGCTGGTAAGGCAAGAGATAGGGCAATTAGTGAAGCAATTAAGAATGCTAGTTTTTTCCTATTTTTTGATCCTTGGACCTCATCAAGCAACGGCCTAAATACATCTTCAAAAAAAGGCTCTATTTTTTTCATGAGCTTACTTGTTTGCTGATTTGTAAGGTGCTGCAGAGAGTCATGACCTTTCATCCAAAGTCTTGCTAACCATGGAGTTACAACAAATGCAATGATCAGAGATAAAATCATGCCCATGCTTGCATTGATAGGAATTGGACTCATGTAAGGACCCATTAAGCCAGACACAAACGCCATCGGTAATAAAGCGGCTATAACAGTAAAGGTTGCCAATATAGTAGGACCGCCCACTTCATCCACCGCGTGAGGGATGATTTGGCTCAAATTTTTGTTTGGATAAAGTTGTTGATGCCTATGGATATTCTCAACCACCACAATTGCATCATCAACCAAAATTCCAATTGAAAAAATTAATGCAAATAATGAAACGCGGTTCAGTGTAAATCCATACGCCCAAGAGGCAAAAAGCGTAACTGTTAATGTTAGTACAACCGCGGCACCTACAATTGCGGCTTCTCTTCTGCCCAGGGTAAAAAACACTAATCCGACTACGCATAAAGTCGCAAAAATAAGTTTTTCAATTAATTTAATAGCTTTATCGTTAGCAGTTATTCCGTAATTTCGACTCTCAACAACTTCTATATTTGATGGTATTACTGTATTTTTGAGATCTTCTACTCTAGCGATAACTGCATTAGTTATATCAATTGCATTCTCTCCAGGCTTTTTAGTAACAGTTATTGTTACGGCAGGATATTCATCCGCATCTTTTCCAGTTGTACCGTGCCAAACGTATTTTGTCAGAGGCGCCGCGCCATCTGTTACTTCTGCGATATCTCTCAAATAGGTGGGTTTACCGTTATGAATACCTATAACTAAATCCGAAACTTCACTTGCATTTGCAAAATATGGACCTGCATCTATAGATACAGTTTTATTACTGTATGTTAAATCGCCAACACTTGCGCCTTGATTTGCACTTTGGAGTGCATGTCTCAGCTCCGCAACTGATAAATTGTGTGCAGCCATTTTTGCTGGATCAATCCTAACCATAACTGCCCGACTTGGTCCTCCAATAGTTTTGACCTCTCGTGTGCCATTCACACGCTTAATTTCTACTTCGATGCTATTTGCTATTCTCTCAATATCAAACGCCCCCGACTGTGGGTCCTTTGTGAATAATGTAAGCGTAACGATAGGTACATCGTCAATCCCTTTGGGTTTAATAATCGGCTCGAGTACTCCTAAATTTCTCGGTAACCAATCTGCATTAGACCTTAGGGTATCGTGTAGCCTCACGAGAGCCTCAGTTCTAGGGACGCCAACCTTAAACTGAACTGTTACGATGGAAATACCAGGTCTTGAGACTGTCATTACATGATCTGTCCCAGTCATTTGAGACAGAACTTGCTCAGCAGGAACTGATACCATGTGTTCTACATCGCTGGCAGAAGCACCTGGAAATGGAATCAGCACATTTGCCATGGTGACATTGATTTGTGGCTCTTCCTCTCTCGGAGTTACCGTGACAGCAAAGATCCCAAGTAACAGAGCTAGCAATGCTAACAAAGGTGTTAATCTTGATTTCTGAAAAAATGCTGCGATCCGACCTGATATACCTAATTCACTTTTTTGAGTCATTTCAATGCACCTTGGCAGCAGCTTGAGGATCTACAGCTATAAGTTCCCCTTTAGATAAACCACTCAGCACTTCTACAGTATCCGATCTGTGTTCCCCGATTTTGATTTGTCTTAGTACAGGGGAGGTGTTCGGTTTGACAACATAGACACCGATTAACTCTGATCTAACTACTAGACTACTTTTAGGTATAAAAAGTCGACTCTCATTCTGAGATCCAATGGGAAGTATTACTTTCGCAAACATACCTGGCATTGCTCCATAGGAATTATTTTGCAACGGAATTCTTAGCTCAAGGCTATGTGAAATAGGATCCAAATTTGGGATCCACTGAAATGCTCCTGCTTTTTGGACGCCCAGAGGTGTAGGAAGATCTGTTATCTCGTAATCAATATTTGCATTAGAACCAAGAGCATTTTTAGTAGTCTGAGACACAAAAGCCTTAATTCTTAGATTCTTTGGGTCATACATATTAGCGAGAGACTTTCCTGGTAAAGCCATGTCTCCTTGACTGACATTTATATCGCTAACCACACCGTCGTAGGGTGCAGTGATAATAAAGAAATTGGATTGATTTTTCGCTACACCGACCTGTGCTTGCAGTGATATTACTTGTGCTTGTGCTGCATCAAATTGCGTCTGTGCTTTTTCAAGCGCGGACTGACTTAAATATTGCTTTTGGTAAAGTTGCCTTTTGCGTTCCAGGTCTTTTGCAGCAACATTAAGGTTAGCCTGCGCAGCGCCAAGTTGCGCGTTACTGGCGTTAACTCCCTCTAGTGCACTTTTACCGTCTAATTGAATCAGTATTTGTCCCGCTTTGACACTATCTCCCGCTTTGACTGAAATTGATAAAACTGAGGCTGGAACTTGAGAAGCTATGTTGGTTTGACGAACGGCCTCGACTACTCCATCCACGGTTGAATAAGCTGCAGAGCCCTCGTCCCGAGAAATCACGGCGACTGTTTTAATCGGTGTTTGGGCAGAACTGACACTTGTATAGACAAATCCGGCGATCGATAAAGTAAGTAATACATTAAATGAATGCTTTAGCATTTAAAACTCTCTTTTTATTGAAAATCAAAGTTATTAATTTACCTATTAATGTATTTAACTATACATCGAAATAAGGAAATAGTATAATCAATTTTGAATCTTTTTCAAATATTCTTTAACCTACTAGGGTTTTACCTATGTTAAAGGTTGAATCAGTTTTTTGTAAACAATTAATCAAGGATCGCAAGCTTATGAGAGACATGCCCCAGGAAGCCCTAATTGAAGTGGCTGATTACTTTAAGGTGCTATCTGAGCCGACTCGACTTCAATTGCTCAATATCCTTAGGGATGGGGAGAGAAACGTTGGTGAACTTACAGAGGAGTGCGGTTTTGCAATTGCAAACATTTCAAGGCATTTAGCCATTTTGACCGCTAAAGGTTTAGTCTCAAGAGAAAGCCGCGGTACAAGCGCATATTACAAAATTGCCGACGAATCCGTTTACAACTTATGTGATTTGGTTTGCGGGAGTATTGCGCGCCAATTTGAAAGAACCGCTGCCAATAAGAAATTATTTATAAAAGGATTGAGCATTTCAAATCGCGATACTTCTAAAAATCAGATAAAGAATAGCAAACTAGGATGAGAGTGCAGCATCTCTTTGAAGAAAAAACATGTACTTTTACTTGCATGTTGTCAGATGAGTTATCTAAAGAAACCATCATTGTTGATGCAGTCGATACTAAATTAGACCGCGATTTGGCAATTATTAGAAGCGATGAGCTTATTGTTAAATGGATTATCGAAACTCATGCGCATGCAGATCATAAAACTAGCGCTGCACAGTTAGCGGAGTTGACGGGCTGGAAACTTACCGCTTCCAGTGCTTGTGATACTGGAACTGCAACTTGGCAATTGGTTGACAAAAGTAACCCAAATTTTGGTACTTATTGCATCACAGCTGCTAGTACTCCCGAACACACATCTAGGAGTATGTGCTTTATAAGCGAAGAAAATGTATTTACGGGCGATTCTTTGCTAATAAATGGTTGCGGAATAACTGATTTTCAATCAGGTAGCTCCGAAGATTTATATGAAAGCATTTCTTCAGTACTATTCGAATTGCCCGATGAAACTACAGTTTTGACGAGGCACGGCTATAAGAATAAGTTGAGTTCGACAATCGGGCTAGAGAAACAAAATAATCCAATATTTTGTGGCAAGTCAAAATCAGAGTTTGTGCAGTTGATGCCGGATTTAGAGATAGCAAGACATAAAAGAATCCATGAATCCATACCTGCGAATATGCATTCTGGCTAGAGACAAGATGCCAATGATCTTCAATTACAGGACATTAATCCAGCCTCAGGCTTCGCTGGAAATACTTCCAATCAAATCGCTTGGAGATGGCTGCAAAGCAATGAGGCAGTCATGGTAGACGTTAGAACGCAAGCTGAAATTGAGTGGATTGGATTTATTTCGAGAGCCATTTACATATCAGGGAAAAATTCTCCGGATAAGAGATTGAATTCCAAATTTGACCAAACTATTAATGATGTATGTGATGGTAAAAAACTATTACTTCAATGTCGCAGTGGTGTCCGATCAGCTGCCGCTGCCAAAAGTGCGGCTGAACTAGATCTAGAAGCTCATACCATAATAGGAGGATTTGAGGGTGAAATAGATTCAAGCGCGCAAAGAGACAAGCTAGTTGGGTGGAAGTCAAGTATATTACCTTGGCATCAAAATTAAACTTTATTCTATTGAAAGATTAAAAATTATGAATGGTTTTTCGAATCCATTGGATCGTTGGAATGATAGATTTTCGGGAGAGGATTACCTATTTGGTTTGGAGCCTAACCAATATCTAAAAGAAAAAATTTTATACGAAACAAATTTACCTAAGCGCGTCAGACCTAAAACACTTTGTATTGCAGATGGCGAAGGACGAAATAGCGTTTGGTTAGCACAGCAAGGACATGATGTCTCTGCGTTTGATTTCTCACCGGTTGCTGTTGAAAAAGCAAAAAAACTCGCAAAAAATAAATCTGTAACCATTGATTTCAATTGCTGTGGCTGGGAAGATTTTGATTGGAAACAAGACACTTATGATTTTGTGATTGGAATATTTTTTCAATTCGTAGAGCCTTTAGATAGAGATAAGCTTTTTAAGCTATTGAGTGACTCACTTAAAGTTGGTGGAGTCCTATTAATTCAGGGTTACGGTCTCGAACAGTTGAAATATAACACCGGAGGTCCTGGCAAGCTAGATCACTTATATGATGAAAAATTATTAACCAATTATTTTTATAACTATAAGATTATTGATTTGCAAACCTATACAGCTGAAATTAATGAAGGTAGTGCGCATAATGGAACGTCTTCATTGGTCGGTATGACTGCGATTAAATTAAACACTTAAACAATTAATCTAAATATGACTGATTTTGATCCACATCTTCTGGCGCGAATTCAATTTGCTGCAAATGTAACATTCCATATATTGTTTCCTTCCCTAAGTATTGCCCTAGGATGGTTCTTGTTATTTTTTAAAACAAGATTTATTTCAACAGGTGAATTGTTTTGGATGAATGCATACCAATTTTGGGTTAAGATATTTGCCCTAACTTTTGCCCTTGGAGTAGTAAGCGGTATAACTATGAGTTTCCAATTCGGCACCAATTGGCCCGGATTCATGAATACTGTTGGCAATGTAGCAGGTCCGTTATTGGCATATGAGGTTTTAACAGCATTTTTTCTTGAAGCAACTATGCTTGGAATTATGCTTTTTGGTCGAGGTCGGGTAAGTGAAAGGATTCATACCTTTGCTACTGTTCTGGTTGCCATTGGAACCACTGGCTCTGCATTTTGGATTCTAGCCCTTAACTCTTGGATGCACACACCTGCCGGCTATGTAATGGTGAATGGACAAGCGCATGTGACCAATTGGTTCGATGTTATTTTTAATCCCTCATTTCCTTACAGAATGACACACATGTTGCTCGCCTCTGGATTGACGGGTTCTTTTCTGATTGCTGGTGTGAGTGGTTATCGGTGGCTCAAAGGTGATAGATCCTCAGAGATAAATGCAGTGATTAAATTAAGTGTAATCGTAGCAACTGTACTGATACCCCTACAAATAGTTGTTGGAGACGCCCACGGTTTGAATACCCTTGAAAATCAGCCAGCTAAACTTGCCGCAATGGAGGGCATTTGGCATACTCAAAGAGGCGTCCCCGCTGTTTTATTTGCATTTCCAGATTCAAAGACTCAAAGTAACAACTGGGAGCTAAGCGTTCCAAAACTTGCTTCGTTGTATTTGACGCACTCTTGGGAGGGAGAGGTTAAAGGGATTTCAGAGTTTGGAGTTGAGCATCCCCCAGTTGGTCCAGTATTTTGGGCATTCAGAGTTATGGTTGGCTTAGGTTTGTTGATGCTGGTTGTTAGTTGGACCATTACAGTAAGATTTATTAAAGGTAAAGTTATCAATAAGGCAGTTGCAACTGCTTTGTATGTAATGACATTTTCTGGTTGGTTAGCACTTATCGCTGGTTGGTATGTCACTGAAGTAGGAAGGCAGCCATGGCTTGTGTATGGTTTATTGAAAACGGTAGACGCGGCTTCAAACATCACTCCTGCAAACATACTTTTGACTCTCAGTGCTTATCTGACCTTGTATGTAGTCTTACTTGGTTCTTATGTCGCAGTAGTATTCCAGTTGGCAAAAAAAGCTGTTACAAAAGGTGATCAATATGCATGATTCTTTATTTGACTTGACACAGCCTGCAGTGTGGCTCCCACTTGTGTTTGCGGTTGTTATGGCCTTGGCCATGTTAATTTATGTAATCCTAGACGGATTTGATTTGGGTATTGGCATACTGTTAAGAAAGGCAGACTGTACAGAAAAAAAGGACATGATGATCGCATCAATTGGACCATTCTGGGATGCTAATGAGACATGGCTTGTCCTAGGAGTTGGTGTTTTACTTGTTGGTTTTCCACTTGCCCACGGTGTAATTTTGGGTGCCTTATATTTGCCAGTTGCATTGATGCTGATTGGCTTGACTCTGAGGGGGGTTTCATTCGATTTTCGCGTTAAAGCCAGAAATGAGCATCGTCATCTTTGGGATTGGGCTTTTTATGCGGGTTCTTTAATTGCTAGCTGGGCACAAGGATTTATGCTTGGTCAGTTAATTACTGGATTTCAAAATACTAATCAAAATATTGCATTTGGAGTGCTAATCGGATTTTGTTTAATTTACGCTTATAGGCTTTTGGGTGCGACTTGGTTAATCATGAAGTCTGTCGGTGAACTACAAATGAATGCTATTCGGTGGGCCAAGGATAGTCTTTGGCTCACAGCCATCGGAGTTATCGCCATTTCAATTGCAACTCCTTTGGTCAGTACTCGTATATATGACAAATGGTTCAGCTTTCCAAATGTGATGATGTTGCTTCCCATACCCATAATGACGGCCTCTTTATTTGTAATTACGGCCAGAAGTCTTTATCGTTTGCCTATTCGACTTGAGGCTGGAAATGAATACGGATCAGGCATACCATTTGCCGCAACGATTGGTATTTTCCTGCTCTCGTTTTATGGACTTGGGTACAGCTTGTTCCCATGGCTGGTTATTGACAAAATTACTATATGGCAGGCAGCGAGTGCACCAGAAGCATTGTTGGTTATTTTTTATGGCGTATTAGTTGTTTTTCCTTGTATTCTTGCATATACAGCTTTTGCCTATAGGGTATTTTGGGGTAAGTCTACAGAATTAATTTATTAAATGAAGTGCTTTAATTTATTTATAACATGGAAATAAGTATGATGGATATTGAAAATATTTTTAAAGATTATTGGCCTATCCTTTTAATTGGAATATGGTTTCTTTATAAAAAATGGAATACACAACGTGTTGTGCAATTATTACCCGAATTAAGGAAAAAAGGTGCCGTAGTAATTGATGTACGCAGCAAGTCAGAGTTTGCACAATCTAATGCTCAAGGGAGTATCAACATACCTTTGAATGAACTTGAATCCAGCTTAAACAAAATCCCAAAAAACAGTCCGATTATTTTATGCTGCGCGAGTGGAACACGGAGTGGAATGGCAAAGTCGATCTTATTTAAAAATGGTTTTAAGGATGTTCACAATGTTGGATCTTGGACAAATTTAATTTAAGCTTGATCTTTGAATATGATCAAACCCTGTGCGAAGAAGCAAGAATCTAATTAAAGTTTGTGAAATGTAAATGTGAATTTCGGTCATTGATCCGCAATTTTGATCTGTGAAATATTAAATTTATATTAGAAATTTGAGAGGCTATCGTTTTAGAGAAATACAACGTGCTAGATTAGTAAACAGATTGGTGTTATTCATTTCAATACGATTATGTAAATTTAAATCAAATATTCATCAAAAATAAACGTAAATTAAGAAGGCTATTTAAGCTTTAGCATTGACTTTTTTTAATGCAGTAAGAATTTAACTAATCAAAATTGATGTAAATTTTGCAAATATAAAAAACACTTATTTAATTTGCATTCATATTTGCTTGAGTTAATAAAATTTTAAAAAGGTAAATGAAATAAATTCTCAGCATTTAGTGATATGGTGGTGTATTGGCTCTTTGTAGCAATGAGCCTACTATTCCACTAATTCCCAAGATTCTCCCTTTTGTGGCAAGAAGGATTACTGAGGAGGCGCCAATGAGCGCGCCTCCAATCAGGGATGCCAGTGGGGTGAAGTCACTCCAATTAATGATTAAAGTCATGGTTTGCTTTCCTATAAAACAGTTTTGTAAATCAGATTGATCGCAATGATGAGAGTCAGCATTGCGAAAATTTGTTGTAGGTGGGTTGTGTGAATTTTTTCGATTAATTTTCTGCCAACCCCAAGACCCATGATGGATCCGCAGATAAAAGGCACTCCAATTGTCCAATTTAAGTTACCCGTTGCACTTGCCATTAGAGCATTCCCAGTTGAAACAACTGCAATCACGCCAAGCGTAGTCGCCACTATGGATTGCATGGGTAAATCAGTCAACTTTTTAAGTGCAGGAACCAATATAAATCCGCCTCCTACGCCTAATAACCCTGACAGAAAGCCCGTCACTCCTCCTGTGAAAATTAAAGCGCTTAGGCACTTGCGGTTCCAAATGAATTTACCTGTCACAGCGTGGAGTTCGCAACAAGGGCGTACGGTGGGTTTAGGGAAATCGGCCTTTTTTGCCTGGTGTGCCTGAATGAGCATTCTCAATGAAATCCAAATCAGCAAAAGACCAAAGCCAATAACCAAAGGTTGTTCCGGCGTTAAATGCGCTAACCACAAGCCAAGTGGTGAAAGGATCAGTCCCGTAACGCTCATTAACGCCGCTGCTTTGTATCTCAGTATCTTGGAGCGAAATCCCAAATAAGCACCAATCCCGGCTGAAATTGCGACTGAAGTCAAGGCAATGGGTGCAGCTTGGTTTAAGGGTAATCCAAGCCCAAATATCAGTAATGGAACCGAGATGATGCCCCCGCCAGCCCCAGTCAGTCCCATGAGTGAGCCAACGAATAATCCAATCAAGACGGGCGTCAAAATAATCATTTGCATAGCGTATATAATACACTAAAACAATATATAATTTAATACATATTATGGAAATTTTGTATGAAACCAGTCATTGAGAGCTTTTTTGATCCCGAAACATGGACTTTCACCTACGTAGTGGGTAGTGATTCGTCAGGGAGCTGTATTGTGATAGACCCAGTTTTGAACTACGATCCCAAGTCGGGGCGTACAAAGACTCAATCAGCGGACAAAGTCATAGCCTTTATCAAGAGCCGGGATCTGAAACTCGAGTGGATACTTGAGACTCACGCCCACGCAGACCATTTCACAGCAGCAATGCACATAAAAGACGCTCTAGGGGGCAGGGTTGCGATTGGTGAACAAGTGACCAAGGTTCAAAGCGTTTTTAAGGGTATTTTTAATCTAGGAGACGAATTTAAGCCGAATGGATCGCATTTCGATTACCTTCTTAAGGATGAAGAAATGATTACTTTTGGAGATTTGAGTTTTAAAGCTATTTTTGTTCCTGGTCATACACCGGCTTGTATGGCCTATCAGGTTGAAGACTCAATATTTGTAGGAGACACCTTGTTTATGCCAGACGTCGGAACCGCACGTTGTGATTTTCCGGGTGGAGATGCCAAGACTTTATTCAAATCCATTAAAAAATTACTTAGTTTTCCGTCCGATACCAAGCTCTACATGTGTCATGACTACCCACCGAGTGATAGAGCGGTGAGGTATCAGACCACAGTTAAAGAGCAAAACCAGTTCAACATACACGTACATCAAGGTGTACATGAAGAAGAGTTTATTCAGATGAGGATTAAGCGAGATAAAACGCTTGAAATGCCGGTTTTGATATTACCGGCGATACAGGTAAATATCCGGGCTGGGCAGATGCCTCCCAGTGAAGATAACGGCACATCGTATTTAAAGATTCCAATTAATTTGGTGTAAACACATGAGTAATATAAATCTTAAGAAGATGTTGTCATCAGCTGAGAAAGCTTGTGCGCTTATGAAAGTTTTATCAAATTGTGACAGGTTGAGGATTTTGTGCGAGATCAGTCAGGATGAGCGTTGTGTAAGTGAGTTAGAGGAGAAACTCGAGATATATCAACCCACCCTATCTCAGCAATTGACCGTTTTAAGGCGGGAAAAGCTGGTTAAAACACGGCGTGAGGGTAAGCAAATATATTACTCATTAAAAAGTTCGCAAGCTTTAGCTTTAATAGAAGTGCTTTATCAGCAGTTTTATAAGCATTAAACGAAATGATTAAAAATGTCGTGGATTCAAGTATGAAGTGCAACACGGTTTAGAGATTCATGGAACACCTGTT
>DAITOS010000066.1:0-17608 GCA_036834025.1 Limnohabitans sp.
CCTCCAGGGCAAGCGATCATGTCGGTCAAGAGCCCAATGTTGGGGTCCGCCAAGCCAGCCTCTTTTGCGGCGAGCCACAGGGAGTGAAGATCTTTTTTGTGAACCCACGGGAGCACTAAATTTTGTGCGTGAGTGACCCTAACCTCTGAGCAAGAAAACTTCTCACAAAGATCCGCAGCTAGCTCAAGTTGCTCAGCGGTTGCGTCCCCTGGAGCTTGACCCCGTCTTTTAAAGGAAAGCGTAACTATTCTGTAGTCATCCAATTTGTGGGCGCTGACGTTTTGTTTGAGCCACCTTGTGAAGCCATTTGCGAGTTCGCCGGCTAAAGCAGGTTGTTCAATTGATGTTAATGAGGAAATTACCCCTTGATTGCTCCTAACTCTCTCAGGAACTTCAAACAATGCAGAGACTCGAGCCAACTCCTTATCCGTGATGGTGTGCGGCGCATGATCTTCTTTGTGAATTCGCTCAAACTCAGCGTCCACCTCTTGAGCAAACCTTTCACGTTCGGCTTTGATCAAGATTTTGATACGTGCTTTGTAAATGTTGTCTCGTCTACCCCAGCGGTTGTAGACCCTAACAACGGCCTCGATGTAGTTTATAACTTCGTTGGCCGCAAGAAACTCTTTCAACACGGGTGCGATCAGAGGTGTGCGGCCCATGCCGCCTCCTACCAATACTTTAAAACCCAAGTTACCATCTTTATCTTTATGCAACTGCAACCCTAAATCGTGCCACGCAGTTGCGGCTCGGTCCTCAGTAGAGCCCGTAACAGCTATTTTGAATTTCCGAGGCAGATACGCAAACTCCGGATGCAGGGTGCTCCATTGGCGAAGAATCTCGGCGTAAGGTCTTGGATCTGCTATTTCATCTGGTGCGATACCCGCACGCTCATCGCTTGTTATATTTCTAATACAGTTACCACTGGTTTGAATACCGTGCATATCCACACTTGCGAGCAAATCCATTACGTCTGCACTTTTATCGAGGGGGATCCAGTTGTACTGGACGTTTTGACGGGTTGTGAAATGTGCCATCCCTTTTACCAACCTGGGGCTAGGGATCGTTGCGGCAGAGCTGGCCGTTCCAATTTTGTCTTGCATTGCCTGAGCATGTTCAAACAATTCTTTTGAGGGTTGATCAAACTCTCTTGCTATTGTTGCTAGTACACGAAGTTGTGCTGAGCTAAGCTCACCATAGGGCACAGCCACACGAAGCATGGGTGCGTAGCGCTGAACGTACCAACCATTTTGAAGGCGCAGGGGCTTAAACTCATCGGAGCTTAATTTGCCTGCATGATAACGGTTTAATTGATCCCTAAATTGAAGGGCGCGATCACGAATAAATTCTCGATCAAAAGGGGTGTATTGGTACATGTTTGATTTTGGGAGCACCACAAGACTTATCTCGTTGGTGTAAATTTGGCAGTTTCTATGTTTTCAGGATGATTACTATAGCCATTTGGAATATAAAACCAAAATACTAATTAGTTTTAGCCATATGACTTTAGGAAATATTGGATATTCTAGGTCAATCCCTTATTTTTTTTAACATTTTTGCCAGATTCCTCTCGATTGGACATGGTTCCTTGTGAATTTCACACACAAGGACTTCAGCACATAGGGGGGCCAGAGTAATCCCCTTAGATCCAAGCCCAGTTAAAACGGAGAGCCCACTAGGTAAACTCGTCAGAGGATCCATAAAGTTTTGAACCCAAGGGAGTCTGTTTCTGGTGTTGCATCTGAGCCCTGTCCAATGTAGAAAGTTTGATTCGACCTTGTTAGAGGTCACTATATGATAAGCTTTTGGATACAAGCACTTTAGCTTTTCTAAGTTTTGTGAGTTAAGTTGATTGATGTTTTCACCGGCAGTCTGGCGTAGATTTATAGCTAAAGTTTGATCGATTAATGATTTGTTAGAAGCAATCTTTGGCTGGTCAGTGGATAGCTCATCAATCCACTGTGAATAGTCAGAATTTTGATAATTTGAAGATTTATCTAAATTGGTCTTCATTTGTGAACTTAACCGTTGGAATGTCGACCCCGCGTACCATGCCCAGAGTTCTCCTGAATTAATTGTCGGCGTATTTGTTATGTTAGTTTTTTTTAAGAATGATTTGCCATTTTCATTTTGATATTGATTGGGGTGTTGATAGGATTTATGCTCAGACTCAATTTTGATTGGTTTACATACAAAACTACCCGCGCCATTGACAGGAAAACTAAAAATATTTTTTGCCTGTTCAGTCGTTAAGATGCCCCACGTGATTTGTCCTCGAGTTAGTTCTAGATTAACTTCTAGATTAATTTCAGAAGGGATAACTGAGGAGTCATTTAGATTCAAGTCTGAGGGAAGTGAAGGCTCTTTTGATAAATTGGTTAGTGGCTCTAGCAAATACTGCGCGTTAAAAGAATTGGCAACAATGACGTGGTCCCAAAGAGTGTGTTCCGAATGATTTGTTGACGGATGGTCAGTAGCGGGTGAGTGTTCTGATTTAATCTCCCACTTTTGAATTAAATCATCAGCAGAGTAGGGGTCTCGTTGATTACTTGGCTCAGTTGACTTTGTTGTTTTATTTAATTTGTGGGCAAGTAATTGTGTGATCCTCTGACCTGCACGAAACTCAATGTTGGGGTGTGCAAGCAGAGCATGAACCAAAACACCGCTCTCAACCCATCCGCCTTGGGCGTGCCATATATCGGGGGACCCAAACGAATGACTCGCACTTGAATCCGCTCTTGATTTGTAATCAAAGGTGAGCTCGTACCAATCCTTAGCTTCTTTGGATTGTAAAAGCTCAAAACTCTCTGGGTCAGAATGTTGTTTCTTTAAAGGTCTTGGAACTGGTGCTTCTGTATTTTTACAATCAGGGTCTATTTTCTTGTCTGGATTTATAAAGTAATCCTGATCTGCCCTTACTATATTTGGTCTTGTCTCTAGTACACCGGTGCTTTGCCAACTTGATCCTTCTGAGTCACTCAGAAGTTGCGAAAGCAAACCGCAGGTCACTCTTACACCTGCTCTGCTGAGCTTTGATTGGGGGTTGTCGTCCTTGCTGATTTGAGTACTAAAAATACCGACCGGCACGCCAGATGCAGCACCTGCGGGCTCCTTCAAAAGATCAAAAACAGTGACCATCCAACCTCTTTTTGCCATTGCATAAGCCGCACTCGCACCAGCTAAACCCGCGCCAATTACGGCACATCTTCCTTTGTGGTTTGTTTTCATGCCTAAATTTTTTCCTGAGTAAACTCCCTCCAATCGGTGTCTTTTAGGGGCAAGTCCATTTAATTTAGTGCATCTAAAACCGTGAATTTCTAGGCTTTTCACAACCTCCGCAGCTACGCACCAAGTAGATAAGGTTGCTCCAGCTCGGACTAAGTTTGCAACTCGTCCCAGTGTTTTGTGAGACCACATTTCAGGATTGACCTTTGGACTGTGTCCGTCCAGGAAAACCGAATCTGCATGCAAATCAAGCTCAAGAATAGTTTTATCTATATCTCCAATACACAGCAGCAATGTGATCGCTCCACCTTCAAACACTAGCCTGTGAAATCCCGGTATCATGCCGCGCCAACTCAGCGACAAATTCGTTGCTAAGTTATGAAGTTTAGGCCAGGGCTTTACACTGCAAATGATGTCTTCGACCGAAACCGGGTATTGCTCGAACGAGACATAAGTAAATCTTTTTGGGCGACCCATTGGGTCTTGACTTAACCAATGATCCCAAGTAGAAAGAAAATTCAGACCGAGCCCGAACCCAGTTTCCAATATGGTCCAGTGCTCTTGGTTATGCCAACTCGGGTTGGTTCTCCAAAGCTTTGCACCTTGGATAAAAACCTCTCTCGACTGTTCAAGCCCCAGGTCTTCTAGTTTAAATGACTCAGCTGTAGTGTCGATATCTGAGGATTGAGAGGCAAAACTTCTGTAAGTCTCGCCAAATATTTTACTCTTCGGTACCCCGTTAGAAGCCCATTCAACGGGGCTATCCGAATGATCAGGCGCTTGGTGGGGGAACATACCCTTGAGCTGTATCGGCACCTTCGCCGAAAAAGTGCTTCTCCATTTGTCTTGCTAAATACTGCCTTGAGCGAAGGTCAGCCAAGTTGAGTCGGTTTTCATTAACAAGCATCGTTTGCTGTTTGAGCCAAGCCCCCCAGGCCTCTTTACTGACCTGTTCCCAAATGCGTTTGCCAAGCTCTCCAGGGTAGGGAGGTAAATCAAGTCCCTCAGCTTCAGTGCCAAGTTTGATGCAGTTAACCATGCGTGCCATAGAGTTTAAATTCCTTCTAATTAAAATACTTTAAAAACGCTCTTGCTTTAAAGTTTGACATGCTAGATGATAATGGGTTTTTGAAAATATCTTAATTTTAGGTTTTTTTATGTCGTCTGATTTATTAAAAAATATATTCAATCCCCGCACGGCCAGTGCAGTTATTGCATGGGTTGGTATTAGTTTGTTGTCGTTTGGGATATACCTCCAAGAGGTTGTGGGCTTGGAGCCTTGCCCTATGTGCATTGTTCAAAGATATGCTTTTATCTTGATCGTTGTTTTTGCTTTACTTGGCTATTTTCTTAATAAAACACGCGCATTTATAGTTTTATCTGTGTTGGTTCAAGTTTTTGCTGTTTTTGGGGCCTTTGTGGCCGCAAGGCAAAGTTGGTTGCAGTGGTTCCCCCCTGAGACAATGAGCTGTGGGCGTGATTTATACGGGATGATAGAAAATTTTCCACTCAAACGAGCCATACCCATGATATTCAAAGGCAGCGGAGACTGCACCGTAGTTGATTGGACTTTTTTGGGGGGATCAATTGCCAATTGGTCTTATATATGTTTTTTGGCAATTATCACTTTTTCTGTAATAGTGCAAATTAAATCCTATAAGGCAGCAAAGTCAAATCATCCCAACGAATTGGTTTGAGGGATGAAGGTTTGAGGGATGCAGGCTCAATTTTTTTAAAGCTTGCCAATTTCAAAGTATTTCGACCTGAATTGAGCCAGGATTTGCTAGCCAATCAGCAAACTCATCCGCTAGTTGCTCACTCTCGCTCACGGCTTTTTGCCAGATTTTTATACGAGTAGATGGATCTTTTGCGTATCTGACAAAGTCCTGTCGGTCTGGTAATTTTGAGTTTGGTAATTTTGCAACCCAATTTGGATTTGGTGCCAATACGATGACTCTGTCTAAAAAATGTGTTGATCCGTGTCTCCATTTAAGGGCCTTGTCTAGCCAGCCAGGAACAAGAGAGCGCTGGAAATGAGGGTACAAAACAAACCCTGGAGCAACTGAGTTGTAATCCCAGTGCAAATGGTAGTCCGTGATTCCACCGTCCCAATATGCGCCTTTTGGAGCACCTGGGATACAGGGTACTGAGCGCATTACGAACGGGATTGAACAACTTGCTTGAATGGCTTGAGTTAGATTTGAGGAATTCAACTCAAACTGTGAACTCTGAAATCCGTCCGCTCTCCAATCAAAATTCAAATCTAAGCACTGCTGAGCTATGTTCTCGTCATTATGCTTAGTTGCAGTATGTACGTTCACTCTCTCCCGCGGCACAGAAAATAGTGTTCTCTCAAGCCACATACCCAGTAATTGTCGAGAGGCGATGTTAGATAGGTAGGCTAGCGCGTAGCCAACCGGTGTACTTATATTACCTTCATTGGCAAGGATATATTTACCCTTTGATACAACCACGTTTAGCTTGAAGGTTGGGTGGTTTAGTACGTCTTTGACATGATCTGCAAAAAAGTCATTTAACGTCTCGTTAAATTGGGCGCTCACCACATCAGCTAATGGGCGTCTTTGTCCACTTGGGATGTCGTATTGCTGATGTATGTAATCATGCTCTAAGCGCTTAGAAGCTTGAACTGGATCGAGCATGCAGGCGGCCCCCATACGCCAAGCGCCAATTGAAGCGCCAATTAAGTCTATGAAGTGGGGGGCTGTTTCAGCTCCTATTTGAGGGGCTCTAAGCCAATGGCCAAATATAAATCTGTCCAAAGGCCCAAGAAGCAAGCCTTTTGGGCCTCCTGCAGCACCTGCAATTACTTTAATATCCTCAGGCTTTAGTCCGTTGGTTTTAATGTGCTTGAAGGCAGAGGCACCAGCATAAATTTTAAGGGCTTGAAAAGTCAAACTTTAGACCAATTTCTTAACAAGAACGATACTTTTGCGGTCCCAGTTGTATTTTTTATTTCGTGCTGGGGGAAGCCACTCCGTGTCGACCACAACAAAGCCACGCTTGACAAACCAATGGTGAGTGCGTGTTGTAAGGACAAAGATACTCTCAAGCCCCATTGCTTTAGCCCGTGCTTCAATACGTTTAAGTAGTTTCTCGCCGTCCCCTTGTGACTGGGATTGGGGGGAGACAGTTAACGCGGCCATCTCAGCTGTTTTATTTTCAGTATAAGGGTAGAGCGCCGCGCATCCAAAGATGACGCCGTCATGTTCAATAACTGTGTACTGTCCAATATCTCTCTCGATCTCACTTCTTCCTCGTTTAACCAAGGTACCGTCACGCTCAAAAGGCTCTATGAGTTGTAAAACTCCTCCCACATCTTCGTGTGTTGCTTCTCTTAAGCTCTCAAGTTTCTCGTCAACAACCATGGTACCTATTCCGTCGTGCATGTAGACTTCAAGTAAGAGCGCACCGTCTACTGAGAAGGGCAAAATGTGACTTCTTTCAACACCTGACTTACAAGCTTTGACGCAGTGCTGCAAGTAAAAACCCATGTCTTGAGGGTTCATCGCAGAGGGAAGAGACTCCAATAACTTTTCTGCTGCGTCAAGCGGTAATTCGGTGTCGATTGGATTGTCCTCACCCTCTGGCTCAAATGGTTGTTGAGGAATACCGGGAACTTCAGTTAAAAATATCAGTTTATCTGCTTGCAACGCAGTGGACACAGAGGTCGCTACCTCCTCCATGGATAGATTGAAGGCCTCTCCTGTGGGTGAGAATCCAAAGGGTGATATGAGTACGAGGGACCCCGCCGCCAGAGTCTGTGTAATACCGATAACATCGACTTTGCGGACTAAGCCTGAGTTCATGAAATCAACCCCGTCGAGTATGCCTACTGGGCGTGCAGTAATAAAATTACCCGAGATCACCCTAACAGTTGCTCCAGCCATTGGTGTGTTGGGTAACCCTTGACTAAAGGCGGCTTCAATCTCATATCTAAGTTGACCCGCTGCTTCTTGTGCACAGTCCAATGCAAAATCATCTGTTATGCGCATTCCGTGTGAGTATTTGGGTTCATGGCCTTTTGCCAGCAACTGTTCATTGACCTGGGGCCTAAAACCGTGAACCAAAACAAGGTTCACCCCCATGCTGTGAATGAGCGCTAGATCTTGGACGATGTTGGGTAATTTACCTGCGGCGATGGCCTCACCTGCGATTGCGACCACGAAGGTTTTTCCTCTGTGCATGTGGATGTAGGGTGCAACTGCACGAAACCAAGGCACAAATGTAAAATTAAATACGGTTGACATGGTCAATTAATGAGGTTTTGTTGCGAAGTAGTTGCGGATGAACGCATGGAGTCTTCTAACTTGAGATAATGCATCACTTCGTTTCGCATATCTGTTGCGAATTGTCCTCCATCTTTAGCCCAATCTTGCAATCTATAACCAACTTGTCCATTGAATTTCCCCAATCTTTGCCGGTCTCGTTGCGCAAAGGGGAAATTATGCAAGCAATCCAGGATCACCAAGTGATTATTGTTTGCGGTGAGACCGGCTCTGGTAAAACCACACAACTCCCCAAAATGGCTCTGGCGCTTGGGCGAGGTGGTGGAGCGCAACTAACAAACGAAAATGATCCCTTAAAAGACTCAAAGTTAGCACCTCGGCGGCGAATCATAGGCCATACCCAGCCCAGGCGGATAGCGGCAACTTCAGTGGCCAAAAGAATTGCCGATGAGCTCAATTCCAGCGTCGGGGAGTTGGTAGGCTACAAAGTGAGGTTTCAAGATAAATTAAGTGCCTCTACCCGAGTCAAACTCATGACAGACGGTATCTTGCTCGCTGAGACTCAGACAGACCCATTATTAAAGGCCTACGATACCATCATCATAGATGAGGCTCATGAGAGAAGTTTAAATATTGATTTTTTGCTTGGTCATTTGAAACAAATACTTCCCAAGCGACCTGATTTAAAAATTATTGTTACCTCAGCAACGATTGATGCGGATCGTTTCGCCAAGCACTTTGCATCCAACACTGGACCTGCGCCTGTGTTAATGGTCTCTGGACGAACTTATCCCGTTGAGATGAGATACAGGCCATTTGAGGAGGAGCGAGATTACAGTTGGTTAGATGCTTTGTCAGATGCCGTTGATGAACTTTGGCGTGGAATAACGAAAAAATCTGATTCAGACACTTCTCAGACATCGCTCCCAAAAAGCGGTGAACCCAACCCTAGTAATGAAAACATTTTAAAGACAGAAGAGCACGAAAGCAATGTCAAAAAGACTGAGTTAGGGCAGGAAGAGGTAAATTTAGTGGGGTTACAAGAGCCGCTAAGGGTAGGGGAGAGAGAGGATTTTGAGGTTCAAAAATCATCATCTCCCACCACGATCAATATTGCCACACGGCCCACTCAACGCATTCCCACTATGGGGGATATCTTGGTGTTCCTGCCCGGCGAGCGTGAAATCAGAGACGCCATGGGCCACTTGAATGCCCACCTAGCTAATCGGGCTACGACTCGCCACTGTGAGGTTGTTCCATTATTTGCCCGTCTGACACAGGCCGAGCAAGAACGTGTGTTTCATACTGGGGGAGCACCAAGGATTGTGTTGGCTACCAACGTAGCCGAGACTTCTCTAACTGTGCCGGGTATTCGTTATGTAATTGATTTGGGTACAGCCCGCATCAAACGTTATAACTATAGAACCAAAGTCGAACAGCTCTTGATTGAGCCCGTCTCGCAAGCAGCCGCTAATCAACGTGCAGGCAGATGCGGTCGAGTCTCTGAGGGTGTTTGCGTACGCCTGTACAGTGCGGATGACTTTAACGGACGTCCCAGATTTACGGATCCTGAGATATTAAGAAGCTCATTGGCAAGCGTAATCTTGAGACTTAAGTCTTTACGTTTTGGATCCGTAGAGGAGTTTCCTTTTCTTGAGGCTCCAAGACCAAAAGCTATTTCAGATGGGTATCAATTACTGAGCGAGTTAGGTGCCATTGATGAGGATTTAGGTCTGACTCGTGTGGGTGCAGAATTAGCCAAATTACCCCTTGATCCGCGTATAGGCAGGATGATTTTGGAGGCCAGGAGCAAAGGGGCATTGTCTGAGGTGTTGATCGTTGCATCCGCTCTAAGTGTCCAAGATGTAAGAGATCGCCCCCTTGAGCAACAAGGTGCTGCAGACTCAGCGCATGTCAAATTCAGAGATGAGCGAAGCGAGTTCAATGGATACCTAAAAATATGGAATTGGGTAAACGAGCAACGAGGGACCAATGTAGATCCAAGCGGTAGCAAAACCCACAAACTAACCAACCGACAATACGAAAACCTATTAAAACAAAACTTCCTAAGCGTCAGAAGACTCAGGGAGTGGAGAGACGTTTACTCGCAGTTGTTGCTTTTGGTTAAAGAACAAAAATGGCGCCTCAATACTGAGTCTCCTTCCTACGAGCATTTGCACCAATCTTTGCTTAGTGGACTGATGGGCAATATCGGATTTAAAAGCGATGAACAAGATTTTTATCTCGGTGCACGGGGCATTAAGTTTTACCGCCATCCTGGCGCACATTTAACCAAAAAGGCTCCCAAATGGGTTGTTTGTGCGGAGTTGGTTGAGACGACTCGTCTATTTGGTCGTGGGATGGCGTCTATTGACCCATTGTGGCTAGAGGGTTTGGGCGAGCATTTGTTAAAAAAACAATTACTAGATCCTAAATTTGACACCCGCAAATCAGAGGTTATTGCCTTTGAGCGAGCGACATTATACGGCTTACTCGTTTATAGCGGTAGGCGTGTTCCCTATGCCCGTGTAGACATGGTTGGTGCAAGGGAGATATTTATAAGGCAAGGTTTGGTTGAGGGGCAGTGGCTTGGGGCTTTACCATTTATTGCTGCCAATCAAAAAATGATAAGAAAAGTTGAGGAACTAGAGCATAAATCAAGGCGACAAGATGTACTTGTTGATGAAGCACTTATTTTTGCGTATTACGATCAAAAGATTCCTTCCAATGTATTTAATGCAACAACGCTTGAGCGTTGGTATAAAGAGGAGTCACAAAGGAGTTCCCAGCCTCTTTTGTATCTTACCCAGGAAGAGTTAATGCGTCATGAGGCGCAGGGCGTGACGACGGATGCTTTTCCAAAAGTTGTAAAGTTAGGGGGTGTTGACTGTTCAGCAACCTACCTTCATGAACCCTCAGACGTTCGGGACGGAATCACCGTTGGGGTGCCTCTTTTTGTGTTGAACCAAATCAGCGAGGAGCGCACTGAGTGGCTTGTTCCTGGGATGCTAAAAGAGAAAATACTAGCTTTACTGAAGAGCTTACATCAAAAACCTCGAGCCCGGTTGGTCCCTTTACCAGATACCGCGGAACGTTTTGCCAATGAATTGAGCAAAGAAGGCGTCTTCGCTGTTGTATCTCTTATAGATGCAATGGTCAAGCTTGTAGTGTCACAAACGCAGGTCGAAATTAAAAGGGGTGACTTCAAACTAGAAATGCTTGCACCCCATCACTTCATGAATTTTAAGGTTGAGGGAGATGCAGGACGTCAGCTCGCCATGGGCAGAAATCTAGGCTCTTTGAAGGCCGAGCTTGGTGCACAGGCGAGGGGTGCTTTTCAGGCACTTGCAAGTTTGAAAACAAAGAACTATATAGATACTCCTCAGACTCAATTTGATACTACAAATAATTTAAAAATAGATCCTAAAAAGGGTAATTTACAAAATCCGCAAAATGGCGATATCAAATCAGCCGTTGGTAGGGGTGGAGGTAGGAATGTTATTGGTGAAGTGATAAAGGATAGTAAAAAAAATACGATTGAATGCATCAACTCTGAGTCGACCGCCACCCAGGCCAGTGAACAACAACCAAGTCCATTTGAGGGGGCGTTTACTCAGTGGAGTTTTGGTGAACTTCCTGAGCTTTTGGAGATAAGCAAAGGGGACCAAACGTTAGTTGGTTTCCCAGCCTTGATTGATGAAGGCTTAAGTGTGAGAGTTGAAGTTTTTGATGAGCCCAGCATTGCCAAAGCAAAACACAAGGCGGGCTTGAGAAAACTTTTTGCGCTTCAAGTCAAAGACTCTATTAAATATTTAGAAAAAAATAATGCGGAGCTAGCATCCCCGATCGTACTTAATTTTGTTCAATCAATGAAGAACTTAGAAAGTGCATTAAAGTCTGAGCCGACAAAAGGAGGGGCAAATTCAAGCACTGCAATGACCATAGAGATCTTAAAACCCCAGATTATGGACCTGGCACTTGATAGGGCTTTTATGATGGACCCATGGCCCATCAATTCAACTCAGTTTGAGCAAAGATTGGTAGAGGGGCGCACAAGGTTAACTTTGATCACCACAGAGATATCTCGTTTGGTACAAACACTGCTCACAGAATTTTGTGCATCTGCTCGTAAATTAAAAGACACAGGCGTAGGCGCTCAAGCACAGGGCGACATTGCTTTACAACTTCAAAGGTTGATGCACAAGAATTTTTTGCTCGATACGCCCTACGTTCAGTTACAACAATTTCCGAGGTATTTAAAGGCAGTATTCTTGAGGCTCGATAAATTTAGGGCTGATCCGGCACGTGACCTTGATAGGATGAAACAAATTGCTTTGTTGGAGCAGCAATTTTGGAGGGAATGGGCGACTAGAAAGGGAGTACCCGACTCAAGGCTCAGCGAGTTCCGGTGGTTGCTAGAAGAGTTACGTGTTAGTTTATTTGCTCAGGAGCTTAAAACGCCACAACCGGTAAGCGTAAAAAGATTAGAAAAAGCTTGGTCTCAACTCAAAGGATAGATTGAAGATGCTTTACCTTAAAGTTTAGCAAGTCTTTCTAGCGCAGTATTTAAAGTCTCATCTTTTTTTGCAAAGCAAAAGCGAATTGTTCTTTGATCGAATGCCTCAGCGTAAAAGGCAGACAAAGGAATAGCGGCTACACCGATCTCTGTCGTGAGCCATTTACAAAAATCGGCTTCGCTTAAATTTTTCTCCGAAACTTTCAACTCCTCAATACTTGCGCACTGGAAATAGCTCCCCTCTGAGGGTAGTAATTTAAAGTGAGTTCTCTCAAGCCCAGATCTAAATAAATCTCTTTTTCGCTGATAAAAAGCGGGCAACTGTAGATAGGGTGTCGGGTCTTGCATGTATTTGGCCAAGCCGTGTTGTACTGGGGTATTGACCGTGAAGACATTAAACTGATGAACCTTGCGAAATTCTTGGGTAAGAGTGGGAGGCGCTGCGCAGTAAGCCACCTTCCAGCCCGTAACGTGGTAAGTTTTACCAAAACTTGAAATGATAAATGCGCGTTCAGCAAGACCTTGATAACTGGCTGCACTTAAATGCTTGAGGGGACTGAAAACCATATGCTCATATACCTCATCACTGATGAGGAATATTTCAGTACCACTAAGAAGTTGCTCGAGTTTTTTCATCTCCTCATCTGTCCAAACAGTTGCGCTTGGATTATGGGGAGAGTTAACGATTATTGCTCGAGTCTTGCTTGTGATCGCAGCACTTATTTTCTCAAAATCTGGTCTAAATGTACCCGGAGTTAAAGGAACCGCTACGACAGTGCCCCCGGCCATGTCTATGTTGGGTACATAACTGTCATAACAAGGCTCAAGTACGATCACCTCATCCCCTGGTCTCACGATCGCTAGAACGGCATTCAAAATTGCCTGGGTAGCTCCCGCTGTTACGGTTATCTCAGTGACGGGATCATAGCTTTTAGAATAAAGTGTTTGAATTTTCTTGGAGATTTCATTTCGTAACTCTAGAACACCAAGCATCGATGGATATTGATTTAACCCCTGATTCATGGCTGCACTGACAGCATCTACCAAGCTTGGGTCGCAGTGAAAATCGGGAAATCCTTGCCCCAAATTAACGGCATTATTTTCTTGTGCCAGCGCAGACATAACCGTAAAAATTGTTGTCCCTATTTTAGGAAGCTTCGTTTCTAAGTGCGGAGTCATGAATTGAATAGTGTATTTAACTGAGGGAGAAAATTTTTAAGAGCTTAAGACTTTATTGATTGATTCTTTGGTCAGGGTTGGATTCAAAAGAATTGCAAACTCATAAACAAAGTCTCTTAAGTAAGAACCTTTTTTAAATGCTAGTCTTGCTATGTTGGTCCCAAACAAGGAGCCACCAGGACGCACGACAAGATCATTATCCACTGATTCTTTCATTGCCATTTCGGCAACAATCCCAACACCAAGTCCAAGTCTGACATATGTTTTTATAACATCAGAATCGATAGCTTCAAGAGCAATTCGAGGGCTTAAATGCTTTGCTGAAAAGGCTTGATCAATCCTTGTTCGGCCTGTGAAAGAAGGGTGATAAGTAATAATGGGGTGTTCTGCCAAATCCTCTAATTTTATTTCTGCGATGTCCAGTAAGGGATGTTGAGGTGGGATTACCAAAACGTGTTGCCACTCGTAACAGGGAATTGTTGCAAGCTCAGCGTAATCAACCAAGGACTCAGTTGCTATACCAATTTCGGCATTCTCCTCTAAGACCATTTTGGCTACATCACTTGGGGAGCCTTGGTGCAGGCTTACATTTATTTTGGGGTATTTGTTTCGCAAGTTGGCGACGGGCATTGGTAAGACATATCTTGCCTGAGTGTGGGTGGTGGCAATTGATAATGTGCCACTGTCCTCTGCGCTGTATTGTTCACCTATGTGTTTAAGGTTGTTCACCTCACGCAAAATAATCTCAATACTATTTAAAACATGCTGGCCTGGCTCAGTAATGCGCTTTAGACGCTTACCGTGACGCGTAAAGACCTCGATTCCCAGCTCTTCCTCTAATTCAAGTATGGCTTTGGAGACTCCGGGCTGAGATGTGTGCAAGACGCGTGCGACTTCGGTTAAATTGAGATCTCTGCGAACTGCCTCTTGGATAAACTTAAATTGGTGCAAATTCATGCAAGATATTATATCAATAAACACATAAGAGACTCTCCTCTTATGATGTTAGGTCATGACGGTTCGATGAGACTCAAGCAAGCTAAGATGCCAAATTGGTTTCTGGATTTAGTGCCACGTCAGCTATGAGATCTAGCACTCTAGGATCCTCACCCACAGATGGGGCGCAATTAATCAGAATGTTGGGGAATGTTATTTTGAGCTGATCAACCAACAAAGGAAGATCTTCTCTAGCGTGTTTACCTACTCCTAGGAAAAGGGGCGTGATTTGCAGCTCTGTACAGCCGAGTTGCACCAACTCAGCTGCGGACTCTTGTAATGTGGGCTGAGTAAGCTCCAAATATGCGCAGCGCACAGGCGTTGTTGAGTTCTTTTGCTCAATACGCTTAGCAATGGATTTGATTGGACCGTGCCACAAGGGGTCTCTGGAGCCGTGGGCAAATAAGATGATTGCTTTCATTGTCTTATGACCAACCAACCAAAGGCAGTTAGTGAGAAAAATGTATAAATGAGCCCCGGCGCCGCCGCAGCGAACCAGGGAGCCCACTGATTGATGTTTCCAATGTATCCAAATACGTTGTTGAGTAAGAAAAAACTAATACCGATCATGACCCCAAAGAAAACGAAACTGGTGATGTTTCCACTTCTAAAGTGTAGGTAGGCAAAAGGCAAAGCCAGCACCATCATCACGAGGCAACTTATAGGGTAAAAGAGTTTCTTCCAAAATTCAATCTCATATCTCTGTGAGGATTGAGAGTTTAAATTTAAATGCTGAATATAACTAAATAGATCAACAATACCCATGCGATCAGGCTTAAGCAGAGCCACTGAGACCATCTCTTGTGTAATGCTATTAGGCCATCTAAATTGAGCCTGCTGGGTTCTTAAAGCAGGCTTTAAGAGCTTTGAGGAATCTATGTGCAAATTTTTAGATAAATTTTGTATTTCCTTGGTGCTTAACTCCTCAACTTGACTAGATTTGGGAGCTGAGTTTTTTGACTCTGTATGGGTTTCAAAACCCTTTTTTCTATTTGTAGTAATTTGCCCCTCATCCCTTAGGCTTGTATGGATTGATTTTTCGTCAAATTCAGTGGATTGAGGTGTGAATTCATCTCTTTGCACATCACTCAGGATCCAAGCACTTTGATTTGTTTCAAACTCCGCATGTTTTGCTATGCTAAGGGATATCAACCTTCCTTGATTATCGAACTCAAATATCCTTACCCCACTCATCTGACCATCTGGCGTTAAAGCTCCTACGTTAACAGCTTCATTGGTGTAGCTTTGTTTTTCTTTTAACCAGGCACCTGTACGACCCACCGTAATTTGACCAAGAAAGCGTGATTTCAGCAATTGAGCATACCTGTCACTGGCGGGAGAGACATAATCACCCACAATAAAAGTTACTAAAGAAAATGCTAAGCCCAATCCGATGAGGCTCTTAAGAGCCAAAACGGGCCCTAACCCGCTGGTTCGCAGTATTGTGAATTCAGAGGTTTGAGCCATTCTTGAGAGTACATAAATACTTCCAATTAAAACTGTTATGGGAAGTAATTCGTACAAATGGTTAGGAATATTTAGGGCTACAAATATCAATGCATGTGAGACCTGGTAGCCCCCAGGTTGAGCCCCTCTGACCCATTGCAGTTCATCAACAAAGTCGAAGAAGAAAAAAAGCCCTACAAACCCTAACGTGATGAAGGATACTGCTGTAACAACTTCGCTGTAAACCCATTTTTGCCAAGTTTTCATATGTCAGGTGAGTTCCTTGTCATTTTGTTGGAAAAGCCTGAAAAGTGAGCTCGCAAATTGAAAAAGCTCCAATTTTTGTGCCTAGCAGTCAGCCACATGGCTGCCAGCAATAGAATAACAAAATGGAAAATCAACATCATAAAGGGGGATGCTTTCCCAGCCTCGCTGTAGTTTTTTCCAATATTTACCAAATTAAAGTAAGCTATAAATGTAAAAAGCGCGAGCATCAAGGGGGCGCTCTTTCCAGCCCTGGGATTGACACTTGCGAGTGCTAGAGAGATCACTATCAAGTTGAAAGATGTGAACACCATTCCGATTCGAAAGACCAGTTCGGAGGAGTTTTGCGCACTTGGATTCAAAACTAAGAACAAGGTGTCCAAAGCTCGTGGTACGGGTTGTCCAATATTAAGGTCTGTTTTGCCGATTTGAGCTCCGTATTCTTGAAATTCGCTTAATTTTAGGGTTTCTCCAGAATTGGAGTAGATCAATTGCTGTCCGTTATTCAAGATTAAGAATTTCTCCCCCGTTTGTTTATTCTCAATGTGACCGTGAACAGCTGTGGTCATTGTTTGTTTATCGCCCTCTTTTGTAGCAATGAATACATTGTTACCCTGGCCTTTAACTGTGGAGGCTTTATCTATGAAGAATACCCTTTGTCCATTTGCAGACTCTTGAAATTGGCCGGGCGTAACCCGCTCTAGGTCACCCCTTTTTTCAAATCGATCGACGAGCTCTTGGATTTTCTGGTTTGACCAGGGCCAAACAAAAAGGGATAGTCCAGCAATTAAAACGAGTGTGGGGAATGCAAATCCAATCATGGGCTTGAAAAAACTCCCAATCCCTTGGCCGCAACTTAGCCAAACTACCATCTCACTGTCCCTATAAATTCGGGATAATGTACCCACACACGCGATAAACAAACTAAGTGCTAGTAAGATAGAGAGGTTGCCCATGATGGTGTAAGCCAGTACCAAAGACACTTCAGAGGGGTTCACACTCCCTTTTGAGGCTTGACCAAGAGTACGAATCAACATAATGGTGACCACAATGGTCACCAAAATGACCACTGTGGCGCCAAAACTGCGCGACAATTCTCGTCTGATTGAAGATTGAAATAACATGTTTGCTTAAGGAATTATTTAATTATGAACTTTGATTTAAAAACACTGACCCATTCGACTGCTTTGACCCACAAGACTGATTTGATGGTGATAGCAGTTAAATCTGGTTTGCAAAAAGCAACTACTTCCAAATCCAGTCCAATCTCTGTATTGTCGCAATATTTAAGCTCTATTCAAGCCGAAGAGTCATTTGAGGCAAAAACAGGTAAAACCCTACTTATCCTTAAGCCGTTACATGTTCAAGCTAAGCGTATTATGTTGTTAGGGGTGGGGGATGGGTCTGCCGCTCAAATCCGAAAGGCCGTCAACACATGTTTCTCCAGTATCAAATCACTTAAGTACAAGGAAGTCACTGTATATTTTGATGATTCTTTTACAGAATTTGATAAAGCCCTTAAAAATTCAATCATCGCCGTCACGGACGCACTCTACCTTTACACAAAGACTAAACCCAGTGCTAAGACCGAACACTCTAAAACCTCAAAAAACCCGGATTCAGGCTCTTCGTCTGGTTTGATATCCGTGACTTTGGCTGGGGTTGGTGCCAAATTGGCTTCTAGTAAGACCGTATTTGATGAGGTCACAGCACTTTGTGAAGGAGTCGAATTGGC
>DAITOS010000067.1:0-17476 GCA_036834025.1 Limnohabitans sp.
ATGCACCACAAAAAACGAAGCGAAGCGCGAAACTAACCGATCACCAGAAACCACGAATTAACAGTTACATTAATTGCGTGTTCTCACATTATGAGGCACAAATGCCTTCATGTGTTGAGTAGTTACTATCATAAATATCAAAAAAGCCCAAAAAGCGTTAAAAATTCATGTTTTTTGATTAAAAGGCATCAATATTCTTAAAAATTTAGATTGGCTGAAAATGTAAAAATCGATTTGGAATGGGCAGGAAAAGTACATCTGTTAGTTGAAATTGAACTATTTAAGACTGATTCTTGATTGATATACTTGACCTTCTCGCTTGATATTATGCTTATTACTAGCGGGATAAATCAAAGTAGGTGTCAAATCCAATCGTATGACTTTTATTGCTACCCCGCAGATTATGAATTTCACAGAGCCATTAATGTTGCGCTCCGGTGAAAAATTAGATAGTTATCACCTTGCATATGAAACATATGGGGCATTGAATAGCTTAAAAAATAATGCGGTATTGATTTGTCATGCCCTAAATGCATCGCATCATGTTGCCGGCGTCTACGAAGACTCAGAATCACAGTCTTCATCAGTTGGCTGGTGGGATACCATGATAGGGCCGGGAAAGCCCGTTGATACAGACGAGTTTTTTGTAATAGGTATTAATAATTTAGGATCTTGTTTTGGATCAACGGGCCCAATGCATTTAAATCCGAAAACACAAAGGGCTTGGGGATCGCAGTTTCCTGTTGTAACGGTTGAGGACTGGGTAGAGGCCCAAAAAAGATTAGTAAGTGCACTTGGCATTGAGAAACTTTGTGCAGTGATGGGGGGCAGTTTGGGGGGAATGCAGGCCTTGAGCTGGACTCTTCAGTACCCCGATAAAGTAATGCACTCAATCGTTATTGCTAGTGCACCAAACTTAAATGCCGAAAACATAGCATTCAATGAGGTTGCTCGAAGGGCCATCGTCAACGATCCTGACTTTCATGGTGGAAATTTTTATGAGTACAACGTAATTCCACGCCGTGGTTTAAAAATTGCAAGAATGATCGGGCACATTACATATTTAAGTGATGATGTGATGAATGCAAAATTTGGACGAGAACTCAAAAATGAGAAAATCAAGTATTCAACTCAGGAGGTTGAGTTTCAAATAGAGAGCTATCTTAGGTATCAAGGCGAGAAATTTAGCGAATATTTTGATGCGAATACATATTTATTAATAACAAGAGCCTTAGATTATTTTGATCCTGCAAAAGATTATAAAAACAATTTAAGCTTAGCATTTAAAGCACTACAGGCTAGTTTTTTAGTTATAAGTTTTAAGACCGATTGGAGATTCTCGCCCTCAAGAAGTCGTGAAATCGTTCAAGCGTTGATAGATAATAAAAGAGCCGTAACTTATGCGGAAATTGACGCTCCTCATGGCCACGACGCATTCTTATTGGAGGATTATCGATACCTATCTGTCGTCAGAGCATACTTCAAAGAAATTGAAAAGAAAATAAACGCAAAGGAACAGAACAATGAATAAGCAAGCGTTCATTGCCTGTATTGCGGATTTGGTACCTTTTGGTAGCAGGGTTCTTGATTTGGGCTGCGGTGACGGAGAGTTGCTAAGCTACCTACAACAAAGCAAGGGATGTAGTGGCTATGGAGTAGAGATTGACGATCAAAATGTTTTGGAATGTGTAAAGAGGGGTGTGCAGGTTATTCAACTAAATTTGGATCAAGGATTAACCATGTTTGAAGACGCATCTTTTGATGTTGTATTGCAAATAGACACATTACAAAACCTTAGAAATGCAGAGACCATGTTGGTAGAGACAGTACGAGTTGGAGAACTTGGCATTGTTGCATTCCCTAATTTTGCTCATTGGCCTAATCGATTGAGCATATTACAGGGGAGAATGCCTGTCACTAAGAGACTACCTTATCAATGGTATGACACCCCCAATATTAGAGTGGGAACATTTTCAGATTTTGAAGTATTAGCGCAAAAAAATGACATTGAGATATTGGATTCATTTGGTGTCAAAGATGCACAAACCGTAAGAACATTCCCCAATTTCCTTGCCCCTACTGCTGTATTTAAAATCCAGAGATAGTTTTTAGAGCATGAGGCTAATCGCTGCTAATGTAGCTATTGCTGCCGTTTCAGCGCGCAAGGTTCTGTTCCCCAGACTTAGCGCTTTAAAACCATGAGCCTCTAATAAAGACTCTTCATCTTTGCTCCAGCCGCCCTCAGGACCAAAGACAATTAAAATTTCCTTATCAGACTTGAAAGGTTGATCGCTAAAAGCTTGAATTTGAGCGCCAAGTGACATAGCATTTGGATCAAGTGAGAAGAACCATTTTATTAAATTATCATTAGTAATACCTCGGTTATCAGATAATGATTTGAGCCAATGCGAAAGACCAATGGGTTTATCTATGAGTGGTATGGTATTCCTGCCGCATTGGGTGCATGCTGTTGCAGAGATAGCGTGCCAATGTTGTGTTTTCTTTTCGCCTCTAATAGAGTCTAGACGAACCACATTGTGTTGGGTCATCAATGGTGTAAGCTTTGTGAGGCCAAGTTCAGTTGCTTTTTCAATTAGCCAATCCATCCTCTCATTGGCTGGCATTCCTATAGCAAGGTGAATGGATGTTTTTAGCTCACGCTCGATAGGGTTAAATCTCTTAATAGATACGATAACTTCTTTTCTGGTCATCTCATGGATTAATGCGGTGAACTCTCCCCCATTACCATTAAATAAAGTGAAATCATCCCCAGGTTGTAGCCTAAGGACTTGAATATGTCTTGCCGCATCGGCTGGTAAAGACCAATGATCTATGAGATCGATGGGGACATTACAAAAAATTCTAGGCATTGAAAGGGCTTTGATTTAAATTCGGCCAAAAGAGAATACATTCTCAGGTTTTTTGTTTTCCAACGAATCTAATAATCTGATGAGAGGAAAAAGCTCGCGATATCGCTCACTTGTTTTTCTAATATAGTTAATGAATCTTGGCGTATCAGCAAGGTACTTTGGTTTTTGATCCCTGATGGTTAGTCTTGCAAAAATCCCCGCAACTTTTAAGTGTCGTTGTAGGCCCATCAACTCAACAGCTCGCCAAAATTCTCCAAAATCCTCAGACCAACCATTTTGATCAATTAGCCCAGTTAAACGGACACGTTCCCAATAACGAACCGTAATATCTAATACAAATTCCTCCGACCAGCTACAAAATGCGTCACGCATTAAGCTGGCAATGTCATATGTTAAAGGACCGAAAAGCGCGTCTTGAAAGTCTAGAACTCCGAGGCGGGACTCATGATCCTCCATTGGAATCATTAGGTTACGAGTCATAAAGTCTCTGTGAACAAAAACTTTTGGGGCACTTAAATTAGACTTCACAATGAATGAAAAAATAGAGGACAGGCTGTTTTGTTGATCAACTTCCAGCGAGACAGACAAGTGTTTATTAAGGTACCACTCTGGAAATAAATTTAGTTCCCTCATTAATACTGATTCGTCATAAGCTGGTAAACCATTCACGGTCGTTGCTTTTTGCCAAAGTAAGAGTGCATCAAGGGCTTTTTTGAAGGGCTCAATGGGTGGTACGCTCTGCAAATTATTAAGATCAAGGTCAAGACTTAATTTTTCTAAAAGAGTTTGATGACCAAGATCTGTAATAAGCATAAAACCATGAGGCTCATTCCAATTCAGAATATCAGGTACCAAAACGCCTGCATTTCCCATGAGTTTTGCAATGACAACAAAAGAAGTACAGTTTTCCTTATCGGGGGGAGCGTCCATGATAATGAAGGATCTGGATTCAGGGACCGTGGAAAATATTCGAAAATAACGCCTAAAACTAGCGTCTGAAGAAGCTAGTGTTAATGTGCTTTTATCCAAGGAAAACGTTCCAGCTAAAGAATTTAGCCAATGGTCAAAAGAACTTTTACGATCGGAATTAGGCCAATCAATAGTGTGCTTTGAGGGATTATTTTGGGGCATAGAAAATAAGTGTGAGATAAATCTTAAAAGCTCGGGGATAATCTGTATCTTACAAATGACCTCTTACTAAATACCATTAAGAGGCTAAGTTAGTCATCATAAACATTTCATGTCATTTTTCTGCAGAATTTTAATTTTTTTCGGAGGTCTTGCTTATTTGCAGGCCTCTTTTGCAGATCCTATGGTGCTTTTGCAGTCCACTGACTTAGACCAGTATAGTAAAACCAGAGAGCAAGATCAAATTGCGAGTAGAAATTCAGCCAATATGCCGTTGATATTAAAGCCTAGCTCCCTCTTGCAAGAAAAATCATTGATTAAACAGTCTACCCAGTTACCGATATATGTTCAAAGTGACTCTATTACAGGAAAATCAGAGGGACAGACTGATTTAGACGGGAATGTAATTTTTAGACGAGGAGACACTTTAGTTCGTGGAGATCATGTTCAGTATTCGGATTTAACTGAAAAACTGCAAGCACAAGGACATGTTTACTTTAATAAAGCTGGAAATTTGTTTAGAGGAACTTTTTTAGATATTCAAATAGATAGTTTTGAGGGATATTTTTTAGCTACGGACTTTAAGCTTGCAAAAAACCAAGCGTATGGGACAGCAGAAAAAATCAATTTTATAGATGATAAAAGAGCCATTATTCGCAACGCAACATATTCAACATGTCAAGCAAAGCCTATATCTGGTTGGGTTCCCGCGTGGATACTTAAAGCGGACACTTTAAGTATCAATACGTTAACAAATGAAGGAGATGCAAAAGGTGCAACGCTTGTGATGAAAGATTTCCCTAGCGTGCCGTTGCCAAGCCTCTCTTTTCCATTAACGAACGAGCGAAAATCTGGTTTTTTAGCACCTACGGTTGGGATAGATAACATCAGTGGAGTGCAAGTCAGTCAGCCTTATTATTGGAACATTGCTCCTAATCGCGATGCAACAGTAACACCGACGTACTGGAGTCGTAGAGGGACTGATATTGGCGCAGAGTTTAGGTATTTGGAAGGACAGCAAGGGGAAGAGCGTGGACAGATCTATTTTGATCAGATGTCTAATGACCCTCTTCGAGGGAAGGACCGCTGGGGTTATAGTCAGCAACACCTTGGCAGTACATCACTTGCCGATCCTACACTAGGTAAGCTCACCTACTCTTTAAACATAAACCGTGTAAGTGATGACTTATATTGGCAAGATTTTCCCAGAGCTCCAGGTTTATTGGGACAACAACTATTACCTACTGATTTTAATGTGAGTTGGATGACTCAAAACGTAACTACGTTTGTGCGCTCCTTGAAGTGGCTAACTTTGCAGGATACGCAAGCGCCAATAACACCCCCTTATGACCGATTGCCAGAGCTAAACTCTAGGCTATCTGTATATGACATTCATGGGTTAAATTTTTCAATTGAAGGAGATTTCACACAATTTAAGTCTAATAGAACTTATGCTTGTAGCCAAGCCAGTGTGGATTGCCAACCCAATGCACAAAGGATCTATGGTTTATCACAGATGAGTTATCCAATGCTCAATGATTATGGCTACCTCACTCCTAAATTAATGCTGCACTCACGCTCCTATGAGTTTGAGACTCCTACAACAACAGGTTTGTTGGGCGCCAACGTAACGGTCCCAACATTTAGCTTGGACGGTGTTCTTAATTTTGAGAGATCTGTGAATTTACTAGAGCATGCTTGGACACAAACACTTGAGCCAAGGGTCTTTTTTGTTTATACCCCATACAGAGATCAAAACAAGTTACCCGTTTATGATTCAAGTACGTATGACTTTAATTTTGCTTCTATTTTTAATGAAAATGCATTTTCTGGGAATGACAGAATTTCTGATACAAAAATGGTAACTGTTGGGGGGACTTCAAGGTTCATAGATTCAGAAAATGGATTTGAAGCAGCAAGGTTAGGTGTTGCTCAAAGAATACTATTGCGCAATCAAGATATATATTTGCCTACAGATCCTGTTCCAACCACCGGGAGATTGAGTGACTTTTTGGTGGGGGGCGGGTTTAATTTTAATGAGAGATGGAAATTAGACTCTACTTATGAATACAACCCACAAAAGGCACAATCTGATCTTTCTTCTGGCAATATTCGTTACAACCCAACCAATTACAGGCTTTTAACCATCGGATATAGATATGATCGACTATTGGGCGCGGATATGATAGACACAGGATGGCAGTGGCCTATTAATGATCTTTGGGGAGACAAAGGACATGACCTTGGGCCGGGTCGAGGACTCGGAGAAGACCGTTGGTACTCAGTTGGGAGGATAAACTATAACAAAGATACGGGTCAAATTGGAGATGCAGTGGTTGGAATTGAATATGATGCTGGGTGTTGGCTTGGCCGAGTAGTATTGGAGCGATTGCAAATTAATTCAACAACGACAAATCAAAGAATCATGTTTCAAGTTGAGTTTGATGGAATCTCAAGAGTTGGGTCTAACCCGCTATCTTCTTTAAAGCAAAATATTCCAAGATATCAAAATTTGAGAGACCCTCTAGCTGAGGCCAGTCATTATGCTAATTACTAATTAAGAAAATGAATTTAAATAAAAAAAACGTTAAGTACTTAAACCTAACAATTGGTCTTGCAATAACTTTATGCTTTCAAGCTGCTTTAGCGCAAGGTTTAAAAATTCCAGGGATGGGTCAGCCCTCGGGCACGGGTACTTCCACAGGCTCTCCCATTGCACCTAGCGTTGGCTCAAGTAAAACAGGCCTGCGGGCTAGCTCCTCTCAAGTTGACGCTGTGGCACCCACGCCAGAGACTCAAAAAGAGGGTGCTACAAGTCCTGGTCAAACCCCCTCAGGTGAACGCGATAAGGAATATTCAGATTTTATTGTCGCTATTGTTGATAGTGAGCCCATTACAAACAGGGAGGTTAATGTAAGGGCCTTAGAGCACCTTGAGCAAATGCGGTTACAAGGCACAGTAATTCCTCCAAAGGATAGTCTTTTAAGTAAAACTTTAGAAGAACTTATTTTAGAAAAGGCCCAACTTCAATTAGCTTTGGAGTCTGGAATTACGGTGAACGATGAAGAGTTACTTCAAGCTCAATTAGGGATTGCTGAAAGAAACTCAATAACACTTGAACAACTTTATGCTCAAATCAAGGATCAAGGACAAACGATAGAGCAATATAAAGTCAGGTTAAAGCAGCAAATCATATTACAAAAGTTGCGCGAAAGAGATGTTTTGTCAAGACTTAGGATTTCAGACTTAGAGGCAGACCAATATATTCTTGAGCAACAAAAAAAAGGGAGTTCTGCTACTCAGTTAGTTAACGTTTCTCAGATCCTTATTGCAATACCAGACGGTACGGGTGATGCACAGCTAGAACCTTTTCAGGTAAAGGCGAACCAGGTATTGCAAAGAATCAAAGCGGGTGAGGATTTCTCTGAGTTAGCGAAGACTACCTCTGAAGCAATGGATGCCAAGAACGGTGGCTCAATGGGCTTAAGGGCTGAGAGCCGATATCCTACACTTTTCATAAATGCAGTCAAGAACATCAAGCCAGGTCAAGTTGTAGGACCCATTAGATCAGGTGCAGGATTACATATATTGAAATTAATAGATCGTCAGCAAGTAGAGGCTGAAAACTCAATGGTGACCCAAACTCATGCGCGTCACATTTTGATTCGTCCTGGAGGACAGGTGAGCCAAAATTCAGCGCGTGCTCAATTATCTGAATTTAAAAGACGCATCGAAAAGGGTGAGACTAATTTTGCAGAATTAGCAAAACAGTATTCCCAGGATGCAAGTGCAAGCGCTGGGGGAGATTTAGGTTGGGCTGCGCCAGGTCAATTTGTTCCTGAATTTGAAGCCGTCTTATCTCAACTAACGCCTGGACAAATTGCAGACCCCTTGGTTTCTAGATTTGGAGTTCATTTGATTCAGCTTATTGAGCGAAAGCAGGCCCCTATTTCTCAAAAAGACAGGCGTGAAAATGCGAAGAAACAAATGCAAGAAAAGAAATTTGAGGAAAGTTACACAACCTGGGAGCGTGAACTAAGGGGGCGAGCCTTTATAGAATATAGAGACCCGCCTGTTTAACTCTAAGGAGAGGTTATATTTTTGAAACATATTGCACGAAAACGCTTTGGCCAACATTTTCTAGTTGACCAAGGCGTCATAGAAGACATCATCACAGTTATTGCTCCCAAGGGTGATGATCTAATGGTTGAAATTGGTCCTGGTATGGGTGCAATGACAGGTCCCCTTTTAGAAAAACTAGGCAAACTTTGCGTCGTAGAACTAGACAAAGATTTGGTAGATCGACTAAAACAAAACTCGCTGCTAAAGGTGGTTTCAGGTGATGTGTTGAAGGTTGAATTTTCAGCCTTGGCTGATGAGTTACTTCAAGACAAACTATTCGCTAAAACTGACACAAAAGAAAATTTAGGACCAAGAGACTGTTTGCGCGTTGTAGGAAACTTGCCTTACAACATTTCCACTCCAATATTGTTTCATCTACTTGACTTTGTTGACCGAATAAAGGATCAGCATTTCATGCTTCAAAAAGAAGTGGTGGACAGAATGATTGCAAAGCCATGCACATCTGATTACGGGAGACTTAGTGTGATGCTTCAATGGCGCTACGACATGGCGTCATTAGTGGAGGTTCATCCTGATGCGTTTGATCCACCGCCAAGGGTTAAAAGTGCGGTTGTAAGGATGATACCAAGAAAGAGTTTTGAGGTGATAAGGTTTGAGGTCTTTCAAACAATAGTTCAAGTCGCCTTCAGTCAAAGAAGAAAGTTACTTCGTCATACTTTGGGTCACTGGCTTGAAGAGCGACATTTCGGCGGGCAATTTGACCTAAAAAGACGCGCTGAGGAGGTCCCTGTGCATGAATATATTGCTTTGGCTGGACATTTCAACGCGGTTTAAAAAATAGACCTTCAGTAAGGTCTATTGATTTTCGAGACTAAACAATCCCCAATGAGAGCGTTAAGCGTGCAAACGTTCTTCTAATTTCTCTTTTGTCTTAGAGAGTGCTGGTGGAAGATGATATGCCAATTGCTCAAAGAGTTCGCCGTGTAATTCGAGTTCTTTAACGATCAAATCTTTATCAAATTGTGTTACCTGATCAAACAAAGACTGATCAAAGTTCAGGCCGTTCCAATTTATTTCTGTATAGGAGGGGCTGATTCCGAAGACGTTTTCTACCCCTTTAGCTTTGCCCTCGATTCTATCGATCATCCACTTTAGGACGCGCATATTTTCACTATACCCAGGCCAAACAAATTTTCCGTCTGGACCTTTTCTAAACCAATTGGTCGTGAAAATCTTAGGTAGGGTGGCACCTGTTGCTGCTAGTTTTTCACCCATATTAAGCCAGTGCTGAAAGTAATCGCTCATGTTGTATCCAGCGAACGGAATCATGGCAAATGGGTCGCGTCTGACTACACCTTGGGCCCCTGTCGCGGCCGCTGTGGTCTCAGAGCCCATTGTCGCAGCCATGTAAACACCCTCTACCCAATCGCGAGCCTCGGTCACCAGGGGAACAGTGTTGGAGCGTCTTCCTCCGAAAATAAAGGCATCTATTGCTACACCTTTAGGGTCATCCCAGGCTGCATCGATAGCTGGGTTGTTGGTTGCGGCCACTGTGAATCTTGCGTTGGGGTGAGCAGCTTTTGCACCGTTTTCTTTTGCAGCCTCTGGTGTCCAATCTTTGCCTTGCCAATCAATACAGTGAGCAGGTGCGGGACCCATTCCCTCCCACCAAACGTCGCCATCATCCGTTAGCGCTACGTTGGTGAAGATAACGTCTCGCTTGAGGCTCATCATGCAATTTGGATTTGTTTCTTCATTGGTTCCAGGGGCAACACCAAAGTAACCAGCTTCTGGATTAATGGCGTAGAGTCGTCCATCTTTACCCGGTTTAATCCATGCAATGTCATCTCCAATTGTTGTAACTCGCCAACCTTCGAATCCTTTGGGGGGAATCAGCATTGCAAAATTAGTTTTTCCGCAGGCACTTGGAAACGCGGCTGCGACATGGTATTTCTTGCCCTCAGGAGAAGTGACACCTAAAATTAACATATGCTCAGCAAGCCAGCCCTCATCATGCCCCATGATCGAGGCAATACGAAGAGCAAAACACTTCTTGCCTAAAAGAGCATTGCCTCCGTAACCAGAGCCAAAAGACCAAATTTCTCGAGTTTCTGGGTAATGGACGATGTATTTGGTTTTGTTGCACGGCCAACTAGAATCTTTATTCCCTTCAAGTAGAGGCGCACCAACTGTGTGTACACAAGGAACAAACTCACCTTGGGACCCCAACACTTTATAAACATCTTTGCCCATGCGTGTCATCATTCGCATATTTACTGCGACGTAGGGGCTATCAGATAGTTCGATACCGATATGTGAGATGGGACTGTTAAGTGGGCCCATAGAAAATGGAACCACATATAAAGTTCTGCCTCGCATACAGCCATCAAATAACGGGTGAAGTGTTTTCCTCATCTCATCAGGATCCATCCAGTTATTGGTAGGACCGGCTTGATTTTTTTCTTTAGAACAAATGAATGTCCTGTCTTCAACACGCGCCACATCGGTGGGGTCAGAACAAGCCAAATAAGAATTGGGGCGTACGGCAGGGTTTAGCTTTTTGAATGTTCCAGCTTTCACGAGTAAATCGCAAAAATGTTGATATTCTTGTTCACTCCCGTCGCACCAATGAACTGCATTTGGTTTGCATAAAGCTACCATATCAGATACCCAAGCAATTAATTTAGGGTGTTCAACAAATGAGGGTGGTTTGACACTGAGTTCGTGGCTTGAAGGTGCATTCATAAATGGGACTCCCAATTAAAGTTATTTAAGGAAAGCCCCCTGCTGGTCTGTTTAGACTTTGTGCAAGTTTTATGTATGGAACGGCTTACCATAAAGAACTTTTCTTTAAGGCAGTGCAAAATTTTATTAATTAGATAGTCACTTGACTATCAGGGTAAGCATCGTGTTGAGTATATTTTTGAGCTAAAAAGTACACAGGCCGTGCAGTAAACTAGGAAATTGCAGGAAGGCGATTTCAGGCCATGAAAACGGCAATAAAAGCCAAAAGGAATATTAAGATTCCGCCGGCAATTGGCAAAACAATTGGCATCAGCGGAACAATGGACTCAATCACGTCTTCTTCGTGGTTGTCATGATTGTGTGAATTATCTTGTGAAGACATATTAACGACCTTAAAACTTAGAAAATATCCCATTATTTTAAGGCTTTAAAAAGATTAATTCAATAGCACTTGAAACATTTGGATATTAAATTAACATCAAAAATGCTGATAAAGCAGCAACTTACAATAGAAGCATGAATAATTTTGAAAATGACTACACCAGAGCCCAAGAGTTACCATCAATTTTGAGAAAGCGAATTGCAATCTTAGACGGTGCAATGGGGACAATGATCCAGCGTTTTAAATTAACAGAGGAAAATTTTAGAGCCGAGAGGTTCAAAAGCTTTCATAAGGACGTTAAGGGTAATAATGAGTTACTCAGCATAACGCGGCCAGATGTAATTTTGGATATTCACAGAGGATATTTAGCTGCAGGCGCTGATTTAATTGAGACCAATACTTTTGGAGCGACGACCATTGCTCAGGCCGATTACGATATGCAAGATTTGGCTATTGAAATGAATGCAGCGTCAGCCCGACTTGCCAAGCAAGCTTGTGATGAGTTTACTACCGCGGATAAACCAAGGTTTGTCGTTGGCGCACTCGGTCCTACGCCCAAAACCGCCAGCCTCTCGCCAGATGTTAATGATCCAGGGGCAAGAAATGTGACATTTGAAGAATTAAGGGCAGCATACTATGCTCAAGTTCAGGCCTTGGTTGAAAACGGGGTTGATGTGCTTATGGTGGAGACTATTTTTGATACTCTTAATGCTAAGGCGGCTTTATTTGCTATAGAGGAATATTTTGAAAATTCAAAAGAGAGATTGCCATTAATTATTAGTGGTACTGTGACAGATGCTTCTGGACGAATATTAAGTGGTCAAACGGTTACTGCCTTTTGGCATAGCGTGAGGCATGCTAAGCCACTTGCTGTTGGGTTGAATTGTGCATTGGGGGCTGCTTTAATGCGTCCTTATATGCAAGAGCTAGCAAAGATTGCCGAGGACACTTTTATAAGCTGTTATCCCAACGCGGGGCTTCCTAATCCGATGAGTGATACTGGGTTTGATGAGACGCCCGAAGTTACTAGCCGTTTATTGCATGATTTTGCTAGTAGTGGACTAGTTAATATTTTGGGGGGGTGTTGTGGCACCACGCCTGAACACATTGCTGCCATTGCCACAAGTGTTCAAAGTCTAAAAGCCCGCAAGATTGCGAGAGGTGTTTTTTACTCAGATTGAAAACAGTAGTAAAATCTATACTCCCAAGGGGCGTTGCATCAAATCATTATTTGGCAGGCTTGGGACGTATCTCAAAGAATAACGACGCTCACCTGTGTCATATTTTCAGGTGAGTGTTCATGAATACATCAAATAATTCCGATAAATCAGCTAAGCCTCATAAAACAGAAAAGAAAACTGTTTTACCCTTAAGGTTAGCAGGGCTGGAGCCTGTAACTCTGGATCAAAGCTCATTATTTTTAAATATTGGAGAGCGCACAAACGTAACTGGCTCCAAAGCGTTTGCTCGGATGATTCTCAACGAGGAGTACGAACAGGCTTTGCATGTTGCTCGCCAACAAGTAGAGAACGGCGCACAGATTATTGACATTAACATGGATGAGGCCATGTTGGATAGTCAGGCCGCTATGGTCAAATTTTTAAATTTATTGGCCTCAGAGCCTGATATCGCAAGAGTTCCTATTATGGTGGATAGTTCTAAATGGACTGTAATTGAAGCGGGACTCCAGTGTTTACAAGGAAAGGGAATAGTTAATTCCATAAGTATGAAGGAAGGCGAGGATGAGTTTTTGCGACAAGCCAAGCTCATAAGGCGTTACGGCGCAGCAACTGTCGTGATGGCATTTGATGAAAAAGGACAAGCAGATACTTACGAGCGAAAAATTGAAATTTGCAAACGTGCTTATGATCTTTTGGTTGATAAGGTAGATTTCCCACCGGAAGATATCATCTTTGACCCAAATATTTTCGCTGTTGCAACAGGGATAGAAGAGCATAACAATTATGCAGTTGACTTTATCAATGCAACACGGTGGATCAAAGAAAACTTGCCAGGTGCAAAAGTCTCAGGAGGGGTATCAAACGTAAGTTTCTCGTTTCGTGGAAACGATCCAGTTCGTGAGGCAATACATACTGTTTTTCTGTACCACGCAATTAAGGCCGGGATGGATATGGGAATTGTTAACGCTGGAATGGTTGGCGTTTATGATGACTTAGAGCCGGTTCTTAAAGAACGCGTTGAGGATGTGGTCTTGAACCGCAGAGATGACGCTGCAGAAAGACTCATTGAAGTTGCAGAGCAAGCAAAAGGATCTGCAAAAGATGTTACTGAGAAAAATAGCTGGCGTGGTAGTCAAGACTCACCAGTGAGTGTTACGCAAAGACTTTCTCACGCACTCGTGCATGGAATTACTGAATTCATAACAGAGGACACAGAGGAGGCCTACCAAGAGATCTTAGCGCGCGGGGGAAGGCCTTTAGAAGTAATAGAGGGCCCATTAATGGAGGGTATGAATACAGTAGGCGATTTATTTGGCCAGGGAAAGATGTTCTTACCTCAAGTGGTTAAGTCCGCCCGGGTGATGAAACAGGCTGTTGCACATTTGATTCCATATATTGAGGAAGAAAAATTAAGGCAAAAGGAAGCTGGAGAGGAGGTTAAAACCAAAGGAAAAATAGTGATTGCCACTGTAAAAGGGGACGTTCACGATATTGGCAAGAACATAGTCACGGTTGTTTTGCAGTGTAATAACTTTGATGTTGTTAACATGGGTGTTATGGTGCCCTGTCACGAAATACTTGCCAAAGCAAAAGTCCAGGGTGCAGATATTATTGGTTTATCGGGACTAATCACTCCAAGCCTTGAGGAGATGCAATATGTTGCTAGTGAGATGCAAAAAGATGAGTATTTCAGGATGCGTAAAATACCTTTGCTTATTGGTGGTGCGACAACAAGTCGCGTTCATACAGCAGTAAAAATTGCACCTCACTACGAAGGGCCGGTTGTGTATGTGCCAGATGCATCAAGGAGTGTTGGTGTTGCCCAGGGTTTGTTGTCCACTAAGGCAAGTGCATTCATTGCTGAATTAAATGCGGACTATGATCGTGTCAGAGATCAGCATGCAAATAAAAAGCAAACCCCTCTTTTGACTATTGAAAAAGCGAGAGCAAATTCTGCAAAAATAGATTGGAAGGATTACCATGTAAAGGCCCCTAAATATATTGGGCGAAGGGTTTTTAAAAACTTTAATCTCGCAGAGTTAGAACAGTACATTGATTGGGGTCCTTTTTTCCAGACTTGGGATTTGGCTGGTCCCTACCCCGCAATTCTCAAGGACGAAATCGTAGGTGCTGAAGCCGTTCGCCTAATGAGTGACGCTAGAAGAATGTTAACGCGTTTGATTGATGGAAGATGGCTGAGCGCACAAGCAGTTGTAGGTCTTTATCCAGCAAATAGCATTGGAGATGATATTGTTTTGTGGCGCGATGAATCCCGCAAAGAAAGGCTTTTAACCTGGACGGGACTTAGGCAACAAACCTTAAAACCAGAGGGACGTCCCAATAGATGTCTTTCTGATTTCGTTGCTCAAGAGGGTGTTCTTGATTATGTTGGTATGTTCTCCTTAACAGCGGGCATTGGTGTTGAATCTAGAGAAAAATTCTTTATGGATGATCATGACGATTACAGTGCCATTATGTTCAAGGCCTTAGCTGATCGATTAGCAGAGGCTATGGCTGAATGCATGCACGCCAGGGTTAGGGTGGATCTTTGGGGGTACAGTGAGAAAGAGCAATTAAGTCCTCAAGACTTAATTGCTGAAAAGTACATAGGAATTAGACCTGCGCCCGGCTACCCTGCTTGTCCCGATCACAGTGTAAAAAAACAGATGTTTGAAGTCCTTCAGTGTGAGGAGATAGGTATGAGCTTGACGGAGAGTCTTGCCATGTATCCAGCAGCAAGCGTGTGCGGCTTTTACATCGCACACCCTCAAGCCAAGTACTTCAACGTTGGAAGAATCGGCTCAGATCAAGTCAGCGACTTAGCAAAAAGACAAGGCATACAGGAGGCGGACCTTAAACGAATGCTCGCTCCTAATCTTTGATAACTTTAGTGGTAAGTTGGACTTTGTCTATTCAAGTCTGAGAGAAAACGTGAGAAAATAATTGAAAGTGAAGTTTGGCTTTGATCATCATGAGAAAAAGCTGTAAAGAGCACGGGAGTATTTGTGAACAATAAAAAACGATCAGTTGCAATCTTGTTATTAGCCACTTTGGGTTCTTCGACGGCATTTTCACAGACTACGACTGCTGAACCAGAATCATCGCTCACTTATAACGCTGGATTTGTGAGCGACTACAGATACCGAGGAATTTCGCAGTCAGGACATAGACCAGCGTTGCAGTTTGGAGCAGACTATGCCGATAAAAGCGGTTTCTATGTTGGAAATTGGAACTCAACTATTCACTGGATTAAGGACTCCGCGGACACTAATGCCACCCCTCCTCAGAGCGCTAAGGGGTCTTTGGAGATGGACTTTTATGCTGGTTACAAAGCCTCATATACTGAATTAATTGGATATGACGTTGGAGTACTGGATTACTTTTACCCAACCAACAATTTGGGTGGAGTAACTAACGCTGCGAATGCCAATTTTTCAAACGCAAATACTACAGAGTTGTATGGTTCTATATCTGTGGGCGCATTTGTATTTAAGCTATCTGATTCAGTGAGCAATTTATTTGGCTATGTTGGATCTAAAAATAGTATGTATGTAGATCTGAGTTACAGTTTTGATTTTGGTGATGGGCTTTCTAGCATCGTGCACATCGGGAATCAAAGCATAAAAGCCTCAAATGCTAGGTATGTTACGAACGGAGTTACTGACTATACCGATATATCAATGTCCTTGAGCAAAGAATTTGAAGGTTGGGTTGGTAGTGCAACCGTCATCACTACAGACTGGGTAAAACGTGGATTTACACATACAAATGATGTTTTACCAGGAAGCGGTAACACCAATCTTGCAGGAAATACATTAGTATTGGGTATTAAAAAGAATTTTTGACACTCTTCCGTTTTAAACCATTAGGATAACTTATGAAAATGATTATGGCGATTATTAAACCTTTTAAATTAGAAGAGGTTCGTGAGGCGTTGTCTTCTATTGGAGTGCAAGGTATTACAGTTACGGAAGTTAAGGGCTTTGGTCGCCAAAAAGGTCATACTGAACTATACAGGGGGGCTGAGTATGTTGTTGATTTTTTGCCAAAAGTCAAAATTGAAGCTGCTGTCTCCGACGAGTTAGTCGAAAGTGCAATAGAGGCGATTGAAAAAGCTGCGAGAACGGGTAAGATCGGTGATGGAAAAATATTTGTATCTAATTTAGAGCAAGCTGTAAGAATAAGAACAGGTGAAAACGGAAAAGAAGCACTTTAAAATAATTGCAAATATCTTATTCCATCAATAGTCTTTCTCTTAAAAAAATCGGATAAGTTCAGTCACATCACCTTTTTTAGATCTATATCAAATGTTCATTATTCCAGTAATGGACAACTTGTTTAAAACCATTCATACTGCTTTGTATCAATATTTATAGGCAGTTGGATATGAAAAAGACTGATGTTGAACTCAAAAACGAAAAATTAGTTTGTGTAATAAGACCTGATCTAGGTGCTTCAATTTTAGAGTTAACATACCTTGGTAAAAGCGTTCTAAGGTCAGTTAATAAAGATACAGTAACTAGCGCAAGACAGGCGGCGAGTTTTGCGCTGGTCCCCTTTTCAAACCGAATGTCTTATGCAACTCTTAGGTGGATGGGGACTGACCATCCGTTGATTAAAAATAACGCAGATGAGCCCCATAATATCCACGGGGTAGGCTGGCAAAGACCTTGGACGATATTAGAACAAGGAGATGATTTTTTATTGGTTTCCTACGAGCATAAAGCAGATGGGGGATGGCCTTTTGATTTTGACGCTTCACAGGCCATAAAAATAAAAGACAATGAATTACATCAAACATTGTCTATAACCAATCAAAGTAATAAACCAACGCCTGTTGGACTTGGGTGGCACCCTTATTTTGTAAAGAGAAAAAATGCATCTATTTATTTTGAAGCCACTAAAATTTGGGAAATGGGTGATGACCGATTGCCAACTCAAGCCGTGATGAGCAGTGGAATGGATCAGCTATGCGAGCAGCTTGAAGTAGATCATTGTTATGACGGATGGAAAGGTCAAGTTAAGTTAATAGATAGTGAACTGTCAATGAACATAAGCTCTAATTTGGATAGATTGGTTGTTTATAC
>DAITOS010000068.1:0-16341 GCA_036834025.1 Limnohabitans sp.
AATTAAGAGTTCGAATACCCAGCACCCTGCACCCAGCACCCAGCGCCCAACAAATACCGTCTATACAAAAATAAGTCGCTATCTTTTAACGCCCAAAAGGCGATCTAATGCGTCTGTATTTTTACTTAGCGATGCAGCACTTTCCTTGTGAACGATGGTCCCTCTCTCCAAAACAATGGCTTCATCTGATATAGCCAAAATCATTTGCGGATGCTGCTCAACTATGATCGCTGACATACCCTCATCCCTCGTAATCCACCGAATTGCCTTCAACAACTCCTCGACAATGATAGGTGCCAATCCCTCAAGTGGCTCATCCAATAGTAAAAGTCTTGGATTAACAACCAATGCCCGGGCCATAGCAAGCATTTGTTGCTCTCCCCCTGAGAGCTGTGAGCCCAGATTGTTTTTTCGCTCAAGGAGTCTTGGGAAATATTCATACACTCGCTTTGGAGACCAAGCGTTGGGGTCATCTGACTCTCTGTAAACTGCTGTTAAGTTCTCGTGAACACTCAGAGATTTAAAGATATTTCTCTCCTGCGGAACCCAACCAATGCCTCCTCGCGCAAGAGAGTTAACACGTTTAAATGATGGCAGATTCTCTATGCGAGTTCCGTCTAGTGTGATTGTTCCAGCATGCATGTGAGTCGCACCTGCTAGAGTGTTGATTAAGGTGGTTTTACCCACCCCGTTACGTCCCAAAAGTGCAAGAGTTTGCCCTGGCTCGATATTGAAACTTATATCGCTAAGCACGACTGCTTCCCCATATCCAGCACTTAGACCCTTCACAAGAAGGAGACTGGTGGCTTGATCAGTCGAGAGATTTTCCTTAGCTAAATCATGCATGTGTATGACCCTCAATCTCAGTTTGTCCCAGGTAGACCGCTTTAACTTGCTGATCATTTGCAATTTGCTCTGGGGTTCCCTCGGTTAGCACTGCGCCGTTGACAAGCACGGTCATTTTGTTTGCAAAGTTAAAGACCAAATCCATATCATGTTCAATTAAAAGAATTGAAACGTCTTCGGGCAATGCTGCAACAGTCGCCAATAATTCATCTCGCTCACCCGTGGGTACCCCAGCAACAGGTTCGTCTAAAAGCAAAACTTTTGGCTCACAGGCCAATGCGATTGCCATCTCCAAAAGCCTTCGTCTGCCATAAGACATGTGAGAGGTCTGTACATTCATCACATCCGTTAATCTAAACTGCTCTAGCAATTGGCAGACTCGCTCTATGATGGGTTTTCCAGCGCGCCCCAACCCTAATGGCCTATACCAAACGCCGCCTTGGCCAAGATGCTGAGAAACCACAATGCTCAAAGTCTCAAGTGGGGTTAGGGAGTCAAAGAGTTGATTGATCTGAAAAGTCCTCACCAAGCCCCTTTTTACTCTTAGATGTGGACTGAGGTCTGATATGTCCTCACCTAAGAGTTCAATCTTACCGCTGGTGGGTTTTAAAACACCCGTGAGTAAATTTATTAAAGTCGTTTTACCAGCACCGTTGGGTCCAATAAGGGCATGACGTGCCCCCGCTTTGATGTCCAAATTGACATTTTGAGTGGCTTTGATACCGCCGAAAGTCTTGACCAAACCAACCGCAGACAAAACATTTAGATCTTTGGTCGTATTCATTTTGAGACAACTCCAGCGTTTGTCCGATCGAATAGAAAACTCAGTGTCACCCAGCCCTTGATTCTCTCCCTACCCAAACTAACCAATAGGATCAAAAGTAATCCGATCCAAAACATCCAGTACTGGGGAGTCACTGCAGATAGTTCACTTTGAAGTATCTTAAAAACAATCGCACCTGCTATTCCGCCGTACAACCATCCGACCCCTCCGATTACAAGCATTAGCATTAGATCGGCAGAACGATCAAAGGCAAACACATCAAGCGAGGCGAACCCAGTTGTTTGTGCAAGCAAGCCACCCGCAATTCCGGCAACGACTGCTGCGAATGTGTAAACGCTTATTAATATTTTTGATACCGGAACCCCAATTGCCATTGCACGAAGTCTGTTGTCTCTAATAACTCTGAGCGTGTAACCCCAAGGAGAATTCACGAGCATTCTTACAAAGATAAAGAGTAGCAAAGCAACTCCAACGGAGTACCAGGCAGCTGTTTTGCCCTGCAAATCAAACTCAAAAACACCTAACACTGGCCCCATAATCACGCCTTGCAAACCGTCCGAGCCGCCCGTTAACCAATCCATCTGATTGGCCAGTTCAAGCATGATCAACGCCACCCCCAGCGTCACCATTAACCTTGTAAGATCACTTCCCCTCAGGATTGTGAAACTACAAATCAAACCCAGAAGTCCAGCCAAAGAACCAGATACCAGCAAACCAAGAGTTGGATCGGCTAAGAAAAACTTAGCAAATAGTGCGCTTGAGTAAACACCTACACCTAAAAAAGCAGCATGCCCCAAGGAAACAATACCGCTGTAACCCAACACCAGGTCTAGGGATAATGCAAATAAAGCTGTAATAGCTATTTCACTGATCATCATTGCATGACTGGGCAAGACAACAGGCAATATCAAAGCAACAACCCAAAAAACGATCTCTATAGGTTTGATTTTGGAGCGTCGATTGAGTGACGTGGTGATAAGCTCTAATTGATTAGACTTTGGAGCGTGCATCATTTATTTCCTCTAGAAAATAGACCTTGGGGACGCCACAATAAAATAATAATCATCAAGGAATACACAATAAATCCACCAAGCTTTGGCACGTAATACTTACCTGCAACATCGGCAATACCGAGAAGTAAAGCTGCTAGAAGTGGTCCCGTGATTGAGGATGTCCCCCCAACAGAGACAACGATAAGGAAGTAAATCATATATTTCAAAGGAAATATGGGATCAATCGATAGAACCTCTGCTCCTAACGCCCCCCCAAGACCTGCAAGTCCAGATCCAACAGCAAAGGTAAGCAAGAAGACTTTGTTGACATTAATTCCCAAACCAGATGCAACCACTGGATCATCAACTGAGGCTCTAAGTTGGCTACCGAATCTGGTTTTGGTAAGTACGGTTTGTAACACGATCGTCAGCACTGCGCAGATCAAGATGATCAGTAGTCGGTAGTGTCCCATCCCAAGGGTCCAAGGATCTTCGCCTAGCTCAGTGCGCCCTTTGAGCCACTCAGGGAGTTGAATATTTTGCTGGCCCGAGCCCATCAAGTAATCTGCACTCGCAACCGACATGAATGCCAAACCAATTGAAAATAACACTTGATCTAAATGCGGCCTACTGTAAAGTGGCCTATACAGAGTTCTTTCTAAGAATGCCCCAAGCGCTGCACTAACCAAAAAAGCACATGGCAAACAAATTAAAAAGGGAACCTCCAAGCGTTGCATCAGGAGCACGGTGGTATACCCCCCAAGCATGGCAAATGCACCGTGTGCAAGATTGATGAAATTCATCAATCCAAGGGTCACGGCAAGCCCAACCGCTAATACGAATAGCAACATGCCGTAAGCAACACCGTCAAATAAGATAGTTAACATGAATTTTGATGCGCTTAAAGTTTAACAAAGACATCCAAAAAGTAATATGGGGAAACTCACGCTGGGCGAGTTCCCCCAATATCCTCCACCGAAAACTCAAACCGTTAAAACGGGCCTCGTTTTATTGTGGAAAGTATTTTAATGATTTTTTACTGAGTTTTTCCTGGATCTTTTACATCTTTAATCGTCTCGAATTCGGTGTTATACATTTCACCGTTGATTTTCTCGACTTTACGGATGTATATGTTGTGCACCACATCTCTAGTTTGCGCATCAATAAAGATAGGACCACGTGGGCTCTCAAATATCTGTCCCTTCATAGCGCCAAGTAATGCGTCGCCACCGCCCTTGCCTTTGGTTGCTTTGAGGGCTTCATAAATCACGCGGGCACCATCATAACCACCCACAGCCATGAAGTTAGGACGTAGTTTATTGTTAGCCTTCTCAAAGGCTTCAACAAACTTTTGATTCATAGCGGACTTGTGACTGGCAGAGTAGTGATGAGCCGTAACCACTCCCAAAGCAACATCGCCCATACCGTTTAATAAATCATCATCTGTCACGTCCCCAGTTCCGATCAGACGAATACCAGTTTTATCCAATCCACGCTCTGCGAATTGCTTCATCACCTGAGTGCCCTGTCCGGAGGGGACAAAAACAAATAAGGCCTCAGGCTTGAGGTCCCTCACTTTTTGCAAGAAAGGGGCAAAGTCTGCATTTCTAAGTGGTACGCGCATTGACTCAAGAACCTGTCCGCTGTTTAGCAAAAGTCTCTCTTTAAAGAATTTCTCAGCGTCCAAGCCAGGACCGTAATCGGAAACTAAAGTGACGGCACGTTTGATACCGTTCTTAGCAGCCCAGTCCCCCATAGTTACTGCAGCTTGCGGTAACGCAAAACTGGTTCTGATGATGTAAGGTGAAGCCAATGTAATGCTTGAGGTCGCAGCCGCCATCACAACCAAAGGGGTTTTGGATTGAGTAGCTATTGGGGCGGTTGCAAGAGCGAGCGGGGTTAAACCAAAACCAGCCAAAACATCTACTTTGTCATTGACGACTAACTCCTGGGCGATACGCTTGGTCACATCAGGTAGACCGGTGTCATCTTTGACAATAAGCTCTACTGTTCTTCCAGCGATTTTTCCTGCGTTTTGGGCCATATAAAGCCTTACTCCAGCCTCGACTTGTTTGCCCGTGGACGCAGCTTGCCCGGTCATAGGCAAAATCAGTCCAATCTTGAAGGGCTCGTCTGCAAACACTGCGCTTGCAGATAAAGCGGCAATACCAATTACTGCTTTAGCTGTCAGTTGCGTAAAAGAACGCTTTCCTAATTTAAACATTTTGAGTCTCCGAAACGATGATTTTATCTCTTAAGGGCTTACACAAGAACTTCTAACAAGACTGAGCTTAAAGTTAGATTTTGTGTCTGCTAACATTATCTCTAAAATTACACGCAATTTAAGACTATAGCCAAATTTGGTGATCCTGACCATTTTTGGGCTTTTTCCAGTGATACAGGGCATATTAGTTTAATTTCTAACCAACTAAAGAAAGATCATGACTCCCAAAACCCATAACAAAATACTTTTAACCGGAGCTGCAGGCGGGCTAGGCAAGGCACTCAGGGAACCACTCAAATTAAACTGCAATACGCTAAGGCTTTCAGATATTTCTAGCTTTGGTGAAGCCGGCAACAATGAGGAAATCATTTTGGCAGATCTGGCAAACTCACAGCAAGTGCACACAATTTTGGACGGCGTTGATGCGGTGGTTCACATGGGTGGAATCTCGGTCGAGGGACCATTCGGGCCTATCTTACAAGCTAATATTTTGGGAGCATATAACCTTTACGAGGCCGCTCGTATGCACGGCGTAAAACGAATCGTCTTTGCAAGCTCCAATCACGTCACGGGCTTTTACTCTCAGGGACAAACCATCACTGCAGATGACCCTCCCCGTCCAGATGGCCTATACGGACTGAGTAAAGCCTTTGGAGAGGACTTGTCTAGATTTTATTTTGATCGATACGGGATCGAGACCGCTTGCATCCGAATAGGATCCTCTTTTCCTGAACCTAAAGACCGTCGTATGCTTGCGACTTGGCTCAGCTATAACGACTTACACCGGTTGATCACCGCTTGTTTAGCAACTCCAGTTCTTGGGCACAGTATTATTTTTGGGGCCTCTAACAACTCAGTTAGTTGGTGGGATAACTCGCGTGCGAAACACATCGGATTTCATCCACAAGACTCATCTGACATCTTCAAGGATGCTATTTATTCAAACTCAAAAGCGCCAGATCTTACCGATCCTGTAGTTCAGTTCCAAGGAGGGGGGTTTGTAGTCATGGGTCCACACGGCTTTGTTGACTAATTCTTGAAGAATCTTAAATACTTACCCCAGAGAGGTTAATTTTCTAGGGTTAGTACTGACGATCATTTTTGAAACTTGAATGATCTAAGGTTCTCAAAATCTAAAATGTGTTCGTTACAAATCCAACTTGAAACTTCAAGTTGGCGTTCATTTTTTTGGAGAACACTTTGAAAACCAAACTTCGCCTTCTCTCGCCGCTTATCCTTGCGAGTCTAATTTCTTTTCCCGCTCAAACCTTAATGGCGAGAACTTTTAGGAGTGCAGACGTGCACTCAAAAGATTTCCCAACAAACATGGCAGTGATGCACATGGGGGAGGAACTTTCAGCAGCAACTGGGGGGAAAGACAGCATCAAAGTATTCGGAGACAGTTCACTGGGTTCAGAGAAAGACACTATTGAGCAGGTTAAGATCGGTGCTCTAGATATGGTGAGAGTTAGCTCTGCAGCGTTCAACGGAATTGTTCCAGAATCCTCAATTCCTTCCCTCCCCTTTTTGTTTAGAGATATCAATCACCTTCGCTCAACAATGTATGGTGCGCAGGGCGAAAAGGTCTTGGCCGGCTTTGAAAAAGCTGGCTTCATAGGACTTGCACTGTATGAGAGTGGTGCAAGATCCATGTACGCGAAAAAACCAATCAAATCAATTGCAGATACCAAGGGCCTAAAAATTAGAGTTATTCCATCTGATTTGATGGTTGGCTTAGTCAGCGCAATGGGTGCCTCACCGACTCCAATGCCATTTGCAGAGGTCTACACTGGCCTCAAAACGGGTCTACTAGACGCGGCAGAGAACAACTATCCTTCATACGATGAGGCCAAGCATTTTGAGTCAGCACCCTTTTATTCAGAAACAATGCATGTCATGACCCCTGAGGTACTGGTTTTTTCCAAGAAAATTTGGGATACCTTAACACCTCAGGAGCAAAAAGCTATAAGAGCTGCAGCAAAAGCCTCGGTCCCCTATTATGTAAAGCTTTGGGAAGCAAAAGAAATCGCATCTAAGGAAGCGGTCATCAAGGGTGGAGCGAAAATAATCCCTGCCTCAGAGATTGATAGAAAAGGATTTGTTGAAGCTGAAAAACCAGTTTGGGATAAGTTTGCCAATACACCTGAACTTAAAGCACTTGTTCAAGAGATTGTGAACACAAAATAAATCTTTAAATATGTCCCTAGTCCACCTCCACCTCGGCTATTGGTGTGAGGTGGACTAGTCAATTGAGACTCAATTTTTATACAGCTCACGAGAAGCATATTCATATTCTCTGCTGTGCTTAGTTTTCTTTTTCCAGTGTTGATGTGAATTTAAAATCTTATGACAAAAATTAAAAAGCCCGAAGATCTCCGCTCACACCGCTGGTATGGGGCCAAAGACATGCGCTCCTTTGGACATCGCTCAAGAACTGCTCAAATGGGCTATCACAAAAGCGATTATGCAGGTAAGCCAGTTATTGCAATCATCAACACGTGGAGTGATATCAATCCCTGTCACTCTCATTTCAAACAACGAGTTGAGGAGGTTAAAAGAGGTATCTGGCAAGCCGGTGGGTTTCCTGTTGAGATGCCGGCCATTTCTTTATCCGAGCCATTCCAAAAACCAACAACGATGCTTTACCGTAACTTGTTGGCAATGGAGACGGAGGAGCTGCTAAGGTCCTACCCTGCAGATGGCTGTGTTTTGATGGGTGGGTGTGACAAAACCACTCCTGCTCTCATCATGGGCGCAATTTCCATGAATTTGCCCTCCATCTTTGTCCCTGCAGGTCCCATGCTAAGGGGGGACTACAAGGGACAGTTCTTGGGCAGTGGGAGTGATACTTGGAAGTACTGGGCTGAGCTCAGAGCTGGAAACATCAACGAGCAAGATTGGCAAGAAATTGAGGACGGGATTGCAAGAAGCCCAGGCCATTGCATGACCATGGGCACAGCTTCGACTATGACCAGTGCTGCAGAGGTATTGGGGCTTACACTACCTGGAGCAGCCTCCATACCTGCCCCCGATTCAAGACACGCTCAAATGGCCACCTTAACCGGCAAACGCATAGTAGAGATGGTCTGGGAGGACCTAAAACCCTCCGACATATTGACTACAGCATCATTTGACAACGCCGTTCGTACCGTTCTCGCTTTGGGTGGCTCCACGAACTCACTCGTTCACCTGATAGCTATGGCTAAGCGGGCCACTATCCCACTCACCATTGAACGCTTTGATGAGTTGGCTAAAGACACCCCAGTGCTTGCAAACCTTAGACCAAGTGGTAAGTACTTGATGGAAGATTTTTATTATGCAGGTGGCCTAAGGGCTCTTTTATCAAGAATAAGCGCACTGCTAAATTTAGACCAATTAACTGTAAATTCACAAACGCTTGGCACAAACATTAAAAACTCCAAAGTCTTTAATGATGATGTAATTAAAACATTAGATAACCCAGTCTTACCCAGCGGAGGACTGGCTGTACTCAAGGGCAATATTGCTCCAAACGGCGCCGTTATAAAGCCCTCAGCCATGGAGCAAAGCCTTCGAAAGCACACAGGTCCAGCAGTTGTATTTAATGATTACAACGATCTGTCTGCCAGGATAGACCTTCCAGATTTAAAGATAGATAAAGATAGTGTGATTGTGCTTCTAAGCGCTGGACCACAAGGGGCTCCGGGCATGCCTGAATGGGGCCAACTCCCCATTCCCCAAAAACTTCTTAAACAAGGGGTTCGAGATATGGTGCGCATAAGTGATGCTCGCATGAGTGGCACGAGTTACGGCGCTTGCGTGCTTCACGTGACCCCTGAGTCCCATGTAGGAGGTCCTTTGGCACTGGTTAGGGACGGAGACCTGATCAGCTTAGACATAGAGGCGCGTAGTATCAATGTGCTTGTAAGTGAAGAAGAAATGCAAAAGCGCAAAGCTGCTTGGATTGCACCTTCTCCAAAATTTACTAGGGGCTACGGAACTTTGTACCTTAAACACATTCAGCAAGCGGATAAAGGCTGTGACTTTGACTTCCTGGAGCCAGAGAAACTGCAAACCCCTTCTGGTGAGCCTGAGATTCATTGAAGTACTCAAATTGAAAGTGTTCGATTAATATTTTCAATTTAAATATAAAGAGTGTTAATTCAAATACCCAGCAAACTACCCCTAGCCATTTAAAACTTAAAGCAAGCCATTATGTTGAGAAGAATTTTTCTAAAACGCACTTTTGTACCCACCCTTTTGAGCTCGTCCACCTTGGGCACGCTGTCCTTACAGTCCTCTAAGGCTCTGGCAGAGGCTGCACCCTGGCCCAACAAAGCCATCAACTATTTAGTGCCCTTTCCAGCCGGTGGATCAACAGATATATTGGCAAGGTTACTCTCTCAGCGCCTTGGTCCAGCACTAGGGACATCGATTGTGATTGACAACAAAGGTGGGGCAGGTGGCAGTGTAGGCTCTGAGATCGCCTCCCGTGCAGCGGCTGATGGCTATACGCTTTTAGGTGGCACGGTTAGCTCACACGCAATAAATGTAAGTCTATATCCCAAACTTGGCTATGATCCACTAAAGTCATTTACCCCAGTCGTTTTGTTTGGTACCAATCCAGTAATGTTGGTGGTTAGATCAAATAGCCCCTATAAAACTTTAAAAGAACTCGTAGACGCGGCAAGAAAAAGTCCAAGACAACTGAGCGGAGCGTCTGCGGGCAACGGAACCTCACAACACCTGGCCTTAGAGTTATTGGGTTTTAAATCACAAGTTGAATTCACTCACATACCTTATAAGGGCAGTAGCCCAGCGATACAAGATGTCATGAGCGGACAAGTTGACTTTATGTTGGATACTTCACTGGTTGCAGGTCCACATATTCAAAACGGTAAGCTCAGAGCACTTGGGGTAAGTTCATTAAAACGTTTAGAAAATTTTGCTGATGTACCCACAATATCTGAGTCAGGGATCTCTGGACTGCAGGGCTTTGAGGTACTCTCCTGGCAAGCCCTATTTGTTCCAAGTGGTACTCCCCAAGCCATTGTTCAGCGTCTTCACACAGAGAGTTTGAAAATTCTTCAAACTCCTGAGGTGTTGGAGAAATTAAAGTCTCTTGGCATCATGCCCTCAAGCCTAAATCCAGAACAAATCAAAAGCTTTCAAAAATCTGAGATCGATAAATGGGCTGAAGTAATAAAAGCTGCAAAAGTTATTCTTGAATAATGTCCAACAATATTGATCATCCTAAAGTGATTAAGTTGATAATCATTGGTGTTTAAGAGATGATATTCAAACAAAATGATAAAAAGTTAATTTTAAAAGCACTATGAAATCCCTACTCACGCCAGATAGCGCCTTACCCTCAGATCTAGATGTTGCATGCCTGATCGTTAAAGTTTGGATACCCAACCGGGGGGCCGTAGTCGGGAGATTAACAAGGGATGAAGTCCTTGACTTAAGCGACCTTTCTCTAACTTGCAGCGGTTTGTTAGAGTTGGAAAACTTAGTAGATTTAATAAAGAAACACAAAGGCCCCGTGCTATGCAAAACAGCTGATGTGCTTAGTAACTCTCACTACAAATACAAAAATACCGAGCTTCCCTGGCTTATGGCTCCTTGTGATCTACAGGCCATCAAAGCCGCAGGGGTTACCTTTGTGCAAAGTATGTTAGAGCGTGTTATTGAAGAACAAGCAAGGGGCGACGCATCTAGAGCACAAAGTGTTAGAAAAGCCGTGACTCGGGTCATTGGAGATAACTTATCTAAGGTAATACCTGGCTCGGAGTCTGCACTGGCTCTCAAGGAAGTTTTGATCAAAGAAGGCATCTGGTCTCAATACCTAGAGGTGGGAATCGGAGTAGACGCAGAAATATTTACAAAATCTCAACCCATGAGCGCTGTGGGTACAGGTGCTGAGATAGGCATTCATCCCAAGAGCGCCTGGAACAACCCTGAGCCAGAGATTGTGCTTGCGGTCAACTCCAAAGGAAAATGCGTTGGAGTAACTCTGGGGAACGACGTCAACCTCAGGGATTTTGAAGGTAGGAGTGCTTTACTCCTTGGTAAAGCTAAAGACAATAATGCATCTTGCTCCATTGGACCTTGTATCAGACTCTTTGATGAGCATTTTGATATTGAAGATGTTAGAGGTTGTGCACTAGAGCTTGAGATCAGAGGAGAGGATGGTTTCGTTTTAAAGGGATCGAGTGAATTATCCAAAATCAGCCGAGATCCACTGGACTTAGTTTCACAAACTATCAATGAGAACCATCAGTATCCTGACGGTTTCATGCTGTTCTTGGGTACTATGTTTGCGCCCACGCAAGACAGACCATTAGGTGAGGCAACCTCAGCAGGCTCCCCTGGCGAGGGTTTTACCCATAAAGTGGGAGACCAGGTCAGAATTTCCACCCCCAAACTGGGCACACTCATCAATAGAGTGAATACCACTGACCAAATAGATCCCTGGATTTACGGGGTAAACGCGCTTATGAATGACTTAATGAAACATAAGCATTAAAGAGTTGAATCTTTAGTTACTAAATGGGAAGGCCGACGAGATCGTGCCCCTGTGTTGCAACAATTTGCACCTTTGTAAACTCTCCAGTCTTGATTGTTTTACTGATTTTTTGCGGTGGCAAAAGGTGGACAACGCCGTCAATCTCAGGTGCATCTGCGTAGGTTCGTCCGACTCCGCCTTGTCTACCCATCGCTGTAGCTTTGTCTACCAAAACTTGCATTGTGCTGCCTACTCTTCTTTGAAGCTTTCTAACAGATACCTCTTCAGCGACTTTCATAAACCTATCCCGGCGCTCCTCTCTTTGCTCCTGGCCAACTAAGCCTGGCAACTCGTTGGCAGTCGCACCTTCAACTGGGCTGTAGGCAAAGCACCCCACACGGTCAAGCTCTGCTTCCTTTAAAAAATCAAGCAGGTGCTGAAACTCCGCCTCTGTTTCACCTGGGAAACCAGCGATAAATGTGCTCCTGATCACAATATCTGGGCAGAGCTTGCGCCATGCAAGAATTCTCTCCAAATTGCGCTCCCCGCTAGCTGGTCGTTTCATACGTTTTAAAACATCTGGATGACTATGCTGAAAAGGAACATCCAAATAAGGCAACACTCTCCCAGTTGCCATAAGAGGAATCAACTCATCAACACTTGGGTAGGGATAAACGTAATGGAGCCTGACCCATGCACCATAAGCCTCGGCGATTGTTGCCAAGGTCTCGGTTAGCTCCAGTGTTCTTGAGCGCACAGGTTTACCGTCCCAAAAACCCGTTCTGTACTTGATGTCGACCCCATAAGCAGAGGTGTCTTGACTTATCACTAAAAGCTCTTTGACACCTGACTCGAATAAAGCCTTTGCTTCTGCTAAAACATCCCCAATAGGTCTAGATACCAAATCCCCTCTCATAGAGGGGATAATACAAAAGGTACATCTGTGATTACAGCCTTCACTAATCTTAAGGTATGCAAAATGTTTGGGCGTCAGTTTTATTCCAGCAGCTGAGACGCTCTTTGGGACGAGGTCTAAATAAGGGTCATGGGTCTTTGGTAAGTGAAGATGAACAGCGTTCATGACTTCCTGTGTTGCGTGTGGACCCGTCACTGCCAAGACTCTTGGATGGATACTTTGAACAAGGTTTTGACCATCACCGTCTTGCTTGGCACCTAGGCATCCGGTCACAATGACTTTACCGTTTTCAGCTAACGCCTCACCTATTGTGTCCAAACTCTCTTTAACCGCATCGTCTATGAATCCACAGGTATTGACGATAACTAAGTCAGCACCGGCGTAGGACTTGGAAGTCTCATAACCTTCAGCGTTTAACTGTGTCAGTATCAACTCAGAATCAGTAAGCGCCTTAGGGCACCCTAGACTTACAAACCCGACCTGAGGGGCTCGGGTGGATTTGGGGGAGTTTAAATTAGGAGTTGCATTGTTCATCCCCATATTGTCTCAGGAAACGCATACCCGATTGGACCCCCTGTCCTATTTTGGGGGCTTAATTCTCAAAGACTCAAGAACTCTATTGGTTTGCTGATCCATTTGCTCCTGCATTTGGCGTTGGATTAATTCAAAAGCTTTCCTCGATTTTTCAGAAAAATTTTGAATCAACTCATGAGATGCGTTAGGCTTCATATTTTTAAGGTTCTGCAGGGCCTCAGATGAGGCAGGCTTTTGAAGACCCGCCATTTCAATTTGTAGATCTAAAAAAGATTGCATGTTTTTTTCTATATAGTCCCCCATAAAACCATGCATAAACTGACCATAAAAGCGAATGATATTTACCAGCGCTGGCTGCGTAAACATGGGAACACCACCGGTTTCCTCTTCCAAAATAATCTGTAGCAAAATGCTTCTGGTGATGTCCTCGTTTGTTTTGGCATCGAATACGACTAATTCAGTAGATTCAGCTACCAAGTCTTTGACCTGAGACAAAGTGACATAAGAGGAAGTTGATGTGTCGTAGAGTCTTCGGTTTGGATATTTTTTTATTATCCTCTTTGCAATAGACTGAGGTTGTTTAGACTTTGATTTTTGTGTCCTATTGACCAAAGAAATACTCCAAGTCCTAAAACTTATATTTAAAATTTGCACTAGATTTCTTTTTAGATTGTTTTCAAAATCTAAATCAAAACCTATTTTAGGATTGAGTTGGCTTGTGAGAGTATAGGTTTACCCGGATTAAAAGATGGGTTTACCGTAAGTATCTTTAATTTTTTCGCGCCAGGATGCAAAAATAATTCTTGAAACCGATTCGGGCATCAACACATAATCTAAATTTTGGGCATCTTTGAACCCATTCTTAAAAGCCCAATAAAAAAACTGTAGGACAACCCTTGCATTATCAGGCTTGTCTTGTACTTTATTCATAATAATAAAAGTTGTCCCAGTTATTGGCCAACTATTAGCACCAGGTTCATTGGTTGATATTTCATAAAACCCATTTGCCAAAGACCAAGGGGTATTCGCAACAGAGGAGACAATAGACTCTTCGTTAGGGACAACGAAATAGCCATCCCGGTTTTGCAAGGCCACGAAATTCATCCTGTTTTGTTTAACATAAGAAAACTCTAAATAGCCAATTGAGTTTGGGACTCTAAAGACATTTGCAGCAACCCCCTCGTTTCCCTTGCCTGACAAACTGTTGGTTAAATTTGGCCAGTTGACTGAGGTACCAAAACCAACTCTGTCCCTCCATTCAGCACTCACTGAATTTAAAAAATTTGTGAATAGGTAAGTAGTGCCTGTGCCATCAGAGCGATGAATTGTGTTAATTTCGGAATCAGGAAGATTAAGAGAGGGATTAAGAGCTCTGATTGATGAGTCATTCCACTTCGTAACTCTGCCCAAATAGATATTTGCTATCAATGATCCATTTAATTTTAATTGTCCGGGTTGTATTCCAGCGATATTAACTACTGGAACAATACCATTAGCAACAACGGGAAATTGTAATAACCCATCTTTATCCAGATCCTCTGAGTTTAAGGGCATATCTGATGCCCCAAAGTCAACAAGCTTAGCCTTAATTTGTTTTATGCCTGCTCCACTACCAATGGGTTGATAATTAATTTTTTTACCAGTCAACCTTGCATAATTTTCGGCCCACTTTGAATAAATTGGAAATGGAAAAGTTGCCCCTGCTCCGCTTACTACATTTACATTTGAAATTTCAGTGTTAATTAAAGGACTTGATACATTATTAGGCACTGTTAAAGCATAAGGCATGGTCTGTGAAGATGCAATTGGGGGAGTCTGCGTTTTGCTAAGACTGGCACTGTCCACTCTTGAAATACTGGAACTCTCAAATCTTGAAATGTTTGCTTTTGCTAAGTTCAAATATCTACCACTTGGGTAAGCTTGAATGTAGGCTAAAAAACCCTCTTTGTTACCTGTTGACTTTGCATCCTCCCAAAATTTATCTTCGCGTTGATCTGGGCCAGATGAAATGGTTGGATTGACTGGGGCAGGCACTGGTGAGACCTGAACAGTTGTTGGCCCGTAAAAATAGAAATTTCCCCTCGCTTCGTTGTAAAGTGCAGGTCTTTGCTCATGCTTAACCGTTTTAGCAAGGTCTTCAACTGCATCTTGCACTTCTCGAACAATATCTTCTATCTTAGCTCCTGGCTTATTCATTCTTGCAATAAATTCCCGAGTAAATACGCTGTTTGGATTGGTGTCTTTATCACTAAGACGATCTAAAGCTTCTTGTCCCTTAGAGGCGGAAAATACCACCATTTGACCTTTTGCTGGTTCTGGTGCGCTCAATCCTCTTGATGAGGCAATGCTCCTGCCTTTGGATTGAAATGCGGATCTACAGGCATCGGCAATGACGAGCGTGAATGCAGGTTTGGCATCACTTAATTTTTGATTTAATTCATCAAGTGAGTAAGCAGTTTTCTCAATTTCGGCAGCACTATCAGCATCAATATCTGTAGGTAATAAATAATTTCCAGTTTTGAGCTGTACGCCGTGTCCCGCGTAAAAGACAACAACCTCATCTCCTCCCGTTATTTTTGAAGTAAATGATTCAATTGACTTTACCATATTACGGTAATTCAAGTCTTTACTTAGAGTAACCTCAAATCCTGCTTTTTTAAGCTCAAGAGCCATTGCACTGGCGTCGTTACCCGCTTTTTGAAGTTGAGTTACATTTTGATAATTATCATTACCAATAGCCAAGGCTAATCTTTTGGCTGAAACTAATTCAGGAGAAAGGAGGCCAACAATTAAAATTAGTAAAAACTCAAAATGTGCTAGTTTTCTTAACATGCTCAATATTTTTATTACGAGTTTTAAAAGTCTGCATTAATCACAAAGAATTTAATAATTATTTAAAATAAAATTCACCAATAACCTGATCATAAATGGCAGGCACCTGCTCGTGATTCACAGATTTGGCAAGTTCTACGACTTGTCCTCTAACGTTCCTAACAACTCTGTCTATACTTGCGCCGTCCTTTTGCATTTCTTTAATAAAGACACGAGTAAATACACCATTTTTCTCTTTATCATTGGGACCCAATTTATCTAACGCAGTCTGTCCCGCACCGGCTGAGAATACTATCATTTGTCCGTTAGCTGTATTTGTAGGCGCTAACCCCCTAGTTGCAACGCCAATACTCCTTTTGTTTGATTTAAACGGATTATTTCGGCACGCATCTACTACAACCAAAGTAAACTTGGCCTTTCTCTCAGTCATATCATCTAAGATTCGGTCTAGAGGAACTGCGTCATCCTTGATTTGATCTTCACTTTCACCTGTTATATCTATAGGTAAAATAAAGTTAGATTGGCCAAGTTGAACACCATGACCAGCATAAAAAAATGTAACCTCGTCCCCTGGTTTGACAGTCGCTTTAAAATTACGCAAAGCTGAAATCATCTCTTTTTGTGTTGCATTCAATTTCAAGGTTACGTCGTACCCAAGACTTTTTAAGCTCTCCCCCATAGAAGATGCATCGAACGCTGCATTTGCTAATGGATCAATATTTATGT
>DAITOS010000069.1:0-16109 GCA_036834025.1 Limnohabitans sp.
AAGTGATCCTTTGCACTGGTGCGATGGGTAAGGTGTCCATGGAGCCGTCATTCAAACATCAGGGCATTTTGTTCTAACAACTCAAACGTAGGGTGCTTTTTTGCTGAGACCCGCACCATCAAGTGGGTATCACTTGATCAAACCCATGTCACGAAGTGTCGGTTGAACCGACACTTCGTGGTGTGCTCCTTGTCATCCTCAGCCCTTAGTGTTGACATGCCCGCAGCAAAGCAGGGCCAAGACACTGACACGCTAAAACCGCTCAAGCAGCAGTTGAAAAGTGGGCCGAATGTTCTAGTGCTGGCCTCTGCGATCTGCGCTTGTAGGGCTGCTAAACGCATCTTGATAGCTGGGCACTCAAAGAGTGCGAGCAACCGTCAAAAACCTATGAAAATCCTACTTTTATTAGGTTTTGGCGGTTTGCCGTGACCTGCCCCCTTGAGACGTACCATTGATTAAGAAGTAGTCCGGTTTGACTAATTACTGATCTTAATTATTCAATATTTGACTTTTTGTGCATACCAAAAGGCGTTAAGCAAATCGCAGCAAACCAAAGTATCGGGCCGCCAATGGTGCCGGCATTCAATTCGATAACACCTGGCAAGACCATTGCAAATAGAAAGGTTAAATCAGCAATGCCGATCACAAAAACACCTAAAAAATATGCAGTCCAAGAGGCATGCTTAAGGATAAGCCATCCTACGATCATCCCCAAAATACCGTATCCACCAACATCTATACAGAAGTTCAGTAGTAATTGTCCTTGCGCATATGCTGTGACTGTATCTGCGGTGTGAATAAATGCAGGCCGGGGAACATAACTGCCACCGATGACAGTATTCCAAAGTCCAGTTGTTCCTGCTGTCGTGTATTGATGTATCCCTTCATAACCCACCCATACATGAAGAACACCCCAGAGCATAAACAACCAAGCTCCAATTTGGGCGAGTATTCCAACGGATGAACGCGATAAATTACTGGAATTAAGGTTTGATGGTGTTGACATATATAACTCCCAAGTAAATTGTCATGTCGATAAGTGTAAAGATCGCTTAAGTGCCGATAAGCTATCTCTTCTAGCATTGGCTGCTACATGCGATTTGGGTGCGATATTAAAAACATGAAAAGCGCCGGGGTACACATGCAATTCGACGGGTATGCCGAAACGCATGAGCCTTCTAGCGTACTCAATGTCTTCTTCTAAGAACAAATCTAAGCTGCCAGTTGCGATATAGGCTGGAGGCAATCCAGAAAGATTTTCCGCACGCGCAGCGGAAGCATAAATAGAAACGCCTTCAGAGCCAGGTTTCACGCCTAGTAATGACTTCCAGCCAAAAAAATTACTATCTGCAGTCCAAATAAACTCTCCCACATACTTGTTAGGTTGCTGTGTAACGCAAGTACGATCATCCAGCATAGGATAGATTAAGTGCTGAAATGAAAGCGAAAACTCGCCACGGTCACGAACCAGCAGAGCAAGTGAAGCTGCAAGACCACCTCCAGCACTTTCACCCATGACGCCTATTCGTAGCTTATCAATATTAAGTTTTCGTGCGTTTTCAAAGACCCAACGCAGAGCGGCATAACAATCTTCAATCGCTCCTGGAAAATGAGTCTCTGGTGCTAGTCTGTAGTCCACTGAGACAATCACGCAGTTTGCTTCGAGCGAAAGCTTTTGATGAACTGGACAAAGTTCTGCTGATGATCCTCTGACAAAGCCACCACCATGTATATGAAATATGCAGGGGAGTACCTCTTTCATATCCTTGGGCGAATAGATGGACACCCCAACTTCCGGTTCGCCAGAAGGGCCAGGAACTCTGAGAACAACGGTATCGACAGCTTTGACTACGTCTGGGTCAGATGGAAGTGGAATGCTGGCCGACCGAATTAAAGGAAGCTTTTCTTCGGTGATATTGATGGTCGGAATCAAATCGAGCAGTGATTTCAGCTCAGGGTCTACGAGGTGTATGCTCATTAGCGTTTCCTTAAATGCAAGTCATCAATACGCTGACTAAAGTTATTGACTCAGTAGCCCATTAAAAATCGGTCGGACAAAGTAATCTGAGACTTCGGCTGGGGTAATACCTCTGGCGAAATAAGGCAATTCGTCAGCGCCGTTGATGATTGCCATGATCATGTTTGCAGCGACATTTGCATCTAGCGGTCTAACTGATCCATCTAGAATTCCATCACTGATGACGGAGGCAATGCGAGTTACCACCGTATCAATACCAGTAAAGATTTCTATCTGATGGGCTTCACTCGTGTTGTTGACAGCCGAGGCGCGGAGTAAGGGGGCCTCACCGTAGATTTGGTGTTCTACAAGTGCGACTACTATCGTTGATAGGGTTTGAAGTCCGTTATTGCTAATTTCTTCGGCTCCCTTAATCGTTTTATGCATGACTTCGAAAGTACGCCTAAAACAAGATAAAACAATCTCGTCTTTTGTTTTGATGTGGTGATAAAAAGCTCCCTTAGTGAGATTCAATCTTCCGGTAATTTTGTCAACAGATGTGCCCCGATAGCCTTGCTCGTTAATTTGAGCACTTGCTGCACGTAAAAAAATTTCAAAACTGGCGCCGTCTGAAGTGTCCGCCTTTGGTATTGCGACAGCTATCGAGATTGGCGCCCAATTCTTCCCGGGCGCAGCAATCCCTTTGCTTAGTATTTCGAACATTCGCCCGCCAAATCTTGCTGAATCACCGGGAAAGACTCTTCTAAACCAAACAGGTGACCAATGGAGTTCGGACAAAATTAAGTGGGCTTCAGAGTTTGTACAAATTTTCTGCATGGGTGCAGTATCTGTTTCTGAGATTAGTGTTCTGAGTCGACGGAAAATGACGATGTACTCTTCGAATACAGCCCCAGTATTTAATCCGCGTGCATCACTGAAACTTGGGAATTCTTCAACTTCTCCACGTACAGCTCTTTCTCTAAATTCGAAATACTCTTTGAAGAAAATTTCGAGGCGATCTTTCTTGGTGTTTTTAGTTTCCGCATTTGAAAGAAATTCCCCTAACCTGTTCAACCCTTGTATCAAACATGCTGAAGCGAGATCTTCTTTCTTGTTGAAGTAGTACTGGATGGTTGGTGCAGAAAGCCCAAGACGCGCAGCAACCGCAGCCAAGGTCATCCTAGTTACACCTTGCCTGTTAAGGATTGCAATAGCCGCGCCTATTACAGCTGACTTGCTTTCTTGATAGCGAAGATTGTTTCTTCCTGCTTTAGCCATGTTGACTCAAATTTTTTAATGGTTGGTAAGAGCTTTTGTCTATTTAGACCGCCTGAATACCAGATCTTAAAGCTTGGGCATTGAAGATGAATTTAGATTTTAATTGTATCGCATGCTAGTTCATAATTATAGTATGCGGTTGAAATGATTCAAGAAATGACCTGCCCCCTTGATGGTCTTGACCCCGTAACCCAGTACCGCCGGTATGTTTAATTTATCGCTCGTTTCTCCCTGAACAGCTTGGCTGGCAGGTAGCCGAGCGCGCTGTGCGGGTGGTAAGAATTGTAGTCATCGAACCATTTGGCTAATTGCGCCATCACCGTTTGTGAGTCCGGCCGATCGGCCATTTTGGCGTAGTCCCGTTTCAAGGTTTTCACGAAGCTCTCCGCCATCCCGTTACTTTGCGGGCTGGTCACCGGCGTGGTCACTGGCTTGAGCTCCAGTTGTTTGGCAAAGCGCCTGGTCTCGGCAGCCGTGTAGCAACTGCCGTTGTCGGTGAGCCATTCAATCGGATTAGTCGGCTTGCCGTTAGGGCCAAACCTGTTCTCCACCGCCTGCATCATCAAGTCACCCACCAAAGCCGCGTCGATGCCTTTGGTGGTGGCCACCCAGCTCATGATTTCCCTGTCGCAGCAGTCCAGCGCAAACGCCACTCGCACCTTCTCGCCGTTGTCACACGACAGCTCTAAGCCATCTGAACACCAGCGAACATTACTTTCCTTGACGGCCACTTTTCCTTCGTGCTTTCTGGTGTCAACGGGTTTTTCGCCATGCCGGTACAGCAGCCAGCCTTCGTCACGCATCACCCGGTAAACCCGCTTGTGGTTGACACGGTCATGCCCTTCCAATCGCAAGCGAGCCCAGACGCGGCGGTAACCATAGGTGGCGCGGTCCTTGACCACATGTGCAATGGCTTGTTTGATAACGACGTCATCGCTGCGCGGTGGCAACTTTCTCAAGTCTGTCCATTCGGATGGTCGATCTCTCATGGTCAACACATGGCTGCGCGACACGCCAAGGGCACAGCAGACGGTCCTCACTGCTCGCCCTCGGGCAATACTGGCGAGCGCGCAATCCACTTTTTTGCTTTGGCAAAGTCCACTGCCTCCTTGAGAATCTCGTTCTCCAAAGTCTTGCGGCCCAGTGCGCCTTCCAGTTGTTTGATGCGGCGCATGGCCTCTTGCAGTTCAGACGCGGGCACCACGGTTTCGTTGGCACCCACAGCCATGAGCGAGCCTTGCAAATAGGCCTTTCGCCATTGAAAGAGTTGCGCTGCAGTGATGCCAAATTGACGGGCAACCATCGAGACGGAATTGCCCGGTTCGTTGGTCTGTTTGACGATTTCAAGCTTTTGCTCTGGGGTCCAGCGCCTGCGGCGCTGAACGCTGGTCACCACTTCCACCCTATTGGGCGTTGCTGAAGACATAGTCATATCCATGGTCGTATTCCTGTTTCTTAGTTTAAGGAATACCGACGGGACTGTGTTTCAGGGGGCAGGTCACTATGGGTAAATCTAGTGGAATACCCTAAAAACAAATAAACATACTCGATATATGATTAATCAAGTTTTCGCAAAAGAAGATGTTTTCTGATGTGGAAATGGTGTCTGGCTCATACGAAGCACAACTGAACTTGTGCCTAAGGGTGATCCAATTCGGCGGCAATGCCAAACAATGTGCTTTGACTAATTGGAAATAGGGGGCAAAAATGAAAAAATTATTCCGATCAACTGTTGTATCGGCGATGGGGCTTGGAATTGGAGCTGCAGTACTAGCTCAATCGCAGTCGAACCCAAACATGGGAGATGTCAAAAAAGAAGATGCATCTGATGCAGGCGAAATCATCGTATCTGCTCAACGAAGAAATGAAATTCTTTCTCAGACACCACTTGCTGCAAGTGTTATTTCTGGCGCTGCTTTGACGGAGAAAAATGTCGTGACCGTCGATGGACTGCAGTTCATTAGTCCATCGGTTGTTGTGAATAACTACGGTCAAGGGTTGAACTTCAACATTCGCGGAATTGGTAAAGCTGAATCAAGCGCGATGACTACAACTGGTGTAATTACATACAGAGACGGCATACCTAGTTTTCCCGGTTATTTCCAGGGGGAGCCTTACTTCGATATTTCCAACATTCAAATTCTTCGTGGCCCTCAAGGAACAGTTGTTGGCCAGAATTCCACAGGCGGCGCTGTATTCGTTAACTCAAAAAACCCCGTAATTGGAGGCGAAAAAAGTGGTTACATCAGTGGAAGCGTGGGTAACTACAGTGACGCAGGATTGCAAGGTGCGATCAATTTGCCAGTCAGTGAAACATTTGCGGCTCGTGTGGCCTTTTATGAGGACCAGCGAAAAAGCTTTTACAAAGTGACTGGTCCAAACGGATCAGAGTTCAATGGTAATCCAGGTGATTTCAAAAACCAAGCTGCAAGAATTAGCTTTTTATGGGCACCCACTGACGAATTCAGTGTTGTCTGGAAAACTGACTCAATTGATACTGACAACGGATCGTTTTTAGCATCTAAACCCCAAAGTACTTTTAGTACTATTCCGGGTACGAATACTCCAAATCCTTACTTTAGCAATAGCTTATTTAACGTATCGGCAAACGCACCGGGTGCGGCACGTGACAAATTCACGCGCCACAATTTGAAAGCCGAATATGAGACAGAAAATGGCACAAAATTTCGCTCAATCAGTGGCTATTCGAAAGGCAACACAAAATGGATTGGTGACTTTGACGGAACTGCAAATGGCATTCCAGCCATTGGCCCATGGGTTGCCGTGCCTGGTAATGAAACAGTAACCGTCAACGCAAATGAGACTCAGCTAAGTCAAGAGTTCAATATCATCTCCCCTGATAACCAGCAATTGAGTTGGGTGTTAGGTGCCTTTGCTGTGAAGAATCATTACGATTTTCCTGCAACAGATGGAGGCGTTGAAATCAACTATAACACGGCACTAGCAGTTGGACCGTATGCGCCATATTACAAATACCAATTTAACGGTAGGATAGCGCAAGAATCCAATGCCTTATTTGGACAAGTCGGTTACGCCCTCTCTCCAAATTTGAAAATTGATTTGGGCGCACGCTCGACTTCCAGCAGTACAAACAACAATCTTAAAACTAATCAGCTTGGTACATTGTTCGACCAAAATCAAACTTCAGAAGAGCGGGATACTTCTTACAAAGTGTCGCTAGGTTGGAAACTAAATAGTAATAACTATGTCTATGGGACTCATTCAACTGGGTTTAAGCCAGGAGGCATGAATCTCATGGTTGCTCCAGGCTTACCTGCCTCACCTTTTGCTAAGGAAGAAATCAAGTCCTTTGAACTAGGATGGAAATCAACATTTGATGAAGGCAAGGGTCATTTAAATTTAACAGGCTATCTGAATGACTATAAGGGTTTCCAAGTCACGATTGGTAACCCAGCAGGTCCAATATTTCCGATCATTGGAAATGCAACAGGAACTACAAAAGTTTCTGGAATTGAAGCTGAAGCTGATTACAAAATTGGTGCTTTGACCTTAGATGGTGGTGTTGGTATTGTGAATAGCTCCTTGGGGCAATTCTTCGCTGTAGATCAACGCTTTTTGTCAACAATAGCCTGTGATTCAAAAAGTGGTCCGGTAAGTTCAACGTGTATTGATCTGACGGGACGTCAACTGACCTACGCCCCTTCACTGACATACAACTTATCGGCTAAATATGACATGTCTATTTGGGATGGTAAGTTAACAGCTGCTGTCAATCTAGGCCATGTATCTTCGCAATGGGCTTCATTGTTCCAAAACGTCATTTCGGGTGACCGCTTGAGTGCTCGGAATATTCTAGGTGGTCAATTAACTTATCAATCTGGTAAATCGACTGTCACCATTTATGGCACCAATCTAACCAATCAGCAATACGTTGCGGCTCATTGGTTGGCCAGCGGTGGCAATCTTGATTTTGCAGGACCTCCTCGTCAATTCGGGGTAAGACTTGCACAGACTTTTTAATCTGGATTGATCAAGGGTGCTGGTGAAACGCCAGCACCCATATGAATCAAATTCAGTGGAAAGTAATTTTGCGCTCATCTGGAGATATCAATTGACCGAATCAGTCACAAAAAAAAGTTTTGGAATTGGAACAAAGTTGTCATATGGCTTTGGTTCGGTTGCTTATGGTGTTAAAGATAATGGATTTGGTGCATTACTACTACTTTTTTACAACCAAGCGTTAGGTCTTGATGCAAGATTGGCAGGCTTTGCAATCGCAATTGCCTTGCTGGTAGATGCATTCATTGACCCGTTAATTGGTTACGCATCAGACCGATTCCAATCACGTTGGGGACGGCGGCATCCTTTCATGTATGCAGCTGCAATACCTGCAGCTTTGAGTTATGCATTTTTATTTTCGCCTCCACTGGGCCTAAGTCAAACAGAATTATTTGTTTATCTTTTGGTAGGCGCTATTTTGGTCAGGGTATTTATTGCCATTTTTGAAATTCCAAATGCATCTCTCATTTCAGAATTTACACAAAACTATGATGAACGAACAAGCTATTTAAATTGGCGACTTTTCTTTTCTTGGATGTCTGGATTGACAATGTCGGTCCTCGCATTTGGGATTTTTTTAAGCAAAGGGCAGGGACCAATCCCGGGAACACAGGTCATAGAAAACTACAAGTCATATGGAATGGCAGCCGGATCAATCATGTTGCTAGCGATGCTAACTTCCTCTGCTGGTACGCATCACACTATCCCGAGCTTAAAAGCATTGTCACTTCAAAAAAATTCTGACATTACTTCTGGATTCTTTAAAAATTTACGTGAATCGTTATCGTCGCGTTCTGCGCTGATTAATTTAGCCATTGGTATGTCCATTATGTTGTCAATGGGCTTACTGGGGGGCATTACACCCTATGTTTACGGTTATCTATTTGTTCTATCTCCGCAAGAAATTTCAATCTTGTACGGCTCTGGATTTATCTCAGCATTTTTTGCTCTAATTTTTACACCTTACATTTCTCGTTACTGGGAAAAAAGACAAGCTTTTATCGTCATTACTGTTGCTGCACTTGTTACCACACCAATTGCTGCTCTTCTTCAACTATCCGGGGTACTACCAAAATCAGGATCAGTTTGGTTGATCCCAATTTTGTTCTCTCTGAGTGCTTTGGGGTCAACTTTCTTGATTGTTCAATCTACGCTTTATTTTTCAATGTCTGCCGATGTCATTGAAGAAAACGAAGTAAGAACCGGACGACGGAATGAGGGCGTATTTTTTGCTGCAAATATTTTTGTCAGAAAGTGTGCAACTGGGCTGGGTGTATTACTAACTTCAACTTTGATCACGCTAGTAGGTTTTCCTGAGAAAGCAATTCCAGGTACCGTTCCTGAAAATGTTATCAATCAACTGATTCAATTTTTTATCATTTCATTTTTGATACTGAATTTAGTCAGCATTGCTTGTGTACTTGCTTTCAAAATCACAAGATTTCGACATGCAGAAAATCTTGCGATTATTGCAAGCAGGCGAAACGAAATTTAATGTGATGAACTATGAGGTTAATAGCATTTACTCATTTAAGGATTCGCGATATTTCGCTGATTAACGTATGAACCATTCGTCTGAAATAACTGAATTCAGGGCAGGTGTCAGGGCCTGGCTAGAAAAAAATTGCCCACCTGAAATGCGACTGCCGATATTTAAGGAAAGTGAAATTTGCTGGGGTGGGCGAAATTTTAAATTTGAGTCTGAGGCACAAAAATTATGGTTGCAGCAGATGGCAGATAAAGGATGGACTGTACCAACGTGGCCAAAGGAGTTTGGCGGAGGTGGTCTTTCGAACTTAGAGGCAAATACGCTGATTGAAGAAATGGAATCTCTTGGTTGCCGAGTACCACTGTCAAACTTTGGAATACACATGCTAGGACCAACTCTTTTAAAGTTCGGAACGTTCGAACAAAAATTAGAACATCTACCGGCAATTGCACGAGGCAAAATTAGATGGTGTCAAGGCTATTCAGAACCGAATTCAGGATCAGACCTTGCGTCTCTGAATACAAGCGCCGTAGTACAAGGTGAGCATCTCATTGTTAATGGCCAAAAAATATGGACCTCATATGCAAATGAATCTGATTGGATTTTTTGTTTAGTCAGAACAGACGTCTCAAAAAAGCAATCTGGTATTAGTTTTGTTTTGTTTGATATGCAATCACCTGGCGTCAGTACAAGACCTATCCGGCTTATTTCGGGGAATTCTCCGTTTTGTGAAACATTTTTCGAAAACGTTAAAGTAGATCAGAAAAATCTTGTTGGTTCATACAACGGTGGCTGGGAGGTTGCGAAATATCTCTTGGCTCAAGAGCGTCACATGATTAGTTCGGATGCGGAAACTACAGGTTCGCCATCTGTTTCTAAGATAGCGATATCTGCAGTGGGCCTGGATGAATTGGGTCGATTATCTGATCCACTATTGCGCTCAAATATTTCTTTGTTTGAGACAGACGAAGCGGCTTACAGGCTGACATTGCAACGTCTGGGTGAAATGAGTGCGAACAAACAAGTAAGTCCCTCGATGTCATCGGTACTCAAATACTATGGTGCAGAAATCAATAAACGTCGTTGGGAGTTGATTGTTTCTTGCCATGGAAGTGATGCGCTCGAAATGGAAAGCGAGCGATCTAATCTTGGAATTATTCCTCGTACTTGGTTACGTTCAAAAGCTAATTCGATTGAGGGTGGAACGAATGAAGTTCAGTTGAATGTAATTTCTAAACGTATCTTAGATTTACCGGGGGTCTGATTTTGTCGTTAATTTATTCAAACGAGCAATTAATGCTAAAAGACAGTGCGCAGAAGTTCTTTAAGGAAAAATCACCTATTAGTCAAATACGATATCTGCGCGATTCAAATGACTCCAAAGGTTTTGCAGCCAGTGTGTGGAATGATTTGACTGAAATGGGTTTTGCAAGTGTTCTTGTGCCTGAACATTTCGGAGGCATGGGAATGGGCTATGTGGAGGCGGGAATCATTTCTGAACAAATTGGACATCAACTGACTGCAGTTCCATTTTTGTCTACTAGCATCGCCGCAGTTTCGGCTATTTGCCATTCAGGAACTGATTTCCAGAAAACAAAGTGGCTACCAAAATTAATGAGTGCCAAAGCAATAGCAACCCTTGCGGTCGATGAGCAACCTAAACATAAACCGGAATTCATTTCTCTTAAAGCAAATGCAAATGAGTTCGGTTTTGTTCTGAATGGTTCAAAGACTTTTGTTCTTGATGGACATGTTGCAGATTTATTAGTTGTTGCCGCTAGACGAGCTGGTAAACCAGGTGACAAGGAGGGCATCACTTTATTTCTTGTCAGCAGTGACACACCTGGCATTACTGTAGAACGAACACATATGGTGGATTACCACAATGCTGCAAGAGTTACGTTCAAAGATGTCAAAGTTGCAACCGACAGTGTTTTAGGGCAAGTTGATGAAGGTTGGATCCCTCTGACTTTTGCCCTCAATGCAGCCCGTATATGCGTTGCATCTGAACTCCTTGGACTGGCAGATGAAGCTTTTGCACGAACCATTGAGCACCTCAAAACCCGCAAGCAATTTGGTCGTCTGATTGGCGAATTCCAAGCATTACAACATCGAATGTCGCAACTTTACTGTGAACTTGAAATTACACGCTCAGCAATTATTTTTGCACAAAAGCAAATGGATTTTTTCCCGGAAGCCTCAAGTTGGGACGTTTCAGTTGCAAAAGCTCGCGCTGGGTTAACAGCCAATTTGGCTGTTCAAGAAGCCATACAAATGCACGGAGGTATTGGCATGACAGATGAATTCGACATTGGTTTTTTTATGAAAAGAGCCCGTGTTTTGCAGGAAATTTTTGGCGACTCTAATTTTCATCTAAATCAAATTGCACTTTTAAAAAACTATTAATCACATGACTAACTTAATTTACGAAAAATTTAAGAGTACTGCCGTATTGCGAATTAACAATGGGACTGACTACAGTTTGAGTTTTCATGTCCGAAAAAATTTATTCGATGGACTTTGTCAAGCTGAAGCGGACAAGACTATTACGGCAATTGTGATTATTGGATCAGAGGAAAATTTTTCATTTGGATTTGAAATTGAAGAAATACACAACAGCCGGTTTATATCGGATCCAGATTTGAGCTCTATCATTGATGTCATAGAAACTTCCACAAAACCGGTGATTGCAGCCATCAGTGGGAATTGTTTTGGGGGAGGTTTAGAGTTAGCCTTAGGATGCCATTTTCGAATAGCTACACCTTCGGTAAAGTTGGCTTTACCCGAAGTGAAAATGGATCTACTCCCAAGCGCAGGCGGAACTCAGCGTCTGCCAAGAGTCTTGGGGGTTGAAGCAGCGTTAAGCATGATCATTTCAGGCCAAAAAGTAAGTCTCGATTCTGTAAAAGATTCTTCACTATTTGATGACATTGTGGATTGCGATTTATTTGAGGGTGCCATTAATTTCGCCTCTAAAGTGGTTGCGGAAAAACGTTCACTTAAACGTGTTCGAGATTTAAGTATTAGCCACCCTAAACCGGATGCTTATTTCATGTTTGCACGTAACAGTGTGGGGGCTATATCGAAAAATAATCCAGCACCCCTGAAATGTGTCGAAGCTTTGAATGCCTCTATCACGCATTCATTTGATGATGGGCTGAAAATTGAGTCAAGACTGTTTGATCAACTTTATTTGAGTAGTCAGTCGCAAGCAAAGCGACATTTAGTTTTGGCAGAGAAAAATGTTGTCAATGTTGCTGAAATTAGCCATGACACACAGCCTCGAATTATCAAAAGCGTCGCTGTCATTGGCGCAGGGACGATGGGAAGCGGTATTGCTATTAACTTTTTAATTGCTGGCATTCCAGTTACGCTGCTTGACACAGAACAGGAAGCCTTAGATCGAGGTTCTAACCATATTTCGAAATTTTTTGCAGATAAGATTTCTAAGAGATCAATGACTCTTGAGAATGCCGAGTCTTTGATGAAATTACTCAAACAGACACTTATCTATGACGATCTAAAAGAATGTGATCTGATTATTGAGGCTGTATTTGAAAATATGCAAATCAAACAGACTGTTTTTGAGAAATTAGACAGTGTTTGCAAACCCGGAGCGATTCTCGCATCCAATACTTCAACCTTAGATTTAAATCAAATCGCCAATTTTACAAAGCGACCGCAGGATGTCGTAGGAACTCATTTTTTCAGTCCAGCAAATGTGATGAAATTGTTAGAGGTTGTTCGAGGAGATAAGACGGCTGATGACGTGTTAATCACAATTTTGCAGTTATCAATGAAAATTAAAAAAATTCCAGTTGTATCTGGTGTTTGCTATGGGTTTATCGGAAACCGCATGATTGGAAAATACTGTGCTGAGGCTAACAAAATGTTAGAGGAGGGCGCGACTGTTCAGCAAATTGATACTGCTTTAGAAAAATTCGGAATGGCCATGGGACCTTTTCGTATGTCAGATCTTGCAGGAAATGACATTGGTTGGTCTATTCGCAAAGGTATTTCGCAACAGTATCCTGATTTTGTTTGGCCTACCTCCGATATTCTTGCTGACAAGCTTTGTGAACTGGGTCGTTTTGGTCAGAAGTCAGGCTTGGGTTGGTATAGCTATGCTAAAGGTAAGCGTGAGGCAGTGCCTGATCCTGCAGTAGAAAAGTTGGTTGACGATCATAGAAAAGAGCTTGGTTTCTCTACTCGAGACATTAGCGATAGAGAAATAGTCCAGCGTTGCATATTTGCACTTGTCAACGAGGGTGCAAAAATCCTTGAGGAGGGTATTGCGCAACGTGCTTCCGACATCGACATTGTTTATATCTATGGCTACGGTTTTCCCGTACACACCGGTGGCCCTATGTTCTATGCAGATCAGATCGGATTGCTCACCGTCGAGAGAACCATACAAGGATTTGCGATGAACAATCAATCGAATACCGCAACATTGCCCGCGGCCCTTTTGCTTTCAAACCTGGCTTCGAGCGGCAAAACATTTAACTAATTTTTAAGAGCAATACTATGAGTGAAGCTGTAATCTTATCAACTTCTCGTACGCCATTGGCTAAATCTTGGCGAGGGAGTTTTAACATGACCCATGGCGCAACTCTTGCCGGGCATGCCATTTCTCATGCAGTCAAAAGGGCGAACATTGATCCTGCGGAGGTTGAAGATGTTGTGATGGGATGTGCGCTTCAACAAGGGGCTACTGGTTTAAACATTGGGCGATATGGTGCTTTACGAGCTGGGCTCCCGGTAACTGCTGGCGGAACTACCATTGATCGCCAGTGTGCATCAGGTTTGCAGGCTATTGCATTGGCAGCGCAACGAATTGTGGTTGATAAAGTCCCAATCATTGTCGCCGGGGGTGTTGAATCAATTTCTTGTGTACAAGGTTCGTTAAATTCTCAGTATTTAGTCGATGAATGGGTTAAAGAAAATCGACCCAGTTATTTTTTGTCCATGCTTGAGACTGCTGAAATTGTTGCGAAAAGGTATGGTATCGCAAAGGATGTGCAAGATGAATACGGCGTTCGAAGCCAGCTCCGGGCAGCTGCAGCTCGTACACAAGGACTTTTTAATCTAGAGATTGCACCAATTTCTGTGACCATGGGGGTTGCATCTGACAGGGGCATAGTTACTAAGGACGTCACTATCAGTGAGGACGAAGGTATACGGACTGACACAACCCTTGAAGGCGTAGCCAAAATTCGTTCAGCCCTACCGGGTGGTGTGATCACAGCGGGCAATGCCAGTCAGTTTGCCGATGGTGCTTCTGCTGTGGTGGTCATGAACAGCAAATTGGCGGAGCAACGTGGGTTGGCACCTTTGGGCATCTTCCGGGGCTTTGCCACAGCGGGGTGTGAGCCGGACGAGATGGGTATTGGCCCCGTATTTGCTATTCCTCGATTGCTTGAGCGCGCGGGCCTCAATGTTGATGACATTGGCTTATGGGAACTTAACGAAGCCTTTGCCGTACAAGTCATTTATTGCCGCGACAAGCTGGGCATTCCGGATGAGCATTTGAATGTTAACGGAGGGGCAATCGCCATTGGACACCCTTACGGCATGTCAGGCGCTCGCATGGTGGGTCACGCGCTGATTGAAGGAAAGCGTCGGGGCGTCAAATATGTTGTTGTCACGATGTGTGTGGGCGGTGGTATGGGTGCAGCAGGTTTGTTTGAGGTGGTATGAGTAATCAAATGCCGTTCGAAATCGATCAAATCGCTAGCATCGCTCAGGTTCTTCCATCTACCATTTCATTCTGTGACTTGCCCTCACTGATTGCTCAAAGTGCGTCCAAGCGCCCTGAGGCATTCGCTATTGTTGACGGCGATCGAAGGATCAACTACACCACGTTAGACCGAATGGCTGATCGTATTGCAGCCTCATTACAAAGAGACGGGGTAAAGCCACGACAAGTAGTTGCAATTTGTGCATCAACAAGTGCTGAGTACGTGGCAGTTTTTCTTGGTGTGCTCAAAGCTGGAGCCGTAGTCGCTCCTCTCTCGCCAAGTGCAACGCCAAATCAGTTGATTGCAATGCTGCAAGATGCAAATGCTCAGAAATTTTTCGTAGATCAATTTGTTTTTGAAACATTGAACGATTCGGTGAAGAGGCTACCTAACAGAATTCACATGATTCAAATAGATGGTCATCAAGAGTTGTCACTGAAACAATGGCTCGCATCTGACTCCAATCAGTTTTTACAAGTCAAGATTGAACCCGATTGGACATTCAATCTCATTTATTCATCAGGTACAACTGGCATACCGAAGGGTATCGTTCAGTCACATCAAATGAGGTGGTTGCAGTTGCAATATTCTCCCTTGTCTGGGTTTTGTCCTTCGACGATTACGCTGATTGCGACACCCATGTACAGTAATACAACAATGACGACGTTGTTACCAACGTTGGCATTTGGTGGCTGTCTTGTCTTGATGTCAAAATTTGATACAGCTTCATTTTTAAAGTTGGCTCAAAGTGAAAAGGTAACGCACACAATGCTGGTTCCAGTTCAATACCAGCGACTACTCGCTTTCAAAAACTTTGATAAATTCAATCTCAACTCATTTCTAGTGAAGTTTTGCACCAGTGCGCCACTCAGCGCTGCCTGTAAAGCAGAGATTGTGTCTAGATGGCCGGGCACATTGATTGAATATTACGGTATGACTGAAGGCGGCGGCACTTGTATGTTGATTTCAAATTTATACCCCAAAAAACTGCATACCGTGGGGCAGCCGGTCCCTGGGCACGATATTCGTCTGATTGATGAGTATGGCCTGGAAGTAAACCCCGGCGAAGTTGGTGAAGTTGTGGGGCGGTCTTCAACCATGATGGATGGCTATCGAAATCAAGCCTCAAAAACTTCTGAGAGTTATTGGGTCGACTCAGAAGGCAATCGCTTTATAAAAACTGGTGATATTGGTCGTTTTGATAAAGACGGATTTCTAATTCTTTTGGATCGCCGAAAAGACATGATCATTAGCGGCGGTTTCAATATTTACCCCAGTGATCTTGAAAATGTGATCCTAAATCATCCGGCTGTTTTTGACACTGCAGTTGTGGGTGTGCCCTCAGAGGAATGGGGCGAGACACCTATGGCATTTGTGGTACGTCGCAAAAACTTTGTGATCTCTGAAGCCGAAATATTGAATTGGGCAAATCGCCAATTAGGCAAAACTCAACGCATAAAAGCAGTTAAGTTTATTGATGAATTGCCGCGAAGTGCAATTGGGAAAATTCTCAAGAGAGAACTACGAGATTCATGGACGGCAACATTCAGTTGATGCTACCAAATTATTTATAAAAAGTTGACTTATGCTAAATCAAATACCT
>DAITOS010000070.1:0-15979 GCA_036834025.1 Limnohabitans sp.
CGTTGCAGCAACCCAAGCCTCCCCAGCGCCAACACAAGCTGCCGCCCCGGCCGCCGCTCCAGCTACTCCAACTTCTGGTAGCGCTGCTAATCCTAATCGCCCAGCGACCAACACTCCCCCACAAGCGGGTTAAGTGAAAAGTCGGAAAAAAGCATCAGATTATGAAAATCCTAGGAGAGGTCCCCGCCAAATTGCAGGTTTTTACCCGCTTTTTGGTTCAAGCCTGGACTAGACAATATCAAGATGCGCGAATTATTCTTGAGCAAAATGGAGATCTTCGGTATTTAAACATATCAGCCAATTTGCAAAGGCTTTTTGTAAGAGGAGTAATGGTCACTAGCGGAGTGATGATATTGACCATTTTTTTCCTTGCAGGTACCAGCATCAACTTATTTACAAGTAGGGCTAGGCTAGAGCGTTCACATGAAGAAGTTTACCGTGCACTTTTAAACAGTGCATTGGACGGTAAGGAAGTACAAGACGTTCAACTGAGTGAAGATCAGATGGTTTCTTTAGCTCAAACCATTAGAGACAGGGATATGAGTATTCGCAGATTTGTGGATACCTCAATGGTTGCCGTTACACAAGAAAATGACACTATGAAGTCACAACTCGACTCATCGGGATTGACTGAAAAGATTGTGAAGATCATTCAACAAAATTCCGCTCATGGAGGTTTGACTCCCGACAACACACTCTCTGACAACCCATTGCTTAGGGGCAAGGTTGCTGATGAATTGTCCACAAATAGGGCTTTGCGTGAGGTCTTGTATGCACTACCTACCAATATGCCTATTGCTAATTACAGCGTTTCGTCAGATTTTGGTATCAGAAAGCATCCTGTAACTGGGATCCCCCACTTTCATACCGGTGTGGATTTGTTAACTGCAACAAACGACGACAATGTTCATGCCGTTAAGCCTGGCATAATTGTGATGGCTGAATTTCATTCAACCTATGGAAATACTGTTGTTGTTCGTCATACAAACGGTGTCGAATCGTTGTATGCTCACTTGTCAGGAATTTCTGTCAAAGTTGGTGACAAAGTATCGATGGATGATGTTATTGGGAAAATTGGCAATACTGGTGTTTCAACTGGTAAGCATCTGCATTTGGAAATTTTGGTGGGTGGATATCCTGTAAATCCGCAAAAAGTTATCCGAACTGCACAGTATGTTCAACAAATTCAGCAAAATGCGCAGTAACATCGTACCTAATTTTGTAGAATTGTAAAAACAAGTTATTTTTAAAAAATCGTAATTTCCAATAACCCGTTTTGTTTCGATCCTCAAATTCTCTCTTAAAAAATTGAATTGCATTTCCTCAACACTCTAATCTCGTAACACTATTATGATGGACATCATCTCATCAAACTCAAATAAGCCCTCAATACTGAGTGAGGGATTTTCCTTTAGAGGCGAAATCTCTGCAAAAGGTGCTATCCATGTCGAAGGCTCTCTTAATGGGCAAGTTCAAGTAGACGAATTGACCATTGGATCAAGAGGACAAGTAGAGGGAGTTGTTACATGCTCAAGTTTGCACATTAAGGGCAAGTTCTCTGGGACTGCAACTTGTAGCGAATTAATTGTTACATCCTCTGCCACAGTTGACGGACATGTTGTTTATCAGACCTTATCTGTTCAAAAGGGTGCCTCCATTAAAGGCGAATTGTTGTTGGTCAAGTAATCAACAAAACTAAGGAGCCTACAACCCCATGTCAGATCCGCTAAACATCGACGGATCCTTTTTAAGACAAAGTCGTGACACTTTGGGATGGTCCCATGGGGAACTTGCTTCTAGGGCTTGCCTTTCTATCAAACAAGTCAAGCAATTGGAAGAGGGTGGCTCGAGTTCTTTTTACAGCGAAAATGTTAAGCTCACTGCAGCAAGAAAAGTTGCTCAAATATTAGGCGTTACCGAAGATCAATTGTTAGGTCGACATGCCTTAGTAACTGAAACTGAGGATACCGAGGTGGATCAAGCTTTAAGATTTGATTCATCTCATGCTAACTTGGGTCATTCAACTTTGAATGAGAGTGAACCTGTTACCCATGATGATTCTCTCTCCATCCCGGATTTAAACAACTCAAACTCCAGTGATGCATCACAAGAGAGTGCGCCTCGGGTGCCAATTTTGGTTCCTGGAGTTCAAAGTTTAACAATGCGAAGTGAAGTCTTGCACTTTTTGGCTCAACCTCCAGAAGAAAGTGAACTTCAAAACGACCATGATTCAGTAACTGAGTCTGAGCATTTGGATACAAATGGGACAAAAGAAGAAAATTCTTCACCTCAATCTTCCATAATCCAGCCGCAGCTCAACGAAAATACTGACACATCAGAGCCCAAAGTGCAGTCTGGGGTTCCTGCCGCTATTTCATCGGCCACTGCTTTGCCAGAAGCAGAAGTATCCCAACCAAGTAGCACAATTTCAAATCTATTAAAGATAGCTATTTTATTTTTACTTGCACTGGGTGTTGCAGCCTACTTTGCCCAAAAAAATGCTGAGGAGCATGCCGAAGCTCCGCCTCCTTTGCAAGTTGTTCCAGAACCTACAAGCACATCTAATTCAGAGGCTGCCCCTAAAACAGATGACCAACCTGCAAATGGGGTAGCCGCCAGCTCATCTGCTACCCCTGTTAATCAAACTCCAGTGAATGTTGTCCCTTCTGGATCAACAAGTTCTAATGGGTCCGTTAACACAAAACTAAATAACACCTCGTCTGCTGCTGGTACAACAGCACCCAATCCTGGTACCAGCTCTAACGAACAAAAGCCTAAAACCGCTCAGACCCCAATACCTGCAGGGGCGCCCAACAATGCGTCCTCACCTTCGGGGTCAGCGTCTGCCCCAACGAATACAAATAACTCTTCCCTTACACCTTCTAATACCACGACAGCTACACCAAGTACTTCCGGTAATTAATCAAGGTCCTTACTAAGTCATTAGAGGCAGGCTTAATCCTTTGCCCCAATAGCGAGGGCATTGAGTTTTGAAAGTGCCCGTTCATTTGCATTTTTTGTGCCGCTCTGTGGCCATCCAACAATGTGGTCATTGACGATTTCACAAAGTCCTCTTATCCATTGGTCAGAGTCATTAAGGCAGGAAATGTAATTGAACTGTTTTCCTCCTGCATGAAGAAAAGTTTCTTTAACTTCCATGGCTATTTCTTCAAGTGTTTCAAGACAATCACTTGTGAAGCCAGGACACACTACATCCAAGCTGTGAATACCTTTTTCCGCCAGTGCCTTCGCCGTTGGTTCTGTGTATGGTTCTAGCCACTTAGCTCTTCCAAAACGAGATTGGAAGGTGACGATGTAATCCTCTTTACTAAGCCCTAGTTCCTCAGCAAGTAACCTAGCCGTTTTATGGCATTCGCAGTGGTAGGGGTCTCCAAGCATCAAGGAGCGCTCTGGGATACCGTGAAAGCTCATTAAGAGCTTTTCGCTTCTGCCATTAGCGGTCCAGTGAGATTGGATTTGAACGGCGAGCGCATGAATGTAGCTTGGGTGATCGTGATAGTGATTTACAAAACGAAATTCTGGAAGTTGGCGACTTTTCCTGCCCCACTTGAAAACGCTATCAAAGAGGCTTGCAGTTGTGGTTGCCGAATACTGGGGATAGGCAGGCAAAATTAATACACGGGTGACACCTTGGTCTTTGAGGTTTTCAAGCTCCGACTCAATGCTAGGAGCGCCATACCTCATTGCAAAACGAACAATCAGTTTGTTGTCGAGCTCGGCGTTAGAGACTCCTTCATTTAGTTTTGTCTGTAGAGCTTGGGCTTGTCGCTGTGTCCAAAATTTGAGTGGCGAGCCCTCGGTTGTCCAAATACTCGCGTACTTAGCAGCTGAGCGAGCTGGACGGGTTCTTAAAATAATTCCATGTAAGATGATTAGCCAAATCCACCTCGGAATTTCAACTACCCTTGGGTCGCTTAGAAACTGAGCTAAATACTTTCTCAGTGCTGAAGGAGTAGGTGAATCTGGAGTACCTAGATTACAAAATAATACAGCTGTCTTGTTGGATTGGCCGTGAAAGTACTTGGGCTCTGGATTAAATCGGGGTTTTAGAAATTTCATATTTGTATTTTCCCCTACCTTCGTGAAAATTAGAGATCAATTATGGAAAATTATTTCTTTTTTAGGGTAATTGGCTTAGTTGCCCGCTTTGAATAAGCATCTTTTTAATAACTTCCTTTCCAGAGATGACTGCACCCTCTAACGTTGAGGGGTAGGGGCCCTCTAAATAGTCTCCACAAGCCCAAATGCTCTGCGTTATTTGTTGACCAGGCCGAATCAGGCCTGGGCTACAACAAAAGGTAGCCCTTTTTTCTGAAATTGTCCCAATAACTTTGATATCCCTGAGTTTTAACTCGTTCTTTGCTTGATTTAACACAGCCTCAGAGATCAACTCGTTTGATAAGGTAGAGAAGCTTGAGACAAAACTAAGTACGCCTTTGTTTTTAGAGGCTTTAAATTCATCAGCATTATTTTTGAACAAAAATCCTCTGTCAAATACGAATTGCGCTGGCCTAGTGATTTGGCTACTTGACCCGGTATCAGATTGAAGCATTAAGATAGGACGCGCCAATTGAGTGAAGTCAGTATCATCACATTGAATATAAGTTGTCGAAATATGGGTGTGTTCGAGTGTTCTACACTGATTAGCCCAAATGCTATTGATTGGATCTATCAGGGAGCAAGCAGAAGTCGCATCACAAGCCAAAATGACTGCATCAACACTATTGTTAATTTGAGTTGACCCATTTACTGTGTTAGGGATTGGACATTCATTTATTCGCTCAGCCAGTCTGATCTCGCACCCCTTAGAGATTAGCCATCTGTGTGCAGCCTCTGGAAGTAAATCACCCATATCGGATTTTGGGATTAAGAGGTCTGAGCTACCTTTACCTGAAAAAAGCGCATCATTAAGTACCCTTAAGAATACTTGCCCGCTTGAATCCTTTGGGGGTGTATTGAAAACAGCCAAGCAAAGTGGTGTGATGAGGGATTCCTGGACATGTTTGGTCAGACCCTCACTTAGGTCTTTGACTGATAGATTGGGTGCACAATTAAATTTTGAAGTTGCCCAATTCAACGATTTTGAGATGAGGGAAAATTTATCCGCTGCACTCCATCCCCTACAAAATAAGGTGCCTAAGATGAACTGTACCGAACTAGGAAGCCAGGAGTAGCCAAGAAGTTTGAATCCCCCACCATCAACCCCTCTAAGATCTAGTCGTTGTCTGTGCAATAGAGCTTGGGGATCCAAGCCCACTTTACGCATAAGGGCCAAGGTCTCTTGATAGGCCCCCAAGAGAATGTGCTGACCGTTGTCAATTTGCATAGCCGGTAGTTTGACCGTCCTTGCTCTGCCGCCGAGGTCTTTTTTTGCCTCAAATAATACGACCTTAAGACCCAATTCAGTTCCTTGGACTGCAGCACTAATTCCGGCCCAACCGCCCCCAATGATCCAAACTGTTTTCAAAATCTTCCCAAAGCTTGGACTCTCCAAGCTAGCCAAAACTTTCGCAAAGGAGTCAAAGATACTCGGTGATTCAAAACAGGAAACCCGTCTTGTTCAATTTCCTCTAGGAGTTTGCTGTAAATACTTGCCATCATGAGACCAGGTTTTTGAGCTCTTTTGTCTTGCTCATTTAACAAAGCGAAGGCTTCTGTATACAAGCCCTTAGCTCGGTCGCACTGGAACTGCATTAATTTGGTGAACCGATCTGAATTGATGCGTTGCAAAATTTCATGTGCTTTGACATCAAATAGTTGTAGTTCATTTATTGGCAAATATATTCTCCCACGTAAAGCATCCTCACCAACGTCACGGATGATGTTGGTCAACTGAAAGGCCAGCCCTAATTTATGGGCATATTCGGTTGTGCTGGGCTGTGTGGACCCAAAAATGAGGGATGAAACCTCTCCCACAACAGACGCAACAAGGAAGCAGTACTTGCTGAGTGCTTGAAAATCAAGATACCTTGTTTGTACCAAATCCATTTGACACCCCTCAATGACTGACAACAGGTGGTTTTGAGTAATTTGAAACTCATTACAGCAAGGTATCAATGCTTGCATGACTGGGTGATTTGGTTTTCCGTTGAAGGACTGAATGACTTCGTTTCTCCACCAATTAAGTTTTTGAGATGCAACATCTGTATCGCTAACCTCATCTACAACGTCATCAACCTCTCTGCAAAATGCATAAAAGGCAGTTATTGCAGAGCGCTTGTTTTGGGGTAAAAATAAAAAAGCATAATAAAAACTACTCCCCGATGAGGATGCTTTTTGTTGAACGTACTCTTGAGGTGTCATAAAAAAATAAATAGACTTAATTTAGGTCAGTCCGGGTCTTTCAATGGGCAACGAAATGTTTCTTGAACAAGCATCTCCATGCTATCAATGCATAGTCTAACCTTGTAATTTTGGGCCTTTTCTTGAGCGGATTGCTGCGCTCCAATTTGTCAATAATACGCATACCCCCCTGAACCACGAAACGTAGCTCCCAACCCGCTCGACCCGGCACAGACAGTGCAAGCGAGGCTCCGTTTTGCATTAATTTTTTTGCAAAATTAATTTCATCCTCAATGCTTGATCCCTCAGGTAAGTAAAACCTTTTTCTAGGTATATCTAGGCTGATATCCTGCCAAAAATTGATAAGTTGCAAGGCGCAACAAATTGAATCACTTTTGAGGAGATCATCTGGCTTACTCTCTCCAAAAAGATGCATCATAATTCGTCCGATTGGAGCTGCAGATTTTTGGCAGTAGGCAATCAATTCTTCCCGGCTTTTATAGCGTCTTTCATGGTGAGAGTACATTACGTCTTGTTCAAAAGCATCCAATAACAGAAAAAGCAAAGCACTAGGTATTTGATACTCCCTTAAAACGGTGCCTAAAGGTTTGAAGATTTGGGGCCATTTGGATCTTTCTAAGTAGGACTTCTCCAGGCCTGAGGCGGCTGACGTATTATTTGCATCTGAAAGACAGTGGTTCAGGTCCGAGCGAAATTCTGAGAGATCGATTAATCTTTGTGCTGCACTTGAAGGTCCTTCATCTGCTAAATCATCCGCTGTTCGAGCAAAATGATAAATAACGCTCACTGGAAAACGTAAATGTCTTGGGCATAGCCAAGATGCAACTGGAAAGTTCTCGTAGTGGTCAACCTTTAGGGCTTTTGCCTGATTGATCATAAGTAGGGGGTAGGTTCAGGTAACAAAAAGAGAAAACATTTTTAATTTTGTATTTTTTTTAGCATTTAAAGTCCTAAGTTGAGGCAATTTTTGTCTTAACAACAGGACTGATGTGGATTTTAGACCCAAGGCATTCGTATTTCGGCGCACAAGGGGGTAGAATTTAGGGTTGACCGATTTCAAACGGGTGGTTTGCAAGAGTAGACCGCCCGTTATTATTTTGATAACCTGCGCGGGTGGCGAAATTGGTAGACGCACCAGGTTTAGGTCCTGACGGTAGAAATACTGTGGGGGTTCGAGTCCCCCCCCGCGCACCAGATATATTACTCACACACAAGAGTGGGTAAATTAATTAGGAAAATTTTCATGACAATCCACGTAGAAACCCTCGAAAAACTTGAGCGCAAGATGACTTTAACTTTACCAGTTGAAGTCATCCAAAATGAAGTTGATACGAGGCTAAAACGGCTCGCCAGAAAAGTCAAAATTGATGGCTTTAGGCCCGGCAAAGTCCCAATGAACATTGTTGCTCAGCGTTATGGCTACTCAGTACATTACGAAGTGATGAACGATAAAGTGGGCGAAGCTTTCCAATCAGCAGCAAATGAGGCTAAGTTACGTGTTGCAGGCGCTCCCAAGATCAGCGAATCTGAGGGTGCGCCCGAGGGGCAATTGTCTTTTGACGCACTTTTTGAGGTTTACCCAGAGGTAACTGTATCCGATATTTCTCAAATCAAGGTTGAGAAACTTACCTGCGAAGTCTCAGATGAGTCTTTGCAAAAGACCATTGGCATATTAAAGTCCCAAAAACGTACATATACTCTTCGCGGCTTAGATGCTAAGGCAGAAAGCTCAGACAGAGTGACCGTCGACTTTGAAGGCCGAATTGATGGGGAGACATTTGAAGGTGGTAAAGCTGAGGACTTTCAATTTGTTTTAGGCGAAGGTCGGATGCTCAAAGAGTTTGATGATGCTGTGCACGGTATGAAACTTGGAGAGAGTAAAACATTTCCCCTTGAGTTCCCTGCTGACTATCACGGCCGTGAGGTTGCGGGCAAAACCGCTGACTTTATGGTTACCGTTAAAAAGGTTGAAGCCTCTCACTTGCCTGAGCTCAATGATGCTTTTGCCAAATCGTTAGGCGTACCTGAGGGAACAGTAGATGGATTAATGGCCGAGGTCAGAAGAAACCTTGAGTTAGAGGTCAAAGCCCGATTGCTTAAGAAAAATAAAAGTGCAGCACTTGACGCGCTTATTGACAATGCGCAACTTGATTTACCTAAATCTATTGTTCAATCAGAGATTGATAGACAAGTAGAGGCAGCCAGGGCGGAGCTCAAGCAACGCGGTATCAAGGACGCTGAGAAAGCTCCCATTCCTGAGGAAATCTTTCGTCCCCAGGCTGAGCGTCAAGTAAAAATGGGTTTGGTAATTGGTGAGCTCGTCAGAAAGCACTCACTTCATGCCACCAAAGACCAAATCAAAAAACAGATTGAAGAAATGTCTTCAAGCTATGAAAAACCAAGCGAAGTTGCAAGCTGGTATTACAGAGACAACCGCCGTATGGCTGAGGTCGAGTCATGGGTAATTGAGAATAACGTTACAGATTTCATTCTTGCTCAAATGCAAGTTTCTGAGCGAACTGTTTCATTTGACGAGTTAATGGAACAACAGTCAGCTTAAATTTTTGAAAACGGAGTTAATTATGAGTACCTTAGATACCCAAGCATTGGGTTTAGTACCAATGGTGATAGAGCAGTCTGGCCGAGGTGAGCGCTCGTACGACATATATTCCCGCTTACTTAAGGAGAGAGTGATTTTTTTAGTTGGACCAGTCAATGACCAGACGGCTAACTTAGTTGTCGCCCAATTGCTCTTCCTGGAGAGCGAGAATCCTGATAAAGATATTTCCCTCTATATCAATTCTCCCGGAGGTTCAGTTAGTGCCGGATTGGCTATTTTTGATACGATGAACTTTATTAAACCTGATGTCTCCACGCTTTGTATTGGAATGGCGGCAAGCATGGGTGCCTTTTTGCTCGCAGCTGGCGAGAAAGGCAAAAGATTTGCCTTACCCAACTCTAAAGTCATGATTCATCAGCCATTAGGTGGAACTCAAGGTCAAGCCACTGAGATTGAGATTGCAGCGCGTGAGATTTTGAAAACCCGTGAACAGCTCAATAAAATCACCGCTGAGCGTACCGGACAGCCCCTAGAGAAGATCAATTTAGACACTGAACGTGACTTTTACCTCTCAGCTGAGGAGACCAAAGAGTACGGAATAGTGGATCAGGTGATCTCCAAACGGCCCTGATAATGTGTTGAAAGTGCTAAAAAGGCTCTAAAACTTGCACGATTCCTGCTTTATTTCAAAAGTGGCCGGTTTTAGGCTAAATTTAGTTATCATTTGGTTTCAAATTTGAAATAGGCGGAAATGAATGGCCGATAAAAAAGGCAACCCTAGAGAAAAGACCTTGTATTGTTCCTTTTGCGGCAAAAGTCAGCATGAGGTCAAAAAACTTATAGCAGGTCCATCTGTATTTATTTGCGATGAATGCATTGATTTATGCAATGACATCATTCGTGATGAAGTGCCGAGCGAAAAATCCGATGGTACTCACCGTAGCGATTTACCGACTCCACTTGAGATCAAAAACAATCTGGACCATTACGTAATTGGCCAAGAGGTGGCAAAGCGCTCATTGGCCGTTGCTGTGTATAACCACTACAACAGGTTGAAGCACAAAGAAACTGCCCAGAAAGAAGATATCGAGCTTACAAAAACCAATATTTTATTAATTGGTCCAACAGGCTCAGGAAAGACACTGCTTGCACAAACGCTTGCAAGGATGTTGGATGTTCCATTTGTGATGGCAGATGCAACAACTCTTACTGAGGCTGGATACGTCGGTGAAGACGTTGAAAATATCATCCAAAAACTTTTGCAAAACTGCAATTACGATATTGCAAGAGCACAAAAAGGAATTGTCTACATAGATGAGATAGATAAGATTTCTAGAAAATCTGACAACCCATCCATCACCCGTGACGTTTCTGGAGAGGGCGTTCAACAAGCACTTTTAAAGTTGATTGAAGGTACCATGGCAAGTATTCCTCCCCAGGGCGGAAGAAAGCACCCCAACCAAGATTTCTTGCAAGTTGACACTACCAATATTTTGTTTATCTGTGGAGGTGCTTTTGCTGGGTTGGAGAAGGTCATTCAAAACCGAACTGATACCTCGGGTATCGGGTTTGGAGCTGTGGTCAGAACTAAGGCAGAAAAAACTCTTACTCAAGTCTTTGGTGACGTTGAGCCTGAAGACCTAATTAAGTTTGGTTTGATTCCCGAGCTTGTTGGAAGGTTGCCAGTCGTAGCAACTCTTGATGAGTTAACTGAGGACGCATTAGTACAAATTTTGACTGAGCCTAAAAATGCTCTACTTAAGCAATACGCTCAACTCCTTCATATGGAGGGTGTAGAGCTTGAGATTCGACCTCTTGCATTAAAAGCGATTGCTAAAAAAGCACTTGCTAGGAAAACAGGTGCAAGGGGACTCAGATCCATACTTGAACATTCGTTAATTGACACCATGTTTGATTTACCAAGTGCAAGTAATGTAGAAAAAGTAGTGGTGGAGGAATCCACCATTGAAGAGAACAAGGCACCTTTATTGGTGTACCGAGAGGCTGCTAAAAAGGCTTAATTGCATAACCATGAACAGTGGGGTGAAATCTTTTTAGGATTTTATTCACCTAGGCTCATTTTTAAATGGAAATAAACCATGTCCGGACAAGTATCCCTTCCCCCAGAGCCAATTGACTTACCCTTATTGCCACTTCGAGACGTGGTTGTATTTCCACATATGGTCATCCCACTTTTCGTGGGGCGCCCTAAAAGTATCAAGGCACTTGAGTCGGCAATGGTTGCAGAGCGTAGGATTATGTTGGTAGCCCAAAAAACTGCTGCCAAAGATGAGCCAGCGGTAGATGATATGTTTGAGGTCGGTTGCGTCTCAACCATCCTTCAAATGCTTAAATTACCGGACGGTACAGTCAAGGTTTTGGTTGAAGGCCAACAAAGAGCCTTGGTCAACAAAATTGAAGAGGGCGAATCTCATTTCAGTGCAAACGTTACGCCAATTGAGCTTGATCATAGTGTTAAGGGTGAAAATGAGATTGAAGCACTTCGCAGAGCCGTGATGCAGCAGTTTGATCAGTATGTCAAACTGAACAAGAAAATCCCACCTGAAATATTGACCTCGATTGCTAGCATAGATGATCCGGGAAGACTTGCCGACACTATTGCTGCACATTTGCCGCTCAAGCTTGATAACAAGCAGATCATTTTGGATCTCTCTAGCGTTAAAGCTCGTTTAGAAAACCTCTTCACTCAGCTTGAGCGTGAAGTTGATATATTGAATGTTGATAAAAAGATCCGCTCCAGAGTGAAGCGACAAATGGAGAAGAATCAGCGAGATTTCTATTTGAATGAGCAAGTTAAAGCCATTCAAAAGGAGCTTGGAGAGGGCGAAGAAGGCGCCGATATAGAGGAGATAGAGAAGAAAATCAAAGCTGCCAAAATGCCTGCCGATGCTCGCAAAAAGGCTGAGGGTGAGTTAAAGAAACTCAAGCTGATGTCTCCCATGTCAGCTGAGGCGACCGTAGTTCGTAACTATATTGATGTTTTGGTTAACTTGCCATGGGCGAAGAAGACCAAGATTAAACACGATCTCCCCTATGCTGAGGAGGTACTTAATGAAGATCACTACGGGCTTGAAAAAGTCAAGGACAGGATACTTGAGTATCTTGCTGTACAAAAACGAGTTGACAAACTAAAAGCTCCTATTCTTTGTTTGGTTGGGCCACCTGGGGTCGGTAAGACATCCCTTGGTCAATCCATTGCAAAGGCAACGGGCAGGAAATATGTTCGCATGGCGCTTGGCGGAATGCGCGACGAAGCGGAAATTCGTGGTCATAGAAGAACCTACATTGGAGCCCTGCCGGGTAAGGTGCTGCAAAGCTTGACCAAAGTAAGTGCTCGTAACCCCCTTTTCTTACTTGATGAGATTGACAAGTTAGGATCAGACTTTAGGGGAGATCCATCAAGTGCGTTGCTCGAGGTATTGGATCCTGAACAAAATCATACCTTCAATGATCATTACGTTGAAGTAGATTTTGATCTGAGTGATGTAATGTTTGTTGCAACATCCAACTCAATGAATATTCCCTCTGCACTTTTGGATCGGATGGAGGTCATTAGACTCTCTGGCTACACTGAAGATGAGAAAGTTAACATCGCCCAAAAATATCTGTTTCCTAAGCAGTTAACCAACAACGGCTTAAAGGAAAATGAATTAAGTATTTCCGAGGCAGCGATGATTGATTTGGTACGTTACTACACCCGTGAGGCTGGAGTTCGTTCCCTCGAGCGCGAAATCTCAAAGGTATGTCGTAAGGTAGTTAAGGCAATACAGTTGGGTGAGATGAAGGCGCAGGTAAAAGTCACGCCAGATAATCTTAATGACTTTCTAGGCGTTAGAAAGTACAACTACGGTCGTGCGGAGCAACAAGACCAAGTCGGTCAGGTTGTTGGCTTGGCCTGGACCGAGGTGGGTGGGGACTTACTTACCATCGAATCCGCAATCATGCCTGGTAAAGGAGTTATCAGTCGCACGGGCTCACTTGGTGATGTGATGAAGGAGTCTGTTGAAACTGCGCGTACTGTTGTGCGTTCAAGATCAAAGATCTTAGGTATTAAAGATGAAGCCTTTGAGAAAAAGGATATTCATATTCACGTACCTGATGGAGCAACTCCAAAGGATGGTCCGAGTGCAGGCGTTGCTATGACAATTGCTATTGTTTCAACGATGACTGGTATTGCGGTTCGAAGCGATGTGGCAATGACGGGTGAAATCACCCTTCGAGGTGAAGTCACTGCAATCGGTGGGCTTAAGGAAAAGCTTTTAGCGGCTCTACGTGGCGGAATTAAAACCGTACTTATTCCTGAAGAAAACGTTAAAGACTTACAAGAGATCCCCGAGAATGTTAAAAACGGATTGGAGATCATTCCTGTAAAGTGGATAGATAAAGCACTAGAAATCGCTTTGGTCAGGATGCCAACCCCTTTGACCGAAGAGGAGTTGGCCACGCAAGTTGTTGCTGCAGAATCTGGAAAAACTGAATCAACGGCAGTTAAACATTAATTGGTATTAAAGTTACTAAAGTGAATGCACATTTAGATTAGATCGGTTATAATACCGATCTACGCGGGAATAGCTCAGTTGGTAGAGCGCAACCTTGCCAAGGTTGAGGTCGCGAGTTCGAGCCTCGTTTCCCGCTCCATATCTCTAAAAGGGAAGCTCTTGCTTCCCTTTTTTATCAGATGATCAGCATTACGGCGCGGTAGCAAAGCGGTTATGCACCGGATTGCAAATCCGAGTAGGTCGGTTCGACTCCGGCCCGCGCCTCCATCAATTGGATTTGCTTAGATTTTTTATGCAAAATTAAGACACTATGACTTTTGCGACTTAACGATTTAGGTGAATCAAAGATGAACTCTATTATTACTCTAGACCCCAATCTATGCCACGGTAAGCCTTGCATTCGGGGATTGCGTTATCCCGTTGAAAATGTACTTGAGTGGTTAGCGGCTGGCATGACGTTTGAAGAAATATTGTCGGATTATGAAGATTTGACTCATGGTGATATTTTGGCAGCTCTCTCCTATGCTGCTCGGCTTGCGCATGTCAATCGGTTTGAAAAGCTTTCTGCATGAGATTTTTAGTTGATGCGCAACTGCCAGTAAAACTCTGCTCTTGGTTGACTGAACTCGGTCATGAAGCCAAACATACACTTGAGCTGCCACTAAAAAATAAGACGCCTGATCATCAGATCATTGAGATAGCGGTCAAAGAAGATCGTTTTGTTGTTAGTAAGGACAGTGACTTTGTTCAAAATTTCATGGTCTTTGGAGATCCCAAGTTGTTACTTATTAATACAGGTAATATTTCCAATGAAAAATTAGAAAAGTTGTTGAAATTAAATATGTCTGCAATTTCAGAGGCCGGTATTGGCCACAGATTCATTGAGCTGACAAATGAATTAATCGTGGTCCATCAATAGTAATGCGAATTTCTTATTTGAAATTCGTGTAGGTCGGTTCGACTCCGGCCCGCGCCTCCAATAAACTTCTTTTGAAAAAATAAAATCTTTTTTGGGCTTAAATGGATGAATTTAAAGCGAAAAGAAGTGATAGGAATCATTAGTTCATAAATTTATATTTCAAAATGAAGCCTCAAACCTAAAATATTGACTGGCCCTCTTGCTGAGTTATAGGATGGATTTGTTATTTTTTGAATATCAAGGGTTAAGTTTAAAACCTTGTTAAGTGATGTGTTGTAATAGCATTCAAAAATGGTTTCAGGTTTGTAGCTGATGTTTCCATCGCCAATGAATGCAGTCATACCACCAAGCTTCAGGTAATTGATTTCAGCACTTGAGATACCATTAAGCGCATAGCCTAGGCCCATGGTGTCTTCAGGCCTAGACCAATAGCTTCCTTTTACACTTGCACCGAAAGCAAGTGATTTACTAATATCGAGAGTTTGGGTCTCAGTGGCTCCTGTATTCCAACTCCATCTAGCAAAGATTCCGATGTCTTCATTGATTGCTTGTTCAGTGTTTATCCCATAACCCCAAGACGAATTGCTATTTTTTCGATTGTCGATTATTTCTGGTGGTAATTTATTTTGTAGACTTGTGTCGATTGCATCTTGATAACTGGCCATATAAGCATTTTGACGATATAAAAGTGTTCTGAAGGCTCCTGGTTGATTTGCGATTTGGTGAAATCGAGTTAGCTCAATTTGATCGGCATAGTTTTTTTTCAAAGAATAATCCAGTTGAGGAGTATTCGGAATCATTGGGAGTGCTAATCTTGCGACCTTAACGATCCAGTTATCTTGATACCACTCTGCAACACCCCCTACAGTAAATCCTTTAATATCCGCTGCATATCCAAAAGCTCCCATTGAGAATATTGAAAAATTCTGAAACTGAGTTCTTGGATCATGGCTGTAGAGGTTGTCGTCGAAATAGTCCAGTGAAGCTAATTTACCGAAGGACAACACCAAACGATTTTTGCTGGCCAATCCTTTAAATTGGTTAGCGCCTCCAGGTGCGTTCTCCTCTTCACCATCCAAGTTAATAGTTTGGCGCAAAAACGCCCTTGCCGTGTAATAAACAGGGGATTCAAATGCGCCCTTTTGCAATTCACCATTTTGGAATCCACCCAGTCCTACCAATTGCCCATTAAAGGGCATGCCTTGAAAAATCTCTGGGTTGATAAAAAATTCAGTTCCTGTCCAAAGCCTTTTACCGATGAAAGCAGTGGTGCTAAAGGTATAGCTTTTGTCGCCTCCGCCTTCAATTTTGTTAAGAAGACTGTTTTGGCCATAGTAGGGGGAATAGAAATTATTTTTTTGTTGATATATATAGGTTGATTGGGCATGTAGACTCCAATCTTGAGAGTCCGTAACCCTGCCTTTTAAATCATCGATCAACGAAGTGCTTGTTATCGATAAATTGTCCAAATTAAAAGAACCATTTCTCAAAGGTTCATCGGAATAAACATTGAGCGACGTAATTAAAAATCCACCTAACACTAAAAATTTAACAAAGCGAATGTTTTTGAGATTGCATTCAAATGACATTTTGATGAAATAGTTAATGAGAATCATTCTCATTATACACATCAAATGCGAATGATTCTCATTAATT
>DAITOS010000071.1:0-14076 GCA_036834025.1 Limnohabitans sp.
GGTGAGCGCTGGGGTTTCTAAACTCTCGAGTGACAGTTCCATGATTTATTACTCCGTTTTGCCAGGGCCATTTAGACTCAGTTGGCGACATAACTTGACCTAACTTAACTTGACCTAACTTAACTTGACCTAACTTAACTTGACCTAGCTTAACTTAAATTAAATTAACTTACATTCAAATTCAAATTTACTTTGCTTTAACTTATTCGTACTCAAACGATCTAATTGCCCATCCTTTTTAAGTACGCAAACGTGCACCCAATTTGGCACTCAAAGCACCCAACACCACTTCGATGGTACTATCAATTTGAGGCTCCGTTAATGTCGCATCCTCGCTTAACAAGCTTAAGCGAATCGCCAAACTTTTCTCATCCTCTTGTAGGCCCGTTACAGATTGAGCTTTAGGTCGATAAATATCAAAAAGACAAGCAGATCTTATCAATCCCCCAGTGGATGCACTGTGGACTGCGTCCATTAATTCTGCATGTGTGGTGCTTTCTTTCACAACCACAGCCAAATCTCGTTCAACGGCCTGAAAACGTGCTACGGGTTGTGCTTTGGGTACTGTACCTTGTACCAATGCATCCCAATCAAATTCAAACAGCAAAGGTGCATTTGCAAATCCCCAAGACTGACGATGCTTGGGATGCAACTCGCCCAGGTATCCAATGACTTTGTTATCTTTTAAAACAACTGCACTTCGCCCTGGGTGCAGTGCAGGATGCGAGGTGTACTGTGCTTCTTTGGTTTGATCCGATAAAGATTTAAACTCTAACTGAACGGGACCAAAGAGGGCTTGAACATCGGCTTTTAAATCAAAGAAGTCGACCCCTCGCTCAGAAGTTCCCCACTGAAGTGGTGCTTGAGGACCATAGGCAAGTCCTGCAATTCGCATCGGCTGATCGATCCCAGCAACTGTTGTGCTGGAATGCTCTACGTTTGCGTCCTTCTTAAAAATTCTACCGATCTCAAAAATACGAACGCGTGTTGCCTTGTGATCCAAGTTAAAGCGAAGGACCTCAAGCAAGGAGCCCAAAAGGGATGAGCGCATCACGCTCATCGGAGCAGCAATTGGATTTAACAATTTAACAGGATCCGGGTTCCCGCTCAACTCTTTTTCCCACTCCTCTTTGACAAAGCTGAAGTTGATGGTTTCTTGGTAACCCAGTCCAGCAATTTTTCTTCTCAAAGCAAAGGGCGCTCGTTGCGACTCGGCACGTACTTTGGGGGTTATGGGGGCAACGGGAGGTGATGAAGGCAGGTGATCAAATCCAATGATTCTTGCAACCTCCTCAATCAAGTCTTCTTCAATCTGAATATCAAATCTGTAAGAGGGAGGAGTGACGCTCAGCAAGCCCGGTTGCTCAGACACCTTCAAGCCAAGGCTTTGCAGCGCCTGCACCATTTTTTCTTGAGAAATGGTCATACCAATCACTTTGATTGCACGCTCCACTCTTAGACTCACTGGTGCTCGCACCGGCGTGTTGACAGTTAAATCAAATACGGAGCCGCAACTCAGGGCTTGGCTGCCACAGATCAACTCAATCAACTGGGTGATACGCCCAATTGCCCACACTGTAAGCTCAGGGTCAACGCCCCTCTCAAACCTGTGCCCAGCATCGGTACTGAAGTTAAATTTCCTTGATCTACCGACCACCGATTGTGGCCACCAAAATGCGGCTTCAATGTAAATATTTTTTGTGGCGTCGCCCACTGCACTTGCATCGCCGCCCATGATGCCTGCGAGCGATTCAACCTGGGCGTCATCTGCGATGACTCCAACTGAGGGGTCCAGGTTGACGGTGTTGCCGTTCAATAGTTTAAGCGTCTCACCCTCTTTGGCCCACCTTACTTGGAGGGCACCGGTGATTTTGTCGCGATCAAAAATGTGCGTCGGTTGACCGGACTCAAACATCACATAGTTGGAGATATCCACGAGTGGGCTTACGCTGCGTTGACCACATCTCTCGAGGCGTTGGATCATCCAGTTGGGGGTTTTAACACTCGTGTTGAGCCCCCCCATGACGCGTCCACTGAATCTTCCGCAAAGCTCTTTTGCCTGAATCTCAACTGCTAGTTTGTTTTGTGGGTCGCTTGACTCTACAGCATGGTGCTGAGTTTTAAAAGTTTGGCCAGAGATTGAAACCGCGCTGTTTGTATCAGCTAGTGGTTTTAGGGGAGCACCGGTCAAGGCACTCAACTCACGTGCTACACCGTAAACACTCAAGCAGTGTGCGAGGTTAGGAGTTAATTTCAAGACAAAGAGAGTGTCGTCCAAGTTAAGATGCGCCCTTATGTCTTGTCCAACAACTGCATCTGTCTCTAACTCAAGTAAACCACCGTGTTCATCACTCAGTCCCAGTTCTTTAGATGAGCAAAGCATGCCCTCACTCTCTACGCCCCTTAGTTGTCCGACTTTGATGACAAAGGGTTTACCGTCTGCCCCTGGTGGCAGTACTGCACCAACCGTTGCACAGGGCACCTTGATGCCTACTCTTGCATTGGGTGCACCGCAAACAATGTTCAGTGGCGTGGGTAATCCAACATTGACTTTGCAGACCCTTAGCCTATCTGCGTTGGGGTGTTGCACGGCTTCAATGATTTCGCCGACCAACACTTTTGTAAAAGGAGGAGCAACCACTTTAAGCTCTTCAACCTCTAGCCCTGCCATAGTGAGCACATCAGCTAGTGCCTGAGTGGAGATAGGCGGATTACAAAACTCACGCAACCATGATTCTGGGAACTGCATAAAATATTCTTAAATTAGGTTGGAATTATTTAAATTGACTGAGGAATCTTAAGTCCCCGTCAAAGAAAAGTCTTAAGTCATTCACACCGTAACGAAGCATGGTCAAACGGTCTGGCCCCATGCCGAATGCAAAACCAATATATTTCTCTGGGTCTAGTCCCATGTTGGAGACCACTTTGGGATGCACTTGTCCCGACCCTGCGACCTCTAACCAGCGACCTGACAAAGGTCCGCTTGAGAATTTGATATCAATTTCTGCACTGGGCTCAGTAAACGGGAAAAAGCTCGGCCTAAATCGAAGTTCTAGGTCACGTGTTTCAAAAAACGAATAACAAAAATCAGTAAAGACAACCTTTAAGTCTTTAAAACTCACCGCCTCACCAATCCACAATCCCTCGCACTGATGGAACATGGGTGAGTGCGTCGCATCACTGTCTACTCGGTAGGTACGCCCTGGAGCTATGACGCGAATTTCTGGGATTGCCTCATTCGTGTCTAGCGCAGCTTTATGTTTTCTGACATGTTCGACTGCGTAGCGTATTTGCATGGGGCTTGTATGAGTTCTAAGAACGTAGTCTCCTTCTACATAGAAGGTGTCATGCATAGACCTTGCAGGATGATCAGGGGGTGTATTGAGCGCGGTGAAATTAAACCAGTCTGTCTCAATCTCAGGGCCCTGTGCAACATCAAACCCCATGGAGCCAAAAATAGCTTCGATTCTCTCTAAAGTTAAAGAGACCGGATGCAAACCGCCTGAGGCCTGTGCGCGCGCGGGAAGGCTTACATCAATAGCTTCAGCTTTGAGTTGCAAATTGAGTTCGGCGTCCGCTAGGGCTTGCCTTTTGGCGTTAAGGGCTTCTTCTATTGCGACCTTTGATTTATTGATCAACGCACCCTGGGCTTTCTTTTCCTCAATGCTTAAAGCGCCAAGCCCTTTCATCAACACCGTAATGTGGCCAGCTTTGCCAAGAAACTGAGCCTTCGCGTTCTCTAGTTCCGCGGGGGTCTGGCAAGACTCAAATAACGCCTTGGCATCTCGCACCAGGGTATCTAGATCGCTCATAAAACTCTCGAATTTAGTTTGGAGGTATAGGGTTTTGGGGTATGAAACAAAAAAGGGATCGAAGCTTTAAAAAGCCACAATCCCTTGATCATTAAGTCAATCCAACTGGAGAAACTTGAAGAAGTTTTAATCCATCAAGTAAACAGTTAGTTGCTTATGGTGAGTGTTGTGAGCTGTGTGAGTTTAAGTAAACAAAGTCACCAAACTCAAACTAGCTCACCAACATTCACTTATGCAGCCAGGTGTGCTTTCACTTGATCTACGATAGTGCCGAAAGCGGCCTTATCATGCACAGCCAAGTCAGCAAGCATTTTGCGATCGATCTCAATCGCAGCTTTGCGAAGACCGTTGGCAAATTGGCTGTAAGTGATTCCAAACTCTCTGGCTGCTGCGTTGATACGAGCAATCCAAAGTTGTCTGAATACACGTTTCTTTGTACGACGGTCTCTGTAGGCATATTGCCCTGCTTTCATTACCGCTTGTTTAGCGATTCTGAAAACATTTCCACGACGACCACGAAATCCTTTTGCAAGGGCAAGTACTTTTTTATGACGGGCTCTTGCCGTCACACCACGTTTTACGCGAGGCATATTTTTTCTCCTAGTTCGCTTGGGGGATTAAAGGCCAGCTGTGGGCAACATCTGCGCCATGTGACCCATATTGGTCTCATGTACAGAAACGGCTCCACGCAGGTGACGTTTGTTCTTGGTGCTCTTCTTGGTCAAAATATGACGCTTGAAGGCTTGACCGCGTTTGACGGTTCCACCTGGGCGAACTCGAAAGCGCTTCTTTGCGCTACTTTTAGTCTTCATTTTGGGCATTTTCTGCTCCCTTTTTAAATTGTGCTCGTGAGGCGCCTGCGAAATTACCCCGCAGTCTTGTTAGCCCCGAGACACTTGCTTTTTTTGCGTTGCCTTTTTAAGCTTCTGCAGACACTGCTGCAGTTTCGCTTACCGGTTTGGCCACGCTACCGGGTTTTCTCTTTCCTGGCGCAATCATCATCACCATCTGTCTTCCCTCTAACTTAGGGAACTGCTCAACAATGATTAAATCTGCCAACTCATCCTTAATTCTCTGCAAGAGTGCCATCCCGAGCTCTTGGTGAGTGATCTCACGACCTCGAAACCGCAAGGTGATCTTGCATTTATCCCCATCATCCAAGAAACGCTTGATGTTGCGCATCTTGATGTTGTAATCCCCGTCATCAGTTCCCGGACGGAACTTGATTTCCTTGACATCAATGACCTTTTGCTTTGATTTAGCCTCTGCCGCCTTCTTTTGTTCTTGGTATTTGAACTTTCCGTAGTCCATTAACCTACAAACAGGAGGGGTCGCCATAGGGGCGATCTCTACCAAATCAACATCGTATTCCCCAGCCAGCCTGAGAGCCTCAGTCAAGCTGACAACCCCCAAAGGTTCGTTTTCTGGGCCCGTTAAACGGATTTCGGGTACCGTGATTTCACGGTTTAAGCGATGCTTACGCTCTTCGCGCTGACGGCGATCTCTAAATTCTGTAGCGATGGTTCATGTCCTCAAAAATGTACCAACCCAAACAAATGTTTGGATTTGGTGAATCTCCGGTACAGTGATACGCCAAAGTCGACCCAGCCTAAGACAGGTCATCTTTTGTGAGTAACATCTTCCAGGATTCTTTGAGTAAAGGCCTCCAAGGACATCACTCCGAGGTCAATATTGCCTCGGGCGCGCACTGCCACGGTACTAGATGCAACCTCTTTGTCACCAATGACAATCAAATAAGGAAGCTTTTGCAACGAGTGCTCCCGTATTTTAAACGTAATTTTCTCATTGCGTAAGTCTTGCTCTACTCTAAACCCTTGATTTTTCAGCATTTTTGAGACATTTGTAGCGTATTCGGCCTGCCCCTCAGAGATATTGAGCACGCAAACTTGCGTTGGCGCCAGCCAAACCGGAAGAGCACCGGCGAACTGCTCGATCAAAATTCCAATGAACCGCTCCAAGCTTCCAACGATCGCTCTATGCAAAACGATGGGCCGGTGTCTTTGTCCGTCCTCCCCCACATACTCAGCGCCTAGGCGCTCGGGTAGGTTGGGATCAACTTGGATTGTTCCGCACTGCCAAGGCCTGCCAAGCGCGTCTTTTAGTGTGTATTCAATTTTGGGGCCGTAAAAAGCACCCTCGCCTGGCAAATATTCAAAATCACAACCAGAGGCTTTAAGCCCCTCTGCCAAGGCTTTCTCGGCTCGGTCCCAAGACTCCTCCGAACCTATCCGCTTCTCAGGCCTCGTCGAGAGTTTGTAGATGATGTCAGTAAAACCAAAGTCTTTATAAACTTTCTGTAACAAAGTCGTGAATGCAACCACCTCGGACTGTATTTGGTCTTCGGTACAAAAGATATGGCCATCGTCTTGAGTAAAAGCCCTTACTCGCATAATGCCGTGGAGGCCACCTGTTGGCTCGTTACGGTGGCATTGACCAAACTCACCAAACCTCAACGGTAGATCTCTGTAACTTTTGATACCCTGGTTAAAAATCAGAATGTGCCCTGGACAATTCATGGGTTTTAACGCATAGTCTCTTTTTTCACTCTCAGTTGTGAACATATTTTCACGGTACTTGTCCCAGTGACCCGTTTTTTCCCACAAACTTTGGTCCAAGATCTGTGGCCCTTTGACCTCCAAATAACCGTTATCTCGGTACACGCGTCTCATGTACTGCTCAACCTCTTGCCAAAGGACCCAGCCCTTGGGGTGCCAAAAGACAGTACCTGGTGAGTGCTCGTCAATATGAAACAGGTCCAGTTCTCGGCCGAGTTTTCTGTGGTCCCGCTTTTCGGCTTCTTCAAGCATCACCAAATACTGCTGCAACTCTTCTTTGCTGGCCCAAGCGGTGCCGTACACGCGTTGAAGCATTTCGTTCTTATGGTCTCCCCTCCAATATGCGCCGGCAACCTTCATCAGCTTGAAGTGCTTTAAGCGTCCTGTGGAGGGCACGTGAGGACCTCTGCAAAGGTCTGTGAAGGCACCCTCAGCATAAAGAGATACATCCTCACCCGCGGGTATGGAATCGATAATTTCTGCTTTGTAGTGCTCCCCCAAGTCTTTGAAGTATTTGACCGCTTGATCACGGGGCATCACTGTGCGCTTGATTGGCTCATCCTTTGCACTGAGCTCATTCATTCTTTTCTCTATGGCCACCAAGTCCTCAGGGGTGAAGGGTCGTGAGTAAGAGAAATCATAATAAAACCCGTTCTCAATGACAGGACCAATGGTGACCTGTGCTTGAGGGAATAGTTCTTTCACCGCATAGGCTAGCAAGTGCGCGGTGGAGTGGCGAATAACCTCAAGCCCGTCCGCATCTTTTGCTGTGACGATAGAGACCTTTGAGTCCTCACTGATGAGATGCGATGAGTCCACGAGAGTACCGTTTACACGCCCTGCGAGTGTGGCCTTTGCCAAACCTGCTCCAATGCTTTGTGCAAGTTGATCAACAGTTACTGCAGCGTCAAAGGATCTGACAGATCCATCGGGTAGTGTTATTTGGGGCATTTGAAATACTTAAGGTTGCGTTGTTCAAGTCTGCGTTTAAAAGTCAGTTCTTGGTAAAAAAAGATTTTAACCTCTATGTGAGATGGATCCCAAGTACGTCGATGTTATCTTCAAACGATGGTAAGAGTACAAAGGAAAAAAAAGCTTTCCGAGAATCGAGGGTCTGAATTTAAAAACACCGACCCCCAACGAATCGCCTATCTTGGCTTCACCGATCATTGGGTCTGAGCTGACTGTTTTCAGTGAAGCATTCAGTTCAACTTTTTGCGGTGGATGTAGTTTTTTTGTGGCCCGAGCAAATGAGGCAATTACAAGTAAACGCATCACTCAAGAACGTATTCGCCAGTGACCGGTTCTTGGTCTGTTTCCAGTAACACTTGGATTAAGCATCTTTAGAGGCATCCAATTAAGAGATTTATTTCATCTAAAAATCAAAATCACTTGACTATTTAAAATGATTTTTGAGAGGGGAAAGCAGACTTCTCAGAGGGGAAAACCGACTTCTCAGAGGGGAAAACCGACTTCTCAGAGGGGAAAAATGCCTTTTCATAGGGAAAAACAACAAAAATATTGAAAAAAAGTACTTTCACCCTAGGGAAATGGCATTTTTTCCATTAGCATCCGCAGTGCTGTGTCTCTCTCAACAATCGACACAGTATTTCACTTAATCTAAGAAAAAGGAAATCTAAAAATGGCAACTGCAAAAAAAGCTGCAAAAAAAGTAGCAGCAAAAAAACCAGCCGCAAAAAAGGCTCCAGCGAAAAAAGTAGTAGCTAAAAAAGCTCCCGCTAAAAAAGTCGCAGCGAAAAAACCAGTAGCAAAAAAAGTAGTGGCTAAAAAAGCTCCTGCTAAAAAAGTAGTAGCTAAAAAAGCTGCGAAAAAAGCTCCTGCTAAAAAGCGCACACCTAACGCGGCGTTCATGAGACCGTTGACACCAAGCGCAGCGCTTGCAGCTGTAATTGGTCACGCTCCACTGCCACGTACTGAAGTGGTTAGCAAGTTGTGGATCTACATCAAAAAGCACGGTCTACAAGACCACGTCAACAAGCGTAACATCAACGCAGATGACAAATTGCGCGTTGTATTTGGCAAAGCTCAAATCACCATGTTTGAACTTGCTTCACTCATCGGCAAACACTTAAGCTGATAAGCTTAAATACACATCTTTCGTTTAAGTTCACTTAAAGTTATTTTGTAAACTTAAACTAGATCTGTAAATCAAGGGCGTATTTATACGCCCTTTTTTATTTCTCCTAGTTTTAATCAAGAAAGTGGGCTTAACCAAAGACCTAAGGTATTTAAAAAAACTAGGATAAGTCTCTAGATGATTGTCCTCACATGCACAGTTTTGATGATCGCCTAGATGTACTATAGAAGCGTATATTAATTTATTGATTAAGCCATCAGATCAAAAAGGAGACGACCATGCAAGAGCTCGGGCGTTTAGAGGATTTACCCAAAGATTATGTCCAAGACTTGCGAGAGCTCAATTTAGTCCCTTTATGGCCTAGTCTTAGGGGTGTATTACCTCCAAATATCCCAACGCGTCATACTCAACCCACTCACTGGGCATACAAAACTTTGAAGCCTTTGTTGCTAAAAGCAGGTGAACTAACTCCCATTGAGAAAGCAGAGCGACGTGTACTCGTTTTAGCTAATCCAGGGCACGGATTAGAGAAAATGCAAGCCAGTGCTGCAATCTATTTGGGTATGCAATTGCTGCTGCCAGGGGAATGGGCTCCAAGCCACCGACACACCCCCAACGCAGTTCGAATGATCGTAGAGGGGGACGGCGCGTACACGACAGTTGATGGTGAAAAATGTTCAATGAGTCGAGGAGATTTGATTTTGACACCTACAGGTACTTGGCATGAGCACGGCCACGAGGGTAATCAGCCTGTAATATGGCTTGATGTGCTTGACCTTCCCCTGGTCTACTACATGGAGGCCTCGTACCATATTAACGGTGACAAACAATCTGTGCTACCTGGAGAGGGTGATAAAAAATATACACGAAGTGGATTGTCACCAAGTCCAGCATTTGAGAGAGGCAATAAAGCTTATCCAATGCTTCGCTATCCATGGGCGCAGGCTAAAGCGGCTCTTGAATCGATTGCTAAAGATGCCCCCGATCAAGAACATGTTCAGCTGACGTACATCAATCCTGAAACGGGTGGTGATGTAGAAAACATTTTGGGTTTTTACGCCATGATGCTTCGCCAAGGACAAACCATTCGTTTACCTGCTCGCTCCCCAGCCCAGGTCTTTCATATCATTGAGGGCTCGGCTCAGGTCAAAATTGTTGACCGCGATTTCACATTGATTGAAGCTGACACTTGTTGCGCACCGGGATATGAGGCGGTCACTCTGACAAATATGAGCAAGAGTTCACCGTGCTTTATTTTTATTGCAGACGAATCCCCACTTCACCGAAAATTGGGCGTTTACGAGAATCGCGGTTAAACTTCATAATTAATTTGATAAATTTAATTCTTCTCTCAACCTTCAATTTGAAAGTGTTGGGAGCAAACCTCATCAAGCTTGGCTTAAGACAATCGAATATCATTTGGAGCAAAAAATTAAAATGTACGCAGTTTGTTGCCTCAATCCCCGAGAAGCCTATGGTTTAGCTTTTTAAGTATATAAAATTTCATTAAGGGAATAAATATGAATTTCACAATTACTCGTCGTGTGCTATTTTCTGCACTATGTATTGCGTCATCTGTTGCACCGGTATTAGCTGAGCAAGCCAATACATTTCCAAACAAGCCAGTTAACATCGTGACAGCGTTTGCTGCTGGCAGTGGACCAGACGCCGTTTTGCGACAAGTTTCTGAAAAGCTATCTAAGCTATGGGGCCAACCTGTCAACATAACTAACAAGCCAGGCGGTGGGGGTTTTATAGCAATTGAAGCCACTCAACGTATGCCCGCAGATGGCTACACCTTATTACAACTTGATAGCGAACACTTGGCAGCACTACCGCTTTTGTACAAATCAAAAAACTTTGTCACGCTCAATACCTATGACCCAGTTGCGCCGTTGTTTCGAACACCCTTTTTGGTGGCTGTAGCCACTGACTCCAAGTTTGAGAATATGAAAGACTTGATTACAACTGCTAAGGCTGATCCCAATAAAATGAGTTATGGGTCATGGGGCGTCGGAAGCCCTGGCCACCTCGGGGGCGAGCAACTCGAGCTATTGACCGGAACAGAGATGACCCATGTGGCCTACAGAGAGGTTTCCCAACTTTTCACATCCGTCGGTGCGGGCGATATCCAATGGAGTTTTGCAAGCGTTCCTTCAAGTCAGGGCGTTTTTAAGGCTGGAAAAATTCGCTACATCGCAGTGGCCGCAGCCAAACGACTGCCACAAATGCCCGATGTACCCACAATAGGTGAGGCGGGCGGCCCCCCAGGTTTTGAAGTTAATTCATTCGTAAGCCTATTGGCACCCAAAGGGATAGCGGCTGATGTAAAAGCCAAAATTAATTCAGATGTCTTAAAGGTATTGGCAGATCCTGAGGTAAAAGCTCGCTTTAATACATTTGCGTTTGAGACAATTACTTGGTCACCCGATGAAATACGCAAGAACGCTGAAATCAAGAGCAAAATTTACGAACAACTTATTAAGCGTAAAAATATTAGCCTAGACTGATATCCTAGGTAAGGTCTGAGCGCCCCGAGGGGCCGCTCATCGAGGCATTAAGTAGCTAACTTTGAATCAAAACTATCCTTATTGATCAACCACTTGAAGTGTTATCTTTTTGGGGCTGTATTCAAAAAGGAGCGGACCTCTTCCTTCCACCACTTAGCCTGTCCTGTTGTGCCGTGTCCTGAAGTTTGATCACTGGCTGGAATCAAGTAGTATTGAATGTTTGGCATTTTTGTAATCAAATTCTCCAACACTTTAAATTCACGTGGGTTTCTTTCATCATCTGCAGAGTTAATGGCAAGCACTGAGGCCTTAATTTTCTCTAACTGCCCTGATGGGTTGTAATCTTTAGAGGAATCCCATTGATACAGGTGATCATTGGCATCCGCGTCTATAGGCGTGTTGAGTTTTTTGTCTAAGAACTCATCGGCCGCCTTTCTTGTACTTGCCTGCCTTTGCAGGGATTGACTTCCACCGTTTGAGGCAACAGAGTAATAAACGGAGGAGAACTGAAAACTCCTGGGTTGGCGAGTGTAGTTTCCGTCCATCCACTCTGGGTCGTTCTTAATTGAATCAATCACCAATCGGCGGAGCATCCAGTTTCGCCCAGACATCTCAATTGGCAACGAAGCCATGGGAACCAAAACATCCATATAGTTGGGGTAAGCAATACCCCAAAGCCAGGCATGCATCCCGCCCATCGAGTTTCCAAGAATCATCCTTACATGCTTTATGTTAAGCCCCTCGCTTAGCAACCGGTACTGCGCAAGCACCATATCATCGTAGTTGTACTTTGGAAACTTTGCTCTTAATCCGTCAGAAGGCTTACTGGACTTACCCGTTCCTATGGAGTCTGGTAGAACAATGTAGTATTTTGATGCGTCAAGGGGTTGCCCAGGCCCAAAGAGTTCCCCTCCAAAGGCGGGGCTTAGCATGCCCTGCCCTGTGCCTGTAGTGCCATGCAGTATGACTACGACCTCACCGTCTGGGTTGCCAAGAGTGGTGTAACCAATGTTGAGTGAGGGCATGACCTCGCCCGTGTGAAACTTAAAGTCTTGTGCAGTCCATACACCAGACTTTTGAGCATTAGTGGTGTTGTTAGTATTCGGAGTTTGAGCGGTCTGTACAGTTTGTGATGTACTGAGCGCACTCGTTAGTGAAAAAGCAAGACTGACTGCAAAAGCTATAAATACGCGCATCACGTTTCTCCAAAAGCTAATCATTTCAAATTCAACAAACCGTTCATAACAACATTTATAGCAACATTTATAGCAACATTTATAGCAACGTTTTATGACTTTTGAGCCTTCAACGCAGCATCTCTAATTTGAGACATACTGGCACGAGTGGTAATGATCTCTGGATCTAAAATAATCTCAATCAAAGTGCCATTATCTCTAGCAAGTGCGGCTTTAAACGCTGGCTCAAACTCCTCTGTCTTATGAACCCTAACGCCCTCATAACCGAAAGCCTTTGCATAGGCTACAAAGTCTGGGTTGACGAGTTTTGAGCCACTCTCATTCCATGGGTACTCGCGCTCTTGGTGCATTCGTATGGTGCCGTACATCCCGTTGTTGAGCAACACGATAATAGTTTTCCCTCCATGTTGCACGGCGGTTGCGAGCTCTTGACCGTTCATCAGGAAATCCCCGTCTCCTGCGATAGTGAATGCGGTTCGACCTGTGGTAATGTTCGCTGCAATACCAGCTGGAACCCCGTAGCCCATAGACCCGAGAGTGGGCGCTAACTGCGTTTTGTGTCCCTTGCTGATGCCGTGGTGTCTGTGGTAACGATGAACCCAACTCGCAAAATTACCTGCTCCGTTGGTGAGTACCGCGTCTGTTGGCAAAAGTTGGTTGACGGTCTCGATTATGCTGGGCATATCAATCAAAGCGTCAGGACTGGGTGCAGGGGGTACTTGGTTGGCGATGAAATCTGCGTTGGCGCTGCGAGTCCACTCCTCCCAGGGCACTTCTACGGGCGCTGTTAAAACCTCTAAAGACCGAGCAGCAGCGTTCATTGTTGAGAGTATTGCTAGATCTGCAATATAGACTCTGTTCAGCTCCTCTGGGCTGGCATGAAAGTGAACAAGTTTTTGATCAGCCTTGGGAGCTTTGAGTAGCGTGTACCCTTGTGTCGTCATCTCACCCAAACGAGGTCCAATGGCGATGATCAAATCACTCTCTTTAATTCGCTTTGCAAGTTTAGGGTTGAGTCCAATGCCAACATCACCTGCGTAATTGGGGTGGTGGTTGTCAAAGGTATCTTGAAACCTAAAGGCGTTTCCAACGGGAAGTCTCCAGTTCTCACTAAAACGCTCTAACGCCTGAGCGGCCTGCGTCGTCCAGCCTCCCCCACCTGCAATGACAAATGGCTTTGTTGAAGCGAGCAGCATTTCTCTAAGGGTCCTGAGCGCCCCTGGATCACTCCACGCTTGAACCGCCTCTAAGCGGGGCATGGGCCTGGTGTGAACCGTCTTGGTTAACATATCCTCGGGCAACACCACGACAACGGGGCCTGGTCTTCCGTTCATGGCCGTTGCAAAAGCACGTGCAACATATTCAGGAATGCGGGCTGGGTCATCAATACGCTCTACTCGCTTGGCCATACCCCCAGTGCTGGGCCCAAAGAAACTTGAGTAATCAAGTTCTTGGAATGCTTCTCTATTTCGAAAGTCACTTCCCACGTCCCCTACAAATAGCACCATTGGGGTGCTGTCCTGAAAAGCCGCGTGCACGCCAATGGAGGCGTTGGTTGCACCTGGCCCTCTGGTAACCATGCATACACCTGGTCTTTGGGTTAACTTACCCGCGGCCTCTGCCATAAAGGCAGCGCCACCTTCTTGCCTACAGATCACAAAATCAATATCGTCTTTGTAAGCATGAAAGCCGTCAAGCACAGCCAGGAAACTCTCGCCTGGCACCCCAAAGACGTGTTTAATGCCTTGCTGGATTAAACATTCAACCAACAAATGTCCGGCGATTTGCTCTTTGCGGTCTTCTTTGCGATCTTCATTGTTTTCTTTTGTTTTTAAAGACTGATTCATAAGATGATAAAAAGTAAATTATAAAAATATCTGTTTT
>DAITOS010000072.1:0-13961 GCA_036834025.1 Limnohabitans sp.
ATAGCTACATGCCACCAAACGTAACCATTCACAGCAAACAATAAAAGCGCGGCAGAATTACTTGCGGTATTCATAATTTTTGCACCTGCAGAGGCATGCAAAAAATCGAACCCAAGCCACCGAACAAGTATGAAAACAAAGAAGCTTCCAGTACCAGGTCCAAAAAATCCATCATAAAAACCAATCAATATGCCTATGATGGACAGCCTAATTAGCTCCCCCCGTGAGTTGAACCTAGGGGCATGTATTTGACCTAATTCTTTTTTTATCAAGGTATAGATTAAAAGAGCCAAAAGAATAAAAGGTAAGGCAGCTTTAAAAACGGTTGCCGATATTTGAGTTACACACCATGCGCCCGTGAAGGATCCTATGATTGCAAAGAAAGCACCTAAAAGTAAGCCTTTGACTGGCAAATTAATTTTCCGTGAGTAGGCCCAAGAAGCAAAGGCCGTGCCCCAAACAGAGGCCCCTTTGTTGGTACCTAAAAGAGTAGCTGGAATGGTGCTTGGATACGCGGTAAATAGGGTGGGCACTAAAATGAGACCACCGCCGCCAACGATCGAGTCTACAAACCCAGCAACTCCTGCTGCAATAGTGATGAAGATAAAGTTAAAAATATCCAAAGCGGGAGATGATAAAGTCAAGTAATTGAAGATACAAAGGCACAATTAAAAAACACCACCCAAACCTGATAAAGCTTAGGTGGTGCCTTATGGGCTATTGTAATCAATCGTAATCAACAGCCGATTCTGGTTATATTATTTTTTATTTGTCTCCTCGCACCCCAGTTTTAAATGCGAACCATGACTGTAATCCGCACATTAAAATAAACGAATAGGTGCTTACCCGTTGTGATCGTTGGCAATCCAATAAGCAGCTCGTTCAGCGATCATGAGCGTTGGGCTATTTGTGTTGCCGCTGGTAATCGTAGGCATAACGCTTGCATCAACTATTCGTAGATTCTTAATGACCGAGCCTTTTGAGTCGAATACACGTAGTCTGGAGTCTACAACAGCTGTTGGGTCATTCTTTTGTCCCATTTTTGTAGTTCCAACGGGGTGGAAAATAGTGGTGCCGATATCACCTGCTAAACGAGCAAGTTCTGCATCGCTTTGAAACTGGATTCCTGGCTTATATTCAACCGGACAGTGCTTGGACATGGCCGGTTGTGAAACTATCTTGCGAGTTAGTTTAAGGGAATCAGCGGCAATATCTAGATCTTCTTGGGTGCTCAAGTAGTTGGGCTGAATTTTAGGCGCCTCATTAAAATTAGGGCTTTGGATATGAATAGAGCCACGACTGGTTGGATTTAAATTACAAACACTTGCCGTTATTGCTGGAAACTTATGCAACGGCTCTCCGAAAGCTTCAAGGCTTAAGGGTTGTACGTGGTATTGCAGGTTGGGCCATAAAAGACCTGGATTGCTTTTTGCGAATACGCCAAGTTGAGACGGCGCCATACTCATTGGGCCACTTCTGTGGATTGCATATTCCAGACCAATTTTTAATTTACCCCACCAACTGTTTGCTAGGGTATTTAAAGTTACCGCATTTTGTACTTTAAAAATTGCTCTGATTTGAAGATGGTCTTGTAAATTCTCACCCACCCCTTCAAGGGCTACAAGGGGTTGTATGCCTGCTTCTTTGAGTTTTGAGGGATTGCCAATTCCTGATAACTCTAGAATTTGAGGGGTGCCAATACTTCCAGCGCATAAGATAACTTCTTTGGATGCTGCGGCTGCGGTACTTTGTCCGTTACGAACTATTTGAACGCCCGTGGCTTGACATCCTGCTACTGGCTGCTGCGCAAACAATAAGCGTGAAACCTGAGCGTTAGTCCACACCGTTAAATTGGGTCTTTTTAAAACTTCAGGAGTTAAAAAAGCCTTGGGGGTATTTAATCGCAAACCTTTATTTTGATTGACTTCAAAGTATCCAACACCTTCGTTATTGCCCTTATTGAAGTCCTGTGATTGAGGGATTCCGCTTTGCTCTGCCGCGCGGGCAAAGGCATCTAATACGTCCCAATTCAATCGCTGTTGTTGGACATGCCACTCTCCTCCAGCATGGCTGTTGAAAAGTCTTTCTTTGTAGAAGTTTGAAATGTTGAGGGCGCTTACTCTATCCATTAAAGCCTGGTCTGCACCGGAGTGCATTGAGGTGCTTAATAAATGATGAAGCTCATGAAACTTAAAAAAAGGAACGCTGTTGTCCCAGCTCCAATCGTCATCATTAACTTGCTTGGCCCATTGGTCATAGTCTCTAGCTTGGCCTCGCATGTAAATCATGCCGTTTATACTGGAACACCCCCCCATCACTCTTCCTCTGGGATATTTAAGAGTTCGACCATTAAGCCCTGCGCAGGGTTGGGTCGAGTACATCCAATCGGTTTTGGGATTCCCAATGCAATACAAATAGCCAACTGGGATATGTATCCAGTGATAGTTATCTTTTGCGCCTGCTTCAAGCAATAGTACTTTTACTTTTGGATCAGCGCTGAGCCGATTAGCAAGTAAGCAGCCTGCTGTACCTGCACCCACAATAATAAAATCAAAGGAATTAGAGCTCACGTCAATATATTTCTAATAAACAATCATAACTTTCGAATTTTGCAGCTTGATAAGTATGGCGCCGATAACTTATTGGCTCGTTGGCATCACAAACTCTGCGCCCTTTGGTGTGCTCTCTGGCCAGCGTTGCATGATACTTTTTTGTTTGGTGTAAAAACGCACACCCTCTTCCCCGTAAGCGTGCATATCGCCAAATAGACTCTTTTTCCAACCCCCAAACCCATGCCAAGCCATAGGTACGGGTATAGGCACGTTGATGCCTACCATACCGACTTGGATTCGACGTCCAAATTCGCGGGCAATATGGCCATCTCTTGTAAAGCAAGATACCCCATTGCCAAACTCATGAGCATTGATAAGATCCACCGCCTGAGCAAAATCATTAACTCTTACGCACGACAGTACGGGACCGAAAATTTCCTCCTTGTAAATGGACATATTTGGGCTAACGTGATCAAAAAGGGTGCCTCCTAACCAAAATCCATTCTCACATCCGTTCCCTGCGTTTGAAGCGTTAAACGCTCTTCCATCTACGAGTAACTTGGCGCCCTCGGAAACCCCCTTTTCGATATAACCAGATATTCTCTCTTTTGCAACGTGAGTCACAATTGGACCCATCTCTGCGGCAAGATCGGTTCCGTTGAGAATCTTGAGTGTTTTGGTACGCTCAATGAGTTTGGGTACGATTTTGTCAGCAACATCGCCCACCATTACTGCAACACTAATGGCCATGCATCGCTCACCAGCTGAGCCGTATGCGGCTCCAATAAGAGCATCTGTTGCTTGATCAAGATCAGCATCAGGCATGATGACCATGTGGTTTTTAGCACCGCCAAGAGCTTGAACACGCTTTCCGTGCCGAGCACCTGTTTCATAGATGTAGTTGGCGATAGGCGTCGATCCGACAAAGCTGATCGCTTTAACATCTGGATGATCTAATAATGCATCTACTGCTTCCTTATCTCCTTGAATAACGTTAAAGACCCCTTTTGGAAGTCCCGCTTGCTCTAATAATTTAGCCATAAATAAAGACGGCGAAGGGTCTGTTGGGCTAGGTTTTAAAACAAATGTGTTGCCGCATGCAATAGCCACTGGAAACATCCACATGGGTACCATGACTGGGAAATTGAAAGGAGTAATGCCTGCAACTACGCCAAGTGGTTGACGAAGGACCCAATTGTCTATGCCAGTTGAGACCTGATCTGTGAAATCCGTCTTTAGAAGTTGAGGTATTCCGCATGCAAACTCCACAATCTCAATGCCTCTTGTAACTTCACCTTGAGCGTCAGTAAAAACTTTCCCGTGCTCAGCTGTTATGAGATGGGCTAATTCATCTCTATGAGCGTTTAATAGCTCTAAAAATTTAAACATGATCCGAGCACGCCTAAGTGGCGGTAGATCTGCCCATTTAGGAAAAGCTTCTTGTGCAGCTTGAACAGCGCAGGCCACATCATCTCTATTTGCAAGCTTTACACGAGCAGTTACTTTGCCAGATGCGGGATTAAAAACATCTTGTTCTCTGGAGCTATTGCCTAAAAATGGAAGGGCATTAATATGGTGTGAAATGATTTGAGACATGTTTTAGATATGTAAGAAATTAATTAACGCCCGCCGCTCACATCAAGCACACTGCCTGTTGTGTAAGAGGAGTCTTCGCTAAGTAGCCAAAGAATAGCTTTGCCAACCTCCTCTGCAGTTCCTGGTCGTTGCATCGGAACCATAGAGGATGAATCTTTTGCACGGTTGGGTTGTCCTCCACTGGCGTGTATTTCAGTATCAATAATGCCGGGCCTGACAGCATTAACTCTGATGTTTTGAGTGGCAAGCTCTTTGGAAAGCCCTATCGTAAATGAGTCAATAGCGCCTTTACTAGCGGCGTAGTCAACGTATTGTCCTGGACCGCCAATTTTGGCGGCAACACTGGAGAGATTGACAATACTTCCACCGACTCCGCCATGAAGGGGGCTCATTCGCTTAATGGCTTCCTTTGCACAATAAATTGAGCCAATGACATTTATACGCATCATCCTATCTAAACGACTCCAACTCATATCCTCCACTTTGCTAGTCATGTCCACAACGCCTGCGTTGTTTACAAGTCCGTGAAGTGCGCCAAATTGTGAGTCGATCTGGGAGAACATCCTTAGAATTTGAGATTCGTCGCCTACATCTGCTTGTATACACAATGTTTTGGCTCCAAGTTGATGAAGCTGATCGCATAACGTGTCAGCAGCACCTTTGTTTTGAGTGTAATTTACGACGATGTCCCATCCTGCTTTTGCACAAAGCACAGCAGTTGCTGCGCCTATTCCACGACTTGCTCCAGTAATTAATACAACTTTTTTCAACTTATATTGCTCCTGTTATGTATAGATTTATTTCTTCTTAACCAATTAAATAGTAAAACTTTATTGATATTTGGATTGACAATTTGGATAGCTCAAGCTTTAAGACATATGATTGTGGTTCAATCTAGAGTCTCGACATTTAATAAAAAGTGTTAGCCAAATACAATTCATAAATATAATACTCATACTACCCCAAACACATGCTGCCAACTGTTAATTATTATTTAGCCCCCTCTAGCCCGTGGACTTATTTAGGACATCAACGATTTACTCAAATTTTGAATGCCAGAGGGATTAATGTACGCCTGATCCCGGTAGATTTGGGGGGTAAAGTATTCCCTGCAACAGGGGGTTTACCCGTGGGGCAGAGGTCTGCACAAAGACAAGCTTATCGACTCGTTGAGCTGAGGCGCTTTAGTGATCACTTAGGAATACCGTTAAATCTCAAGCCGAAATATTTTCCTGTTTCTGCAGATTTAGCTGCCAAATTAATTATTGTTGTACAGGCAAAACTGGGTCAGAACAAGGCAATGCAATTGCTCGGGGGCATTTTAAGCAGTGTTTGGGTGCGGGAGGAAGACATTGCGGACCCCGAGCAGCTGAAAGTCAATTTAAAGAAGCTTGATTTAGATACCCTTTTTGTTGAACAAACTGATGAGTCCTGGGTTGAAGAAGAATACGATAGAAATACAATGCAAGCCATAGAACATGGTGTATTTGGATCGCCTAGCTATGTTTTAAATGGGGAGATTTTTTGGGGTCAAGATCGATTAGATTTTTTAGATTCTCGTTTAAGAGAAATTGCAATTAATTAACAAAGGAAATTTTAATTATGGGGCAGTCTATTCAATTAAAAGCCACTGATGGGTTTATGTGTTCTGCATATTTGGCTTTGCCTAAGGTACCAGTTAGGGGGGCTGTTGTGGTGGTGCAAGAAATTTTCGGTGTTAATTCACACATCCGAGCTGTCGCCGAGAGCTATGCCATGGCGGGTTTTTTAGCTATTGCTCCAGCAACATTTGACCGAGTAAAAAAAGGGGTTGAATTAGGTTATACAAGCGATGATATGAAAGAAGGAATATCCTTGAAGGCACAAGTAGAAGCCCTTCCATTACCTGGAGTCATTGCAGATTTACAAGCGGCCGTAGACTATGCGGCATCCAATGCCAAGGGTAAAGTTGCAATGGTCGGTTATTGTTGGGGTGGATTGCTTACTTGGAGAAGCGCAGAGTTGGTCCGTGGTTTAAGCGCTGCTGTCCCTTATTACGGGGGCGGTATAACCACAGAGGTTGAGTCAATTCGTAAACCAAGATGTCCCGTTATGACGCACTTTGGTGATAAAGACAGTCATATCTCTATTGAGTCGGTAAGGGCTTTTGAGAAGAATCAGCCGCAAGTGCAGGTCAATATTTATTCAGCCGATCATGGATTTAATTGTGATCAAAGAGGCTCATATGATGTTAAAGCAGCGGATGAGGCGCTTGAAAGAACTCTTGCTTTTTTGATAAAAAATTTCTTATAAAAATGCTCTGGATTAAATCTTTACATATTATCTTTGTTGCAAGTTGGTTTGCTGGGCTTTTTTATTTGCCTCGTATATTTGTAAATTTAGCTATGGTTCCTAATGAATCATACGCAGAAAATCAGAGGCTAATGTTGATGGCCAACAAGCTATTTAGGTTTACAACTATACTGATGGTTCCTGCTTTGGGATTTGGAATTTGGCTGGCATTTGAAGAGGGTTTGTTTGAGCCTTTAAATTCAAGCGGCAACTTGGGTTGGTTTAATGCAAAGTTGGGTGTTGTAGCTTGCACGATAATTTATCACTATATGTGCTTCAAACATCTCAAACAATTCCAGCTAAAAAACGATACTCACACGCATATTTGGTATAGATGGTTCAACGAAATCCCGGTGCTTTTTATGACATTGGCAGTCATATTGGTTGTAGTTAAGCCTTTTTAAAAAATTACGGGGCGAGCATGTCTAAAAAGTTCGCTGAAGACTTATTGCCTGAACTTGAGCCCACATCAGCTTGGGCTTTGAGCACCATCTACATATTGTTGATTGTTTATGCAAGTCTATATCCTTTTCAAGACTGGCGAAATCAAGATTTAAACCCCTGGGATTTCTTTTTGGCTGGCTGGCCACACTATTGGTCTGGGTTTGACGTTGTTGCAAATATTTTGGGTTACGCTCCTTTGGGGTTTTTCTTAACCCTTGGTTTTGTCAGAACCAATCAAAAGCGAGTTGCTTGGGTAAATGGTGTTTTGATAGCTTCATTTTTATCTTTTGCATTGGAGAGTCTGCAGAGCTATTTGCCTGCAAGAGTTCCCTCTTTAGCTGATTTGTTCTTTAATATTATTGGCGCCATGCTCGGGTCAGCACTTTCATTTTTATTGGAAAGAGTTGGACTTTTGGAAAGATGGAGTTTCTTTCGTAAGCGTTGGTTTAGTTCCTCGGTAAGAGGAGTTAATGCGAGTTTAGTTCTTATCGCTTTATGGCCCTTTTGTCTTTTATTTCCTTGCGAAGTACCTCTTGGATTAGGACAAATCCATGCAAGGATTTACTTTGCATTACAAGAGCTTTTGGAGGCAACTCCTTTTAAAGAATGGCTACCTTCTTTTGATTTTCAAAGCCAGCCACTTTCACCGAGCGTGGTTTTGGTTTGTGTTGCACTTGGCCTACTTACTCCTTTTTTGTTGGGTGCCGCGATTATCAAAAAAACTTGGCAAAGACTGACTTTTCTTGGTCTCGTGTTTTTGCTGGCGTTATTGTTGACATGGCTCTCTACCGCTTTAAGTTTCGGACCCACACATGCTTGGGCATGGTTAAATCCGTTAGTTGGGGCAGGATTACTTTTAGGCATATTTTTGTCAATTATTTCGCTGAGACTTGATTCAAGTAGCTTTGACGTTTTTTTAATTATTATCATTACGCTGCAATTATTTTTAATTAATCAAAGTGGTGCTGATGTTTATTTAGAGCAGACATTGAAAACCTGGGAGCAAGGTCGATTTATACGTTTTAATGGCCTGGCGCAGTGGCTAGGGTGGGCCTGGCCTTTTGCTGTTTTATCATTGATTTTTTATAAACTGATAAGAGGCGTTAAAGCAAAATAAATCACTAAAATAGAGCAATGACTAAAACAAATCCTGAATCTCAATACTTCAAACACCACATATTTTTTTGTTTAAACCAACGCCCGAGCAATGAGGAGTGTTGTGCTAATCATGTTGCACAAGAAGCATTCGATCATTGTAAAAAAACAATTAAAGATTTGGGATTAAATGGTGCTGGCGCCGTTCGTGTGAACAAGGCTGGTTGTATGGACCGCTGCGCGGGCGGACCTGTGCTGGTTGTTTATCCTGAGGGTACTTGGTACACTTATTTAGATAACTCAGACATAGATGAAATCATTCATTCTCACTTAACAAACAATAAGGTAGTTGATCGTTTATTGTTGGCTCCGGATATAGGACGTTAACAGGTGAACAGACTTAGCGAAGAATTGACCCTTAGTGGGCAAGCCGGGCAGATAGAGTGTCTAGTCGATTATCCAACCGTAGCGACCTCAAGCGTTGAGCACGAGGGTGCTGGTTGGGCATTTATTTGTCACCCTCACCCATTGTTTGGGGGGACAATGGATAACAAAGTAGTCCAAACATTGGCCCGTGCCTTTCTCGCTTGTGGTTGGAAGGTTTTGCGCTTTAATTTCAGGGGCGTAGGTAAAAGTGAGGGGGTGCACGACAATGGTGTGGGAGAGGCGGCTGATTTGGTGGCTATCATTCAGCAAATTGCTCCTGTTGGGCCACTTGCTTTGGCAGGATTTTCGTTCGGAGCCTATGTGGCTTCACACGGTATAGAAACTTTATTTTCCCTGGGGCGAGCGGGACAACCCGGAGAAGAGAAGGGAGATTTAAAAAAGATTGTTTTGGTTGGCACGGCTACTACAAGGTTTGATGTGCGCCCCCTCCCTCCTCACATGCAAAACCAAGCTCTTGTGATTCATGGTGAAGATGATGACACGGTTCCTTTGAGCTCAGTGATGGAATGGGCTCGGCCTCAAATTTTGCCTGTTACTGTGATCCCCGCTGTAGGACATTTCTTTCATGGACAACTTCCATTGTTAAAGTCTTTGGTGACGCGGCACTTGGCTTTTTAGTAAGTGATAGTTTTTTTGCTATTCAGAGATCGTTCTACAGGAAAAACTTAATGTCTTTAAGATTCAAACATATCAAAAAATGGGTTGCTTCCCTTTGGGTTTCATTTGTTGTTTTGGGATCTGCCATGGCACAACAGCCGCAAGCGCCGGAAGTGGCTGCAAAGGCATATTTGCTTTTGGACGTCAACGCACATCAAGTATTGGTAGAAAAGGCTTCCAATGATCCCGTTGAGCCCGCATCTCTTACGAAGTTGATGTCTGCTTACTTGGTTTTTGACGCTTTGAGACTCAAGAAGATTACGCTTACGCAAACCTTTCCAGTAAGCGTGCATGCTTGGAAGGTTGAAGGCTCCAGAATGTTTATTGACCCTAAGATGCAAGTTCCAGTCGAGGATTTAATTAAGGGCATGATTGTTCAGTCAGGTAACGATGCAACTATTGCACTAGCAGAAGGCGTTGGTGGAACTGAAGAACATTTTGTTCAAATGATGAACGAGCAAGCAAAATTGCTTGGTATGAAAAACACTTCCTTCAAAAATCCTGAAGGATTGCCCGAGCAGGGTCACATCACTACTGCTAAAGACTTATCAATTTTGGCAACTAGGTTGATGCAAGATTTCCCTCAATATGTGGGTTACTATGCCATTAAAAAATATAGGTATCCTGGTACTCCCGCATCCAATGAAAACAATCGGAATTTGTTGTTATTTCGAGATCCCTCAGTAGATGGTTTAAAAACTGGACACACAGAAGCGGCCGGATATTGCATGATTGCAACTGCTAAACGAGACTTTCCTAGTTTAGGTAGTCGAAGATTATTGGCAATTGTCTTAGGCGCGTCTAGTGACATATCTAGAGCAAATGAGGCTCAAAAGCTTTTAAATTGGGGTTTTACAGCATTTGATGGGGTTAAGCTTTATGACGCAGGCCAGGTCGTTCAAACCCCAGCAGTTTGGCAAGGCAAGGAATCGACTGTAAAGATAGGACGTAATGACCCCATAGTGGTTGCTGTTCCAAGTGGTCAGGCTGGCAAAATGACTACAGAGGTGTTAAGGACTGATCCATTATTGGCTCCTATCACCTTAGGCCAACCCGTTGCCAAGTTGTTGATTAAAGTCGATGGAGTTGCATTATCTGAGTTGCCACTTCTCAGTTTGCAGGCTGTTGAGCAAGCAGGCTTTTTGGGTCGAACCTGGGACTCAATTAGGCTGTGGATTAAATGAGACAAATTGAAGATCCATCCAATTACCACCAATTTGATGGGTTTATGCCACTGAGCATGTAAATAAAATCAGCGCCCCGTTTGCTTATGTCGCTTAATAAGTTGTGTTGCGCGCAAATTGGTTGATTTAAGTATCGAATTAGATTTGATATTAATTGAAAACTGTTATACTAGAAGGCTTTTCGGAATTTCCCCGAAGGTTCAAAGATTTACGTTAACAACGTTGAGGGACGTTTAAATGCCAACCATTAGTCAATTGGTGAGACAAGGACGCACGGTCGAGAAGATCAAGTCCAAAAGTCCAGCTATGCAAAATTCGCCGCAAAGGCGCGGGGTATGTACACGTGTGTACACAACAACTCCTAAAAAACCAAATTCTGCGCTTCGTAAAGTTGCCAAGGTCCGTTTGACCAATGGATTTGAAGTTATTTCTTACATTGGTGGAGAGGGTCACAACCTTCAGGAGCACTCAGTGGTATTGGTCCGCGGTGGTCGCGTAAAAGACTTGCCTGGAGTGAGATATCACATTGTGCGTGGTTCGCTTGATTTGCAAGGTGTTAAAGACCGTAAGCAATCGCGTTCCAAATACGGTGCAAAGCGTCCTAAAAAGGCGTAAAGAATTTTAGGTGTGCCTGCCTTTTGTGGGGTGGATGCATCTAAATAAGAGTCTCGTTAATGATTTGGTCTATGCATTGGATGGGTCAATTCTTCGAGATTAGTAAGTGGTAGTTAGATGGCTACCGGGGCGATTTTTTATTCGCTAACTGAAATTTTAAAAAGAGGTTATTTTTATGCCACGTCGTCGCGAAGTCCCTAAACGTGAAATTCTGCCTGATCCAAAATTCGGCAACGTTGAGCTCTCAAAATTCATGAACGTAATCATGGAGAGCGGAAAAAAAGCAGTTGCTGAGCGCATTATTTATGGCGCTTTAGAGCAGATTGAGAAAAAAGCGAACAAAGATCCTTTGGAGCTTTTTGGATTGGCTATCAACAATGTTAAGCCTATGGTTGAAGTTAAATCTCGCCGAGTTGGTGGAGCAAACTACCAGGTTCCAGTTGAAGTGCGCCCTGTCCGACGATTGGCATTGTCCATGAGGTGGATTAAGGAGGCTGCACGCAAGCGCGGCGAAAAGTCAATGGCACTACGCTTGGCTAATGAATTACTAGAGGCCTCAGAGGGTCGTGGTGGTGCTATGAAAAAGCGTGATGAAGTTCACCGCATGGCTGAAGCCAACAAGGCCTTCTCACACTTCCGTTTCTAATTCCCCTTCCTAACCTTCGGCTCGGCTTGATTGATCGTTTTCGATTCAGTCAGGCTCTGCCGAAATTTTGATTTTAAAAAGGTAAATCCATGGCTCGCAATACTCCTATCGAGCGTTATCGTAATATTGGAATCTCCGCGCATATTGATGCTGGTAAGACAACTACGACTGAACGCATTTTGTTTTACACCGGTGTAAATCATAAGATTGGTGAGGTTCATGATGGCGCTGCCACCATGGACTGGATGGAGCAAGAGCAAGAGCGCGGGATCACTATTACCTCTGCTGCTACCACATGTTTTTGGAAGGGAATGGATTTGTCCTTCCCTGAGCACCGCATTAACATCATTGACACTCCCGGACACGTTGACTTTACGATTGAAGTCGAGCGTTCGATGCGTGTTTTGGACGGTGCATGTATGGTTTATTGTGCTGTGGGGGGCGTACAGCCGCAGTCAGAAACTGTTTGGCGTCAAGCTAATAAATATCGTGTGCCTCGCTTGGCTTTTGTTAACAAAATGGACCGCACGGGCGCGAACTTCTTCAAAGTTTATGATCAGATGCGACTGCGCTTAAAGGCCAATCCAATTCCAATCGTAATTCCAATTGGTGCTGAGGAGAACTTCACTGGCGTAGTGGATTTGCTGAAAATGAAGGCCATTATTTGGGATGAGGCTTCACAAGGTATGAAGTTCGAATACCAAGATATTCCTGCAGATTTAGTTGCAACCGCAAAGGAATGGCGCGAAAAGATGGTGGAGGCCTCGGCTGAAGCATCTGAGGAATTGATGAATAAGTATTTGGAAGAGGGCGATTTGTCAGAAGAAGAGATTCGTCTGGGACTCAGAACACGGACGATTGCTGGCGAGATCCAGCCAATGCTATGTGGTACTGCATTTAAAAACAAAGGTGTTCAACGTATGTTGGATGCTGTGATTGAATTAATGCCCTCCCCCGTTGACATTCCACCAGTGGGTGGGTTAGATGAAGACGAGAAGGAGGTCCATAGAGAGGCCGATGACAAAGAAAAGTTTTCTGCTTTAGCCTTTAAATTAATGACAGATCCATTTGTAGGTCAGTTAACATTTATTAGGGTTTATTCAGGCATTCTTTCTAAAGGCGACACAGTCTATAACCCGATCAAAGGTAAAAAAGAGCGCATTGGACGTATTGTTCAAATGCATGCTAACAATCGTGAGGAGATTGATGCAATTTGTGCTGGTGATATTGCAGCTTGTGTGGGTTTAAAAGACGTTACAACAGGTGAAACATTATGTACCCCAGATGCAGTCATTACCCTTGAGCGTATGGTGTTTCCTGAGCCAGTTATTGCTCAGGCTGTTGAGCCAAAAACCAAGGTTGACCAAGAGAAAATGGGTATTGCACTTCAACGTTTGGCTGCAGAGGATCCATCATTCCGCGTAAAGACTGATGAAGAATCGGGTCAAACCATCATCGCTGGAATGGGTGAGTTGCACCTGGAAATTATTGTTGACCGTATGAAGCGTGAGTTTGGCGTTGAGGCCAACGTAGGTAAGCCACAAGTTGCTTACCGTGAAACCATCCGCAAGACTATCGAAGATGCGGAAGGCAAATTTGTACGTCAATCAGGCGGTAAAGGTCAGTATGGCCACGTTGTGTTCAAAATCGAGCCTAATGAAGCCGGTAAAGGTTTCGAATTTGTAGACGCTATTAAGGGCGGAGTGGTGCCAAGGGAGTACATTCCAGCAGTAGAAAAGGGTGTTATTGAAGCCTTGACTTCTGGTGTTTTGGCTGGCTACCCAGTGGTTGATGTAAAGGTCACGTTGCATTTTGGCTCATACCATGATGTTGACTCCTCTGAGATGGCCTTCAAGATGGCTGGTATATTTGGCTTCAAAGAAGGTTGTAAAAAAGCATCACCTGTGATTCTTGAGCCAATGATGTCTGTTGAAGTCGAAACGCCTGAAGATTATGCAGGTAACGTGATGGGTGACCTGTCATCACGTCGTGGCATGGTTCAAGGTATGGAGGACATGGTCGGTGGCGGTAAAGCAATCAAAGCTGAGGTACCGTTGTCTGAAATGTTTGGATACTCAACAACACTGCGTTCAATGTCACAGGGTCGTGCAACTTACACAATGGAGTTTAAGCACTACACAGAGGCTCCACGCAATGTAGCAGAGGCCATCGTTGCTTCACGTGCAAAATAATCTAGGCATAAAGATTTATTAATTTCATTGCGCCCCAATGCCTTGGGGCGCACGTCTGCGACAAAGTGCCTTCTTGTTTCCCGTGCAAGAGGATCAAGCAATTTTGTGCAAACGCTAAACCGTAACACGGGCATGTTCTTTGGAGAGAAAAAATGGCAAAAGGCAAGTTTGAGCGTACCAAGCCCCACGTCAACGTGGGCAC
>DAITOS010000073.1:0-13867 GCA_036834025.1 Limnohabitans sp.
AGCAGAAAACAATCGGTTAGAGCAGATGATAGACGTTTACATGTGGATGCCTTTCCAAGTAGGCCTAATTATGGGGAGAGGATTCTTAGGGTTTTTTTAAACATCAATCCCAATGGCAAACCAAGGGTCTGGAGAATTGGTGAACCCTTTGAGGATATTGCAAATAGATTCATACCTGGTATCAAAAAATACTCATATTGGAAGGCGAAAGCCTTAAACACTATCAAAGTTACAAAGTCTCTTAGAAGTGAATACGACCACTTAATGCTTGGTATTCATGATGCAATGAAACAAAATGATGCTTACCAAAAAAGTTCACCTCAATTGACCTATGAATTTGCGCCTCATTCTGTCTGGCTTTGTTTTTCAGATCAGACAGCTCACGCTGCAATGTCCGGGCAGTTCATGATGGAGCAAACCTATCATCTACCAGTCAGCTCCCTGTACGACCCATCCAGCAGTCCCTTGGCCGTTCTTCAAAGATTGACCCATAAAGAGCTGATTTAATTTAGCCGTTATATAGCGATTAATACTTAAACCACTCTGCTGGTAAATTCGCAAACAATCGTTTAACGATCGGAGTAGGTAAGACATACTGAGGAAAACATTTGGATGTGTTTTGATCATGTAATACGTGAATGCAAAGTCCTACATCATCAGATAGTAAATCAGTTTTAAATCCCAAAGCCATAGCTGCTTTGATAAAAGGCGCATCCTCATTAAAAGAGACGTGAGCAAATTTTACGGTCTCAGCTACTTTCCTTTTATAAACATAAGAAAATCCGTATCCCAAATGATTGTCCTGCATGTCTGCATTGGTGTTCTGTATTACCCCAACTATCATGGGTTCGTTAGACCAAACGAAATGCACGCCAGTTTTTTCAAGTAAATTCCAATATGCAAATTTATTGTAAATCTTGCTAAATATAAAAAAACCAGATAATTTAATGACATCACTAGATTGCAAACGAAGTAAACCAATCATTGACTCAACATAGTTCGCAGCGTAATACTCATCATCGTCGAAATGAACAATAAACTCGCCTCGTGCCAATTCAACACATAAATTTCTTTTCTCGCCAATACTCAACCTTTTGGCTTCGAACCGGTAGGTGACTCTGGGATCGTTTAAGGTCTCAATAAAGTGACTCGGTCTATCGCTATCATCAATGATGATCCATTCAAAGTCTTTGTGGGTCTGAGAGGTGATGCATTTATAAATGAACGGCAAATAGTCTTCTCTATTATGAGTTGGAGTGACTATAGAGACACTTAGTTCAGACATAACGAAATCTTCAAACCTGCTTTTAAATATTTATCGGATTCAAACTCGCTCTTTGAGCAAGTTCCGCCCGGAGGGCTCTCAGTTTTTCCATGGGATCAACTGCATTTGACGCCTGAGATATTGCCATTTCAGCAATAAAGCGACTGGGCATTGCAACGACCATTTCTCGCCCTTTTTTACGTCGTTTGCACCAACTGACCACCAAACTAAATTGTGCGCGAGTAATTCCAACATACATTAAACGACGCTCCTCCTCTATCCGCAGCGCATTGGCAAAGATTTGAACCTCAGTTTGCTCATTCTCCTCTGGACTCGAACTGGGTTTAAATGGCAGTAAGTCTTCATTTATTCCAACGAGGGAAACATGAGGCCACTCCAACCCCTTGGCCGCATGAAGAGTAGATAACGTCACAACGTTTTGATCTTTTTCACGCTCTGTGAGTGTGGATAGCAATGAGACTGTTTGAACAATTTCTAGTAAATTCTTTTTCTCAAAAGCCGTAGTGACCCCTGCTGAATCATCAATCTGTCCACCACAACGACTGGCAATCCAGTCGCAAAACTCTAAAACATTGTTCCATCTAGATGATGCAACTTTTTCATTATCTTCATTTTCAAACAAAAACTTTTCATAAGATATGCTTTTTAGCCAATCCATTAAAAATGTTTTTGCATCCTCAAAACCCTGAGTATGTTTGGCTCTAAATTCAAGATCGTTGATTTCACGTCCAAACTCATGCAATCCTGCCAAAATTTTAGGCGAAATGACAGAGCCTAAACTTTGACTAAATAAAGCTTCAAATAAACTAAGTTTGTATTGGTTAGCGAATTGCCCTAAAGCTTGCAAAGATTGGTGACCAATGCCCCGCTTCGGTGTCGTGATTGCTCTCAAAAAAGCTGGATCATCATCGTTGTTAACCCAAAGACGAAGCCATGCACACAAGTCCCTTATTTCAGCTCTATCAAAGAAACTTTGTCCACCCGATACTTTGTAAGGGATTTGAGCCTTGCGAAGCGCTTGCTCCAGTATCCGGGATTGGTGATTGGCTCTGTACAGGACAGCAAAATCTTTAAATTCAGGATGCTTGACCTCTCCTTTTGAATTCAATTTAGGTATTGCTCTAAGTGATTGAATTCTGGCCACGACCCTTTCAGCCTCATGCTCCTCGTTGTCTGATTCAATCACTTGAACAGGCTCACCTTCACCGAGTTCGGAGAACAAAGTCTTGGGAAATAATTTAGGATTGGGCTGTATTACATTATTTGCGGCATTCAAAATAGAGCTTGTAGATCGGTAATTTTGCTCTAACTTGATGATCTTTAGGTTGGGGAAGTCAACGGGCAGTTTTTGTAAATTTTCAAGCGTCGCACCTCTCCATCCGTAAATAGATTGGTCATCGTCACCTACCGCCGTGAATCGCTGTTTCCCCCCAGAAAGTAATTTCAAGAATTCATACTGAGTTGCATTCGTATCTTGATATTCATCAATCAAAATATGCTCAATCTCGTTTTGCCATTTCTCTCTAACATCTAAATTTTCTTTAAGTAGTTTGTGTGGCAATCCCACTAGATCATCAAAATCTACACTTTGATATGCACTTAAACGTTCTTCATATCTGGCCATGATTTGAGCAGTCAAACGCTCTGAATCGTTCTCCGCCAAGGCTTGAGCCTGTAAGGAATTAAGTCCAAGATTTTTCCATGAACTAATCTTCCATTGCCACTGCTTAGCTTGTTGGGCATCTGAAGTGCCCCCAGCATCTTTCAAAATACTTGTGACATCATCTGTGTCTAGTATGCTAAATTGAGCCTTTAAACCCAAAGCTTCGCCGTCTTGACGAAGCATCCTAACTCCCATTGCATGAAAGGTACAGATAATGACACCTTTTGCTTTATTTCCAATAAGAGACTTAGCGCGTTCCCGCATTTCTATTGCTGCTTTATTCGTAAAAGTAATGGCAACAATTTTTTGAGGTTCAACACCTGCTTGAATCAATCTGGCAATTTTGTGCGTAATAACTCTAGTCTTACCAGAACCCGCTCCAGCTAGAACCAGACATGGACCTTGTAAATAGTTAACAGCTTCTTGTTGAGCATTATTCAGGTTAGGAGACATTATTTAGACAAGAGACAGAAATTCAAAAAATTAAAAAGAGGGGGATACTAAACCTGAAATGATATTTTGATTTGAGTTGGTTTTTAACAAAAAAACTTATATCCCACACAAATATTTTTTTTCGTAGCTAAAGATTTCAATCATAACGTGGACAATGACGATATGTTCGAAGTTTTTGGTATTACTTTTCCCTTTTTTGTACTTGTTTTAGCAGGTTTTTTGGCCACTTCCAAAAAACTACTACCACTCGAGTCAATTCCTGGATTAAATATTTTTGTGCTTTATTTTGCTCTCCCCTGTATGTTGTTCAGGTTCGGAGCCCAGTCCCAGCTCGGTAGTTTAATAAACTTAAGTGTTTTTATAACTTATTTCCTAGGTGCGGTTTTGATGGTCGGCCTTGCCTTATATATATCTAGGGCCATGGGGATTGGTTGGAACAATGCTGCGTTTGGCGCTTTAGTCGCAGCTTTTCCAAATACGGGTTTCATGGGGGTCCCTCTTTTATTCGCTTTATTCGGAACTCCTGCAACTGCAACCGCAATTATTACGATCATTATTGATATGATTTTTACCACCTCCTTTTGTATTGCTTTATCTAGGCTGGAGGGAGCCGACATTCACGGAACTAGAACCGCGCTTGTAAATGCATTCAAGGGTATCTTAGTCAACCCAATGCCTTGGGCTATTGGATTAGGTGTAGTTTTCTGTGATTTAAATTGGACTCTCTGGGCTCCCATCAACAAGACAGTTCAACTTTTATCAGACGCTGCCTCCCCAACTGCACTTTTTACTTTAGGTGCAGTTTTGGCCAGATCATGGATCAACCAAGTTAATCATCAAACTAATATTCAAAATAAAACTCATCTTCATCATAAGAGAGTTGATTACTTAACCCTATCATTTTTGAAATTGGTCATACACCCCTGCATCATATTGATTTTGGGTAATTTGGCTTTATCTATGGGCTTCGTTTTAGATCCATTTGCTTTAAAAGTAATGGTTCTAAACGCGGCACTTCCAAGCGCCAGCAATGTAGTGATGTTGACCCAGCGATATGGTGCAGATAGTGAGAGAGTTGCTAAAATTATTTTGTGCACAACTGCAATTGCATTTTTAAGCTTTAGTAGTTTAGTAAGGGTATACGATTCATTATTAAGGTTCTAATATTAAATCCTTCATAAAACAATATTAGATTGCCAAAGGATCTACATCGATTGCCCAGCGTGTAACGCCCTTGAATTGAGTCTGCAAATTTTGAAGTTCAACTTGCCAGTGCCTGAGAAACTCTTGCAACATGAGGCGAGAATCACATTCAATCAACATCTGAGCTCTCTCAATATTTGCAACTCTTTGAACGGTCATAGCAATAGCAGGAAAAAGAGCTGGCTCAAACTGAAGCCATGAGGCCTTTGAGCCAGAATACTTCCCTCGAATGCCTTTTAAGATATGCACGGAGCTTTCTTTTGCTGTGTTGAGGAAAAGTTGAGCTTGCTCTTGTGTTTTTGCCTCAGCCCTAATAAGAGCCTGAAATGAGAAGGGGGGCAGGTGAGCTTGCGAGCGCTCTATTAGTTGTTGCTTTGCGAAGCTTTCGTAGTCGTATGCAATTAAGGCCTGAAAAAGTGGATGTCCCGGATACTGCGTTTGAATCCACATCTCTGAAGTAGACGCGTTTGCAAGTGTTGCGTCTCGACCCGCCCTTCCTGCGGCTTGTAAAAGAAGAGAGAAAAGGCGCTCAGGGGCTCTAAAGTCACTAGAAAAAAGAGCCGTATCAGGGTACAAAGCTGCAACCAAGGTGATTTTTCTAAAGTCATGTCCTTTTGCGATCATTTGTGTACCAACCAAAATATTCACCTCTCCTGAGTGAACTTTCGCAAGTTGATGGCTCAGCTCACCCTTCAGACGTGTGCTGTCCGCATCTATTCTTAATATATTCAAGGGCTCCCCATTGCTTTGCCTCACACCACTCAGCAAATTCCCCAACAGCTCCTCCATTTGTTCTGTGCCTTTGCCAAGTGGTGATATATCAGCATTACCGCATTGTGGACAAAACCGTGGAACCCTCTCCACAATTCCGCAATGATGACACCTTAGCGTTCTGTCAATTTTGTGAAAAACCCGGTATGCACTACAGTGCATACATTCGCTCTTCCAGCCGCAGTCTTGGCAGTGGAGCACCGGTGCGTAACCCCGTCGGTTAAGTAATACAAGTACTTGCTCATCTCTTTGGACCCTAAGCGTAATAGCCTCTAAAAGCTGAGCTGAAAAGACAGTACCTCTGGGTTGTTGGTTTAGATCGATCAAATGCACCTTGGGCATTGATGCATGTCCAATTCTTGAGGGCATTTTTAATAATTGATATCTCGCAGTGCCAACACCTTGTGGATCCTTTTGAGCATGATGCCAACTCTCAAGCGAAGGCGTAGCAGAGCCGAGTATGACCTTGATGCCGAGTTGCTTACCTCTGTAAACGGCTAAGTCCCGAGCAGAGTAGCGAGCCCCCTCTTGCTGTTTGTAGCTAGGATCATGCTCCTCGTCCACGATAATTAATTTAAGATTGGGGATCGATGCAAAAATAGACATCCGTGTCCCCAAAATAATCCGGGCTTGCCCACTGTGAGTGGCAAGCCAAGCTTGTAACCTTTGAGCCGCAGTCATTCCGCTGTGCATAGAGACTATCTCTTGAGCTGCGTTGTTATTTAAAAGTGAAGCAAACCTTTTTTTGAATCTATCCTCGAGTTGCGGAGTTAAATTAATTTCAGGCACCATCACCAATATCTGTGAATTAACTTGATTCTTTAAAACAGATGCGACATATCGCAGATAGATCTCCGTTTTACCGCTGCCAGTACTACCCCATAGTAAAAATGGACCAGGGGAAGTTTCGATTTCTGAGAGTGTTTGTTCTTGCTCCTTAGTCAGATTTAGCTCAAGGCTTGATTTGTGTTCAGAATTTGAAATAGTCTCAGGTGCGGCAGAACTTTTTGAATCAGTGTTCCTAATATTTTTCTTCAGTCGTCGTGCTATTTGAGTGGAATCAAGATCCCTCAATTGAGGCGCGAGGGCCTGAATTGCCATTTCTCCCAGCGATCGTTGGTAGTATGTTGCCGCAAAATCTATCAAATCTAACCAATGCCTATTAAGAGGATCAATACCATTTATCTCGCTCGTAATCGGTTTGATATTCAAACTCGAAGAGGGAGTCGTTGACTCAGTGGGATCGGTTGCAATTGATTCTTCTAATGATTTGACGGTGTCAAGTCCAGACGCATAGTGCCAAACTATGCCCAAAACCTCCCTCTTGCCAAGGGGAACTCGGACTAATGTGCCCGCTGGCAGAATTTTGTCGTGCGAGTAGGTCAAAGGTCCACTCAAGTTAGAGTACTTGGGTAGGTTAACGAGTACAAAAAGGGGGTAAGTCAAGGGATGAAGGTTAGGCGACAGTATTGATAAACTTCTGCGAAGTGTGATTTAAGTCATTGATTTTCAAGGGTTTTATGTTTTTGTGGATAACTTTGTTAACAGATATTCCAAAGGCTCAGTCAAAACGATTTAAAACTCATAGATCTATAAAGTTATCAACAGATTATCAAAATTAATTGATTAATGAAATCATATGGTTAGGTGAATTTTTGTGTATTTAATCGCATTTTCAAAAAATTCGAAATATTAAGAAAAACAGATAAATTTTTGTGCATAAGTGTTAGTTTAAGGTAGGTTTTCTTATAAAAATATAGTTCTTTAGTACATATCTTTTAGTAAAAGTTTACGAATCACAAAGAATTCAGTGCAGCCTTCAATTCTTGAAACTTTAAGATTTCTGAGAGCATCAATTGTGGTTTATTGGGCGACAGCAATAAGTAAACGGGTATCCCACTGCGCCCTAATTCAGCAAGGGTTTTTGAGATGGTTGGATTGGGTTTGGTCCAGTCAGCTCGCAAAAGCCGTACATTTTTAGACAATAAAAGCGCTTGAATCTCAGGATTTTCAAGGGTTGTATGCTCATTGACTTGGCAAGTAATGCACCAAGCTGCCGTGAAGTCTACAAATACAGGGCGCCCAAGAAGAAGTGTCTCCTGCGCCAATTCAGGCGTCCATGGTTCCCATTTCAATTTTTGATTAGCCTGAGTTGATAATTGCTGCGAAACTGCAGTTGAGTCAACACGGGCTCCCGCACGAGCGCCAGGCTCTAGGTTTAACCAAAACCAATTGGTGAAGAGGAGTACGACACAGAAAAATATCATACCAAATGCTTTAACGCCGTTGGATTGAGGGGATTGTCTTGGCGATGCAAAACAATAAACCAAAGCACTCAGAGTGAGTAGATTAATTGCAAGAAGAGTCATTTGGTCCATATCAACCAACTGTCCATAAACCCAAAGCAACCAAATCACCGTCAACATCATTGGATATGCTAAAAATACACGCAAGGAAACCATCCACTTACCAGGTCTGGGCATCAATCTGGACAAGGAGGGAATCCAGCTAATAGCCAAGATGGGTAAAGACATGCCTATTCCTAGGGCTGCAAATACCCCAAGCCCCTGCCAATTTGGGGCCAACAATGCCCAACCCAGTGAAGCCCCCATAAAGGGAGCAGTGCACGGGGCAGCAACCAGTACGCTTAAAACACCCGAGAGGAACCCCTCCCAAATTGGATCTTCACTGTGCATTGAGGCTAGGCGATTTGGTAATACGACACCAATTTCGAAAACCCCTAGTAAATTTAGAGCAATCAGTGTAAATAAAACACAAAGCGCTCCAAGTGCAAATGGAGACTGAAGTTGAAAGCCCCAACCCAGCTCAACCCCCAAACTCTTCAGCCCAATTGCAACAGCCCCTAAAGAAACAAAGCAAAGGGTCACACCCAAAGCATAGCCCATACTGTTGCGTCTATACATGTTGACTTGGTGTGAATGCGCCGCAAGACTTAGTACTTTAATTGCGAGTATCGGCAGCACGCAAGGCATAAGGTTAAGAATCATGCCACCGACCAACGCCCCGAGTAAAGCGATTAAAAATGTTAAATCAATTGAACCCTTTGTGCCCTCTGGGGACGGGGGAGAGCTCATTTTTATTCCTGTCGAACTTGCAGCTGCAGGTGCGCCAGCTTCCGAAGGCGCTTCATTTTCAATGAATTTCCTTGGGCTCGGCCATTTACCTTTAACGGTGAAGGTAGTGTTAAAGGAGCGGGGACCTTGGTTGGTCTCAACGACAAACATCATGGGAATCGTGTTTGGCTCGCTGCTCCTCATGGGATGAATGGGCAGTTTGATGAGCTCACCCGTATTCAAAGACGATTCGAGTGACTTGGGGTCAGCTATAACTTCACTAATTTCAGGAAATAACTGGGTCTTTCCTGCCTGAGCTTCAATGGGGAGATTCAAAATATGACCAACAAGATACGAGTCCCTAATTTCTAAAATCTGATTTAAATTTGAAATTGCTTTAGGTTGCTGCGCAATGACAGCCTCAAAACTAGCCGCCTCCATAGCCGATGAGCTCTTGATCGGCAGACTTAAAAGAAACTCACCTTCTTGAGGAACGCATTCGTCTTTGCAAACAAGCCAGTTTGCATGAAGTTTTATTTCCAAATTGGATCCCAAAAATTGAGTTCCCTGTGAAACTATCACAGGAGTCACCAACAAGGCCTCTCCCTCATATCCATAATTGGTCAGGTTGGAGACGTAGAGTTTTCTGGGAGTTGGCCAAAGAATATCTTTGGTTTGTAGGTTTTTTGGAAGCACCCAACTCAGCTCTGTTGGAAGTCCAGAGTCACCTGGGTTTTTCCAGTAAGTGTGCCAATGAGGTTGGTGAGAGAGTTTTAGTCCTAGCCAAAAGGTTTGCCCGGCTTGTACCCCCCTAGGAGCATAAGCAACTAATTCAGCACGCACTTGTTCGGTTTGGACAACTGAGGACTCCGCCCAGACAGATGCCTGAGAAAATCCCAAACAAGTAACAACCATAATGGTAGAGGCCTCAGCTCTCAACATCTTCAAAATTGAGAGCGCAATCCGAAAAAATTTAGTACAAAGTGGGCAACGCAACAAATCAAGGGTTTCGCTAGAAGGGCAAGTTAGCTTCAAAAGAATAATGTTCAATTTCATATAACGTATCTTACCTAACCTTTCAATCCAATACAAAACCCATTACCATTGCGAATATGAGCAAATTACCTAAATATTGGAACCAACTGACCACAGTCGATTTTGACTTGATTGATTTCGAAAAAGCTGTTGCCGTTTGGCCACTCGGTGCGACAGAACAGCACGGGCCGCATTTGCCATTATCGGTGGACAGTGATTTGGTCAACGCAGTAGCCAAAGAAAGCTTAAAACACTTATTGGATTCAGATCCTGTATTTTTTTTGCCGTTGCAAAGTATCGGTTTCAGCGAAGAGCACAGCGCTTTTGCTGGAACCCTCAGTTTGTCTGTAGAAACTTTACTTGCAATCGCCCGAGAGATTGGCGCATGTTTGGCTCGAACTGGGGTGAAAAAACTTTTGCTTTTTAATTCCCACGGTGGAAACGTTTCCCTAATGGACCTTATTGCCAGAGAATTAAGAGGCAAATTTGATATGCTCGTTTTTAGTACAAGCTGGTATCAATTACCTCTAGATCCTTCGGCGCTCGCAAAATTCACTGCCCATGAGCACAGGTACGGCGTACACGCCGGAGATGTTGAGACATCGATGATGTTGCAGATTGCCCCTGAGCTTGTGCGTATGCAAGTTGCTCAAAACTTTGTATCCGCATCTGCGGACAGAAGCAATAACTACGAGATACTCGGGGACGGTAAGACCGCTAAATTGGGTTGGCACATACAGGACTACAACCCCTTAGGGGCTGTTGGAGATGCAAAGAGTGCTACAGCTGAAAAGGGTGAAAAACTCTTGGACAGTGCGGGGATTCAACTGGCGAAGCTCTTACAAGAGCTGATAGCCATGCCCCCTTTAAGCGGACGATAAAAATTCAGTCAACTTCAAGCGTAAGTAATCCAATCTTCATATCCTGGCGTGAGGTGACTCAGAGAATTAAAACTGATTACGGAAGCTCTTTTTTGTGAGTAATGCAGCTCGCAAAATGCTGAGTTTCTTAGCCTAAGGTTCAACTCGATCCTGCCAGAATCGCTAGCGCCGAGCAAATAGGCAATTAAAGTTGCAATAGGCCCCCCGCTTGAGACCATAAGAACATCTCCTGAATGGTTTTCTTGAATGTGCTGCAAAGCAAGCACTAAATTAAATTCAAACTCCTTAAAACCAGGCATCCCTTCGGGTTGTGTCTGACCTTGCATCCAACTGAGTAAGCCCGTTCTGAGTAGTCTAAAAAATTCTTTGTATCCCTGTGGTGTAGAAGGGCTCGGAATTTGACCAAAGTGCACAGCTTTTATGACTGAAGCACTGTCGTATTCATTCAAAGCTGGTTGGGTTGAGTATTGCAGGTCAGAGCAACCCATACCAACGATCAATCCGTCAAATGTCTGCTGTTGTCTGGTGAGCGAACCGACGTAGGCCGCTTCAAAGGACACTCCCGTTTCAGCAAAGTATTCACCAAGTCTTTTGCTTTGGCGTTCACCGACACTACTGAGTAGATCGTAATTATCAGCTCCAAGGGAGGCCTGTCCATGTCTGACTAAATAAATTTTTCCCATGAAAAAGAGATATATAGTTTGAGGATGATGAATTGCGTTTAATGAGGTTGTGCAGTTTTCATGCCTTTGCAGACAGTGCTTCCCAGCGCTCAAGTAAAGTAAGTAATTCAGATTCTATTTGAGTGGTTCGCGATAAGAGTGAGTTTGCACGTTTCGGATCAGAGCTAAATATGGATCCATCTTCAATTAATTGAGTGATTTGTTTTTGCTCTTTTTCCAGTTCCTCGATTTGCAAGGGCAAGGACTCAAGCTCTCGTTGGTCTTTAAAGCTTAATTTCTTTTTAAGCGCAGTGTTACCACTACTGCTGTTTTGAGAGGTTAGCACTTTAACGTGTTCAGAGGCTTCGTTTGCGCTTGAGCTCGCGGGTGAGTCTTTGTAAGGTGTTTCAGGTATGGAGGAGGGGGATGTCCTTGAATTTCTCCTGGACTGAACCAGCCAATCTTGAATTCCACCTTCGTATTCTCGCCACGAGCTTTCTCCCTCATAGGCGATAAGGCTGGTAACTACATTGTCCAAAAAAGCCCTGTCATGGCTGACCAAGAAGACGGTTCCCTTGTAGTTTTCTAACAACTCCTCAAGAAGCTCTAGTGTTTCAATATCAAGATCGTTAGTGGGCTCATCTAGCACCAAGACGTTGGCAGGCCGTGCGAAAAGGCGAGCCAAAAGAAGTCGGTTTCTCTCTCCACCGGACAGAGATCGGACGGGGGAGTTCGCTCTAGCAGGGGAAAATAAAAAATCACCCAAATAACTCTTAACGTGTTGGCGCTGTTCACCAATTTCAATCCACTCACTTCCAGGACTGATAAAGTTTTCCAAGGTGTCATCTAAATTTAAAGCGCCTCGCATTTGGTCAAAATAGGCAATTTGAAGTTGGGTTCCAAATTTGACTGTGCCGCTGTCTGGTTGCAACGTTCCAAGTATTAGCTTAAGTAGTGTTGTTTTACCAGCACCATTCGGCCCCAGGAGGCCGATTTTGTCGCCTCTTAATATGATGCTTGAAAAATCTTTAACAATGCAACGATCTCCAAACGATAGAGATACATTTTCCAATTCAGAGACGATTTTTCCAGTCCTGCTACCAATGTCTACATTTAACTTTACCTTGCCCAGAGCTTCTCGTCTGCTTTGGCGTTGTGCTCTCAATTCTTCTAGCCTAGCGATCCTTGCTACAGATCTGGTTCTTCTGGCCTCTACTCCCTTTCGAATCCAAATCTCCTCTTGCGCCAAAAGCTTGTCCGCTTTAGCTTGGATGACACTTTCCTGAGCAAGTTGGGTCTCCTTGTTAACTCTGTATTGAGAGTAATTCCCAAAATACGACCTAAAACGTCCCCTATCTAATTCGACAATCCGGGTAGTGATTTTGTCTAAAAATGACCTGTCGTGCGTAACAACGATTGCACTTCCATTGAAGTCGTTAAGTAACGTGGCTAGCCAATCAATACTTTCTAAATCCAAGTGATTGGTTGGTTCATCCAAGAGAAGTACCTGAGGCGTACAAACCAAAGCTTGAGCAAGGGCGACGCGTTTAAGGGTGCCCCCTGAGAGTGTGGAAATTGTTAATTTGCCGTTTAAACGAAGTTGTTCCAAAGATTGTTCAACGCGCTGCTCCCAGCCCCACCCGCCTAATGTGTCAATACGGTTGAATAGCTCATCCATATCTTGTTCAGGATCTCCACTGGTATAGGCATCAATACAGGCTAATAACTCAGAGAGCCCATCGCTCACAACTTGGAAGATGGTTTTATCACCATCAAAAGTAGGCTCCTGCGCAACGTAATTGATGCGCAGACCTTGTTGATATTGAAGTGTTCCTGAATCTAAAGATTCTTGTCGATTAAGAATTTTAAGGAAAGTAGATTTGCCAGTGCCGTTTCGCCCAATGAGGCCAATACGTTCCCCTTCTTCCAACGAGAAGTCAGCAAGGTCTAGTAATGGGTGGTGTCCGTATGCAAGACTAGCTTGATTAAGTGTAATTAGTGCCATATGAGGATTATCAATGCAGATACAGACCTTAGCGCTTTCAATTTATATTCAATCCATAAATCGCCATCGCATGGGAAATGGCTTATTGATCAAGGGAATTTGTCACTGATTTTTTGCACTTTATTGATCTTTGGTAGTCTTGGGAGTTGGCAAAAAGTTGAGCTTTTGCAAGTTAGATGGGCAGTCTGTTGGAAATAATTGCAAAATTAAATTGATATTGATGGAAATACGGGCTATACTGGAGGGCTCCGCTTGAAAAAAGTAATTAGTTTAGGCGGGAAAGAGAAGCTCAAAGGGTTTATACCCATTTGATTTGACAGGTTATTAATTAATGTGTCATAATCGAGGGCTTCGCTTAAGTGAGAGTCAGCAAACAAAAATTTGATTTCTCCACGAAAGTTAAAAATAAATAAAAAATTATTTATTTTTTGTGAAAGATGCTTAAAAAGCGTGTTACACTAGAAGGCTTCGCTGAGTGAAAGTGGCTAAAACACAATCACAAAGCAAGCAGGTAAGAAAATAAATAAAATTATTTTCTTGCAATTATGGTAGGTTGTCAAAAACGTGCTATAATCTAAGGCTCTGCTGATCGCGGTGGAGTAAATAAGAAGTTAATCTTCTTAAGGTTCATTAAAAAACTACAGCCGATAAGCGTGGGCGTTTTTGGTACTTGCCATGGTTCTAGTAACCAAGTCGCAAGACTTAAAACGCTCATGAAGATAGAAGTGAAGTTCACTTCAATTCCGTTTTAATGAGTGGTCTCTTCGGAGACAAAAAAATCAAAAGATCGAACTGTAGAGTTTGATCCTGGCTCAGATTGAACGCTGGCGGAATG
>DAITOS010000074.1:0-13642 GCA_036834025.1 Limnohabitans sp.
TGTTAACGTTGTTCAAAGCACCATCAGCAGTTTGAGCCATGTTCATACCCTGGTTAGAGTTTTGAACGGCAACTGCGTAGCCATTGATATCAGAAGTCATGCGAGTAGCAATCGCTAAACCAGCAGCATCATCCTTTGCAGAATTGATGCGTTGGCCAGTAGACAATTGCTGCATAGCATTTGACTGTGCTTTATTGACCTGATAGATTGAATTCTGAGCAAATAAGGCGTTGTTGTTCGTGTTGATTACTGACATGATGTTTCTCCTAAAAGTCCACCAATGGGTTAAAAAAAATTCAGAAAGATTCCTGATAACTAATGATTCGACCGGGCTTCAAAAAACTTAAGTAAATAAATTAAAATTTATGCATTTGAGTTGTAAAGAAGTCCTTTAACAGCATCAATGTTATGTGCAACGTCAAGCACTGCTTGGTTTGGAATCTGTCTAATCACTTCTCCAGTAACGCTACTGGTTACTGTAATGACAGGTCCATTTATTGATTTGTCCATAACAAAACTAAGTCCAGTAGAGTTTTGTTCAAGCATATTGTTAAGACGGCTAATTGCGTCTTGAACATTTTGATTCACTTGCTCTAGATTAACTGTGACAGTTGATTTAGGCAATGAGGGAACAAATCCACTAGGAACAGGTGGTGGGGCAACATTTGGCGCAGATTCAACCAATGACCCGCCAGCCACTGAAGTGGTTATAGCTGGCGTATTAGAGCCAGACATTGCGGGGGAACCTCCCCCAGAGGATACAGCATCAACCATATTAACCGTCCTTTCCCATATTAATTAGGGCAAAACGGAATCAACCGCAAGACACGATAAATTCCACCCATGCACTGTAATCGGCACAAGGTCGTAAAACTTTAATGGGATTGGATTTAAGAGAACCCGTGCTGCTAAGAACAGGATTCAAGTTGTTGATTTTATTTGTATCTTAATTACAAGATCGACACAAAAAAGGATGACTTTAGAAAATTAAACAATTTTTTTAAATAAATTAAAAAATTTATTTGTTGGTGTACATTGCCATCATTCCCGCAAATGTTGAGGTTAGGCTTGTTTTCTCGGAATTAATCTCTCCAACAAAACTATCCATCGCCGCAAATTGATTGGTGTACTGGGTCAGTAACGCCGCCATCCTTGACTGCAAGTCAGACAAATTCGTCTGTTGCTTGGTGATGTCTGTATTGTAGTCATTGGTCTGGGATTGAATAGGACCTGAGCTTCCAAGGATTGAGGTGAGCGATGTAACGGCATCCCCTGCTATACCTCTAGAGCTTGTACCGTAGTAAGTTGAATTATCCAAGTTGCCTGTAAATGTTTTTACAACATCACTATAGTTATTCTGTAAAACAGAGTTAAGCGTAGTTGTGTTTATAGACAAGGTACCCGTAGAAGTTAGTGTGATACCCATTTGCCATAAAGAGCCAATTTTGCTACCTGGCGTGGATGATGATCCAGTGACCATGGCACGAAGTTGCTCTCCAATATTGCGAACGGTTGAGTTCCCCGAAAGTGTTCCACCGTATGTTGGTAGAGTTGATTTTGGATTTGTTACTGCACCAAACATGGTGACTGAATCATTGTAGGCAGTGACCAATGCTGTAATGCTGGTGACGATCGGCTGTGTATTTTGAGTCAAACTCACAACTGCTGGATTACCAGCAGGGGATGTTCCAGATAAATTCAGCGTTGCACCAGTAATAATGTCATTGATCGAATTTGATGTTCTTGCATAATTTACGCCGTCAACTGTTAAGCTAGCATTTGATGCAGTCTCAACTGTGGAAGCCATTAAATTCAAACCAGCAACTGCCGGAGTTGTTGTCGAGTCCATAACAATGGACTGAGTTACATTCGATCCATCAGTTATCTGGATTTGATAAGCTGGGGCGAGTGCAGTACCCGTATTGACCAAACTTGCAGTGTCCCCAGATAAAGAATTAGATTGGCTAGCCAGTTGCGTATTTATTGAATTCACAACATCTGTTAAGGAAGCACCACTTGGTATAGATACAACTGTCGAGCCTTGACCATTCACAGTTAAATTCAAGTTAAAAGCAGTCGTATTGTTAAGCGCTGCGGTCTGAGATGAAAATGTACCGCTTACAGATGGTGCTGTTGTGTTTGAGTTTATCGACTGAAAAGCACTAAAAGTCAACGGCTGAGCAGCGCCTGAGGCAGGATTTACTACCTGAATTTGGTATGCAGGATCTGTTGCGGTTCCCGTATTCACCATGCTAACGTTATCGCTGGTGATAGAGGAGTCCCCACTGGAAGCAATAGCAGTTTTGATTGCATTGACAACATCATTTGTTGTTGCATTTGCTGGAATATTTGCAACCAATGCTGCGCTTCCATTAATGGTTAGACCCAAACTAAACGGTGTGGAATTATTGATGCTGGCAGGATTATTTAGAAACGCAGAGCTTAGTCCAGGATCATAGTTGTAACTAGACAGGGAAGTCGTTTGTACATTACCCTTGGAATCTGCTATTTGAATTTGTCCGCTTACTAAAGTGGCTGTATAACCCTGGGAATTGATTTTGGAGTTAATTGCTGAGATGGCATCACCAACAGTGACTCCACCGCTGATAGCGTCTGTGGGTATTTTAATTAGCGACGACGACCCATAATTAATAGATAAATTTAGATTAAAAGATGTCGAGCTTAATACAGTTGAGGAAGTTGCACCACTTGGTAGTGCATCTAATGCAGGAGCTGTGTTGCTTGTGTCGGTGCTGATAGAGAATCCATTTTTAGCGCCGGTGGGTCCAGTCAACTGGATTTGATAAGGATTGGTTGAACTGCCCGTATTAACCAGTACCGCTGAAATGCCCCCATTATTCGGAGATGTGTTAATAGCGTCAACGATTCCCTGAGGAGAATCACTTCCGGCAATGACGTTAACAATGGTTGGGACAGTTGAGGACGCAGAAGTAATTTGAATATTAAATCCATTTCCCCCGTTGAGGGTTTGCAAGCGACTGGAAAAACCATTACTCAAAACCGATTGAGGACTGGCTAGTGAATTAATGGTTATATTGTGATTTCCTGGCGGAGTAGATGCAGTAGTTGAAATCGTAAAAGTACCAGTCCCAGAGTTAGAGACAGTTAAATTATTAAAACTGCTTTGGTTCTGCAAGTTAGACATTGCAGTTTGAACCTCTTGGACAACGTAAGAAACAGCACTGAAGCCCGAAATTTTTGATTGATCACTGGTTATGCGCGTATTTATTATGTTTTGCTGTGGTAATTCTGTAGCATTTACCAGACTTTGAGCCAACTGGGAAACGTTTACCCCGGAGCCTGCTCCCAATGAGCTAAGTATTTGTTGACCAAGTTGGCTATTATTACTTGTTGAACTCGTGCTAGTAGAACTTGTTGAACTCGTGCTAGTAGAACTTGAGCTCGTGGCTGGGCTAGCAGCCGTACTTGTAGTTGGCGTGGATGCTGAGCTGTTAGAGGAACTTACAGAACTTGTAGTCATTTTGATTCAAAAATTTTAAAAACTTACTGTTCAACCTAATTAAGTCGACACAATCCATTAATTCTTTAATTTTTACCCATTAATATAGTTAAAGAGTGAGTTTTTCGTCATTTGGGCAAATGCACTCTGAGCGGCTTGCAATGCCAATTGATCCTGATTCATTTGTGTAATTGCTTGCGTGTAATTTAAGTCCTGGACATCAGATAGTGTTTTATTGAGTCTAAGAGTGACTTCACTTAAAACGCTGCTTTGATTGGTTGCCAAATTTTCATTGGAACCAACATTTGCAAGTGCGTTGTTAACACCTTGAGACAAAGTTGTGAGCTCGCTAATTCCTCGTTGAATATTAGGTACATCTGAATTCTTAACCGCTGAAATAGTATCATTTAGTGATTGAAAAAAACTGACCCCAACCTGCCCGCCCTTTCCGTCGCTGCGGTCAACGTTTACAAACGCATTGGTACCGGGAGTATTAATATTGATTTTTAAACTATCACCTACGCTCACCTGCATTGCATTTTGATCACCCTGATAGGTCACATTGCCTTGTGCATCTTGAACAAATGCTGGCTGATTGCTGTTGCTTCCAGCAAAAACAAAAGTACCTGTCCCGTCTTGCGTATTTGAGTCGCTAATAATTTGCGCCTTTATTTGAGTCATTTGATCCGCAATAGTTCCCCTGTCTTTTGCACTTACAGTTGAGCTGGCCGCTTGTATTGCCAATTGATTAAATTGCGATAAAAGCGTATTTACATTTTGAAGTGCGCTGTCCTCTGTTTGTAGGCGACTGGAAATGGATGTAATTGTGTCTTGATAGCTCGTTTGACGCGCTATTTCAGAATTAATTCCAAGTATCAAGGACGCTTTGTTTGGATCATCGCTTGCTTGAGTATTTTGCTTACCCGAGGACAACTGAGACTCAATCTTAGACAAATTAGTCTGAACCGTATTCATCTGATCGGTTGTTGTTTTATAAAAATTACTGGTAGATATGGCCATACTCATTTTGCTTATCCCGTCGTAATTCCGTCAATTGTGGAAAAATTTTGAGTTGCAATTTGTATCGTTTTAGCTGCGGCTTGATAAGCCTGTTGAAAACGTATCAAATTTGCTGCTTCATTGTTCATATCAACGCCTGAGATTTTGTCCTGCGCGTTTTTTGCCTGTGTATTAACTACTGTCAGTGCTTGTTGGCTCATTAAGGCTTGTTGAGCCTGATTACCCACAGTGTTGGTTTGGTTGGTGTAATCGTCAGAAAAACTATTTTGACCAACTGTTTGCTTAGTTCCCAAGGCAACCATTTGTAAAATATTTGTATTGTCCCCAACTGCGTTTTTATTTTCACTAACTGAGAATGAATCACCTACGCTAGGTTGTTGATTTAACATAATAGTCAAGCCCTGATAGTTAATCGAAGGCTGCGATACACTGGTGTTGTAAGTCCCAACAGCAAGCTCAGTGCCCGTCTTTACATCTGTTATTGCATATTGACCATTAGACTTAATTTCAACGTTCAAATTTTGAGTTTGTAATTGTGTTGAAGGATCAATAGGGGCCCCTGAATAGGTAGCACCAACCTGTGCGGCTCCCCCGCCACCGGTTGCAAAAACAAGCAAATTACTCGGCACTTGTCCACTTATATATGCTCCGCTTCGAATTCCAATTTTGGATAAATCCGCTGGTTGCCCATTAGCTCCAAAGGAGAGCTCTAAACTAGGTTGATACAGATTAATGTTTGAGGGTAAGGTCTTCCCAGTACTACTTGTAATCTGTATTTGATAAGCTGGAATGCTTGTGGTACCGATATTGACTACGCTAGCTTTATCGCCTTGTAAAGCCGAGCCAGGTGCCGAAATCACATTATTTATAGCATTTATGACGTCATCTGTACTGGCATTTGGGGGGATACTAACCTCCTGTGGTGTGCCAGTACCAACTGCCAATGAAATATTAAAAGCAGCGCGATTATTTAAAATAGAAGTTTGATTGGCAAATATTCCATTTAAATTTGGGAAATTAACGTAACTACTTAAACTTGTTGAAACTTGTGTTCCAGTTGAATTTTTGAAGTCTATCTTTCCAGTATCAGTATTAAACGATGCTGTGTATCCAGAGAGTGACGAATTCTGTGAAATTGAATTATTTAATGAATCAATTACATTTTGTACAGTCGCTGGAGTTTGTGCAATTTGTAATAAAACACTCGGACCATTATTAATGGAGACATCCAAATTAAATGCACTTGTATTTCCTAAAGTTGCGGATGCCGAAGAATATGAAGCCGCAACATTAGGGGCTGTACTGTCTGTTACTGTTGATTGAGATATGCTGATCATGGGATTGTAAGTTCCATTACCGATTTCTAATGCATTTGTATTCGAGAGGTCTGTGGTTCCAATTTGAATCGGCAAACCTGCTGCATTTGAGTTAGCTTGCAAAATCAGTTGACCAGCAGCGTTAGTAGTAGCTGTGACGTTTGTAATGGTCGACTGTTTTTGAATCGCATTAACTAAACTTGGTACATCAAAAAAACCAGTAATAGAGGTCCCATTGATACTAAGTGTTTTACTGAAATTCAATGAATTAGTTGGAATCGTAATTTCATTGTAAACAGACGCACTAACATTTGGAACTACGCTTCTAGGTGTATATGAATATGTATCATTAGCAATACCTAAAACGTTATTCGCTGACCCCCCAAAACTTCCAATTTGTATGGGTTGGGTGGCTGCTGGGGTTGTAGCCTGTAAAACCAAATCACCACTGCTAGCTATAGAAGCTGTAACGTTAGTTGTAGATGAACTTGTATTAATTGCAAGAGCAAGGGATTTGATATCTGAGTAACCTGTAATTTGTTGACCATTAATAGTTAATGAATTATTGAAATTCAAAGAACCACTAGGAACATCAATTGAGTTAGGAACATTGTTTATCCAACTTTGAACGTCTGCTGCTGTAAGACCGCCAGCAGATGGAGTTAATGCGCCCAGGGACACACCGTCCAATTGAACTGCACCCGCCTCAATAACTGGGTTAGCTGTACTACCTAAATTGGTAATTCTTCCTGAGGTGATTGTCGCAGGAATCGGAACAGGATTTAATGTTGCCGCTCCAGAGCTATCTACTGCTTGTTGGTACTGTACGTCTGCTTTTGCTCCGTAAAAGACATTTAATCCAAGGTAACCCTTGTTGCCAGATTGATTCAAATATTGTGTACTGTAAGTCAACGGAGTATTAAAACCATTTGCAGGCGTAATAATTTGAGCCTGTTGATTAGCGCTTAATGGAGTACCGATTAATTGACGCCCATCGGTCGTGAGAATTTGCAAGTCCTGACCAGGTTGTGCGTTATCAAGATAGAAAGTCGGAGAATTTACTCCAGCCGCTACAGAGGTTACAAGTGCTGAGCCCTGATTAGGATCAATCGGAATGTTTGTGTCATATACAGGATTTACAGTGTTTACCAAGGCCGTGTTCCCAATGGCATTGACGGGTGCTCCTGGATCTTGATAATTAACTTTTGCATTAGTAGAGCTTACATTGGCAGAACCTTGAGCGGCTGCGAACTGAGCGCCAGTTGCAATTTGCATTGGATTAGACAGATTTACGGTTATTGCCTCAGCAGCATTAGGATTATTTGGGTTAAGATTAAACAGGGCCAACCCCTTGTTGCCGTTTCCATCAATACCCCCCATTTGTATGCTATTGGCTTCTGAAACAAAAGTTGTTGCCAATTGATTAAAGCTCTCCTGTGCTGGCTGGAGTACCTGGCTCATAAAGGTTTGAATTCCCCCGATCACCCCCCCGCTTGAACCCGTTAAAGACTGTGTATTTCCATAAGGATCCAATACCAAGTTTTGTCCATTAGGATTATTTGGATCTAGTCCAATAGGGCTAGATTTTTGACCATCAACAACAATATTTTGAGAAGCCGTATTTGACATACTAACGGTCACAGTTCCGTTGGCTGTAAATGAAGTCGTAATATGGGTCAAACTCGCAAGTTGCTGCAATAGCAAATCGCGTTGATCAAGTAATTGGGGCGCCTGAGCTTTTAGACTTGACGAAGCACTTAATTGACCATTGACCAATGCCAGTTGGCTTGTGATGGTGTTAACTTGTTGAACTGAGCTTACCAACTGTTGCTGAGCTTGCTTGCCGATGCTCGTCAATTGTCCTGATACTTCAGAAAATTGAGAAGCAAGTGTATTTGCAGAGGTTAAGAAACTATTTCTCTCGTTTGTAGATCCAGGATTGGCTGACAAAGATTGAGCTGCAGTAAAGTAGCCAGACAATGATGTTGTAAGTCCCGCAGTCGGATCCCCCATCACGTTCACAATACTTTGTGCATACTTGACCATGGGCGACTGAGACTGCAACTCACTTGTACTGGATCTTAAATTTGACGCTGCAAAAGAGTCATAAGCTCTTTGGACATTTTCAACACTTGCACCCATTCCAATGTAATATCCTGGCATTTGAGCCGGAGCGGTCTGCTGGATGTTAGTGGTCTCAGTAGAGTAACCCTCAGTGTTGGCATTAGCAATGTTATTACTGACTGTGCTCAGGGCTTGCTGGTAGGCAGTTACGGCGTTTGCGCCGATAGACATCATGTCACTCATTGCACACCTCCGCTAATACGAAGTTTCAGTGGATTGAGCTTGGGGACAGGTAACGGTATCGCCGGCTGCTCTGGTGCAATCAAAGACATCGGTGTAACGTCCTTTTGCAAAGGTATGCCAGTACCTTTATTAGATTTTAAAATATCATTTGTACTAGGAGTTGACGAACTACTAGAGAGATTAGTTGGATTGGGTGGTGGCGTTTTATTGCCAAGTTGCTTAACAATCATGTCAGCAAAACCCATTGAATTTCTTTTGGACATTTGAACTGAGAGCTCTTTGTCATACATATCTTGATATGTATTCATCTCATTCGATTTATTCAAATCACTTTTCATAACGCTGCTGGCGTCACGCATTGACTTGAGCATCATTTGAATAAATATCCCCTCAAATTGCTGAGCAGTTTGTTTTAAGGCTTGGGGATTGTTTTGTCCAGCTTGTCCGCGCAAGTTCGCCAAACCGTTAAAGTCTAAATAAGACTGCGCGGTTTGGTTGGAAATGGAGGATGCGTCGGACATGATCTAGTTAAATAATGATTAAATCTGCTCTGAGACTGCCGGAGCTTTTCAAAGCTTCCATGATTGCAATTAAAGCTGACGGGGAGGCCCCAACTTGGTTAACTGCGTCAACAATGTCCCTCAGGTCAACTCCAGGTTTAAAAAGAAACATGGGTTTGTTGGGCTCACTGACATTGACCTGAGCATTTTGAACCGCTTGTGTTTGTCCACCCGCAAAGGCATTAGGCTGGGATACTTCGTTAGTTGCTGAAATCGCAACTGAAATCGTACCGTGCGATACTGCCGCTGCTGTGACCCGCACACTTCTGTTGATGACGACCGTACCTGTTCTTGAATTTATAACCACTCTGGCTGGGGGATCACTTGGCTGTACTTCAATATTTTCAAGCTCACTCATGAAAGCAATACGTTGATTCATATCCATTGGAGCTCTTACTGAAATCGATGTTCCGTCCAAAGCCTGAGCAAGTCCATCGCCAAATTTATTATTTATTGCAGAGACGATAGTATTCATAGTTGAATAATCGTTGTCTCTAAGGTTAAACACGATATTTTCAGCCTTATCAAAGGGCGTATCAACTATGCGCTCTACAATCGCTCCTGAAGGAATACGAGCTGAGGTTGGTACTCCTATCGCGACTTTAGATCCTGCTGCGGAGGCGTCAACTCCAGTTGCCGTTAAAGCGCCTTGGGCAATCGCATAGATCTCACCATCAACTCCTCTGAGCGCGGTCATCACCAAGCTGCCGCCTCTTAGGTTAGAGGCTTTTCCAATCGCTGACACGTTGACATCAATTCTTTGACCTGGCTTGGAAAATCCGGGTAAATCTGCAGTCACCATGACTGCAGCAGAGTTGCTAATATTAATTCGACTAGCAGATGCAACCTGCTCGAAATCTGATAACGGACCATCAATACGAACGCCCATTTGAGAAAGCATGGCCTTCATACTTTGAGTAGTAAAAGGCACAGAAGCATCGTCTCCCGTACCCTGCAGTCCTACGACCAAACCAAATCCAATCAACTGGTTAGATCTTTGAGCAGCAACAGCCGCTAAATCCTTTACCCGATCTGCAAACGCATTTTGAAGCAAAAGCGGCAGAACCAGGCTGATCAAAAGTCTGGTTAAATTAAATTGATTTTTTCTCAAAATGGCCACCATTTATTTAATAAATCAGTTCCCCATCCCACCCTTGCTGCATTAGCTAAGTCGCCTGTACCTCGGTAAGCAATTTGAGCATTTGCCAGTCTCAGGGATTGAACTGTTCCATTGGGTCCCACATCTTGCGGTCTAATAACTCCAGAGACTTGAATGACTTCCGTTCCCTCTGATAATCCGAGTTTTTTCTCACCCCTTACAACTAAATTTCCATTCGCTAAAACCTCAGTAACGGTTACAGCGATTGAACCACTCAAACTTGCGTTGTGATCTGCGGATCCTTTACTTTTACTATCATTTTTGCTGGAATTTAAATTAGTTCCAGCCAACCAGCCAGACATCTCACCGATTTTTGTACTTATTCCAGTTGGCATAATCGTGTTCGTGGTGTCTCGGTTCACCTCGCTGTTCTGTGAACGATTGGCCTGCGTTGACTCATTGAGTAAAACAGTAATAATGTCGCCTACTTGAAAATTACGTCCTCTACCGAACCAAGCATCGGAACGACTATTTCCATATATTCCGCCCGTGGCAAGTTTAGGTCGATCGTTAACTGTCGGATAAACAGGTTCAAAGTCTGGTGATGGCGTCAAGGCAATTGGCTCGGGTTTGATAGAGCTACAACCTACAGCACTAAGGACTGCAAAGCTAGCAAGAGCGAATCGAACTAAAGTTGCATTTTTCTTCATGCCGTAATTAAAATTTTTCATGATTTATCCCACATTAGTGTTGATATATTTCAACATTCCGTCAACAGCTTCGATGGCTTTTGAGTTCATCTCATACGCACGTTGTGTCTCAATCATGTTGACCATTTCCGCCACTACGTTTACGTTTGAGGTTTCTAAATTTCCTTGCAACAATGTACCAGCGCCGTTAGTGCCAGGCGTCAACAACTGAGGCGTACCACTGGCTGAACTTGCGATAATCATGTTGTTACCAATGGGCGTTAAACCACTCGGATTAATAAAGTTTGCTAACTGTATGTTGCCAAGAGTTTGCGCCCCTCCCCCGGCTACCAATTCCACTGAAACAGTACCGTCAATTCCGACAGTCACACTGGCAGCATTTGTTGGAATAGTTAAGTTGGGGATCATCGGCATTCCACTTGAATTAACCACTTGACCTGTTGACGAAACAGTGAAAGTTCCGTCACGTGTATAGGCAATAGTTCCATCGGGTTGCTGAATTTGGAAAAAACCATTACCAGAAATTGCCAAATCCAATGGGTTATTGGTGTTTGACATATTTCCCTGAGCATAGACTTTTTGAGTTGACAAAATTTTGACACCCGTACCCACCATCATGCCGGTAGGATTTTGAGTGTTCACTGTGGTTTGTCCCCCAGCTTGGCGAAGGTTTTGATAGAGCAGATCCTCAAAAACGGGACGATCTGCCTTAAACCCAGTCGTAGTTACGTTGGCCAAGTTGTTAGAGATGACATTCATCCGCGTTTGTTGGGCGTCTAAACCCGTTTTTGCGACCCATAGTGTTGCGTCCATCTCTTACCTCTTATATGTTTCTTTTGTACCAGCTACGAACTAAAGATTAGTTTGGTAGTTTGAGCATCGTTGCTCCCGACTCGTCGTTTGATTTACTTTCCTTGATCATCTGAACTTGGTGCTCAAAGGAGCGACTTTGTTCAACCAATTTAATCATTGCATCGATCGGGTTAACGTTGCTGCCCTCCAAGGCTTGACTGGTTACCGACACCTGCTCAGGACCTGTTGCAAAATCTGAGCCAGGTGGCATGTTTTCGACTTGAAAAAGTCCATCATGCCTACGTTCAAGGTGTTCTTGACCCGCATCTTTCAAGAAAAGAGTGTTTACCAATACAGGTGGAGCACTGGCCGGTTGTGCAGGATCGGTTGCGTAAATACCTCCGTCGGTGCTGATAGTAATCTTTGCGGCTTGTGGAACTGTGATGGGACCACCATTTTGTCCCCTGACAATAAAACCGTCACCAGTCTCTAAAGTCCCGTTAATATTAACCTTAAGGTCTCCCCTTCTAGTAAAAGCGAGCTCACCGTTTGGGGCTGTCACACCCATAACGGTCCCGTGATTCATTGAAATATCAAGGTCTCTTCCCGTCGCAATCAAGGGGCCAGGGCTTAGTTGAACTCTATTTGTATACACAGCTTGTGGCTGAAATCTAGAGTCAAAACCTTGACCGTCTGCCTTAAACGCCTTCAGCGCAACGTCATAAGATTTTTTGAACGCTGTGGTGTTAACGTTTGCAACGTTATTGGTCAGACTTTGGCGAGCGAGTCTGTCCTCATCAAAGGTTGCTACGGAGTTAAAACCAAGGCGATCCATAATATTTCTCTAGTTATGCTCATTAAGCCTGAATCTGGATAATGGTCTGAGTCAGAGTTGTATTGGTTGAGATTGCTTTAGCATTGGCTTGGAAGTTCCTTTGTTCGGTAATCATATTAACCAATTCTGTTGTCATATCCACGTTTGCATTCTCTGTAGCTCCAGATTTGACTGTTCCGTATCCAGCAGATCCAGGCTGCCCATACTTAACAGTTCCAGAGGAGGAGGACGCATAAAAATTAGTATCTCCAATCTGTGTCAAACCAGACGGATTTGCAAAATTAGCCAAAACAATTTTGCCAAGGTTAGCCTGAGTGCTATTGGAGTAACTTGCAGTTACTAATCCATCGTTACCAATTGAGACCCCAGTCAAGTCACCTTCCGGCGCACCGTCCTGAGATTCTGATAAAACTGCATATGGGGCAGAATTTTGCGTTGATTTAGAGTAATCAATACTCATCGTCAGTGATCCTGCACCATTGGGTAGATAGACAGTATTTAATTTAGCGCCTGCTAAAGGAGACTCTAAAGAACCACTGGTATTAAAAGTCAATTCACCTTTACCTAAATAAATGGGTGACCAAGCGGGCAAAGTTGAGAATCCATCAGGACTGGAAGTCTCATTTCCGTACTGGTCAATATACTGAGGCACAGCGACTCCGTTCGCAACAACTGTTGCTTGGGTCGGTTTGATCCAGGTTGAATCAGCTCCCCTTGCACCTGTTGTGTTTGCAAGTCCCCATGTCCCATCTCCAGACACTTTAATATAGGAATTTGCTCCTTGTGTTCCAGTTTTAAATACCAATGCATTACTTGTTGCATCGTAAGAAACAGTAACTCCCGATACAGTTTGTCCAGTTAATCCAGGTTTGCTGGGAGGGCCTGACAAGTGATTGATGCCGTCCTGTAAGGCCTGCATAAAACTACCTAAAGTATAGTCATTGGAAGGCGGGACTGTCACAGTGCCTTGAACACTTCCAACTAAGACTACGAACTTATTGTTTGTTGAGTTAACGGAAAATGAGTTGTTGACGTTGACACCAATATCCCCGCCCGTCATCGTAGCTGGTGTGGATTGCAACCCCCTGGTGGCTACGGTTGTCGGAGTAACCGTGTAGTTAATTGAGTTTCCATTGGCATCTGCAGATGCAAGTCCCAACTCAGTTTGAGCCCAAGGGCTTGGGTTACTGATGGAAATACTTGATTTGTCACCCGTAGTACCCGAGGAGAAATTAAAGCGTTGATTCACACTGTCATAGGCTACAGTGATACCGTAGCGTTGGTCTGCTGGGTCCATGATATAGGCCCCTTCAGCGGATGCGCTGACGCTTAAACTTGTTAAACTTGAGCTTTGCGTCAAAGAACCTGTTGATAATCCAAACAGTGTGTTTGCGACTGGTGCCCCGTTAACAATAGCTCCATTAAGTGTTAATGTCTGGTTTGAATTAGTAGGCGTAAAGTTAAACTGCTGAGCAACTGGGTCATAGCTGCAAGTCACAGCAGATGAGAAGGTTCCACTACC
>DAITOS010000075.1:0-13580 GCA_036834025.1 Limnohabitans sp.
CTATCCCTTTAGCAACCTAAATTGAGAAATACTTTCATGCACGCCTCCTACCCTAGCAATCGTCCTCGTCGCCTGAGAAAGAACGACTTCACTCGTCGCTTGGTACGCGAACACACTCTAAGCGTTGATGACCTTATCTACCCCGTATTTGTTCTTGAGGGAGACAAGCGACGTGAGCAAGTTAGCTCCATGCCCGGTGTAGAGCGTTTAAGTCTCGATCTTTTATTGCCTGTTGCTGAGGAGTGCGTCAAACTGGGAATTCCAGTCATGGCTTTGTTTCCAGTCATCAGCTCTCACCTTAAAACTCCAGACGGCAAAGAGGCCACGAACCCTAATGGTTTAGTCCCTCACGTGGTGGCAACACTAAAAAAACACTTTCCAGAATTAGGAGTTATGACCGATGTCGCACTTGACCCTTACACGAGTCACGGCCAAGACGGGTTACTAGACGAGAGTGGCTACATTTTAAATGACCCCACTTTAGCTGTACTCACAGAACAAGCGCTTACTCAGGCGCAGGCAGGTGTAGACATCGTCGCACCCAGCGATATGATGGATGGCCGTATTGGGTCTATTCGAAATAAACTAGAAGCAAATGGCCTCATCCACACTCAAATTATGGCTTACAGTGCCAAATACGCCAGCGCCTTTTATGGCCCATTCAGGGACGCCGTAGGCTCAGCAAAGAATTTGGGCAAGAGTGATAAAAAGACCTATCAAATGGATCCTGGAAATACAGATGAAGCAATTCGAGAGGTTGGACTCGATATCAGTGAGGGTGCTGATATGGTCATGGTAAAACCAGGCATGCCCTATCTGGATGTGGTTAGAAGGGTAAAAGATACTTTCAAAGTGCCTACATTCGCCTATCAAGTCTCAGGTGAATATGCAATGCTAAAGGCGGCCGCGCTCAACGGTTGGCTCGATCATGACGCAGTCATGATGGAGAGCTTGTTGGCATTTAAGCGTGCTGGTGCAGACGGTATATTGACTTATTTTGCAATTGACGCCGCGAAGAAAATCAAACAACTTTAAAACAACTCAAAAACTATTCGAATTACAACTTTATGTCTTCACAGTTAACGATCGCAACTAGAGAGAGCAGACTCGCCCTATGGCAAGCCAATCACGTTAAAGAATTACTTGAGTCCCTTGGCCGCCCGGTAAAGCTATTGGGCATGACGACGATGGGGGATCAAATTCTTGATAAACCTTTAAGTAAAGTGGGCGGTAAGGGACTGTTTATCAAGGAATTGGAGACTGCGCTAGCAGATGGCTCTGCAGACTTGGCGGTACATTCACTCAAAGATGTTCCGATGGAATTACCCAGTGGTTTCTCGTTAGCCTGTATTTTGACGCGTGAAGATCCAAGAGATGCGTGGGTTTCAAATGAATATCAAAGCCTAGAGAGCTTACCCCAGGGGGCTGTGGTTGGGACGTCTAGCCTAAGACGAACAGTACTGATCAATGCCTTAAGACCTGATTTAGTGATCGAACCTCTCAGGGGCAATTTAGACACTCGTTTGAAAAAACTTGATGACGGTCTATATCAAGGCATTATTCTGGCTGCAGCAGGGCTTAAAAGACTTGGGCTGCCCAACAGAATTCGCAGTATCTTTGATACCCAAGTCATGCTTCCTGCGGCTGGACAAGGTGCAATAGGCATTGAGATCAACTCAGACAGAGCCGATCTCATTGAGCTACTTAAGAAGCTTAACCACATTGAAACGAACGTTGCAGTTTACGCGGAACGTGCCGTAAGTAGGACCATGGGGGGAAGTTGCTCAATGCCTTTGGCAGCGCACGCGACGCTCTCAAAGGGCGTGCTGTCCATCAACGCAGCGTGGGGAGATCATCTAAAAATGGACTCAAAACTAATTCACGCCAAAGATCAGTGCGAGATCAATCTGAACAATCCAAATGACTATGCTGTGGCTGTCGAGCACGCAAGCGCTTTAGGTGTTTTAGTGGCCAACAAGTTAATTGCTCAAGGTGCCAGAGTGGGCTGAATCAGCTAAGTCGGTAAGTGCGTTAATAGCTAGATCAACGCCTTTTTCAGCTTTCATAATTTTTGAGAGTCGCAGAGCATTTTCACGGTACTTCGGATTTTTCAAAACCATATTTATATATTTAGCTAATTTATTTTTGGATAAATCCTTTCTAAGAATAAATCCAGGCGATACGTTAATACGTTTTAACTCGCTCCCCCAAAACGGCTGATCTGCGATGTGGGCGACCACCACACTTGGGCATCCACTAATTAAGCTACTTTGACTTGTTCCAGCGCCTCCGTGGTGGATCACCATGGAACAAAAAGGAAATACCAAATCGTGAGGTGTACGCGGCACGATCAACACATTTGCGCCGCAACTCAGGGAATGCCCCTTAGGCAGAGGGATCTGAAATATAGCCCTGACTCCCAAATCCCTAACGACTTCACTCCAAACTTCGAACGCAGGACGCCAAGACCTCTCATCTAAGGTAAACATACTTCCGAAAGTGAAATAGATGGGGGGCTCTTTGTCTTTTAAGAATCTAGTCACCTCTGGGTCTAAGCGACCTATGCTTTGTGAGTTATTAGAGTTTTGTAAGCTTTGTAAGCTTTGGTAGCTCTGATCCAACCCGGATCCATTTAAAAAACCGCATACCTTAAAGTTCTTTGGCCAGTTAATTTGTGGCCGACAAATAGCAGAGCTAGCGGCAATCAAGTTCAGTGTTTTATTACTCCATCCCTGCGTTAGAACATCATCTATCAATTGCAAGTCTTGAGATTGCCGTAAATGATTAATTTGCTTGAGGAATATCTTATTGATCAGCCACTGCGCTAACTTCCACCACAAGGGGATCGACCACCGCCCAAGGTTTACAGCACCAAAGGGGGGTTGGTGTGGATTGGGTAATATATTGTGAATTGGATAAAGTGTAGCAACAGGGATATGAGCAAGCTCTGCAGCGATTTGAGTGGGATAACAAAATATATGACGAACGACTAAATCACTTGTCGCGCAGAGCTCTTTTGCAGCATCAAACATTGCCTTCTCAGCTGGATAGAGAAAATAACGATTTATTATTTTAAGTTGTGCTGCAGGGTCTCTGAATTCTTTAAAGGCTTGGCCCATCTTCTCTATGATGTCTATCGTTGGTAATGCAGGGTTGGGGGCATTGACTATTTCAAAGCCATTTTTTGCTGCTATACCTGTGTAATCGCGCTCTGCTACCTCAGTTATGCAAAGCTTCACCTGATGCCCGGCCTTAACCAGGCCAGCGGCTAAGGCGAGAAAGGGCTGAATATCGCCCTCACTTCCCCATGTCTGTAGGCCAATTCTCATAATGAAATCAGACTAATTAAAAGCCTTGGATGGAGATATTTGAAGTTTCAAAAATTGACGTAATTAATTTTCATTCAAATTTATATTTGAATCCTTAATTACCTTAGCCCACATGTTGAGTTCGGTATGGATACGTTTCACCGAGTCAACTGGGGATAAATAGTTAACATAAACACCGGCAGTTAACATTCTGTCTTGGACGTCTTGTCTTTGAAGTATGGATTTCGTAGCGGCGTTCAATTGATTTATGATTGCTGCAGGAGTGCCGCTTGGAGCAATGACGCCAAACATTGAGACGACATCAAAATTAGCCATACCTGTGGCCTCTGCAACAGTTGGGACATCGGGCAGTTGACTAATTCTTTTTGAAGTGGACACTGCAAGAGCTCTTAATTTACCTGTTTGTATGAAAGAAATCGCAGCAGGTACGGTCTCTGACATACAAAGTACTTGTCCACCCACCAAATCTGTCATAGCAGGACCGCTACCTTTGTACGGGATGTGCAGCATATCCAAACCTTGTTGAAACCTAAACATCTCCATAGCCAGTCTTTGGGGTGCCCCAGCACCGGATGATGCGAAGGTAAGCTTACCAGGGTTTGCTTTTCCGTAAGCAATAAACTCTTTCATATTCTTAATGGGCAGAATTGGATTTACAACAAATACAAGTGGTACGAAACCCACCACAGCGACTGGACTGAAGTCTTTTTCTAAATCGTAGCGAAGAGCGGCTTTCTCAAGATTTGCATTGATGGAGTGTGAGGTCAGTGCAGCCAACAAAAGGGTATATCCATCGGCTGGCGACTTTGCAACCAACTCTGCCCCTAAATTTCCACTATCGCCTGATTTATTTTCAACCAACACTTGTTGATTAAGGGATTTGGAGAGCTCCTGAGCCATGATGCGTCCAATCACGTCTGTCGCCCCCCCGGGTGGAAATGGAACTACAAGCTTGATGGGGTGATTAGGATAGCTTTGCGACTGTTGTCCCCAAGAGGGATTGAATACCGACAGCGCCACCACAATAGCAAAACTCAAAAGTTTCATATAAGTTCCAAAAAAATCAATTTGCTTATTAAAAAATCAAACGGTTGCAAAAATTCACAACGAATTTAGTTGCACGCAATTTTGCTTTATTTTTTCGTTATGATGTAATTTATTCAATTTTAGATTCTAGATCCAATCTAACCTTTAAGTTAACTATGAACACTCTAAATTCTTTCCACCCAGATGAACAAAAATGTCGTATTCAATTGGCCAGTTGTTACCGCATTTTTGCAATGCTAGGTTGGACGGAGATGATTTATAACCACATTACCTTAAGGCTGCCCCAGTCTGTTAGCGGCGATGAAGCTCAGTTTTTAATTAACCCCTTTGGACTTCATTACAGCGAAGTTACGGCAAGTAATTTAGTTAAGATAGACCTTAACGGAAAAATCTTAGACCACTCTCCTTATCCTATTAATCCAGCAGGATTTGTTCTACACAGCGCGATGCACGCAAATATTGATGGGGCTCACTGCATTATGCACACTCATACCACTGCTGGAGTTGCTGTAGCCTGCATGCAAGGAGGACTTGAGCAAAGTAACTTTTATAGCGCACAGTTGCACAATTTAGTTGCATATCACGATTTTGAAGGGATTACGATCAGGTCAAATGAAGCCCCAAGACTTATAAAAAGCATTGGCACCCGACCTGCCGTGATACTCAGAAATCACGGCTTACTTGCCTGGGGTGCCTCCCTCCCCCTCACCTTCTCAATACTTTGGACATTACAAAGAGCTTGCGAAATCCAAGTTGCCACCGCCAGCATGGGGACCAGAATTATGGTTAGTGAAGAGATTGCAAGGAGCGCTACAAAGGACTCTTTTCAATTTAGCCCTACAAACGGGGAAGGCCAGGATCTCTTTGATGCTTTAGTTCGTCAGGTCGACAAAATAGATAACAACTACAAGTCTTGAGTTAGGTTTTTAATAATTGTAAAACTAATCAACCCTGCCACTACCCCTACCCGTACCCCCTGCCCCTCGCCCTTGCCCATACCATACTAGTCAGCACTAAATCCAACTTGCTTGACGATGGGTTCCCATTTAAGCGTATCCCTCTTTATCAAATCAGCAAACTCTTGAGGGGTTGATGACATCGATTCAAGACCAAAGGTGCCTAGCCCATCAATAACCTCTTTTGATGCAAGTGCAATCTTTAAAGCTGCATTCAGTTTATTGACCACCTCAACAGGTGCTTTGGGAGGTAAGAAAATACCGAAGTATTCGTTGTACGACATGTCTTTGTAGCCAAGATCACTGAATGTAGGAACTTCTGGTGCAAATCTACTCCTTTTGCTTCCTGCCACCACTAGCATTCGGACCTTACCTGTTGAGACATGTTGAATCACATCTCCCACTGGAGCAGAGACTGCAGCCAAATTACCACCTAATAAATCTAACATTGCAGGCTGGGAACCCCTGTATGCAACGTGTTGATAATTTATTCCAGCCAATCGACCAATAATCATTCCCACAAAGTGAGGTGTAGAGCCCGCTGCAGGAGATCCAAAATTAGCCAACTGAGGATTCGCCTTGCTCCAAGCAAGGTAGTCTTGAAGGGTTTTAACGCTTTGAGGAACCATAGGGCCGATTGCAAAGACAAGATCGAATACACAAGCAACAGATACCGGCGTCACATCTGCAACTGGGTCATAGGGTAACTTTTTGTATATGTGAGGATAAATCGTGAACATTGAAGTTGGTGACTGCAAAACTACAGTTCCATCCACGGGTTGGGATTTAATGTACTGAATTGCAATTTGTCCGCCCGCGCCTGTTTTGTTATCAACAACGGCACTTTTGGCGTAGTCTGGGGCCAATTTAGTTGCTAGCCTGCGGCACAAAGTGTCCGATGTCCCCCCAGCAGAAAAGCCCGTCACTATGCGTAGGTTCTCCAGTGTGCTGGACTGAGCGAACAAGGATTCCTGGAGAAGCCCCATAACAGCCAATCCAACACTGCTTTGTATAACTGAGCGACGCGTATGACTGGGTGTTGTTAAGGGAGCCATGGACGATTGGGGTTGATATTGGGATTGAGATTTGGAGTTGCTTTCTGGCATCTTATTTTCCTAAATTCTTTATTGGCAGATTTGAATACGTTTAAAAAGAGAAGTGAAGAATAACTTTCATTTTCAAAACTCATTGCATCGAAAATTATGCAGTCACTTAAGTTCAAAATTTCAAAAAACATAGATAAATATCTACAGAATAACCCTTTGTTTCACACCGGGATAACCATTAGCCAAAGGTTAGCTTAGATCCTTGATGATATTGTTTTGACAACAATCGTCCAGGACTTAAAGTATGAGTCACCTTCTTAGTAAAAGTGAAGTTGATAGATATCACGCCGATGGCTACATCATTCCAACTTATAAACTAGATCCCGAGTATTTAAAAGATTTGCAAAATGCTTTAAATACTTTAATCACCAACAATCCAGGTATCAGGCCTGAAAAACTTGTCAATGCCCACTTGAAGGGCTCTAAAGAGGGGGATACCAAAGGGAGCGAAAAATTTTTAGAACTTGCAATGCACAAACCCATCCTCGATCTCGTGGAGCAGGTCATAGGACCAAACATCATTTTGTGGGGATGTCACGTTTTTTGTAAGCCAGCATCAGAGGGCTATGAGACCCCTTGGCATCAAGACGGGCACTACTGGCCTATAAGACCATTAGCCAACTGCACTGTTTGGGTTGCACTTGAGCCAAGCACAAAAGAGAATGGTTGCTTAAGAGTTATTCCTGGATCTCACTCCCCTAAAAAACTATTCGACCACATGCATGAAGACAGGGAAGACTTGACCCTCAATCAGAGGATGGCGGACAGTACTTTTGATGAAACCAGGGCCATCGACTTAGAATTGCAACCAGGCGAGATGTCGATGCATGATATTTATATGGTCCACGGAGCAAAAGCGAATAGATCAACTCTTAGACGTACAGGAATTGCTCTGCGGTATATGCCTGCGAGTTCTGTGTTTGACCGAGCACTAAGTCCACACAAGGGAAAAACCGGTTTAAATTTAGACTTCTCGCAAAGACCGATTTGGTTGCTACGCGGACAAGATCAAACTGGGCTCAACGATTTCACAGTTGGACATCGCTGAGCGGTTCAGTTTATCGAAGTACCAAACGCAGTCAAATAAAGTTTATGTATAAAATTTTATTTGGAAGCGGATTTGACAGCTGAATCGATCACATTGGAGGCAGGCTTTGGTACAAGTTTAAAAACAAGAACCATTGATATTAGACAAACGGATAACCAAATGGCCATTTTTCTCCATTTATTTGAAGTGGCAATAAAAGCCTTGCCTTCAGCGAATTCAAGGGTGCTTTCAATAGCTTTAATAGCTAGATGTGCTTTACCTGCGCGAAAAGCCGCATACAGTGCTAAATAACTGAGAAGTAACATACCCAAGTAATTGAAGACATTCATAATATTCCCTTAAACTAAAAATAGGCTAATAAAAAAGATTGTCTATTTTACTTTGTAAAACCGATTAAACAATCCAGTACTTCATTTGGTGCCTCTGCCATCAGTGCATGCCCTGCTCCGTTGATTAAAGTTAGACGAGAACCACGGATTTGCTCGGACAGTTTTCTAGCGGACTTTGGAGATGTCATTTTATCCTCAGACCCAGACATAACCCAAACCCCTACAGACTGATCTGATAAATCAGATAGCATATTTGAATCAACTTTGTAATTATTACACGCGGTTAAATCGTTAAAGAATACCCCTTTTTTTTGTCGCTCCATCAGTCTTTGATTAACCCCCATCATCCACATTCCTGGGACAGTGTTGCGCCCAATTTGCGCTTGACTAGAATGAGAGAAATTGTTAACCATTGAAATAGCCTTGGGCTCATTATTTTGAGCCGCATCAAGAAGTACGTCAGATACTGGCATAGGTAGCGCAGATCCAATCAGGATTAACTTTGCCACTTTGCTTGTGTTTTGAAGAGTAAATTCAAGTGCGATAAGTGAGCCCATGCTGTGCCCAACAAGAGTCACGTCCTTTAAATCCAATTGATCAATTAATTTTTTGATCCACTTCGCTAACTCTTCGATAGATTCAAGCGGATCTCCCGCACTCATCCCGTGGCCTGGTAGGTCTGGCACAAAGACGTTATAGCCGTGATGAGCAAACCACCTGCTCTGAAGCGCCCAACAGGAATGGTCTTGCTGAGCGCCGTGAATAAAGAGTATGTTGGGCAAGGCCTTAGAGACTTCGACATGGCTATCAGCCTTGCCGCGGTAAACATATGAACTATGATTATCAATGGTTATTTTCATACTAAGCCCTTGTAGTCATGGTTACTGAGGCAGCCGCTGATAAACCTTTTTTAATATCATCAATTAAATCCTTAGGATCCTCTAAACCTATGGACAATCTGATCGTACCGGGATGTATCCCTGAGAGCGCCAAATCCTCATCTGACATTCTGTAGTGAGTCGTGGATGCGGGATGAATCACGAGCGATTTTGCATCCCCAACATTAGCCAAATGGGAGAACACATTAAGGGCTTCAATAAAGCGTTTGCCGGCTGCACGTCCGCCGCGTAAATTGAATGTAAACACTGAGGAACATCCTTTGGGCAGCATACGAGTGGCCAATTCATGATCCGGATGAGTACTAAGTTCAGGGTGAATGACTGACTCAACTTCGCTTCCCCCACTTGAGCTGGCGGGTTCTGTCATTTTTTCGCTTAAGAAAGCCAGTACTTGCCTTGTATTTTCAACATGCCGCTGCATTCTGAGTCCGAGAGTTTCTATGCCTTGGAGGATCTGAAAAGATGACATAGGGCTCAAACACGCCCCAAAGTCTCTGAGTCCCTCTCGTCTTGCTCTTAGAAGAAATGCAGCAACGGTGGACTCATCTGAGAAGTTCATGCCGTGAAATCCAGCATACTCTTCACTTAATTCTGGGAACTTTGAGCTAGCGCGCCAATCAAATTGACCCGAATCCACCACAATACCACCGACCACTGTTCCGTGTCCACTCAAGAACTTGGTGGCTGAATGAAAAATCAAGTCTGCCCCAAAGTCAAAAGGTTTCAACAAGTAAGGAGTTGTAAAGGTAGCGTCCACTAAAAGGGGAAGATGATTTGCATGTGCAATCTCTGATACCTTTTGAATATCCAAGACATCAAGACCAGGGTTCCCCAAAACCTCTCCAAAAAGTAGTCGAGTTTCTGGCTTGATCGCATTAGCCCAAGCGCTATGATCCCTTGGATCCACGAATGTGGTGGTTATGCCAAACCTGGGTAATGTGTAGGCAAGTAAATTATGGGATCCACCGTACAAAGAGCGACTAGCCACAATGTGCCCTCCAGCTCCCATTAGAGTAGAGATCACCAAATGAAGTGCTGCTTGTCCGGAGGCCACTGCTATTGCTCCGACTCCCCCCTCTAAGGCTGCAACCCGCTCCTCAAGCACTGCTGTAGTGGGATTGGATATTCTTGAATAGACGTGACCACCACGCTCCATATTAAAGAGCGAAGCCGCATGATCAGAGTCTTTAAAAACATAGGAAGTTGTTAGGTAAATAGGTAACGCTCTTGCTCCGAAATCTTGATCTGGTGTTTGACCAGCATGCAAAGAAAGAGTATCAAACTTGAACGGCATATCTTCATCCCTTAAAAAGTGTACCCAGCCCTTGGTTACCTAACGATTGTGCTGAGTTCCAATTAAATTGAAACGATTAACCAACACTTGAGCGGTGAGTTTACGAGTCGGCCTATTTGAGATTGTTCATAAACAGCACAAGTTTAACCCCTAGACCCAGAGTATTTTTTTATCGATTAGGAAGAATTCTTAGCCAGTAATGGTTGCGAAGCAAGAGAATTATTTAAAAGCTGAGAGGAAACGGGTGTTTGCACCAATGCAGTTGTGATCGCTCCAGAATTGCTGTTACTTTGTACACCGAGCATAGCTTGATTTAAGGCGCTTGCCATTAGGGTGGGACTCATCACGGGGTTTGACAGATTATTCACACCAGATGATTGGGCAGTCAAATCATTAGGGATAGGGGCGGAACTAGCGTCAGTTGTACCTGAGTTCAGATAATTCCCCAGGGCCTGTGACATCTGATCAGACAGGGAAGTAGCGAATACTCCGGCGTCGGTAGATGTTGGTTTAACGAGAGCTGACTGAGTAGGAGCTAAGAGTCCAGAATTTAAAATATTACTAGCAGAGGCAGTCGCTCCTTTTAATACTTCTACTTGATCAGCATATGAATCAATATACTGAAGTCCTGTTCCTGAATCGATGACTTTCATTGAAATCAAATCAAAAGAGTTACCATAGCCAGCTGGTATCGAACTGCTATCGGTTACGTTTGCTAATGCGGAGTTGATTTGAGTTAAATTTCCTACAAATGTTATATTCTTTGAGTTGTTATTATTAATTTGCAGCCCATTGACTAGCCCGTTGGTGAGACCAAATGTAGCAGTCGAGGAACTCAATTGAACAGTGATTTGGCTATTTCCTGCACATGGATCGTTAACTGACAAGCCGGTTAATTTAGTAGCTACGTTGGGCGCTATTTTTTGGAAACTACTCTGCGTCCAAGGCTCATTAGCAGTTGGAGCAATCGCAGTGGTTGTGAACACATCACCTGCAGATAAAAGGGTCGAGACAGGAACATAAAAAGTGGTATCCCAGGTCTGTCCAGAACTGCGAGAACCCCAGGGGTTATAAAGCTCAACACTTTGGTTGGAGAGATTTAATCCAATGACTGCAAATTGGTGTGATGCAATTAATGTATTCTTGCCCTGGCTATCAGTAGCAGACGTCTGGGAGTTGAGAGTAACGTCATAACCCTTGTTAAAAGAGTTTGAAATGGCTGTAAAAAGACTAGTTGAACTCAAAAGAGTGTTGGATCCTTGGGTCGTACCATTCGTAAAAGACATTTCTAACCACTGACGACCGCTCGCAGTGTTATAAGAAGCCAAATCTGTTACTGAAGTATTTCCCGTTATAGCCTGCAATGCAGACTCAGAATAACCGCCGTTTCCAATACTTGTATATGAATTGGTGCCGGCGGTTGTATTTCCAGTTATATTATTAATAGCTTCAACTTGCGCGTAAGCTTTTTCAAATAAATTTACCCAAAGACTAGTGTCTTGTGTTGAGGGGGTTTGGTTAAAAACGTTCTGTCCGCTAATTTGGGGCAGTTGAGTATTAACGGTTACGTACTCTGCATTCCCGTTGTAATAAAAGCGAACACCGTATGTCCCGTTATTATTATTGGTAATCATGGATTGCAGTACGCTAGGACTTTGAAAAGCGACCTCAGCCAATGAAGACTCAAAATAACAATCCCCTAATTGCCCTTGATTAACATCGGTATAAACAGGAGCAGTATTGGAGAAAATCGAATTAGAGGACGCACTTGAATAGGAGATCTTAAATGTAGAGCTCTTACCGTTATCGGCCATTGAAACTGCGCTAAGTGGCAAGTCAGTTCCTAAAAACCATTTAGCGTTTAACTCATTGATCTGATTTGCAGTTGTACCAACTGATAAACCTGGTGTCAAATTTGAGCCCGATGAAGAAAGCAGAGTTGTTGTCGCCGCAGCACCTCCCGTCCAAGTTGTGTTGGCTGCATTTCCATTAATCAGTGCATTGGTTAAGTATGAAATATATGCTGAGGCTGTCTCACCTACATTTAAGTTGCTTGAAATCAACCGCAGATCTGTAAGCTGTGATGAAGTCAAATTTAATCTGGAAGTAACTAACTCTGCACCAAGGTCAGTGAACAAGTTGGCCATCCCTGCCTCAGAAACAACCCCGTTGACATCAGCAGCAGTCATATCGTTTTTAAGGACTTGATCATTTATGCCAGCGAGCCATGAAGGCGGTAGTGGAATGGAAAATAATTGCGGGTTAGTTAAATTCAAATATTTTATTTGAGAGGAACTAAGAGCGGAGATTTGTTTTGAAGTGATGCCCGTCAGCGCTGAACTGGAGAGGTTACTGAGTTGTTGAGTACTCAATACAGCTAAGTCCTTTGGGGTGATAGCCTGAACCTGTACATAATTTAACGCAGCAAGATCACTGTTATTTAGTAAAGAAAACTGAGTTGTAGTGAGCGCTTGGATCTGAGATGTGCCAAAGGCTTGTATTGCGGAGGTTGTAAGAACCTGGATCTGCGAAGTGGTTAAGGCTGCAACAGTTGAGGTTGTCAATTGCAATACTTGGCTACTCGTTAGGGCTGCAGCAGCATTTGCACCAAGAATGGGTAGCGACTGATTGAGTTGGAGTGTGCTAAGTTTAGTCAAAAAAGAAAGCTCTTGACTAGGACTGACCTGTAGCGCAGAGATTTGAGCAGAACTTAAAGCCTGAGCCTGAGCACTTGTCAAAAGACCAATATTGGTTTGGGACAAGACATTCATTTGAGCTGTACTAAATGCTTTTAACTGAGCACTACTTAGCGCATGAAACGCAGCGGTTGAGAGAGCCTGGACTTGATCCGTAGTTAATGAGGCCAATGCAACAGTGCTCAATTGCGCGGCCTGAGCGCTAGTGTAGGACCCAGAAGCCGCCGAGCCAAGTTGGCTTGATAGTTGATTCAGCTGTAAAGCTGTTAGGGAGGACAGCAATGCCGGGATTTGACTAGGGGTTGGTTGTAGAGCCAAGATTTGAATTGAACTTAAAGCTTGAATCTGCTTAGAACTCAAAATACCAATGTTGGCTGTGGTCAGTACATTCAACTGAGCTATATTTAAGGCTTGAACTTGGGCTGTACTTAGATTTAAAACGGCGGTAGAGGTCAGTGCACTCACCTGGGCAGTACTCAATGCGGCAATAGTAGCAACGGTCAACAACGCAACCTGCGAACTGGATAAGCACACCACTGCGGCTGTGCCAAGGAGGGGTACGACCTGATTTAGCTGTGAAGGGTTTAGCTTAGATAAAAAGGCAGCAGTTTGACTTGCACTGGGTTGAAGAGCCGCAACTTGAATGGGTGTGAGTGCCTGTAGTTGTGTGTTTGATAAAAAATCAATGTTAGCGGGGGTTAAAGCGTGCAGCTGAGTAGTACTCAAAGCCTGTACTTGAGGGGCGCTAAGTCCATGAATAAAAGAACTGCTCAACGATTGAACCTGGGTGCTACTGAGTGCTGTAATTTGAGTTGTCGTGAGCGCAGCGATCTGGGGGTTTGATAAAACACCAAGCTGAGCAGTGTTCAGTTGTGA
>DAITOS010000076.1:0-8353 GCA_036834025.1 Limnohabitans sp.
GGCTCATTATTTTATGAACATGGTGCTGAAGGCTTTTGACTTCTAGGGAGATTTGCTCTATCCGGTCGAAGGGCATTACGCAAACTTCAGAATCCTCTAAAGCGATAGCATCACATGCGTGTCGATCGTTCATGATCCCATCAAGTCCGATAATTTCTCCAGCCATTTGAAAGCCCGATACTTGGTCACGTCCGTCGTCTGTGGTTACTGATGTTTTAAAAAAACCTGTGCGTATGGCATAGATAGACTTAAATGGAGTACCGCTTTGGAATAGGAAATCACCTCTTTTAATTTTTTTCCTGACGGCGACTAACTCATCAATTTTGTCAAGCTCATGGGTGCTGAGACCCATAGGCATGCAAAGTTCGCGCAGGTTGCAGTTTGAACAGGCTACTTTTATAGAAGTCGGGGTAATTGGAATCATGATGGAATTATAAGGATAACTTTACTAATTGTGATGTGTTTGATATACCTCAAAATGTATTTTGAGGCTTTCAGACATACTTTCGTGTTGAAAATTACTAAAGGAGCACATGTAAATGCCCTCGATTTCAACCGAATTATTAGAAAGATTTGATGTTCCGGGTCCAAGATACACCTCGTATCCTACGGCTGATAGGTTTGTTGAGGCATTTGGCGCAGATCAATTTACCTTTGCGCTTGAGCAGCGTAAAAATGGACTTGGTCGGGCGCTTGTGCCTTTATCGGTCTACATTCATGTGCCTTTTTGCGAGTCTTTATGCTATTACTGTGCTTGTAACAAAATTATCACTAAGAAATATGACACAGCATTAACCTATCTGAATTTGTTGGAGTGTGAAATTGATCTGTATGTGAAACATCTTGGATCCAGGCAGGTGGTATCTCAACTGCATTTTGGGGGAGGTACACCTACTTTTTTAAAAGATCAAGACCTAAAAAATTTAATGAATTTATTGAGCAAAGTATTTGATTTCACACTGGGGTGCGAGAAATCCATTGAGGTTGATCCGAGAACAGTTTCTAAAAGCAGGCTTGAGTTCTTAAGAGAGTTGGGCTTTAACCGGATGAGCTTTGGAGTGCAGGACTTTAATGAGCGAGTTCAAAAGGCAATTCACCGTGAACAGCCTTTTGAGGACGTAAGGCAATTAATGCAGCACAGTCGTGAGGTGGGGTTTGATTCTATTAATTTAGATCTTATTTACGGACTGCCGCTTCAAACACCAAGCTCCTTTGAGCACACATTGTCTCAAGTACTTCAACTTGAGCCTGAGAGGATAGCCATGTACGCGTACGCCCATTTGCCGTCACGTTTTAAGCCACAAAGAAGAATCAACACCGCGGATCTACCCACCCCCCACTCTAAGCTTCAGATGTTGTCCAAGGCAATTGAGCAATTGCTGGGCGCTGGATATGATTACATCGGCATGGATCATTTTGCAAAGCCAAGTGATAGTCTGGCGGTCTCAAAGAGGAGGGGGACGCTTCACCGTAATTTTCAGGGCTATAGCATCCAACCGGATGGTGATTTAATTGGCTTAGGTGTTTCTGCAATTTCCAGAGTAGGAGCAAGTTATAGTCAAAATGCTAAAACCATCGAAGAGTATGCAGATGTTTTAGCTCAAGAGCGTTTACCCATCATTAGGGGTTTGACGCTCAATAGGGATGATCTACTTCGCCGGACTGTGATTATGGCCTTGATGTGCCAAGGAGTACTTAGTTTTGAAGTCTTAGAACAAGCCTTTCTTATTGATTTTCAAGCTTATTTTGCCAATGAACTTAAAGCCCTTGAGTCGATGCAATCTCATGGTTTGTTAAGACTTGATACACAAAGCATAGAAGTGACTAAAAAGGGATGGTATTTTGTGCGCGCTATTGCTATGGTGTTTGATAAGTACCTTACACTAGATGAGAACCGGGCTCGTTTTTCTAAAATTATCTGATGAACTATTCGCTTTTGTTGACCGCTTTGCTGATGGGGTTTTTGGGTGGCCCCCATTGTTTGGCAATGTGTGGAGCTGCTTGCGTTGCCTTAAAAAACCCTTCTGCTGCGGGGGCGCAAAATAAGCTTGGTTTTTTTTTATTAGGACGCTTAATAGGTTACGCCAGTTTAGGTGTATTGGCAGCCGTTTCTGTTCAATGTCTTGGTTGGCTGAGTATTCATAGTGCTGTGTTTAGACCACTTTGGGGGCTTTTTCACGTAGCAGCTTTTTTTGTGGGGCTGGTATTGATTTGGCGAGCAGATCAGCCTATATGGTTAAATACTTTTGCAAAAGAGGTATGGGGTAGGGTCTCAGTGCATCCATGGGTGGGTCGCAGTGCTACTCCTCAGTTGGGTAGTTTCGTACTAGGTTTTGTCTGGGCGTTACTGCCCTGTGGACTTCTATATTCAGCGGTATGGGTTGCTGCGCTGAGCGCCAATCCTTTGGAGGGCGCCTTGGTTATGTCAAGTTTCGCGCTAGGGAGTGCATCTGTACTGGTACTCGGTCCCGTGATTTGGGGTTTATTACGCACAACTCCAAATTCAGTTTTATTTCAAAATGTGGTTCACTTTAAGAGACCTACTTTAATAGAAGGAGTTAAGCGCGAAACAATCGGCAACTCATCAATAACTTTTAATTTATTTAAACAAGAGCTTGGTGTAAGAATTGCGGGCTTGTCATTGGTTGTAGTTTCTGCGTACGATTTATGGCAAGGTTTGGTGCAGGACAAAGCACCTTGGTGCGTTAGTGCGCTGGTTACGTAGGATATCAAATCGGTTAGCAAAACGTGATGGTGAAATATGCTAGCGAAATATACTAATTACAAAATTTAATGACGCAAAAGAATATCCTTGCAAAGATATGCGATCTAATGATATTCACGACAATTATGTTTGTTGAATCATCAGAATAAATGAGTTTTAAAGAAATAAACTTAATAAGTACTTATTCTAAAAATGGAATTTTGAAAACTTTTGTATAATTGATTTCAGGTTTATAAATATTTATGATTTGACTTGTATTAAAATATTGATTATTGATATCAATTTTAATAAAAATGATCGAAAACAATTCTTACATTAAATTTCTTAGTTCTTTTCAAAAAATAGAGTCCTCAAACGCTGCTGTAGGGTTGGATTTGGTTGGTGAGAGTTTGCTAGGGTATATAGCCGTCAATTTTGCTAAAGGACTGACTCTAACTGTAACTGAATGTATGCGCATCGATACAGTAGCCTCTCCTGCTACGATACACCGAAAAATATCTGAGCTAACTGAAGAAGGCTGGATTCACTCCATCTATGACGGAGAGAACCGACGTACAAAATATTTGGCACCCACTACAAAAGCCGTCAAGTATTTTGAGAAGGTATCAAAGCTCATTGAAAAATCAATTGCCTAATGGTTTAATAAAAGCTTTTGCCGGATTTTCTATAAATTCATAGTGTCATCTCTGCGAGCACCTATCGGTTCAGCCAAAATTGACTAAAAACGCACATCCTCATTTTGTAATTCATCATTTCAATCTTGCCGCTTAAACGTTTTGGGTTATTTGCTATCAAGAGCTATACTCCTCTTGCTTGAAGCAATTCATGAATACATTCATGCTCCAATTTACTCACCCAATCGATTCAAACTGTGACCTCGTTTTTTCACCGCATAAAGGTTTCGCCATCAGAGTATGAAATTAGTGCGATTAGAGCTCAAGGAGCGGGTGGCCAAAACGTCAACAAAGTCTCTAATGCAGTCCACCTGCGGTTCAATATACACAGCTCTTCACTGGGTCCCGAAGTTAAATGCAGAATGCTTTCCCTGAGCGACAATAGGATCAATGCAGAGGGCGTTCTAGTCATAAAGGCCCAAGAATATAGATCCTTAGAGCGCAACAAAGCTCAGGCTATTGATCGTTTAATGGCCATGATCTCCCTGGTCTCATTGCCCCCCAAACTCAGAAAAGCCACCAAGCCAACGCGAGCCGCCATCAAAAAGAGGTTGCTTGTTAAAGCTCAAAGATCTGAGATTAAATCAAGCAGGCGAGGCAGCACCCGGGATTAAAAAACTCCCATTCCCCCAAGCACCGCACCCAGTGCGAGTAGCCATAGTAAATGAATGCGTGTCTTCCAAACAAGTAACGCGCTGATGATAGTTAGTGACCAAGACGCGCCAAGGGACAAAAGTGAGGAGTCAAGATGTTGGCCCTTTTGAAGCAGCCAACCTGTGGCAATCATGAGTCCTATGACTATGGGAGCAAGTCCTGCTTTAAAGGCGCGAACACCTGGGAGATGTTTGTTTTTATGGCCCCATTGGGCAACTTTGTACATCATGACAGATGAAGGCAGCATGATGGCAGTTAAACATATAACAGCGCCAAATAATCCCCAAGACCAGGCTACCCACCCAGCTTGAATGCCTCCAGCGCTGTTGAGCCCAATATTCCAGCCCATGAGTGATACAAATAAAACATTGGGTCCAGGAGCGATTTGGGCTAATGTAATTGATGAACTAAACTGAGCCTCGTTCAATAAATGATTTTCGACGACTAAATAACGATGCATATCAGGAGCCGCAGAAATCGCACCACCAATTGCGAGGATGGAGAGTTCGCAAAAATGAAGGAATAGATGTATCCAATCCATTACACCCATGGATATGGAATAAAAAGTATCAGTGGCATTCATGACTTATGCTCCCGTGATACTTGTGACTTTTTATTCTTGTCTTTTTCTGACTCATCGAATCGCAACGTTTTTCGGTAAGCCGTGATACACGATGTTGAACCAAGCACAACCAACACAAATAGAAGAGGGACATGAAGTAAGGCTACTGCGCTGAAGCTTAGAGCAGCAATCAACATTCCTAAAAAAGTGCCTAGTTGATTTTTTGAAAGAGCACTGGCAAGCTTAAGAGCAGTTGCTATGATGAGACCTGATACAACGGAGTTCATGCCTTTAAGTGAGGACTGGATCCATTCTTGATCTGATACCCCGGTGTAAAGCGCTGCAATGATTAAAAGTATGAACAAAGGAAACGTAATCAATCCAGCGACAGCGAACAATGCACCGCTGGCTCCAAATGTTCTTTGACCAATCATGACACCTAGATTTACAACATTAGGTCCAGGTAGTATTTGAGCAACCGACCATTGCTCTACGAACTCTTCGTTGGTTAGCCATTTCTTTTTTTCAACCAACTCTCTTTGCACGACTGCTAGGACGCCCCCAAAACCCTGTAGAGCCAAAATACTGAAGGATAAAAATAAGTCCATTCTTGACTTTGGTCCAGGTTTTTCGCAAGGGTTGTCCTCAATGTTGTGATTAGGGATATGAATCGGCTGATCTGTTGTGTTTGACATATTGAAATTAACACTATTCTGAAAAATTACCAAAAGATACGATAAGTCCTCCAATAATGATCAAACCGCCTCCACAAAGTATTGTTAAATTTGGAATGGATTTGAAAGAGATGTAACTCACAATTTGCCAAACAATAAAAAGGGTTGCTATGTACAAACCCACCACCCGTTCAAAGGGTAGGGGGGCTAAATTAAGTACAAAACCATAACCAAAAAGCAAAATGGCTCCCACTATCATGGGTATCACTCTATCAAAGCCCATGCGTTCATAAATGCCTACTCTCACGAGTGCATCGCCTGTGGTCTCAAGAGATGTTGCAACGATGAGCAGTCCAATAACGATTAAATAGCGGATCATAGTTTTGTTTTAATGGCGTTTTGTTCCAAATACTTAAGTCTGATGCAGCCAGTACTTGGAACATTTTTGAGTTTGTTGAGAAAATTACCCCATGAATTTAAGAAACACCGGGATTTAAGACTGCTCCTTATTTTAACTTCCCTAAAATTGGAGTTTGGGTGGTTGAATTTAACGAACTTGACTAAGTGCTTAAATGCCCCTACTAAATCTACTCATATGAACTAAAAGATTACAATCGTATAAAAATGCAAATACAAATATAAATATATGAATGCCCCGCTTGATGTCTCTTATTTTGAGCGTTTAGCTAAACCGATCACCAGTTACAAAAAATATTGGGCGAGTCGGTTTGGAAAAGCTCCCTTTTTGCCCATGTCACGAGCAGAAATGGATACGCTTGGCTGGGACTCCTGTGACATCATTGTTGTAACCGGGGATGCTTATGTTGACCACCCAAGTTTTGGTATGGCGATTATCGGTCGTTTACTTGAAGACCAGGGCTTTAGGGTAGGTATCATTTCTCAACCAGAATGGCAAAGTGCGGATCCTTATAAAGTTTTGGGTAAACCGAATCTCTTTTTCGGGGTAACTGCCGGCAACATGGACTCCATGATCAACCGATACACGGCTGATCGAAAGATTAGAAGTGACGACGCATACACCGCAGGTGGCGTCGGGGGTAAAAGACCCGACCGAAGTGCATTGGTGTATAGCCAAAGATGTAGAGAAGCCTATCCAGAGGTTCCTATTATTTTGGGCGGGATTGAGGGCTCATTAAGGCGGATTGCTCACTACGATTATTGGCAAGACAAGGTACGAAGATCTATTGTTGTTGACAGTAAATGTGATTTATTACTTTACGGAAACGCAGAAAGAGCGATTGTGGAGCTTGCTCACAGACTTGCAGCTCGTGAACCCATTTCTTCAATTACAGATATCCGTGGCACCGCATTCCTTTGCCGGTCCACGCCTGAGGGGTGGTCAGAAATAGACTCAACCCGTGTTGATCAACCTGGACGAGTGGACGCCCACGTTAATCCGTACCTCATGATCAGTGAGCAAGCAGCCGAGCAGGGGGAGAGTTGTTCAAGGGAGGAATCTAGTTCAGCCAAGATAAATGTTTCAGAAAATGCAGCCTCTCCCGCTGGTAACTTCAACTCAAGTGAAACCTCAAGCACTTTCCCCATCAAATTTGTTGAAAGTGCGCAAAGCGCTCTGAGAAAGAAGATTGCTAAACTGCCCAAAGACAGGACTGTAATTCGCTTGCCAAGTTACGAGAAAGTCAGAAGCGATCCTGTTTTGTACGCCCATGCAAACAGAGTTTTGCATTTAGAAACCAACCCTGGTAATGCCAGGGCACTTGTGCAAGCCCACGGAGAGGGACATACAGCAAAAGATGTTTGGCTAAATGCACCGCCTATACCCCTGACAACACAGGAAATGGACGCTGTTTTTGATTTGCCTTATGCAAGAAGTCCTCACCCAAGTTATGCCGACTCAAAGGGATCGCATGAGGGCGAAACAAAGATACCCGCTTGGGAGATGATTCGTTTCTCTGTCAACATCATGAGGGGTTGTTTTGGTGGATGTACATTTTGCTCAATCACTGAGCACGAGGGAAGAATCATTCAAAGCCGAAGTGAAGATTCGATCATCAGAGAGATTGAAGATATCAGAGATAAGGTCAAAGGGTTTACTGGTGTTGTCAGCGATCTTGGTGGTCCAACTGCAAACATGTACAGAATAGGTTGTAAAAGCCCCGAGATAGAGAGCGCCTGTCGCAAACCCAGTTGCGTCTACCCAGGTATCTGTTCAAACTTAAATACAGATCACGGGCCTCTCATAAAGCTATACAGACGTGCTAGGGCTCTTAAGGGGGTTAAGAAAATACTTATTGGTTCAGGGCTACGCTATGACCTAGCAGTTGAGAGCCCGGAATATGTAAAAGAATTGGTGACTCACCACGTCGGTGGATATTTGAAAATCGCGCCTGAGCATACAGAAGGTGGTCCCCTATCCATGATGATGAAGCCTGGAATAGGGTCTTATGACCGCTTCAAGCAAATGTTTGAAAAATACAGTCTTGAGGCTGGAAAAAAACAGTTTTTAGTACCCTACTTTATTGCCGCTCATCCTGGTACCAAGGATGAGGACATGATGAATCTTGCACTTTGGCTAAAGAAGAACAACTTTAGAGCGGATCAGGTTCAGACTTTTTATCCTAGTCCCATGGCAACAGCAACTGCAATGTACCACTCAGGTCGTAATCCATTAAGAAAAATCAGTAGCAACAGTGAGCCTGTAGACATTGTTAGGGGGGAGAAGCGCAGGCGCTTACATAAAGCTTTTCTTAGGTGGCATGATGCCAAAAATTGGCCCCTACTTAGAGAGGCTCTTAAGGCTATGGGACGTAGTGATTTGATTGGCAATGGACGTCAGCACCTAATACCGACCTACCAACCCCTAAACACACAGGGCTATGAGAGCGCAAGAAGGTCCAACAGTACGCCTAGGCCTTCCTCAGTAAAAAAGACCCCTGTCAAGAAAGGTCAACTCTTGACCCAGCACACGGGACTTCCTCCTAGAGGCGTAGAAAACAAATCCAATACAGCTCCCAAGTCTTCGCCCAACCTCAGATCAGGGAACAGGAAAATAGGTAAATGAGATTAGGTAAATGAGATTAGG
>DAITOS010000076.1:8453-13530 GCA_036834025.1 Limnohabitans sp.
CCTCAGATCAGGGAACAGGAAAATAGGTAAATGAGATTAGGTAAATGAGATTAGGCAGATGAGATTAGGCAGATGAGATTAGTTTTGGCTAAGTGAGGTTTGGTGTTTTGGACGGTACCTATTACTCAGCGAAATCAAGCGGCAAACCTACATAGTTCTCTGCCAATGATTTGGATAAAGCTTTGCTGTGAACTAAGTAATCGAGTTCTGCTTCTTGAACTTTTTGACCGAATCCCTCTGTATCTGGGAATCGGTGCATTAAAGAGGTCAGCCACCAAGAGAATCTCTCTGCCCGCCAAATCCTTTTCAAGCATCTTGATGAGTAATGGTCGATTCCTGCAGAGCTTTTTTCTTTGTAGTATTCAATAAAAGCTGTGCTTAAATATTTGACATCTGTTGCGGCCAGATTAAGTCCCTTAGCACCGGTGGGGGGAACAATATGAGCAGCGTCCCCGGCTAAGAATAAACGCCCGAACCGCATCGGCTCAGCAACGAAACTCCGAAGTGGGGCAATGCTTTTCTCAATAGATGGGCCAGTAATTATTTTTGAAGCAAGTTCTGGATCCAATCTTTTTTTCAACTCAGCCCAGAAAAGATCATCTGACCAAGTCTCTACCTTATCCTCCATTGCACACTGAATGTAGTAACGACTTCGGGTCATACTGCGCATAGAGCAAAGCGCAAAGCCACGGTCACTGTTAGCATAAATAATGGCGTGAGGAGAGACTGGGGGTACGTCAGCCAATATACCAAGCCAACCGAAAGGATAAACTTTCTCGTATTCTTTAATTGAACCCTTTGGAACGCTGGCTCGGCAAACACCGTGAAAGCCGTCGCAACCTGCTATGAAATCCGCATGTAGGGTATGCGTCTCATCTCCAATCTTGTAGGTGATCTGAGGATTTTGACTCTCAAAATCATGCAGTTCAACGTCAGCTGCCTGATAAATAGTCTCTAGTTTATTAAAAGCCCTGTGCTCCATCAAATCTTTGGTGACCTCTGTTTGTCCGTAAGCAGTCACCACTTTGCCGTCCGTGAGTGATGTAACGTCAATAGGGTGTCTCTCATTTTTAAAAACAAGTTCAATGCTGTGATGAACCGTACCGTGGTTATCTACCCCAGACCCAACGCCGGCCTCATGCAATAAATCTACAGTCACTTGCTCCAAAATACCAGCTCGAATTCTTGATAGAACATAGTCCGCGCTTTGACGCTCTAAAATTACATTGTCGATTCCAGCCTTGTGTAACAAAGCTCCGAGCAAGAGTCCGGAGGGTCCCGCGCCGATAATAGCCACTTGAGTTCGTTTAGTTTTTGTCATGTCATTAAGATGTTTGGTTCAAACTAAGTCCTATTGTAGACTCATCTCTATATTGTCTATTTTGATGTTCATGAGACCATGATATTTTTCAAAGCCTTTGTTTAGGTTTTAGAATTTGATAACCATCTTTTTCCTCTGCGAGAAAATTTTTGTTAATTATCAAAGAAATATTTAGGAATGATTCAGTCTTTTCTCTAACCAAAGACTGTACCTAGACATTGAAAAACAAAAAACAAAGTAAATAAGCGTTATAAAAAGATACCCCTCTAATTTAAATGGACGCCAAAGCGCGTCACCATTCAGTGCAAGTGAGAGTGAGCCGGTTAACTCATAAAGACTGACGATAGTGATGAGGGAGGTGTCCTTAAAGATTGCGATGAAGCTGTTCATCATTCCAGGAATCACAATTTTGAGAGCTTGAGGAAGTACAACCAGGTACTGGGTTTGCCAATACCCAAGCCCTAAAGAGTCAGCCGCCTCTAGCTGACCTTTTGGAATAGCCTGTAAACCGGCTCTCACGATCTCAGCTAGATAGGCGGCTGCAAATAGTGAAATACCCAGGACAACTCGTATCAAAACATCTGGAGAATATCCGCTAGGAAGGAGTAAAGGAAACATGTAACTTGCCATGAATAGAACACTAATCAGGGGAACTCCTCTTAAAAGTTCTATGTAGGTTTTGCTCAGTACGCTAAAAATTGGTAATTGACTTTGACGTCCTAGAGCTAAAAAAACTGCCAGTGGACTTGCAAGAACAATGCACACAAACGAAAGCATCAAAGTCAAAGGTAGCCCACCCCAAAGATCTGTTGACACCACAGTAAAGGGTTGCCCGAAAAGGGGGGTAAGAACGCTATTTCTTAAAAATTCAAGTGGACCTAAATAGCCACTCATTAAAACGAAAATCAATCCCAATATACAAAACCACTCAGCGCACAGTTGAGTAAAAGTCACCCTATTCAAGCTGCTTCTTACGATCAGCACTAGCAACAAGGCTGTGCTGAGTTGTGGGCGCCACTGTTGGGCGTAGGGAAATCTCCCCCATAAAATCAGTGGGTACTTCTCAACTATCACTCCCCAACAAGCACCAATTCCTCTTGCCTCTTGGCACGCTACAGGGTCTGCAGAAAATACGGCACTGACAATGCCCCATTCGATAAAAGGTGGTATTAGCAAAATACAGATACCAAGGCCTACAAGGGTTGATATTATTTTGAGCGGGTTACCAAAAAGAGAGCGGATTAAGACAGCCCATAGTTTTGTTGAATTTGATGCAAAACTTGGGTGGCTTTGTTTACGCTGTAAAGTTGTAGCACCTATGATGCTATTGTTACTTTGAGAGCTAGCGACATTTATTGACTCAGTCGCTTTTTGAGCGCCTGGTCTCTCATTAACCTGAGGGTTCTCTTTATCCACGTAGCATCACCCGGTTGTTGTAGGTGTTCATCAGCCATGAGGTAAGAAGTGACAAAACCAAATATATAGCCATAATAATGAAAACACACTCCAACGCATGCCCTGTTTGATTCAAGGCTGTATTTGAAATATTAACAAGATCAGGGTAGCCAATTGCAACTGCCAGGGAAGAGTTCTTAATTAAATTCAAATACTGATTGGTCAGGGGAGGGATGATGACCCTCAGAGCTTGAGGCATTACGATCAGTTTAGTGACTTGTTGCTGGGTCATTCCCAGGCTCAGACCAGCCTCAATTTGCCCCTTGTTGATAGCTAAAAGCCCTGCTCGAACCAACTCACCAATAAATGCACTTGTATAAATACTTAAGCCTATATACAAAGCCATAAACTCCGGGGAGAGTGTGGCTCCACCAGTTATGTTTGAATCAATAAACTCAGGCGATACAAATGCGTAGCCTGTAACAAGGTCATTAAACCAGGGGAATGCAAAACCGTCTTTGCTGAGGAAGAAATTAAAATTTAAAAAACTTATCTGGATTGGGGATTGTGAGTCGGGGAGCCACTCAACCATCAGCACATACCAAATCAGGAGTTGAATGAGTAGTGGAATGTTCCTGAAAAACTCAGTATAAAGATAGCAAATTAATTTGATCAGCGGGTTTTCTTGGAACCTTCCCAAGCCTAAAAGTATTCCAAGAGCAGTGCAGGTCATGATGGATATGAGTGAGACCTTGATGGTGTTGATTAAACCCACCAAAAAAGCTTTGGCATACGACTCATCTGAGTTAAATTCAATCCAAGACTCGCTGATATCAAACCCAGCTGGATCAAATAGAAATCCAAATCCTCCTTGAATTCCTCTTTGATGCATGTTTTGCATTGTGTTTGAAAACAAGTAAGCAAGCCCCAGGCTAAGACTGATCAAAAGCAAAACTTGATAAAGTTTTGCTCTAAAGGATTGTTTACGCAGTAAGCTTTTTAAAAACATTGTCTTTACTGCGACTTACCTAATGGGCATTGCATACATCAGCCCCCCCTTGGTCCACTGCGCATTCAGACCTCTTTTGAGGCCCAAAGACGTTTTCTCACCAACATTTCTCTCATATATTTCACCATAATTACCGGTAGCAAGAATTGCTTTTGACAGCCACTCACGGTCAAGTCCAAGTAATTTACCCATATCCTCAGATTTACCAATCATTCGAAGCACCTTTGGATCTTGGCTATCTGCTTTCAGTTGCTCTAAGTTAGCAGACGTGATTGAGTACTCCTCGGCTTCTATCAGACCGTATATCACCCATTTGACAATGGCCAACCATTCGTCATCTCCCCTCTTTACCATGGGTCCCATTGGCTCTTTTGATATGAGCTCGCTCAAAATAATGTGATCTTTTGGGTTTTTTGCCTCTCTTGCTCTAATTGATGCAAGACCAGAAGCGTCCGTTGTGTAGGCTTTGCATCGACCGGCAAAGTAGGCAGAATTCGCTGCCTCGAGTTTTTCAAAAACGATTGGCTTTATGTCTAGTTTGTTTGCTTTTGATAGATCGGTTAAGTTCTTCTCTGTCGTTGTACCCGACTGGACGCAAACAGTAGCGTTTTTGAGTTGCTTTACCGATTTTATGTTTGACTGAGTGGGGACCATAAAACCTTGCCCGTCAAAGAACGTCACCACGGTCTGGCTCAGCCCTAATGAGGCGTCTCTGGTTAAAGTAAACGTAGAATTTCGAGACAGAATATCCACTTCTCCTGACTGAAGGGCTGTGAATCTTTGGGGAGCAGAGAGGGGCACATATTTGACTTTCTCAGCGCTACCTAAAACTGCAGCAGCAACTGCTCGACACATGTCCACATCAAGTCCGCTCCATTTGCCTTGAGCATCAGCCTGGGCGAACCCAGCTAACCCAGTATTAACTCCGCAAGTAACTACATCTTTTTGTTTAACTGAATCTAGTGTTTTACCTGCAAAAGCTACGCAATTATGAAGTGCTAATGCGCTAAATATCAATGTAATAGTGGGTACCCTCATGTTGGCGGTGAAGCACTTTAAGTAATACCTTTTAAAAAAGATTGAGTTCATCTTTGACCTTCTAAAAAATTGCATTAAATTCATCAGCAGAAAAGATGCATTTTCCTTTAAAAAGACTCATGTTGGATAATTCCGTGTGATTCATAGACCTTTTTACTTTGAACAACTGAATTTGAAAAATATTCAAATACGTTAAATATTGTCTTTTTTTGAGTTATTCCGCCGCGAAAGACCCTTAGTACAGGTTACAATAGAAATTAGTCGGGGCGTAGCGCAGCCTGGTAGCGCATCTGGTTTGGGACCAGAGGGTCGTG
>DAITOS010000077.1:0-13222 GCA_036834025.1 Limnohabitans sp.
ATATAGATTTTTCAATTCTAATTTTTCTATAATTGGATATTTATGGATAATTATTTTTATGATGAATTTTAAAATATAAATTCATGCCAAAAAAATACAAAAACGAAAAAATTTTAGGATATAACTTTTATCCAATGTTAAAATAAATGGATAAATTAAGCATCCAAAATTCTCAAAAAACCATATAAATACTACTTAATAATTAATTATTTAAAAATTCAAAATATTTTGATTTTTTTAAACCAGATCTTCATTTATGTCATTCATCTCTCAATTTTTTAATGCCAGCATGACCAGTGTAAAACTTCTTGGTCAAATAGACGAGTTCAAAGGTGTCTGGAGTTTGCTGGGAACGACCGTTACAGATCATTATTTGAAGCTCCAAAGGCAGTCCACGATTGAAACCATTGGCTCAAGCATGCGTCTGGCAGGTATTGAAATCAAAGACTCAGAAATTAATACTTTACTGGCCAAAACCCACCCCTTAATCACAAACTTAAAGACACAAAGTAACTCCCCCGTCATCCAAAATACTGAGGAACAGTTAAACGATAAAATTAATACTTTAGAATTCACCGAAAATCCTCAAGATTTAGACCCCAAAAATCTCCAAAAAGATGCTCAGCAAACAGCTCAAACCAGTCCATTTTGGCCACCGCCAGAACCCTTGGAGTCTGACCAAGTTGAGCAAGCAAGAGCCCCTGCAAAGAAGCTTTTCCTGAGCTCCGAAGAGAACGAGGCGTTGGGATATTTCGAGGCCCTGGGGATGGCCTGGGAGTTGTCCAAAGAAAAGGGACTCAAAATTGAACAAATTCTGGCGCTTCACCAAACCCTGATGGCGCACAGTCCAAAAGATCAGTGGCACAGCGGTAAGTTCAAGATCTCCGTCAGCGACTGGAAACTACAAGGTAACCCCAACGTCCCAAAATTCTTTGCAACCAGTACGACAGCCGACGCTCCCAAGAGGATGTTTAATTTAATGAGTTGGCTAAGTGTTGAGCTTGAGCATCAAAACACCCATCCCTTGATCATCACAGCGGTATTTGTGATGACTTTCCTTGAAATTCACCCCTTCCAAGACGGCAATGGGCGCATGGCCCGAATACTGGCCAAACTATTGATGTGGCGGGGTGGATATACCCACACCAAGTACAGCAGCGTTGACAAAATCTTGGAAGAGGAGAAGTATGAATACTATAACTTCACAGAACAAACCCTTGTAACCCTACAGCGAGATGTCCCGGACTGGGAGGCATGGTTGCAATATTTTCTGAAAGCAACCCTTAAAGATGCGCAAAGGTTTAATGAACAGCTTAAAAATGAGCGTAAAAACTTCTCCCCCCTACCCCAACTCGCAGTTTGTATCCTTGAATTGGCAAGGACCAGGGGGAGAATCACCCTTAGGGATGCATTAAAAGAGACAGACGGCAACAGAAATACGCTTAAATTGCACTTTAAAACACTTGTTGCGAAGGGGATGCTAGTCAAAGAGGGGCTAGGAGCTGGGGTTTGGTATCACTTGAGCTAACAAAAAGGCAACATTTATTTTCTGACAAGGAAAAATTCATACAATGGCGCTGCAAACTAATACGTGGAGAATTGCAAATTGACTGATCTTTTCAGCGTTTACCTAGCTTACTTGGCGGCCCTCACCATTAAACGCTGTGGACTTACCCCTCACTCAAAAGAGATAGCCCAGTATTTTGAGAGAACGTTGATAGACAAACACTTAACCACCAGGGAAAAAGCTGATGAGTTCGAAAGGGAGGGATGGTCGCTTGTTGAGACCTTCACTTTGGTGGATCAGCACCGACTTGACCCTTTTTTAAAGGGAATACTAACGATTGTTGAAGTCCAAAATCTGCTTGAACAAACCAACGGTCAAGAGCAATTAATTACGGTTACCCGACACTGCGCAGCACCCTACTCCCAGTCTTGGTCGCTTTCCTTAAAACCCAACATCAATCTTTTTACGTCTGAACCCTTCGTGGTTGATTTAAAACTAAAAATTGATCTAAGCTCTATAGACTCACAAATTCAAATCACCTCCATTGAAACCGATGAGCTAGATCACAAAGTGTTCATAGAGAAGATGGAGATGTACAAACTATTTCATTCGAAAAGTTAAACCAAAAAAACTCTCAAAAATCTAATAAAAACCAATAGCCCATAAATCCGCCCCTTCTCCTCCTCCGCAGCCACGCCACAGATTTGCCTAAATTCACTATAAAGCTACTTAGCTAAGCCTTTCAGCTTCTCTACGTTAATTCAGATCTCCTATGAACCCACACCAATTAAGCACCCCTTTATGAGCGACTACATTACCTCGCGTTCGCCTTTTATAGAGTCAGAGCTCAGAAATGCCCTGGGCAACTTCGCAACCGGAGTTACCGTCATCACAACCATTGGGAATAATCGTACAAAGGTTGGCGTAACCGCTAATTCATTTAGTTCTGTCTCCCTTGATCCCGCCATTGTGCTTTGGAGTCTCAAGAAAACATCTTCAAGCCTCAGCTCCTTTGATGAATGTGGTCATTTTGCTGTGCACATTCTTGCGTCCACACAAGTGGATCTGTCTAATCGGTTTGCGAGCAAGTCGCCAGACAAATTCGCGGGGGTTTCTCACGTCACTGGATTTATGGGGATCCCTATAATTGATGACTGTATTTGTGTCTTTGAATGTAAAACAACCGAGCGCATCTCGGCGGGAGACCATATACTGTTTTTAGCTGAGGTGCTCAGTTTTTCTAATCATGCCAAGCAAGGGATTGATCAAGAGCCTTTGCTATTTGTTCAAGGGCAGTATGCACAGAGTTCCCCCGTCGCTTTTGAAACTTTAAAGTAAAAACATTTGGAGGTTGCAGATGAAGAAACTCGGATACTTCTTTACGATCTTTGGCGCCCTCAACATGTTTTACGGCTTCTGGGAGTCGTATTCAAACTTCCCAAGCATCAAAGCGGACAGCTTAATGCGCATTATTGCCAGCGCACTTTGCATGATTGTGGGCGTGATCTTGGTCAGCATCGTTAAAACCAAAGATCCTCTTGAGAATGTCCCTAAGATCCCAGAAGACATGCCAGTTAATTAATTTAGACATATGACAAAGTCCCCCAGAATTGCCCTTATCCACGCAACACCTCTTGCGGTGTCTCCAATCAACGATTCCTTTAAAAGCCTATGGCCGCAGGCTGTTTGTCAAAATCTTTTAGACGACAGCCTGTCTGTTGACCTTGCCCGAGATGGGGAGTTAACTGATGCAATGATTAAGCGGTTTCTTGACCTGACACATTACACTTTATCAGCGGGTGCAGATGCCATTCTCTTTACGTGCTCCGCTTTTGGGCTCGCTATTGAGGCTTGCGCAAAAGAGTCCAATGTCCCGGTATTAAAGCCCAACGAAGCCATGTTTGAGGAGGCTTTAGGTCTGGCAAGCACGGACAAGAAACTAAAAGTCGCTTTACTCGCAACCTTTAATCCCTCTATAGCTTCAATGTCAGAAGAACTAAACCAAATGGCAAAAGCAAAGGCGATTGATCTGGATTTGGTGACTGCGCATGTGCCAGATGCCATGCAACACTTGGCCAATGGGGATGCACAAAAACATCATGACCTCATTGCAAAAACTGCAGCGCACCTCCCCCCGTGCGATGTGATTTTATTAGCTCAATTCTCAATGGCAGCAGCAAAGGAGACTGTGAGTGCAGCACTTAAAAATCCAAATTTACCTGTGCTGTCAAGCCCCGTTTGTGCTGTCCATGCTTTGCAAATGGCTTTAGGCTTTAGGCTTTAGGCTTTAGGCTTTAGGCTTTGATCACACACATTGATCAAACAAATTGATCAGTTGAATTGAACAGATTAAATTTTTACAAGAAGTGACCAAGATTTTTAATAAATTGACATGACAAATAAACGCGTCTCTTTCTCCAATCTCCAAAAGTTTATACATTCCTCCATGCTCTCCCTTGGTTTGCCCCCACAGGACGCGCAAACAGTTGCAGACTATATGGCTGACGCAGACCTTCAGGGCTCAGATGGTCACGGTGTCATCAGACTCCCCCAATATGCAAGGCGCATATTGGCTGGGGGTGTCAACACCCATCCAAACATAACCCTTGAATCTGAGAGAGCCGCAACTGCACTTGTGAACGGCGATAACGCAATGGGCCACGTTGTGATGAAGTATGCAACGGAGCTTGCGATACGTAAGGCGCGTCAATCAGGGATGGCATGGGTCGGATCACGGCTTAGCAATCACGCTGGCCCAGCATCCCTTTATAGCCGTATGGCTCTTGAGCACGATATGGTTGGGATGTACTTTGCAGTAGGAAATGCCAACCACCTCCCTGCTTGGGGAGGCCTGGATATGCTACTCTCAACAAACCCGATCTCTGTTGCAGTGCCAACCCTTTTGGAGACACCCATTGTTTTGGATATGGCAACCACAGTTGCAGCTTACGGTAAAGTCAAAGCCAAGGCACAAAAAGGGGAGATGATGCCAGAGGGTTGGATGATCGACTTTGAAGGCAATCCACTTCTGGATCCCAAGCGAAGCGAAGAGGGCTTTCTTCTGCCCATTGGAGGCTATAAAGGGTATGGCTTGTCATTGATCGTGGGCATCCTTGCTGGAACGCTCAACAGCGCCGCTATGGGCAAATCTGTGATCGACTTTAACCACGACGACTCAAGCGTCACCAATACAGGCCAAGCTATTGCGATCATTGATCCTGCTGCTTTTGGCGACCCTAATGCGTTCAAAGAACGGGTAGATCAGTTGATCAGAGAATTAAAAGCCAGCAAAAAAATGAAGGGCGTTGAACGAATTTGGCTACCCGGTGAGCAAAGTCATTTAAAGCGGGCGGAACACTCGCGCTTAGGGATACCGATTAGCGCTGGACTTGAAGAACAACTGCGTTTGGTTGCTGAGAAACTAGACATCGATAAAATTCAGTTGCATTAGTAAACAAGTCCAACTAGACATGGCCAACTAAAAAAAGACAACTAGACATCGCCAACACCTATTAACAACTCATGCCACAAACTATACACAGAAGAACCATTCTCAAATCAGCGCTAGGCGGGGCTTTAGCGACTCAAAGCGTACACGTTCTCTCTGCAAACGAGTACCCGAGCAAGCCCATCAAGATCATCGTCCCACTAGCGGCGGGGAGCGCCGTTGATAGCGCCGCCCGGATTGTGATGCAAAAAGTCTCGCTCAGTCTCGGAGTTGGCATCACAATTGACAACCAACCCGGTGCTGCAGGCCTGATAGGGGCTGACCACGTCGCCAAATCCCCTGCAGATGGCTACACACTTGGAGGGTTCAACGACAGCATCATGACCGTGCTCCCCAATCTGCAAAGCAAAATGCCTTGGGATATTTTGAAAGATTTTGATCCAGTTTCACTCGTCGCAACAGTTGAGTGGGCGCTCGTTGTGCCTTTCGACTCAAGCATCAAAAGTGCTGCTGATTTAATATCTAAAGCAAAGCAAAGTTCAACACCACTTACATTTGCGTCTGGCGGCAGCGGTAGTCCTCAGCATTTTGCAATGGAGCTGTTTAACAATCAGGCCAAAACAACAATGTTACATGTCCCTTACAAGGGGGCTACCCAAGCTGCAATCGGCGTAGCAGGTCAAGAGGTGGACGCTGCATTCATAGGAATAGCCACCGTCACGGCCCTTGCAAAAGCAGGCAAACTGAGAATAATTGCCGTCACCACGCCGACCCGGTTATCACAGTTCCCAGATATTCCAACCGTATCTGAGTCTGGACTCAATGGCTACGAGTTTAACTCTTGGTTTGCTCTGATGGCCCCCAAAGGCACCCCCGTGGACGCGATAAAAAAGCTAGATATAGAAATAAACAAAGCTTTGAAAGATAAAACAGTTATAGATCAATTAATTGCACAAGGACTAACACCCAGAGGAGTTGATGCGCCCCTATTAGCTGTGGCACTTAAAAATCAGCTTGCGAAGTATCAAAAAATTATCCAACAAGCTGGTATATCCGCAGAATAATCGATTCGAGTGATTTGCAAGAGACACGGTTTTGAATAAAATATTTTTCTTAATTATTTCGTTAATCTCATTTAACCAACTCGTTTGTGCAGACTCTTTGAAATGCGTAAGTCATTACACATCCTTTAAAAACAAGGTCAAATACGCAGAGAACGATTCCTACACAGAGATACTCATGTTCGAGCGTGATAAGGAACAAACCATTAAGTCCTCCTTTAACGGCAAACCGATTACCAAGCAAGTGGTCCAAGACGTGGTTGACGGTCAGACCTCGGGTTACTCAAATATCAACAATAGCTTAGTCAGAAGAGTGGTCACTATTTCCCAGGAAAAGATCTCCTCGACCTACTATGCCCAAGACCTTAAACCTTTAGACAATGGCCAACTTGGTCGGGAGATACGAACTGCAGAATTAATGATAGACCGAATGAGTGGAGAGATGTCGCGTACATCTAGCGTTCAAACACAAAATGTGAAGTACCTCACCATCTCCACTGGTATTTGTACGCCTATTGATTAATGTTTACCCATTGTTACCGCAGTTTAACTTCAAATCCTCGTTTAACAGCCGGTCTGTCCATCATGAGTTCATACCATCTTTTTACATTTGAGTAATCAGCTAGATCGACCTGATGTCTCGGGTGCCTCCAAACCCAACCCAAAATTGCAAAATCAGCAATTGATATCTCATCTGCAAAATACGTATGTTGGGCGAGTCGTTGGTCCATGACCTTGTACAACCTTCTGGTTTCAGTCATAAAGCGGTTTAAGCCGTAGCGCTTATCTTGCTCACTCTCTAGACCTATAAAGTGATGCACTTGCCCTGGGGCTGGTCCGAACCCTCCCATTTGAAACATCAACCACTCCAGGACTGCGATGCGTTGATTGGAGCTCTTGGGTAGGAATTGACCGGTTTTCTCGGCCAAGTAAATCAGTATTGCGCCGGACTCAAAAACAGACACTGGGCCTCCCTCTGGCCCCTTTGAGTCGATGATCGCTGGAATTTTATTATTTGGACTGATCTTCAAGAACTCAGGTTCGAATTGTTGATCTTTAGTGATATCAACAATTTGAACGGTGTATTCCAAACCCATCTCCTCTAGGGCAACAGATACCTTTCGCCCGTTTGGCGTGTCAAATGCAAATAACTTAATTGTCATAGTTTTAGCCCTATTGAGTCTCAAATTTTAATAATACCAATACAACACCCACATACCAATAGGATACCGCAATCACTCGTCAAAACGAAAAGCCACAGCTCTCTCTAAATCGTCTCTGAGTAAAGAGAGGGGCGCATCCCAATTTCCCCATTTCATTTGTCGATAAAGTTTTGTATTTTTATACCAAGGACTTAGTGCTTGATCGGTAAACCATCTCCAGTCTGCGACAAAGGGCAATAGCGCACAGGTCGGCCTACCCATTGCACTGGCCAAGTGAAGAACCGAATTGTCTATACAGATGACGATATCACAAGCCTTGATCAGGTTAGACAACCCGTTCATATCAGCAAAATTATCAATTCGTTCGTATTGGTGAACTTTAAAGTTGGTTTGGAAAGGCTTCTCACTGTCTTGAGTCTCCAAATCGTAAGAACTATTGAGCTCGTCCAAATCCTCCTTAACGTTCCCGTACTGTAAGCTCACGCATTTGATGGGAAAATCTTTAAAAACATTAATAAGTCGACTTAATTGAATGCTTCGCCTGGTACCTGTTTTTTGATTCACACTTTTCCAGACCAAACCAACTAGGATTTCTTTTTTTGCGTCCACCCCCAAATCGCTCCTTATTTGAGTGACTTGGGAGGGGTCGTGTTCTCTTAAGTACGCAACGCTAAATTGAGCCGTATAGGCACTGTCCTTGATATTGGAAGCAGTGATATCCAAATAGTTGAGCAAACTACCCATGGGTAGGTGAGCATCATAGTCATTATCACTTAACTCTGTAAATTCTTTAATGAACCTGACCTTGCCCCGCCCCTCAAAAGCGGCACCAAACAACTGATGTAGTCGTGGATCAACTTTGAGAATTAATTCTTTACCTAGAAACTTTGGGTGTCTTAGAAAACTTATCCAAAAGATTTCGTTACCCAGTCCGTGCTCTGCCCATATAAGTACTCGAGAGCAGGCCAAGCCAGAGGATAACTCTGGCTTGGTGGTTTGAAAGTACAGGCCCTTGTTTTCAGGCAAACTCCACCTTCGCTCATAGCCAACAAGACCTGAGTCTAAATCGCCGAGTGTGAGCTCAATGATTGTGATATTCCAGAGTACCTCAGAGGAGTCTGGGTTGATTTCAAGGGCTTGTTCATAACACTTCAAGGCCTGAGCAAAGAGGTTAAAGCGCTGATAAAGCAGTCCTTTGTTGTAAAGTGCTTGGTAAAAAATGGGCTTCATTCTGAGCGCCATCTCGTAACAAGCCAGTGCCTTCTCCCACTCCTCTTCCTCCAAAAAGAGGTTTCCCATGTTGTTGTAGGTCAGCGCGTTTTGAGGATCTACTGCAAGGGCCCTTTTGTATTGAACTTTAGACTCTTTAAAACGCTTGAGTTCTTTAAAGACATTCCCAGCGTTGTCGTAAAAGTAGCTCATACCTGGGTCTAATTCAATAGCCGCTAAGAAATCCTTTTCTGCATATGGAAAACTTCGAAGGGTGAGTAGTAAATCCCCTCTGTTGTTATAGTAATATGGGTTGGAACTATTTATAAAAATAGCGCTGTTGTAAGCCTTTAATGCCTGCTCCCCCTCCCCCAACCTTTTATGAATATTGGCTTTGTTAAAGAATGCTTTGTGGTGATTAAAATTTAAGGACGTTGCTTGCTCATAACTATTTAGAGCTTTCCTCAACTCAAGGGTGTCTTTTGCACTTAGCTCCAAAAAACAACCCAATTCAAAGTGAATCTCTGCGTCGTCTTTGGTGTCCTCCATTTGAACAGCTTTAGAAAACCACTCTGAGGCTAACTCTAGTTGATTGGCCTGCGCAGCGATTCGTCCCAAATATGCCATGGCAACGCCGCACTCAGGATTGAATTCCAATATCTCTTTGAGAGCTTGTTCGCACGTTGAAAAGTCCTTTTGGCTGTACAAAATTAAAGCAAGCTCTAGCTTAGAGTCATTGTTCAAGGGTGTTTTCTTTCCATTTTTTTAAAGTCTAATCATTACAAACAATTTTTACAGACAAGTTTTACAAACGATTTTTACAAACGATTCTTTTTTTCGATTTGTGTCGTTAATTTTAGTATATACATTAATGTAAGATCTCAACTGTTTTATATTCGTAAGTTGCAACAAAGAAGAGAGCGTACAAAGAGAACAAAAATATCTTAGCTCCTCGTACCAAAAAATAAAGGCACACCATGAACAGAAATAATTTAGAAGATCGACGTCAATTCATGAGATGGATTGCAGCCAGTCCTTTGTTGCCCCTGCCCTTTGGTGAGCAAGCCCTTGCGGATAGTTTTTCTAAACGCGCAGATCCAGCCGTCTGGCCTGCTGAGTTACCAGGTGATTTGATTAAAAGTCCTGGAGAGGCGGTTAATGTTTTTGATTTTGAGCCCGTTGCATTCAAAAACGTACCCCGCGCCCACTTTGGCTACATGGCCTCGGGTGTCGATGATGAAGTAACGCTTAGGGCCAATCGCGCGGCGTTTCAAAAATTCCCTCTTAGACCAAGAAGGATGCGAGACGTCTCCAAGATCGATATGTCGGTCTCTCTTTTTGGCACTCGCTGGAGGACCCCTATCATCATTGCCCCCACAGGGGGCAATAAAGCCTATGATCCTGAGGGAGAGATCGCGGTCACCAGAGCCGCCAAAGCAAGGGGGCACCTCAACATACTCTCTGCAGCCGGGGCGTCAACCATAGAGGATGTTATTGCAGCAAGGGGCGGAGAAGTTTGGTTTCAACTCTACGCCACCTCAAGCTTAACGGTCGCCAAGAAAGTCGTTCAAAGAGTCGAGAAAGCGGGATGTCCGGTGCTAGAGATCACAGCAGATAGAAACGGGGGAAGAAACCAAGAAACCTTTCAACGGTTAAAGAAACTAGATCCCCGCACCTGCTCGAATTGTCATATCGATGGTCCAGGTAGCATCAAAGAGCGTCCCAATTACGACGGGATTGATCTATCGGACATGAAAAGCCCCCAGTCATCCAACATGACTTGGGACTTTATAAAGCAGATGCGCGACATAACAAAAATGAAGATTATCTTAAAAGGTGTCCTCACCCAAGAGGACGCTCTGCTTTGCTTGAAATACGGTGTAGATGCGGTGCACGTCTCAAACCATGGGGGTAGGAGTGAGGACACAGGTCGAGGCGCAATTGAATGCCTGCCAGAGGTAGCGAGCGCAGTCAACAAGCGCGTTCCTATCATTTTTGATAGCGGGGTCAGACGCGGCACAGATATCTTTAAAGCCTTAGCGCTTGGGGCAGACGCAGTCTGCATTGGCAGACCCTACCTTTGGGGGCTAGGTGCGTTTGGACAACCCGGTGTAGAGCGAGTCCTGGAACTACTCGAGGATGAGTTCTCAGGCGCTATGAAGCAAATGGGATGTCCATCCATTGCTGATATCAAGCCGGAGATGGTTTACAAAGGCTGATGGATATTGAGGTACTCGACCTTGAAGCCATTTAATCTGTGTCTTAAAAGATGCCGAAGGGGTTAAAAACCAATCGGTAGCCCAAACAATATGATCGCTGCGTAAGCACCTGATAAAGAGGTTGAGAGCGATCCAATCAACAATGCTTTGGGTCCTAAAGCCACTATTTCATTTCGTCTATCGGGGGCCATCGCCCCGAGTCCCGCAATCACAATACCCAGACTCCCAAAGTTTGCAAAACCACAGAGCAAATAAGTCATCAGTACACGGCTTTTATCACTCATCGCATCAAGTGATAGCTTACTGAAATCTAGGTAGGCAATAAATTCATTCAAAACGAGCTTGGTGCCAAGCAACTGCCCTGCACTTTGTGTGTCTGCCCAGTCTATACCTAAAGTCCATGCGATGGGTTGCATCACCCAACCCACCAATCTTTGAAGGGTCAAAGGGGCAGAATCAATTTGGGGGAGAAGGCCTAACACTGCATTGGCAAGAGCTACAAGTGCGACCAACGCTATCAACATCGCAACCACATTGGCCATCAACCTCAGGCCCTGTATGGTCCCAGTACTAATTGCGTCCATCAAACCGTTGTAATGCAGTTGTAGCTTGATGGTTTTAGCTCCCACATCGTGCGCAGCCCCCACCAAAGGGATCACCATAATACTCAACATAACTGAGGCGGGTGCACTCATGATAGAGCCGACCAGGAGGTGTCCTATAGCGTCAGGCACGGCATTTTTAAGAAAACTGGCGTAAAGCACAAGCACTGTTCCAGACAAAGTGGCCATGCCTGAGCTCATCACAATGAGCATCTCCGATCTACTCAAGCTCTTCAAGTAGGGACTGATTAAAAGGGGTGCCTCAACCATCCCTACAAATACGGTTGCAACCGTAGCAAAGCTAGTTGCTCCGCTGATCTTAAAAATTCTGCCTAAAATCCAAGCAAAAACGGCAACCACTTTGGGTAGTATTTGCCAGTAGTAAAGCACTGCGGAGAGGGCACTAAAAACCAATATCATGGGAAGTGCCTGAAGACCCAAGATAAATGAATTCTCTGGAGCGGTGAGCTCAAACGGTGTGGGTCCACCGCCCAAGTAACCAAACACAAGCGAAGTGCCCGCTTTGGTGGCGTCTTGAATTGCCAATACGCCTTGGTTGAGAAAGACGAAGACTTGTTGGAAAAAACTAACCTTCAGCAAAAGAACAGCAAGCACCAATTGAAATAACAAACCTTTGATGAGACTTTGCCATGAAATGTCCCCCCGCCTCTCTGAGCACAGATAAGCCAAGAAAAGTATGAGCATAATGCCAAGCAAAGGGCGCAGATTGTCCATAAAGTCGATTGGGTTTGTTTGAAGAGTTAATAGGGGTTAATAAGAGTTAATTTAAGTTCGGGTAACAACTGCGTCAGCGTGTTAAGAGTGATTAGGTTAGTTGTCCCGAAGATTTACTATTTATCGAATACCCTGTAATCCGTTCGTTATTGGGGAAAATACACAAAAATAGATTCATAATGTTGGTGATTTTACTGGACGCATTCCAAAAAATTTTGCCTCTCGCGTCCAATCATCCCAATAACGACTGAATTCTCAATTTAATTTCAAACATGAAACTTTTTTTCTCCCCCACCTCACCCTATGTTAAGAAAGTCTTGATCAGCGCTTTTGAACTCAACCTAGCCGATCAAATAGAGCTCTTGCCCGCTAAAACCAGCCCTGTTTTACGAGACCAAAGCGTGGTGGCTAAAAATCCACTTGGAAAAATTCCAACCTTAATCGTAGCTGATGGTCGTGCGCTCTTTGATAGCCGTGTGATCTGCGAATACTTGAACGACATTGCAAATGGACACCTTTTCCCTAAAGAGCAAAATGCGAAATGGGATGCCCTCACGATGCAGTCTTTGGGTGACGGGTTGCTGGACGCAGCGCTTTTAGCAAGGTACGAAACGTTTTTAAGACCCGAGGACCGTCAGTGGAAAGAGTGGGAGAGCGGACAACTCGAGAAAATACACTCCGCGTTGGTTAATTTTGAATCCCACACTTTATCTGGCTCAGAGTTTCACATTGGCCATATCACCCTACTTTGCGCTCTTTCCTATTTGGATTTGAGATTCGATTATTTAAACTGGCGCACAAGCTACCCAAAATTGAAAGCCTGGTTTGAAGTCGCCTCTAAGCGTAAATCTTATACAAAGGAGTGGGCACTGGCTGAATAATTTGTATCTACCTTCAAACTTTTAAGGTATGCAGGTCGAGTCTTAAAGTAACCCTATGAACATACTTCCAAACTCTGGCGCATTAGGAGCACAAGTGCTGAGTCTTGATCTTTCGTAAGCATTGGGCTAGGAGGAATTTGCACAACTAGAGAATGCTCTTGGAGAGCACAGCGTTTTGTGTTTTCCAGCTCAGCAACTCACCTCCTCGAATTTGAAAAGATTGGCTGAGCAATTTGGCAAACTCGAAATCAATGTGGCCAACATGTACCAATACCCCGAACATGCTGAGGTGATGATTTTGTCTAACAAAGTGGACAAAGAGGGCAAGGCCTTTGGATTAAAGGACGCCGGTCAACAGTGGCACACCGATATGTCTTACAGCAAAGACATTGCTTTT
>DAITOS010000078.1:0-8332 GCA_036834025.1 Limnohabitans sp.
GATACGGTGTGTCCGTACTTGTTCAAAACGCCGGTTGCGCCTCACCTTGCAGCTGAACTTGAGGGCGTTGCCATAGATCCTGAAGTAATTCTTCAGGCTTATGAAAAACTGAGGAGCCTTACGCAGGCAGTGGTTGTTGAGGGCGTTGGCGGATTTAGAGTTCCATTGACCCGTAGTTTTGATACTGCAGATCTAGCAAGTATGCTTGAGTTGCCGGTCATCTTAGTGGTCGGTATGCGCTTAGGCTGTATCAATCATGCACTATTAAGTGCTGAGTCTATTCGGGCCAGGGGACTCAATTTAGTTGGATGGGTGGCCAATTCTGTGGGACAGCCTATGAACAAATTAGAGGAGAACATACTGGCAATTGATGAAAGAATAGGAGCCAAAATGTTGGCTTATGTGCCGCACTTAACCAACCCTAGCGCTGAGATTGCTGCCACTTATTTCTCATAAAACGACTTACTGATATCAACAGATTAAAAGTTTGTAAGTCTTCACCAATTAAAAAAGCGCCTGAGTGTTAACTCAGGCGCTTTAGGGTTCGAACTAAACTAAATTAAATAATATTTAGATTAGAAAAACGCGTACAACAAACCAATGTTGATTGTTTGTGCAGTTTGACCAGTAGCGATTGAACCTGGAGCTGTTTGAGCTAAACCGGAGTTTTTGTCGTTGTACTGATTTGGAACGTAAGATACGAAATCGTAGTTACCTTTGTACGCAGGAGTTGCAGCTCCAGAAGCGTTTTTAACGCTAGCAACTTGTCCGTAAGCTTTCAAACCTTTGAACATTTCGTACTGGACACCAAGTCCGAGTGTGTTCATTTTGTAGCTTGTAGCTGAGTCTGTAGTTGTGTAAGAGCCAAGATCTAAAACTGTCTTAGCATTGATAGCGTATGAACCGCCAACGCCTGTTGTGCGCAGACCTGTGAAGGTTGGAGAAACTTCAGATGCATAAAGCGCTTTAAGTGTTGCATCGCCTAAAGTGTAAGCACCACCGGCAACTGTTCCTTTTTGAGTTTGAAGACCGTTAGAGTGGTTTTCAAATGTTGCAGCTGTTAAAGTCAAACCTTTGACGCCGTATGTAACAGCAGCTCTTGCTCCTGAATTGTTTGAACCATTGGAAGTTCCGTTTGTGCCAGCAACTGTGTCAGGTACGAATGAGAAACCTGCTGTAACGTTGGAAACTGTTGGGCTTGTGTAAGAAATCGCGCCAACATCAACAGTGCTCAATGGACCATCAGCACTAACAGCGGCCAATCCAGAACCAAAGTTTGAACCAGCACGTGGGTCAACTTTCAAAACGCTGTCAAAAGCGATGTTTGATTGAGTTCCGATCGTAACTTTACCGAAGTTGCCGCTAACAAAGAGGTTAGCTTGACGGTTGAATAGGGAGTTAGTTGCGCCGTAACCCCAGTTGCTTGTTGAGCTGCTTGGGTTCAGTAAAAAACCTTGCTCGAGTTGGAAACCACCAGTAACGCCGTCCATTGACTTCTCGCCTTTGATACCAGCAAAAGTAGGAGCGTAACCGCCAGTAATGAATTCTGTTGTTGTACCCAAATTAGCAGTACCACCAGTTACCTTGGTGTTCGCAATACCACCATCAACTAAAGCGTAAAAGTAAAAACCTTCAGCGTGAGCAGCAAAACCTAAAGTAGCTAAAGAAGCAACAATTGCTGTGCGTTTGAAAATACCTGATTTCATAAAAAAACTCCAAGTCAAGGTTAAAAATTGAGAATGCGTTTGTAGCTAATTCTTGGTTAGCCTGTCTAATCTGTCACGTAAGTGTAACTATGGCCATTTCCTTTATCCAGGGTTTGTACTAAAAATATAGGGTTTGTATTGAATATTAATTTGATAAAATTAGTAATTAAATAATATATAAACTTTTATAATTAGTAATATGGTATTAATTATCAAGCTTTGATTACACTTTTTATGGAAAATTATTTCGACAAAAGCACTGAATAATGTTGTTTTATTGCAATTTACTAGGTCCTTTGGGCCCTGTTTGATTTTTGTCCACTTGCATTGTTAATTTTTAGCGGGGGAACTTGAAACATTTTTAAAAAGGCCAAAAGCTACTCTCTTACAAAAATAGAATAAGTTCTTAGTGGTCACCGTCATCTGTAAAAGTTCTTTGATAACATCCATTTGTTTGAATTAATTCACCTTAAATTTGCACTAATATGAAATCACAAAATTATCTTCTTCAGCTTCCAAAGGCCTTCAGTCGCGTTCAATTGCTAGGTTTCATATTATTTGCTTTCGCCGGACATGCCGCGCTTGCTGCTGACGCCCCTTGGCCCATCAAACCCATCACAATTGTGATTCCATTCGCAACAGGGGGCACCACGGACATCGTTGGGCGTGAGGTTGGCCAAAAATTAAGTGAGGCCCTAAAACAGCCTGTTTTGATAGACAACAAGCCAGGGGCAGGGGGTAATTTGGCAGCAGGACTGGTCTCTAAAGTTGCGCCTGACGGATATACATTTTTGCTCTCAACGGTGGCCCACGCCATGTCACCGGGCCTATACAAGAATCTTTCTTACAATTTTGTTCAAGATTTTGAGCCCATCGCAATGGTCGCCACCACTCCCAACATTTTGATTGTCAATCCCAAGTTACCTGTTAAAACAGTTGCTGAATTGATCGCTTACATCAAGGCCAACCCCAACACGGTTAATTTTGGTTCTGCTGGCTCTGGAAGTACTGAGCATCTGTCTGGAGAGCTTTTTAAATCAATGACCAACCTTCAAATCACTCACATCCCCTACAAGGGCGGGGCTCCTATGATGACGGATTTGATGGCTGGACAGATACAGATGGCTATTGAGACCAGTCCATCAGCCACTCCGCACATTCAGTCAGGTAAGGTTAGAGCGCTAGGGGTCACTGGGACAACACATTCCAGTGTGTTTCCAGATTTGCCTACTGTTAGTGAAGCCGGCGTCAAAGGCTACGAGGTGACAACTTGGTATGCTTTAATGGCCCCCAAAGGTCTCAGTCCCTCAATTGAGGCCAAGTTAACACTTGAGCTCACCAAAGTTTTGAAAGACCCGGACTTACTCAAACACTTCGCAGACCAAGGCGTCAGTGCAGGCAACCTTAAATCTACCCAGCTAGGTGACTTTATCAAGGCTGAGACAATCAAATGGGCCAAAGTAGTTAAAGACTCTGGCGCGGTTGTAGATTAAGCACTGCGCACGCCAAACGTAGAGGTTTTAAGTCTGCACTTGGCTTAAAACTCTATTGAACAGGCTTTTTGCCTCTTGGGATAATAGTAGTTGTTATGGGCTTGGGTCGCATTGCATCAACTGCAATGGGCTTGGCGTCTGATGTGTCTTTTTTGGGTTTTTTAGACTCTTTGTTGGATTTTTGTTGACCCTTAGCCATGAAATGCCTTAGTTGGTGAGTAATAGTTCAGTGTACATCTTTGCACGTTGATATTGGATGCTTAACCTTTTCTCGCTCTTCGCGAAACTTTACTTTGCTCGCCCGACAAAATATGCATTGGAATCAACAACTTAAAATATAGTGTAGTTACTTAGTTCTTAAGAACTAGCCTACGATCAAAGATTCTTTTTAGTGCACAATTAAAGGATGGGTGCGCTATCTTGCGCTGACCACTTTAGGCTCAAGTAATTGAGCCTTTTCTAATCGAGAGAGCCCCTTAAATGTGGATTGTTAATGTTGCCCTTCGCAAGCCCTACACATTCATTGTGATGGCATTGCTTATTATTCTTGCTACTCCCTTGACTTTAATGCGGATGGCAACCGATATCTTCCCAGAGATCAACATCCCAATTATCAGTATCATCTGGACATATTCTGGGCTTTCTGCAGAGGAAATGGGTTCTCGTTTTACGAGCGTTAATGAGCGTGGTATCACAACAATCGTTAATGATATTGAGCATATTGAATCGCAAACGCTAGCCGGTGTTGCAGTCATCAAACTGTTCTTTCAACCCAATGCCAACATACAAACAGCTATTGCTCAGGTGACTGCAGTTGAGCAGTCGGTACTTCGCAATTTACCTCCTGGTTCTGTGCCACCTAACATCTTGAAGTACTCAGCTTCAAGTATCCCCGTAATCCAATTGGGCCTGTCTTCCCCCTCAATGTCGGAGCAAAGCCTTTTTGATACTGCGATTAATTTTTTACGCCCAAGATTGATCACCGTTCGGGGTGCTGCGATCCCCTATCCCTACGGCGGTAAGCAAAGGGTCATCTCAGTTGACCTAGACACAAATGCACTCCAGGCTAAGGGGCTCACACCCTCAGACGTTATAAGTGCCATTAATGCTCAAAATTTAGTGCTACCAGGGGGAACTGCGAAAATTGGCGAGACTGAGTACACCGTCAACTTAAACGGGTCACCCTCAACCATTGAGGGTCTCAACAAGATTCCTATCAGAATATCAAATGGTGCGAATATTTACCTAAGCGATATTGGCGACGTTCGGGATGGCTTCACGCCGCAAACCAATATCTCAAGGCAAGACGGACGAAGAGGGGTTTTGATCTCTGTCTTGAAAAACGGCGGCGCATCCACCCTAGATATTGTGACCAAGTTAAAGGATTTATTGCCTACTGTGTCTCAGTCGCTACCGCCTGATTTGAAGATAACCCCGCTCTTTGATCAATCACTTTTTGTTCAGTCCGCCATAGAAGGGGTGTTAAGAGAGGCGCTGATAGCGGCGTGTTTAACTGCTGCTATGATTTTGCTGTTCTTGGGTAATTGGCGTAGCACCTGCATCATTGCAGTGTCTATTCCTTTGTCCGTGCTCTCGTCTATTTTGATGCTTTTTGCAATGGGTGAGACGATCAATTTGATGACGCTTGGAGGGCTTGCCTTAGCGGTTGGTATTTTGGTGGACGACGCAACAGTGACCATTGAGAACATCGAGCGTCACATGCAAATGGGCAAAGAGCTTGATTTGGCCATTTTGGAGGGGGCCGGTGAGATCGCCATACCCGCCTTTGTATCCACCCTTTGTATTTGTATTGTCTTTGTGCCCATGTTTTTCTTGGCTGGAGTTGCAAGGTATTTGTTTGTTCCGCTAGCAGAGGCTGTAGTGTTTGCCATGTTGGCGTCTTATGTATTGTCAAGAACTTTGGTACCAACTATGGTGATGCTCATGATGCGCGGCCACGATCACGGGGCGCCACGGGCAGATGATCCTCATTTCTTTCAACGCCTTTATTACGGCTTTGATTCGGCCTTTGAGCGTTTTAGGAGTGGGTATGTAGTGATACTGTCTACTCTTTTGCCAAGGCGCAGAAACTTCATTATTGGTTTCATGGCTTTTTGTATCTTGTCTTGCGGGCTCTTTACGGTCGTTGGACAAGACTTCTTCCCCTCTGTTGATGCGGGTCTCATACGCTTACACTTTAGGGCGCCCACAGGAACTAGGATCGAGGAAACTGCCCGCTATGCAGATCAAATAGAGCGTGAGATACGCCGCATCATCCCAGAGAAAGACCTAGGCACTATCCTGGATAACTTGGGACTGCCCTACAGTGGAATCAATTTAGCCTACAGTAACTCAGGGTCGATTGGGACCTTTGACGGTGAAATCCAAGTCGCTCTTAATCCAGACCATGAGCCAACGGACGAATACATTGAACAATTAAGAGCGCAGTTGCCAGCGCTTTTCCCGGGCCTGGAGATCTATTTCCAACCTGCAGATATCATCACTCAGATTTTGAATTTTGGACAACCCGCGGCCATCGATATTCAGTTCAGTGGATCTAATGTCAAGGAAAATTACAGACTCGCTAGTGAATTGCAAACCAAGGTTAAACAAATTCACGGGGCTGTTGATGTCCATATTTTGCAGAGAATTGACCAACCCACTAAAAACCTTGTGGTTGACCGAGATCAACTTTTGCAACTGGGCTTAGCACCCAATAACGTTGCTCAAAACATGTTGGTCTCTTTGTCAGGAAGTTTTCAAACAGCACCTGCTTTTTGGCTAGATCCAAAAAACGGCGTGGTTTACAACATTGCCGTTCAAACACCCCAGTACCAAGTCGATTCTCTGGATAAATTACTTCAGACGCCTGTTAATAGTGGGGGAGGGGATCCCTCGAAATCACAAATACTGGGTAATTTGGTGAGCGTTCGTCCAGGACACCAGCAAGCGATTGCAACGCATTACAACATCACACCTGCAGTGGATTTGTATGTGAGTGTCTCGGGCAGGGACTTGGGTGGTGTTGCAAAAGAGGTTAACCAGGCGATAGATGCGATTAGGCCTAATCTCCCCAAAGGTACGACTATTAATTTGCGCGGTCAAGTAGAGACCATGCAAAGCTCCTATATCGGACTGGGTGTTGGTTTGGCTATGGCAATCGTGTTGGTTTATCTCTTAATTGTTGTGAACTTCCAGTCATGGTTAGATCCGTTCATCATCATTACAGCTTTACCTGCTGCGTTGGCGGGCATTGCTTGGATGTTATTCCTGACCAGGACTCCGCTGAGTGTGCCTGCTTTGACGGGGGCAATCATGACCATGGGGGTTGCAACTGCCAATAGTATTTTGGTGGTTTCATTCGCTCGAGAGAGACTCCTTGCGGGGGAGCCGCCTTTGTCAGCGGCGCTTGAAGCGGGAATGACACGCCTTCGCCCTGTCATGATGACTGCGTTGGCAATGATCATAGGTATGCTCCCAATGGCACTAGGATGGGGGGAGGGGGCAGAGCAAAATGCTCCTCTGGGTAGGGCAACCATTGGGGGCCTTATATTTGCAACATTCTCAACCCTCTTTTTTGTGCCTGTGGTATTTGCGGGTATCCACCGTTGGATAGCTCACAAAAAGAGGAAACAAGATGGACCAAATTCCTCTGGTAGCCTAGGCGGTGGAGGCGGTCCTGTTGGAGCTTCATCACAAGGCACTAAGCTTGGGGCCTCGATTGTCCAATCTAGCATTGCCACAAGTATTACCTCAAGTGGTGCTTTGACTCAGCAGATTACTTCTACAACGAGTCCTAATTCACCACAAGGAAGAGTTTGAAATGTCTAACCGCCACGCCTCAATTGCTATGCACGGCCTACACGAACATGCTGCAGCTCACAACGTACCCCGTATCGCTATGTTAAGAAAACTAAAAAAAACCGCATTCATTTTTTTCGCTTTACTGTTAATTGCAAGTGCTGTCATCGTAGGATTTAGGCAAATCCATGCAACCGCCTTGGCCGCCTCCAATGCAGAGAACTCCAAACAGTTTGTTTACTTTATCAACCCCAAGGCGGGTAGTCCTGCTAAAAAATTACTCTTGCCAGGCACATTACAAGGCTATACAGAGACCCCTATTTACGCAAGGGTCAGTGGATATGTGGAGCGTTGGTACAAGGACATTGGAGATCAAGTACAAAAAGGTGACTTACTTGCTCAAATTGACACGCCAGAGGTAATGCAACAACTCGCGGAGGCGAAAGCTTCACGTGCTCAAACGGAGGCTAATTTGCAACTTGCTAAAAGCTCCTTTGAGCGCTGGAAGGCTCTTAGACAAAAGGACGCTGTGTCTCAGCAAGAGCTAGATGAGAGAAGCAATTCTTACAACTTAGCGAAGGCAAACTTAGACGCCTCAGAGGCCAATGTTCAACGTCTAACTCAGTTGGTTACGTATAACAAAATTGTTGCTCCTTTTACTGGGCTCATCACTAAACGCAATGTTGATGTAGGAAATTTGGTTGATGCGGGTAACGGCGGCGCACCAAAGGCTTTGTTCTCCATTGCGCAAATCGATCCACTTCGCTTGTATGTTCAAGTACCAGAGGCATATTCACCCGATGTACAACAGGGGATGGAAGCTTTTGTGAGTTTGGCGGAGATGCCTGGCAAGAAATTTAAAGGAAAAGTTGTTAGAACTTCAGGTGCGATTGATCCTGCCTCTCGAACTCTACAGATTGAAATCAATATTCCAAATTCCGATAAGAAGATTTTGCCTGGCTCTTATGGTTCCGTAGAGCTTCAAACCAAAGAGAGAGCTGAAGTTGCTACTTGGACTTTACCCAATAATGCGGTGCTCTTCAGACCAGATGGTGTCATGGTTGGTGTAGTCGATGATCAGGGGCGAGTGAGTTTAAAAAAAATAACGATAGGACGTGATTTGGGTGTGATGTTGGTTGTGACCTCTGGGCTTGAGATCACAGACAAAGTCATCATCAACCCTTCTGATTCTTTGGTGAACGGAGATTTGGTGGTTGCTAAACCGCTACCCGCACCTGTTAAAGCGGCAACTGAGGGTGGAAAAACAGAAGCCGCCAAAACAGACGGTACAAAAACGGATGGTTCTAAAACGGATGGTTCTAAGAGCGATGG
>DAITOS010000078.1:8432-13211 GCA_036834025.1 Limnohabitans sp.
AAACAGACGGTACAAAAACGGATGGTTCTAAAACGGATGGTTCTAAGAGCGATGGCCCAAAAGCACAAGATAACAAGCCACAAGATACAAAGGAGTCGGGCGCCTTAACTACGCCAAAATCCAGTAGTAACGTGCGGAGCCCTTCTTGATGATAGCCCTGAGTCCCCAATCTTTAGCAAGAAGCCTCAAGCGCGAGTTCTCTACAAGCTCACGAAGGAACTGTACTGTTTCAATTCTTGTTTGTTTTGCCTTGCTCAGCGGCTGTAGTGCGGTTGGTCCAGACTACAAAAAGCCATCGCTTGTGACTCCCAATCAATGGAAAATAGAGCCCGGATGGAGACAGGCCATTCCTATGGATCAGGCTATCAAAGGGCGCTGGTGGGAGATATTTGGAGATGATGATTTAAATCGTCTGGAGTACCAAACACTTGCCAGCAACAACAACCTGGCCATAGCACAGGCAAGGCTTGATCAAGCAAGGGCCCAAACCGCCTCCGCAAACAGCTCTTTACTGCCAAGACTTGGTTTGACTGCTGGTTCCTCTAGAAGCAGAAACTCTGCTGATCGGCCGATCTCACAGCAAGGCCAAGTTTGGTCTGGTCCGGTACAACAAAGTGACTTTAATGCCGCGTTGAATGTCAGTTACGAGCTTGACCTAGCAGGTAGAGTCAGACGGCAGATTGAGGGCGCTAAAGCTACTGAGCAGCAAATAGCCTCTGATTTTGAAAATACCAAACTCATATTGACAGCGCAACTTGCAGTCAGCTATTTTTCACTTAGAGAGTTAGATACAGAGATCTCTTTGGTCAAGGAGATTTTGGGCTCTCAAAAAAGAGCATTGAACTTCGTGAGCAGTCGCTACGAACTTGGAGCATCCTCACAATTGGATGTAGAACAACAACGTGCATTGATGTCAGGTACTGAGTCTCAACTACAAAATTTAGTTGATCAGCGCTCAAAGTTCGAACACGCCATTGCAACTTTGACTGGAGTTGCTGCATCTAATTTCTCAATTGCTGAATCGGCTAATTTGCCTACGCCCCCACAGGTACCCCTTGTTCAGCCAGCGCAGCTACTTGAGAGACGCCCCGATATCGCAAGCTCTGAGCGCGCCGTGGCAGCTGCCAATGCACAAATCGGGGTTGCCAAAGCCGCCTATTTCCCTACCCTAAACCTAGGTGAGGTCTATGGATCAGATGCCAACAACAGGAATTTACTGTTCTCAACTCCAGCGCTACTTTGGTCCGTTGGGTTGTCGGCAACACAAACCCTTTATGACGCCGGTCGAACAGAGGCGGGCGTGAATGCAGCAAAGGCTGCCAATACTCAAGCCGTTGCAGCTTACAAGCAAACAGTTCTAAATGCGTTTGAAGAGGTCGAAAACAGCCTCTCCACTCAAAAGTCTTTGCTGGATGCTTCCAAGTCATTAAGCGTCGCTGTTAAGAGTTCCAAGAACGCGTGGTCTTTATCCCAGGCAAGGTACGAGGCAGGAGCCTCCAATCAACTAGAGTTTTTGTTATCCCAACAAACTTACCTTGGATACGCAAGACAAGAAGTCCAAAACAAAGGGCAACAACTCCTTAACACCGTGCTTCTCGTTAAAGCATTAGGGGGTGGGTGGAACTCTGAGAATGCGGACCCTAAAAATTAATGGATTTTTTAAAAGTACCTCAATTGGTTGAGACCCCTGGGGGGAGGGCTCTGAGCCGCAAATTGCTGATCAGTATGCTCATCCATTTTTATTTGATCAGCACTGCATTTGCTGTTGCTGGGCCTGGGCAGGATGCCAATCAATCGCCTTCTGGACAAAATACCCAGACCAGCAGCACCTCTTATCCCAACAAACCGATCAATATGCTGGTTGCCTACGCCCCAGGTGGTCAGGGAGATTTGCTAGCAAGATTGATATCTGAGCACCTATCGCCTGTTTACAAGCAGCCTATTTTGATAGATAACCGCCCCGGTGTTGCTGGAACGGTAGGTACCCGTTTGGCAGCAAAATCAAAAGCGGACGGCTATACCTTGCTCTTAGGGCAAACGGGTGAGATTGTTTTGAACAGGGTGTTAATCAAGGACCTAGGTTACGACCCTATGAAGGAACTCGTACCGGTTGTGTTGGTTGCAAACGCACCTTTGATACTTTTAACCTCTGCGCAAGGGCCCATAAAAAACCTACAAGATTTAATTGCAATGGCAAAGGCAAATCCTGGCGGCTTAAGTTTTGGGTCAGTTGGCGCAGGAACTCCTGGTCATTTATCCGCGAGTGCGTTAATGCTTGGTGCAAAAATTGACATGGTACACATTCCTTACAAAGGTGTTGGACCCTTGATGACGGACTTGATGGCGGGACGAATCAGTATGTTTTTTAGTAGCGCCGGTGCTGCCGTTCCCCAGTTGAATGGGGGAAAGTTACGCGCTCTTGCAGTCTCCACCCCAAAACGCATTAAGTTATTTCCAGACATACCAACGGTCTCTGAGTCTGGATTAAGCGGCTTTAATTTCTCATTATGGGGAGGCGTATTTGCTCCCGAGGGTACACCTCAATACATCATTCAATCTCTAAACAAAGAGATCAATGCTATTTTGGAAACTCCTGAGCTTAAGTCTCGATTTGAAGCAGAGAACATGAGCGTGCCTAAGAATACACCTCAAGAGTTTTATGAGTTCGTTAAAGCTGAATCGCTTAAATACGATAAGCTTGTTAGGGAAGCTCACATTACTGCTGACCAATAGCAGGTCTTTGCAATAGAAGGCCTTTGTTTTCTAATTAATGACACAGCATGGGCTCAATCATCTTGAGCCATTTGAGTGCCTAATATCCTAAGAAACCTGATCAGCTTGATCAGTGTTCAACGAAATCTTTGATCTGATCAGCAACTGTTTCAATCTCAGTGATTGAATCCAAGTCACCTCCTGTGCCGTTTATTTCTATGTAACTAGCATTCTTACCCGCCGCTTTAAGTTGGTTGACAGCAGACTTTGCGTAGGAGGGGAAAAAAAGTAAATCACTTGATGCAGATATAAATAATGACTTTGCTTGAACTTGTTCGATAGCTTGTTGAGTGTCGCTGAAGTTACCCGCTTTGAAGACTTGCTGAGCCCTCACAAGATACAAGAAATGATTGGCGTCCGAGATTTTGCTTCTGTCCTCTGCGGCTTGAGTAAATGTTTGCTCGATCGCGTATCGATACGCCCACTGCTGTGAGGGCAGTTGTCCCTCTACGGCGGTTTTATTAGAAAAAATATTTTGAGCCCACTGTACAGAGCGCGAGCTCAAAGTCACCTCCTCGAGTGCGTGGGTTAGACCCCGGGTCGGAGGGCGTTTGCCAGGCCCGTAGTAATCGCCGTGATTCCAGGCCGGATCCATCAATATGGGGTAAGACCAGTTGTGCAATGTTTGAATCATATAGGCACTTGTTTCAAAGCCATTTGAAGCAACAGGTATGATTCTCTCAACCATATCGGGATAATCAACTGCCCACTCCACAGTCTGCATCGCCCCCATGGAGGCACCCATGACAACTACAAATTTTTTGATTCCTAGTTTATCGGCAAGTGCCTTTTGAACTCTGACAAAGTCTTGTATGGTCAAAATGGGAAAGCTGAATCCATAATATCTGCCAGTGACTGGATTTATGCTGGCAGGGCCGGTTGTGATCACATGTGGGTCACTCACCCCTAAATTGACCAAAGTATCAGTACTCAGCACAAAGTATTTTTTGGTATCAATGGCTTTGTCAGCCCCGATGATCGTATCCCAATAGCCAACAATTGGGTCATTCTTTTGATATTTACCCGCCGCATGGGAAGTGCCCGTGAGGAAGTGACAAATCAAAATAGCATTGTCTTTGGTTGCATTCAGGTGGCCATAAGTCTCATATCCCACTTTGATATTTCTAATCACTTGGCCACCAACGGTGTTGTACATTGGAAGTTCAAAGACCTCCTTGGTCACCAACTCATCGAGTGCTAACACATGGGTTGGGGCTAAAAGAACAGACCCAAGAAAAACCCAAGTTGTTAAAAATGACTTCGTCATTTGTGGTTTGAATGTGTTTTTTGCTAAAGATTTAAATCTTACAAAATAGTTGTTAAAAAAAATGGTCGTAAATAACGCGCTAAGTTGATAAATCATGGAGCAAATGTACCTCTAAAAATTTCTGTGTCTCAGACCATCTGCGGTCTTCAAGAAAGTAAGGTATTGTTACGGGAGTGTTGGTAAAGGGTTGGGGAAGGTTTGGGAAAGATTTGAGGTTTTTGTGAATTGTTGGGCAAATTCAGGAAATAAGCCTTTTCAGGAAATAGGCCTTTGATTGACTCAGCACTGTTCAGACGATCACCGATACCGACAATTATTACATCCTGACTGGATAGATGGTGTGTTTATACTCACTTTCTTCATAACTAAAGTCTAATCAATCTATTTTGCAGTAAGGTGACATATTTTAGGAGGGTCCAATAACAACTAAATTTGCCAGTAAAACCGCACCTTAGAGAGTGGTTAAGAGGGGGGAGGTGGTGAGTTTTGAAAATGTATTATCCTTTTTGTATGAAAAAAATGAGTGAGCAGTCCAGTCAATAGGTTGAATTGAAATATGTAATACAAATTAAAAATGTTATTGCACAAGGGTTTTCCCCTTTAAATGGATCCCCTAATACCTCACTTTTTATCGACTTTCAACCGTATCATTCAAGCCTAACACTTGATTTATAAAGGGTAATAGAAAATGGTTGATATAGCAAAAAATCGCAGAAAATTTTTACAAACATCTACAAGTC
>DAITOS010000079.1:0-13027 GCA_036834025.1 Limnohabitans sp.
AAGCTTCACAAAGCACTGGTGCGTCGACCAACCCTACTGCAGTTCAGGCCCGTGTACTTGCCGCACAAGCCGCACAAAAACAAGCGATGGACCGAATTAGGAATTTAAAACCTGAGGGGAGAATCGCTCTTACTCTCCTTCCTGATCTATACAACCGAATTGACAAATTACCAGAAATTAGGTTACAAAACGGAGATAGATTGGTTATTCCAACCCGTCCTGATTTTGTATATATTTATGGGGCTGTGAATACGGAAAGTGCCCTGCTGTTTAAATCAGAACAAACAGTCAATGATTATTTAAAACTTTCTGGTGTGACCACCTCAGCTGATAAAAATACAGCTATATTACTGCGCGCTGATGGCTCAGCAATAACCAATTCGGGTACTTGGTCAAATACAGTTTTGTCAACTAAAGTTATGCCGGGAGACAGTATTGTGATTCCTGACAAACTCGATCTTGAGACCACTTGGAGTTCTGCCATCAGAAATACAGTTGATATCACTCAAATCTTTTATCAATTGGGCTTAGGAGCTGCTGCGATTAAAGTTCTTCACCCATAAAATGATTTTTAAAGCTCTTTACATGCATCGTCTTTTAAAAAGTGTCCACCATGGCAGATATTAATAATCCTAACTCTTTGAGCTCAGCTCAAGAATCTAAAATTGACGAAAGTGATGAGATCAGTCTCCTTGAGCTTGCTATTGCACTTGGCGAGGAGAAAAAAACTCTATTTGCAATTCCAGCGCTCACCACCGCCGTGGCAATCGTGGTCAGTCTTTTGATGACTCCAGTTTACACAGCAAAAACTTTGATGATGCCACCCCAGCAGCAGCAAAGCAGTGCTGCTTCTGCGCTTGCAAGTTTGGGCGCCCTCGCAGGTATTGCAGGAGGAGTCGCAGGAGTAAAAAGTCCTGATGAGATGTATATAGCTTTCATGGAGAGTGAGAGTTTCCAAAACTCTGTGATCCAAAAACTAGATCTCCAAAATCGCTATGAGGCTAAAACTCTTTTAGACACCAGAACATCGCTAAAAGGTGCAGTCAAGATTACCTCTGATAAAAAATCAGGGCTCCTCTCAATAGAAGCTAGTGACAAAGATCCAACGTTTGCAGCTCGCATGGCTAATTTATACGTGGATGAACTACATACTTTTCTTGGTCGTTTAGCTGTTACAGAGGCTCAACAGAGAAGAGTTTTTTACGAAGATCAAATTAAAAAAACTCAAACACAGTTTGCAAATGCAGAAGCTAGGTTTAGAGCAGCAAATGATAAATCAGGTATGCAGATGACCTCGATATTGGCGGAGACTGGCCTGCGTGCTAATGCCGAAATCAGAGGACAGATTGCTGCCAAGGAGGTTCAACTTCAAGCGATGAGTCGTTTTGAAACTGCTCAAAATCCGGATGTTCAACGCTTATCGAGTGAGATATCAGCACTTCGTCAGCACCTAGCCAAACTTGAAAATGGTTCTGGTGGTAATATCCCAGCAATCACCCCTGTTCAGCAACTCGCAGTTCAAGCCTACAGGGACATCAAAGTTCAAGAGGCCATGTTGGAAGTTCTCATCAAGCAATACGAACTAGCAAGAGTTGATGAAGCCAAAGAGGGCCCGTTACTTCAACAAGTTGATCCTGCTACTCCACCGGAGCGCAGATCAAAACCCAAACGATCCTTAATTGTGTTGGTTTCTGCTTTAGGGGGACTTTTCCTTGGCGTGCTGGCAGCTTTTATTCGCAGATCTATCAACAAAGCTTCAACAGATCCCTCATCCTCTGAGCAAATTCGCAAACTACGAAGTGCTTGGTCATGGAAGAAATCGGCCTAAAGATTATTAAGTCTTAACTTATTTCTCGTAATTTATTACTTTCATATGTTTACCCTAGACTTTTTAGTCCCTTTTTTAGCCGGCTTTTTAATATCTGCTATTTCTGTTGGACTTCTAGCTTCTCCCATATTGTCAAGACTTGGGCTTGATAAGCAATCAGGCATTCAAAAAGTACACTCACGCCCGACCTCCCGACTCGGGGGTGTAGGCATATTTTTTGGATTGTGTGTTGGTATTTTTTTCTTTAAAGATACTTTAACCAATGATGCCATATTGGGGCTATGTTTGATGATAGGCTCCTTACCTGTGTTTATAAGTGGATTGATAGAGGATCTAACCCACAAAGTACATCCGACTACTCGTTTATTGATGGCGATTTTGTCTGCATTACTCATATTATGGATCTTGCATTTCGGCGTTCAAAGAACTGATATTGCGATTTTTGATTTTTTGCTCCGACTGCCCTTTTTTATGACCATCTTAACGATATTGGTTGTTTCTGGATTTACCAATGCAATCAACATCATTGATGGGTTTCACGGACTGGCTAGTGGCTGTGTGATGATTATGTTGCTCTCACTAGCTGCTATCAGTTACAACGTTGAGGATTGGACGTTGGTCAGATTGTGTCTGCTTACTTGTATTGTGACCCTGGGTTTCGGTATTTGGAATTGGCCTTTTGGAAAAATATTCTTAGGTGATGCTGGGGCTTATTTAATCGGATTCTGTGTTGTTGAACTGGGCTTACTCATCCCATACCGAAGCCCAGAAATCTCTCCTATGGCGCCAGTTTTAGTTGGCATTTACCCCTTGGTTGAAACCGTCTTCAGCATGTACAGGAGGAAATTTGTACGTACTCATCCACTAAACCACCCGGACGCTCTTCACCTGCATACTATGCTGTACAGAAGAGTTTTTGCTCCAAAAGGAAAAAATATTTCGAGTCGAATGAAAAACCTTTGCAATGCAAAAGTTAGTGTAGTTTTTTGGTTCCTTACCGCTATACCTTGTTCACTTGCTTGGGTATTTGCACAAAATACAACAGTCTTGTTACTTTGCATGGCAGGATTTGCAGGTTTATATGCATCCATATACCGTCGATTGGTTTATTTCAAAATTCAAAGTTGGAAATAGAGTTTTATCCCTAATGCATACTTGAAAAAAACTATTCAATACCACCATCTAAAAATTCCAATATCAATTCAAACTTTTATTTGTAATACTAAATAACCCATTAATTCATGCTAATTAATTAAAATTTATAGAATGATTTAACTAACTAATGAAACTTAGCTTGTTGTACATGAGATACAAGTTTTATGTGTCACCGAAGTTAAATATAAACTGGATAAATATCGACTAGAATTACTTCACGAGAGCTTAAGTGCTCAACTAATTTTCTTTCAACTTTTCTGGGATTTCATCATGATCAAAGCTTCCGCATTATTAGTTTCTTTATCTCTAGCTATCTCTTCAGTTTCTTTTGCCGCTGAAGAAGCTGCTGGAGCAGGTAGTGCTGGTGCTGGTGCTGGTGCTGGTGCTGCTGGTGCAGCAGCAACTGGCGCAATCACAGCTGGCGTAGTTGGTGCAGCAGCAGCTGCTGCAGCTGTTGCTGCAGCAGTTGCTTCAAACAAGAACTCTGCAGCTACAACAACTACAACTACAACAACTAAGTAATTCTTAGTCGTTTAAAAAAAAGCGCCTTTAGGCGCTTTTTTTGTGTCTACCGTTTTGTCTCTCCACACTCTTTTATTTCACAAGAATTAACTCATATTAAATTAAATTTTTTCAATAATAATTGCGATCCCCTGCCCTACTCCTATACACATCGTACAAAGGGCGTACTTACCGTTAATTTTGTGCAGTTGATTGACAGCAGTCATAACCAGTCTTGCTCCACTTGCCCCTAGGGGGTGACCCAGGGCAATAGCTCCACCATTTGGGTTCACCCTGGGATCGTTATCTGCAAGTCCTAGCATTCTGAGCACTGCAAGTCCTTGGGCTGCAAATGCCTCATTGAGTTCAATGACATCCATTTGTGAGAGTTTTAATCCAGTTAATGCAAGTACTTTCTCTGTTGCTGGCGCTGGACCAATTCCCATTACTCTGGGAGGAACTCCAGCGACGGCCATACCTACCACCCTTGCGCGAGGGGTAAGGTGGTTCTTAATGGCGGCGGATTCACTTGCAAGTAAAAGTGCGCAAGCACCGTCGTTCACACCACTGGCATTGCCGGCGGTTACGGTACCGTCGGGTCTGACCACGCCTTTAAGTTTAGACAATGACTCAAGTGTTGTCTCTCTTGGATGTTCATCCCTATTCACAACTAAAGCATCACCTTTTTTCTGCGGTATTGTGACTGGGCATATCTCAGAGTCGAAGAATCCGGCTTTTTGAGCAGCTACAGCTTTGAGTTGACTTGATAGCGCCATTTGATCCTGCGCAGCTCGCTCGATTTTGTAATCTGTTGCAACGTTCTCAGCCGTCTCTGGCATTGAATCCACCCCATAGAGTTGCTTCATGAGTGGGTTAATAAAACGCCATCCAATGGTGGTGTCATATACGTTGTTGTTTCTGCTGAAAGCAGATTCTGCTTTGGGCATCACAAATGGAGCCCTGCTCATGCTCTCAACACCACCAGCAATCAGCAGATTTCCTTCACCTGAACGAATCGCCTGAGCAGCGACTCCTACCGCATTTAACCCAGAACCACAAAGCCTATTCACCGTTGCACCGGGAACCTCAAAGGGTAGCCCGGCCAAAAGGCTGGACATATGAGCCACATTTCGGTTGTCCTCACCGGCTTGATTGGCACAACCGTAAATCACATCATTCACACTTTGCCAATCTACATTTGGATTTCTCTGCATCAAAGCTCTGATGGGAACTGCACCAAGGTCATCGGTTCTCACTGAACTTAAAGAGCCAGCATATCTACCGAAAGGGGTTCGCTGGGCATCGCAAATAAAAGCATCAATCATGGAAAATTCTCATTAAATTAATTTATTTTTAAACACAACAGATAAGCAAATATTATCTCCCAATGCAACTAGGACCGAACAAACTTAGAGGAAAATACAGTCTATGTTTACCCCAAGCCAAGATGATGTAAGACGGTTCTTTTGTTCTGTTTACACCAAAACAATTTCCAAAACTTTGAGTGACTCCTTAGAGTCATTGGCAGGTCAATGGATTCTTGAGCACCCCGAATACCATTCCCATTTAGCCAATGAAGAGCTGGCCATGAGTGAGAAGTTTAACGCGCAGAACCCCTCTACAAACCCTTTTTTGCATCTCTCGATGCACTTATCTATCAGTGAACAATGTTCTATCGATCAGCCTAGAGGCATTAGACAAGCGGTGGAGCTACTTTGCGCTAAAAGAGGAGACTTGCACCAAGCGCACCACGAAGTTATGGATTGTTTGGGCGTCATGATTTGGGAGAGTCAAAGAAGCGGACGCCCCCCCGACGGACAAGCATATATTGATGCAGTACAACGAAAAGCTACGCAAGATTAAATCTAAGCGGACGAAAAAAAAACCTTGCGGTACAAGCGCAAGGTTTTTTTAGATTTGGAGTTTACTTAAACTTAGGTTGTGCAACAGTTTTAATCTCACCTGGTTGACTTCCAACATATTGAGCGAGGAGTTTCAACTCATCATTAGAGAATTGCTTGGCTACGCCGCTCATTACCGCGTTATTACGGCCCCAAGAAGGTTGAATTCCTGATTTGTAGGACTTCAGTGCTACAAACAAATAATCCCAGTTTTGTCCAGCAATTTTTGGATAACTGGGATCGATTGGTTTATTAAAGTTAGATCCGTGACAAGATGTACAAGCACCTTTTTGAACGAGCGCTGCAACTGCTGGTTCTGCAACAGTTGGCTCATCCGAGAGTTTGATGCTCTCATCTATTCCAAGTGCTGAGTAATAAGCAGCGACATCTGCCATGTCTTGGTCTGACATAGAGACGGCGATGCCGTGCATAGTTGGATGACGGCGGTCCCCTTTTTTATAAGCGTTTAGTGCAGAAACAATATATTTAGCACCCTGCCCTGCAATCTTTGGAACTTTGTAGACTTGAGGGAAACTGGCTTGATAACCAGCGATGCCGTGGCAACCGATACACATTGAGATCTTTTTCTCACCATTTTGTGGATTGCCTTGAATCTCATCGGCATTTGCAAAAGTTGTTGTGCAAAGAATAAGTGAAGCTGCAAAAAAGGATGTTAAGAATTTCATTTTTTAGTCGTCAAAAGGGGTACCAAAACCTGTAGAACCTCTCTATTATATAGAGACAAACCCCAAATTTCAGCATCCCCGAAAACTCTAAAACGAGACATTCCTCACTTTTACGTCCCTTAATTTGCAATGCTGCACGTAAAAAGCTGTTTTCGCGTCATTTTGAAACAACTTAGAATGGACAATCTGAGCCCTAGAATGCTCCTTTAAGCTCTTTATAGCCCCCCAACAACTGCAAAACTTTTTAAATATCATGAAATTTACTGGCACTGACCAATATGTTGCAACTCCTGACTTGATGTTGGCGGTCAATGCCACAATGACCCTCAAAAGACCTTTATTGGTAAAAGGGGAGCCTGGCACGGGAAAGACTATGTTAGCTGAGGAGGTTGCACGCGCACTCTCCCTTCCCCTGCTGCAGTGGCACATCAAATCTACAACAAAAGCACAGCAAGGGCTTTATGAATATGACGCTGTTAGCAGACTTCGTGACAGTCAATTAGGAGATGAGCGGGTCAAAGATATCAATAACTATATTTTAAAAGGCGTGCTTTGGCAGGCATTTATTGCAGATGCCCCAGTTGCACTATTGATCGATGAAATTGACAAAGCAGATATTGAGTTTCCCAATGACTTGCTGCGTGAACTCGACAGGATGGAGTTTTACTGTTACGAGACCAAGGAATGGGTTAGAGCAAAACATCGGCCATTGGTTTTCATAACATCCAATAACGAGAAAGAACTCCCCGATGCTTTTTTAAGAAGGTGCTTCTTTCATTACATACAGTTTCCGGATGCAAACACGATGAAATCTATCGTGCAGGTTCACTTCCCCGATCTCAAGCGAGATCTTTTAGCTAGTGCATTAAAGTCTTTTTATGATGTCAGAAATCTACCTGGACTCAAGAAAAAGCCCTCAACTTCAGAATTACTTGACTGGATAAAACTTCTTGTAAGTGAAGATATAGATCCCTCAATTTTGCACTCAGAGGACGAAAAAGTCGTCATTCCTCCTTTGCTCGGAGCGTTGCTAAAAAACGAGCAAGATTTGACTCTTTTCGAGAAACTTGTGTACATGCAAAGCCGTAATCGCTGAGGGTAGCCTCTAGGTCTTGAACATAATTAATCCTACTCTATGATAACAACGATGCCAATCACGTTAGAGGGTACACGCGTAAAGTTGATACCATTGAGTGCGGATCATGGTGAAAGTTTTAAGCCAATATTATTAGCAGAAAAACTCTACAAGCTTTGGTATACATCAGTTCCAACCGTAGAGCAAATTGAAGAAGAAATAAAGAGGCGCTTGGCGTTTCAAAGTATAGGGGCTTGGATCCCTTTTTCTGTAAAGGATAAAAGAGACGGCAAAATCTGTGGAATGACTTCTTATATGAATATAGATATCAAAAACAGACGTTTAGAAATAGGATCTACTTGGCTATCTAAAACAGTTCAAAGAAGCGGGCTCAACACTCAAATGAAATACCTCATGCTAGAGCATGCTTTTGAGAGCTTTAATTGTATTGCTGTTGAGTTTAGGACACATTTCATGAACCACCAAAGTAGAACTGCTATTGAGCGACTGGGGGCAAAGTTAGACGGCATTTTAAGAAACCACCAAATCATGCCAAACAATAGTTTGAGAGATACCTGTGTTTACAGTATTACGAATGCAGAGTGGCCAGCTGTCAAAGCGCATCTAAACCATTTACAAAGTCTACATATACAAAACACTTTGAATCAATAAAAGATACTAAACATGCTTATTGATTTTTTTTACACCCTTAGAAATGCACAGCTTCCAGTATCGGTGTCTGAGTATTTAACTTTGCTCAAAGCCTTACAAGAGGGGGTAGTTGGGCCTTTGCGTTCAGATTCGGACTCCATTAATGCGACCAACAATATAAGTAACTCAATCGATGAGGACTCACGTACAGGTTATAGCATTGATGATTTTTACTTCCTAAGTAGGATGACTCTTATTAAAGATGAGAAGCACTATGACAAATTTGACAAAGCCTTCAGCGCCTACTTTAAAGGTGTTGAGACATTGGGCGAATTGATAGGAAATGTTCCACTAGATTGGCTTAAAAAGACACTACAAAAAGAACTCTCTCCTGAACAAATTGCCGCGATTCAAAAGATGGGATGGGAGGAGTTAATGCAAACGCTTAAGAAGCGATTTGAGGAACAAAAGGAGAGACACCAAGGGGGGAGTAAATGGATTGGAACGGGGGGGACTTCGCCATTTGGAAATGGCGGTGTCAATCCTCAAGGCATACGGATTGGGGGCCAAAGTGAGCGCAAAAGCGCTGTAAAGGTTTGGGAACAAAGGCAGTATAAAGACTACGACGACAACATTGAACTCGGGACCCGAAACATTAAAGTTGCGCTTAGACGGCTAAGACGCTTTGCAAGAGAAGGCGCAGCAGAGGAACTTGATATAAATGACACCATCAGATCAACAGCAGTCAACGCTGGTTATTTGGACATCAAAATGATTCCTGAGCGACACAACAATGTCAAAGTACTGCTTTTGATGGATATCGGTGGCACCATGGATGAACATGTGAGCCGTGTTGAAGAGCTGTTTTCAGCAGTTAAAACTGAGTTTAAACATCTTGAATTTTTTTACTTTCACAACTGCGTTTACGATTATTTATGGAAAAACAACAAACGCAGATACGCTGAGAAGTTCCCAACTTGGGACATTATTCGAAAATACAACAAGGATCATAAGTTGATTTTTGTAGGGGACGCGACAATGAGTCCTTATGAAATCGTTCAACCTGGAGGGAGCGTAGAGTACAACAACGAGGAACCTGGTGCAGCATGGCTACAAAGGCTTATACATGCTTATCCTAAATTTGCATGGATAAATCCGGAGCCTCAAGGTATTTGGCAATACAGACAAAGCATATCTATGATTCAAGAGCTCATGGGACAAAAAATGTATCCACTCAGTCTTCGGGGACTAGAGGAAGCTATGAGATCCCTTAGCAAGTAAAAAAATCCCTCGCGCTTTTGGTTTCTCGCCAAGCGTACGTTTTGTTAAAGAAAATCCTTTGTATCAAACGGGAGTTTTCTGGGCACTTTAAGAGATAATGATAAGCTTAGCTAAAGCTCAACCAATTGCGCTTAGCTTGAAATCCTTTCTCGCCGTAGCACAATGGATAGTGCACATGCCTCCTAAGCGTGGGATACAGGTTCGATTCCTGTCGGCGGGACCAAGACTTTAAAAACTAACCATTCAGTGATCTTCCCTGTTTATGGTCCAAAGCCTTGCAAAACTTGCACAAGCGGCGAAAGCGGAGAAAACTGCTCCGAGTATCATTGCCAAGACTGGGCCATTAGAATTAGCAGAGTCGCTCGAATTTGTCCCGGCAATCCCCAAACATAATGCAACGAGTGCGGCTCCAATTGTTTGGCCGATTAAGCGTCCCATTGCTACGACGCCACTGGCGCCCCCGCTCCTGTGTGCAGGTGCACTCGATAATATGGCCTTCAAATTAGGGGACTGAAATCCACCAAAACCAATACCGCAAAGAGCAAGTCTCCAAACTATTTGTATAGTGCTTGGATTGGGTGGCAAATAAACCAAAGTAACAAATCCTAAACTCATAATACTTAGGCCAATCCCGCCCAAAATTGCAGGTGGATATTTATCTGAGAGTCTTCCTGCGATGGGTGCGGCGACTGCGACCACAACTGGCCATGCTGTAATTAAAAACCCGGTTTGTACAGGGCTACGGTTCAATGTATGTTCGAAATAAAACGGCAGTGAAACAAATGCCAGCCCTTGTGCAGCAAAGGAAGTTATAGAGGTAATTGTTGATAAAGCGAACATGGGTCTTTTCAGCAAATCAACAGGCAGCATAGGCGCGGGGTGTCCGGCTTGTCGAATTAACAATCCCCAAAAAGTCACGAACGATATGGCGGCGATGGGCCCCAGGGTGACCAAATCAACTCTTTGAGATGCAGCACTTAAAACATAAATAAAACAACCAAATGTAAGCCCTGTCAAAAGTGCGGTCCAAGGATCAAAGGAATGGTTTTGTCCCCCCCCCTTAGGTAGGGTTGGCATTGCAAAACAAAAAGCCAAAATACCCAGTGGAACATTGATCGCAAAAAGCCATTGCCAAGGCCCCATTAATAGCACTAAAGAGGCAACAGTTGGTCCTAGTGCGAACGAGATACCGACGACCAATGCGTTTAATCCAACCCCTCTACCTAGTCGCTCCTTAGGGAATAATAATTTTATAAGAGCTAAATTTACACTCATGATCCCAGCAGCGCCTAGCCCCTGCCCACACCGAAATACTGCAAGCATGGTTAAACTGTCCGACAAGGCGCATGCAAGTGAAAAACAAGTAAAGACCGCCAACCCACCCAAAAATACTCGTCTTGGCCCCCACAAATCGCCTAAAGCGGCGAGCGGCAAAAGAGAGGCGACGATACTTAATTGATATGCATTTATGATCCAAATAGTGGCGGCTGGTGGGGCATTTAAATCAGCGCCTATGCTAGGTAATGCAGTGTTGGCTATAGCAGTGTCTAAAGCACCCAGGCCAACTGCCACCAAAACAGCACACAAAGCTTTGGTATCGACACTAAATGAGGGGGTAGACACAGATTGGGGAATTTAAAAAATGCAATGATGCGCAACAAGACTTGATGAAAAGCCTTCAAAAACTTTCTTAGAGTTTATTTTACTTCTTGTGGAAAAATGTACTGGTTCGTAGGGACAATGATAGACCCTATGGCTTCCAAGTAGTATGATGACCGTTAACGTTTGGTCCAACTAACTAAAGATACTTTAGTAGATTAGTTATTAATATTTAGCCCGGCTTGTATTATGAACATTGAATCAGCTAAACCACAAATGGCCTCATTAAAGGACCCCAATCAATACAGAATTCTTTGCGTGGATGATGAACCCAATATTTTGTCTTCACTTAAAAGGATGTTTGCACTCGTAGGTTATAAGGTCGATACCGCAGAAGGCGGTGTCATGGGCTTAGAGATCTTAGCTCAGTATCCCTTTGATGTGGTTATCTGTGACATGAGAATGCCAAATATGGATGGTGCTGAGTTTTTCCAAAAAACCCGAGAAAGACATCCCAATTCCGTTCGAATTTTATTGACTGGCTATGCAGATACAAGCAGTGCAATTGCAGCAATCAATCAGGGTGAGATTTATCGCTATATCTCCAAACCTTGGGTGGACGAGGAGCTCATCGCAACCGTCAGGTCTGCAATTGAATTTGCTCAACTTCGCAGGGAAAGGGAGGAGTTACTTGAGCTGACTAGAAAGCAAAACGCAGAACTTGAGGAGAAAGTCAAAATTCGCACAGAGCACTTAAGTGAGGCGAATACAAAATTAAAGACCTCTTATGTATCTTCAATAAAGGCATTTTCAAATTTACTCGGTCTGCGCCAATCCAACCTACTCGTTCACTCTCGAAAAGTGGCCTTCCTAAGCATGGAGATGGCTAAACTTGCAGGATTTGATGAAAAAAAAGTTCAAGAAGTATTTATCGCAGGGCTACTTCACGACATGGGCAAGGTTGGGATGAGTGATCGCGTGCTAAGTACCAAAATTGCTGAGTTACCAGTCAGCGATTTAGAGTTGTATAAGAGCCACCCAGGTTTGGGAGCCGCTTGCTTAGCATCACTGGATGATATGTCTGATGTTGCGGCTATGATACGCACGCACCATGAGCGATTTGATGGGAAAGGATTTCCAGATGGAATACAAGGAGAAGATATACCTCTTGGAGGGAGAATTTTAGCTATTGTTGAGGCCTATGAAGAGCTGTTAAACGCAGATATAGCAAAGGCCCCTCAAACTAAAGAGCAAGCTCAGAAAATCATTGCGAGTTTGAGTGGCAAATATTTTTGCCCTAAATCTACAGCCTTGTTTTTTGAGGTCATAAAAAAACTAAAGCAAGGGATATGAATAGTAATCTCTGGTCAGTCCGTATTTAATAATGTTAAAGGAGAATCATTTGTTACCTGACATAGAACTTAAAACAATCGACTCAAAGATAAAAAATCTAGTTGATTACAAGAATAAGACCATTGTGGTGGTTAATGTTGCATCCAAATGCGGATTCACTCCTCAATACAAAGACCTTCAATTACTTTTTGAGGAATTTAAAGATAAGGGACTGGTTGTTCTTGGTTTTCCTTGCAATCAGTTCGGAGCTCAGGAACCAGGAACATCCTTTGAGATCGCCAAATTTTGTGAAGTACAGTTTGGGATTACTTTTGATTTGTTTGAAAAAATTGATGTCAATGGTGCCAATACACACCCTTTATATGTTTTTTTAAAATCTAAGGCTGCCGGGATTTTGGGGACTGAAAGTATCAAATGGAACTTCACAAAATTCTTGATTGACAAATCTGGTGAAACCATAGAAAGGTTTGGCCCAAATGATTCGATTGATAAAATTCGCACGCAGGTGTTGAAAATTATTTAAACTCAGAAAATCATTATAAAAAATCATGAATATTAAAATAAATTTATCAACTTTGTCCTTGTTATTTATTTCGTTTCAGGCACTTTCTCAAAATAATATTTATTACCCGGCGCCTGGAGGTTCAAATGAAAATAAGCACACTTTTATCACTCCAAATAGTAATAACAATAACTATAACAATAACAACACCAATCAATACAACACCAACCCCGCATACCCTAATATTATTTTGAACGCACCAACTGTTCTTAGTAATGCAAATAATGGTTCCACTGGGATCAGCAAAAAACCCCTCCCATCCAAGCCGGACAACCCCGGTTATGACACCACATCCTCTCTTGGCGGTCCTTCAAACAACCAGGGGAGTATCACTTACGGTTCTGATGGAACTATCAAAACAGTGAAGCCTTTAAATAGTAACAAATAATGTTTTGAAAATCTTAATTTAATAGATTTTAAACACACATAATATTT
>DAITOS010000080.1:0-12850 GCA_036834025.1 Limnohabitans sp.
AAGCAGCCGCCCACGTTTTAGGCAAGCAAATAAATATTGAGATCGCCTGAGTTATAAGAATGGCGAAACTTGTATTCGAGTACTTTTGTAAGTAAAAAAAGTACAAACTTATTAAGCTGTTATGCGCCGGATTGCAAATCCGAGTATGTCGGTTCGACTCAGGCCCACGCCTCTATTCAAATCAAATCCATAGCAGACATCATTTACAGATCATACCGTTCACTCACTTGACAGCTTCAGCTGAAATTAATGGCAGTAAGTTGTTGCTTTAAGTAATTATTGTTGAATTGAGTTGGAGGGGAATGCCGCAAGTATTTAAGTTGGAACACCCATTAAATATTATTCAATAGGTACTCAAAGTGATTTTCGTTAGTTGTTAGTTTTGATAAAACGGAGATCTGATCACCAAGTGTTAGGATGCAAAAGAGTCCATTACATTATTCTGATATTAGCGCAGGTTTACACAAATTTCTTTTGTCCATCATCAGATTGATTTGTTGTTCAATAATAATTTGAAATAGAACAAGTTTTGATTTTTATTATTCACAGGCCTTTATACTAGCAAAATGAATTTTAAAGACTTAGTGAGATTATTGTCATTAGCTGCTATTTGGGGTAGCTCGTTTTTCTTTATGCGAATAGCAAGTCCGGTATTAGGATCTGCTTATTTAGCAGAAGGTAGAGCATTTTTTGCTGCTATCTTCTTGTTGTGTTTAGCTATTTTTTTAAAGAAAAACCTTCGTCTACTAAACAATTGGAGACATTTTTTGATCATGGGTTTTTTTAACTCAGCTTTCCCGTTTGTTTTGTTTGGGTATGCCTCGCTAACTCTACAGGTATCTCAATTATCGATATTGAATTCAACAGCACCTTTATGGGCTTTCATAATTGGTTTAATTACAAAAAGTGAATCGTTCAATATCAAAAGATTTTTCGGCCTGATTTTAGGGATTGTTGGAGTTACTTTACTTTTAGTGAACTCGTTAAGGCCTGAGAGACTCGGTGAGTTAAGTGCATATATCTTGGCACTTGTTGCAGCTTTATCCTACGGCATAGCTACTAATTACGCTAAAAAATCAAATTCAATAGAACCTTTTGATAATGCACATGGGAGTATGTGGGCGTCAGCAATACTGATAATTCCAGTATTATTATTTATTCCAATTCAAAGTTACCCAACGACTGCTGTCTTTTTAGCTGTAATTGCACTTGGTGTTCTTTGTAGTGGAATAGCGTATTTACTATACTTTAAAATAATAAAGGATGTAGGAGCAACATCGGCTTTAACAGTCTCCTTCTTGATTCCTCTTTTTGCTACTTTATGGGGATTTGTATTTTTGGACGAAAAAATAGAATTGAATACCATAATAGGGATGGTGGTAGTAATCATTGGAACATTGCTGGTTACTGAATTTAGTTTTAATAAACCAATTAAAACTATTAAGTAAAAATTGTTCAGAAATTTCAAAATTGAGGTGATGCTCCCAAAATTAAGTCTGATTTTCCCTATTAGATTAAAAAAACATGATCAATACTAACTAATTTTTATGAAGGTTTTATCCTAGGGTTAGTGTCTAGTTCGAACAAAAGAATGGGATGTGTAAAAATAATTTTCAATAATTTTGGTTTTAACTAGAAACCTCTAAATCACCTGAATCGATAACTCCAAATTCTATATCACCATATTCGATATACTCTAACGATTAAATGATTCAAGTATTTTGGGTTTAAAAATTTTATGCGCCAACACACTATATTTGAGACAGAACGTTTGCTAATGCGGCAATGGTGTGAAAATGATTTAGCACCGTTCATTGCAATGAACGAGAATCCTAACGTTAGAAAATATTTCCCCGATATTGCATCTGTTGAAGAATCAACCTCTGAATATCAGAGGGCTAAGGATCATATTGATGAATTTGGTTTTGGTGCATGGGCACTGCAATTGAAAATTGGTGGGCAGTTCATCGGTTTTTGCGGATTTAAGCATCCTTCTAGAACACTTGGGATCGCTCCTGGGGTCGAACTTTTATGGCGTTTGTCTGATCAGTATTGGAACAAAGGGTATGCAACAGAGGCTGCAAATTTCTCACTCCAACTTGCATTTGATCAGTTTGAATTTGATGATGCACATGCCTTCACAAGTTTAGACAATCAACCATCTAGGAGAGTAATGGAGAAAATTAAGATGGTTTTTGATAAGGAGTTTACGCACCCGCATATAGATATTGAAAATCCATTAAAGAACCAAGTTGTTTATATTATAAAAAATAATAATGCTACAACTTAATAGCTGTCAACTTGTCTTTGAAAAAGGTGCAGGTATTTGGAGTATGCACTTAAGATGAGTCAATCCTTAATTAAGCTAGCTAAAGAAATTCGTTCTTGCACATTGTGTTCTGATGTTTTGCCTTTGGGGCCCCGCCCAGTTATACAGGTCGGAACTACTGCAAAAATTCTGATTGTTGGACAAGCACCAGGTAGCCGAGTTCATGAAACTGGTATTCCATTTAATGATCCCAGTGGAGACAGGCTTAGGTCCTGGATGGGAATAGAAAGGGATGTTTTCTATGATGAAAGTAAAGTAGCGATTGTTCCAATGGGTTTTTGTTTTCCTGGAACTGGTAAATCTGGTGATCTTGCGCCTAGACCAGAATGTGCAAAAACGTGGAGAGTCAAACTACTTGATCAATTACCAGACATTGCGTTAACGGTTGTTGTAGGGCAGTACGCACAATCATGGCATTTGGGAAAACACAGTAAAGAGAATTTAACTGAAACGGTAAGGGCATGGCGAGAGTATTGGCCAATAGCAATACCATTGCCCCATCCCAGCCCAAGAAATAATATTTGGTTAAAAAAGAACCCTTGGTTTGAACAGGAGGTCCTCACTAAATTACAGAAAAAAGTCAAAACTCTTATTAAGTAAGGTTTATTAATCGCCAATCCTAATCTGAGTGTTGCAACATACGTCACGACCACTACATAGCAAGATGACCCCTATACAAAGTTCTATGGTTTTATTTATAAATAATCGGTTTATAAAAAAGTGTTGAATGAATTTTTAATTTTTAAGTTATCAATCGTAGAATTAACTAATGATGAATAACTTTAAATCAAATCTATTATCGTTTACGTTTTTTTTATTTTTAATTTTCTCTTCACAATCGACCCAATCAGCACCATATGAGTTAACTGTTTACTCGGATGATCTGCCGAGTAGGGGCGAAGCAGAGTTGGAAATATTATCTAGCCTTGCAAAAGTAAATACAGATGATTTTGGTGTCAGAAGTAATGTCATTCAAAATCTAATTGAATACAACTTTGGATTGAGCAATGAGATATCAGTTGGAATTGAATTTCCGAATTCAATTTATCAAAATCATTCAAAACTACAAGGTTTAAAGGCGGAAATTCAATACGTACCCGAACATGAAAAAATATTAGGTTGGTATTACGGTATAAGAGCTGATTACGGCTTTGAGTCCTCTGTCTACGAAAATACTGGAGCACATGGATTTGATATAAATCCTATCATTGGATTAAGATTATATTCATGGCATTTTGTTTTCAATCCTTCGATTGAGAAACAATTGGACGGTGAGAGTAAAAAAACCACTTTTAAACCCTCAGCAAAAATCCTTTATGGTGTAAATGGCGAGACCAAGATAGGGCTTGAATTTTACGGGGCGCTCGGAGCAATTGGCTCTTTTGCTCCGAGATCTCAAAGAGAAGAAAATTTATATGCGGTTATCGAAAAAAAGTTTTCTGAATTAAAAATAAACTTTGGATTTGGAAAACCACTACATCTTTATGAGGCAACAGCAGATTCATGGATTGCAAAAATGGGTTTAAGTTTTGATATAGATTAATTTTTCAGAGCCTAAAATAAGTTAATCTTTGATCGAAATTGTCTTTAATTCAAAGCCATTTTTGTAAAAAAACCGCGTGTCCGTTCTCTGCTTGGAGTTGATAATTCTGAAATCCTGATTTTTCGTAAGTCTTTATTGCACTAGTATTTCCCGTTAATACCTCCAAGGTCATTTTGCAGCACCCTATTGAAATCGCGTGTGCTTGAGCATGGGAAAGTAATGCAGTACCCACTCCTTTTGATCGGTAATTTGAATGAACAATCACATCATGAATATTGAGTATCGGTTTTGCTTTAAAAGTTGAATAGTTGAGAAAACAGTTAATAAGCCCTACGGCTTTTCTTTCTCGATCAATATCTTTTGCTATAAAACTAAATGCACCCGGCCATTTACTTAGATCATTACAAACACTTTGTAGGATATCCTTAGGCAGACTTTCACCTCCACCCATAGGATCAGTTGCGTAATGATTTAAGAGTTCACTAAAATCAGATCGATCTCTTGGATCTGAAAAATCGACATTAAAAATATTAATCATTGAATTTCTATATGTTGGTGAATTAAGCTATTTTTAATTAAAGGGGGGACTGCTGTTTTAGAGTCCAATTCAGTAAAAACCTGTTCGTTAAGGATTCAATATCAAAATCTACAGGCTTCAAGCTATTAGGTATATTTTATGAGCTACCGCATATACTTAGTTTGAAACTAAGAGTAAGCAGAACTTGATATTTTGGATTGTAATTTTATCGATTTTCGGCTACGCTAACCTGCTATCAATAATTCTCAATATAAATTAAATTTCTAAAAATGTTCAAGATCTGGTCTTTTATAACCTCATTGAGTATCATTTGTATTGGTTTTGTTGGATGTACCAATAAAAACTCAGCCGTAAATTGGTATGGCTACACTGTGGGGGATTTTGTTTACATTGCCTCTCCTTTGGGGGGGAGACTTGAAAAAATTGATGTGAGTCCAGGAGATACAGTGCATATTGGCTCACATCTATATGAGCTTGAGTCAGAGAGCGAAGCTGCTGCGCGCGCAGAAAGCTCTTCAAAGCTTGATAATGTCAAGTCAACTACAAATAATCTTACCAAAGGGCGTCGGTTAGAGGAAATAAGAGTTATTGAGGCTCAATTGGCTCAGGCTTTAGCAGGCCAAAACTATGCAGATTCCTCACTTAAGAGAGATCAGCAAACCTATGAAATCGGGGGGCTCTCTAAAGCCGATTTGGAAATTGTAGTAAATAATGCACAACAAGCGGCAAAAAAAGTTGAGGAGCTTAGGGCTTTGTTAGATGTTGCAAAACTGCCCTCAAGAACAGATGAAGTTTTGGCAGCTAAGGCGAATATAAATGCAGCTCAAAACGCATTAAAACAAAGTGAATGGCAACTTTCTCAAAAACATCAGAGCTCAAAAGTCGACGGCACTGTATACGAAATCTTCTTTCGAATTGGAGAGTATGTCGCCCCTTCACAACCTGTTTTATCAATACTCCCACCTAAGAATATTAAAGTAAGATTCTTTGTGCCAGAAACAGACCTGGCTTCGCTTCAAGTTGGCGAGTCGGTGCTCGTTAATTGTGACGGTTGCAAAAAAGACATCTCTGTTAAGGTCAGTAGAATCGCGACACAGGCGGAATATACCCCACCTGTTATTTATTCGAACTCTCAACGTAATAAATTAATGTTTTTAATTGAGGCTTATCCTAGTCCAGAGGATGCTATTAACTTACATCCAGGTCAGCCAATTGACATCAGTCTAGTGCGAAAAAACAATAGGAATTCTAATTGAGCGAATTTGCTATTGATGTAAGAGGGTTAAGTAAAATATACGACCGTAAGAGGGTTGTAGACTCAATTGACCTTCAAGTGCAAAGGGGCCGAATTTGTGGCTTTCTTGGCCCAAATGGGAGTGGAAAAACAACCACTATCAGGATGCTATGTGGCTTGCTAAGGTCCGATGAGGGCGTTGGTACTTGTCTTGGAATGGATATTAAAAATGAGGGTTCCAAGATTAAGAGAAAAGTGGGCTATATGACCCAAAAATTTGGACTTTACGAGGACCTGTCCATTCGTCAGAACTTAGATTTTGTAGCAAGATTATTCGCAGTACAAGACCGCAAAGACAAAGTAAGCACTGCTTTAAAAAATTTAGGATTGGAGTCACGACAAAATCAATTAGCGGGTTCGTTATCAGGTGGATGGAAGCAGAGGCTGTCCCTTGCTGCCTGTCTCATTCATGACCCAGAATTGTTATTGTTAGATGAACCCACTGCGGGAGTTGATCCTAAAGCAAGAAGAGAGTTTTGGGATCAAATACATAGCCTTGCAGACAAGGGAATAACAGTTCTGGTCTCAACTCACTATATGGATGAAGCTGAGAGATGCCATGAACTTGTTTACATCGCTTACGGGAAAATATTAGCAAGAGGCACTGAGAGGCAAATTATTGAGTCTGCTAATCTACATGTAAGATCAATTCAGGGAGAGGCCCTTACGGAAATAACAAATTATTTGAAAGTATGTACTGGAATATTAAGTGTTGCTGCATTTGGAAACTCCTTACACGTAGCAGCTAAGGATTTGGTATTGCTTGAAAAAGCAATCGATAAAATCCAAAATAGTAAGGATTTAATAATAACTCCAATACAAGCTAACTTGGAGGATATTTTTATCAGTTTAATAGCTACGGCAAAAGATAATTATGAACCAAGGGGTTTTCTTTAATGGATTTCTCCTGGAATAGAACAGCTGCAATTTTTATTAAAGAATTTCAACAAATGTTGAGAGATAGGCTCACATTTGCGATGGTGATTGGTATTCCCATCATACAGCTCATTTTGTTTGGATATGCTATCAATACAGATCCTAAGAATCTAGCAACTGCGGTAGTGAGTGCAGAGGGGAGTGTTTTCTCCCAGAGTTTTGTAGCTGCACTAGAAAATACTGGATACTTTAAAGTTGTATCTGTTGGTGTAAGTGAGAGTGATGCTGAGTTTTTAGAGCGCAAGGGAGAGGTCCAATTTATTGTGGTAATTCCTCCTAACTTCACTAACAAACTCGTTAGAGGGGAAAAGCCAGCTATTCTTTTAATAGCCGATGCCACCGATCCAAGTGCTTCAGGAAATGCTATTGCAGCGCTAAATTTGGTAATCCCTCAAGCGCTAGCACATGATCTGATCGGACCACTTAAATATCTAAATCAATCAGCGGCCCCTTTTGAGGTAAGAATTCACAAAAGGTATAACCCTGAAGGGTTATCAAGATATAACATTGTGCCTGGATTAATCGGTACGATACTGACCATGACCATGGTCATGCTGACATCGCTTGCAATGACCAGGGAACGGGAGAGAGGCACGATGGAAAATCTATTAGCTACCCCAGTTCGGCCAGTAGAGGTTATGTGCGGAAAAATTCTTCCCTACGTGGTTATTGGATATGTTCAATTATTTGTCATCTTAGTTGCAGCAAAATTCTTATTTGAAGTCCCAATGTTTGGCAGTTTGAGTTTGCTATTACTCATGATAGGAATGTTTATGGTTGCCAATCTTGGTGTCGGCTTTACATTTTCAACTTTGGCAAAGAATCAATTGCAGGCTATGCAGATGACTTTCTTTTTCTTTTTGCCATCAATTCTTTTATCAGGTTTCATGTTTCCCTTTAGGGCAATGCCTGTTTGGGCTCAATATATGGGTGAAGCACTGCCGCTTACCCATTTTCTGAGAATAGTAAGAGGAATAATGTTGAAAGGTGTTTCAATCGAATTCGTTTTGATCGATTTTTGGGCTATGCTAATCTTTTTATTGGTAGCAGGTTCTATTGCACTTAAAAGATACAAGCAAACCTTAGATTAAAAATATTAATAAATTATTATTTTTATAAATTATCGGTTGATACTGGACTTCGTATAAATGTTAGATTTTTTATGTTCTTCTCTTTTTAATTAGATTTATATCTCAAGTGATTCCTATTGGAAAGAATAAGATCATTTGTAAATACTGATCGGATAACTAGAAAAAATAAATCTTTTTACTTTGTATCTTGATTTAATATATTCTTGAAAAAATTTTGAACTGTTACAGTCCGTGTGCTACAGTATTTTCATTCTTATGTCATCTATCAGTGAGGGGATTGTGCCAAAGATTTAATTAATACTGAATTTCTTTGAAGTGTTAATTAGCTACGATCTCTGCGTGTATTAAAATTTTATAGTAAGCAATAGTCATTAACGGCTTAATTTATTTATGAATTCTTGATTCCAAACAATGACAACTTTATTAATTCCTTTAGTAAAAATAGAATGCAAGGACCAATTTATATTGAAATTTGGAAATGATTTTGAGTTAAGATTTAGTCGTAAAGTTGATTGGTTTTATCAGTTTTGTTGAACAGTTAAGGTTTTTTAAAAATGCATTTTTTAAGTTTAAACAACTACTATAGATCTTTGATCCTCTTTTTTTGTGCATTCATCTTGCAGAGCACATCATTTGCATTACCAACCTTTTCAAGACAAACTGAACAACCTTGCTCAGTATGTCATTTGAATTTTGGTGAGTTAACCCACGAAGGTAGACAATTTAAATTGACTGGCTATACAAAAGGGAAAAGTGTGATCCCTTTATCTGCCACAGCAACCGCATCAGTCACTAAAATTCAAAATACATCATCTAGTATCGCTCCAGATATATTTTTGGCTAAGAATAACGTTCCTATGATTGAGGAGGCTAACCTTTATTTGGCGGGTAAGTATTGGGAAGATATTGGGGGTTACTTAAAGTGGACCTCTAGTTTTGCAAACACTAATCCAATTTATGGAAGCTCTGGTGTTCAAACTGGCACCAAAGTGGGACAAGATACCTTCCTGGATGCAAGCGAAATAAGGTTTGCCAAAGAATCGATGATTGGTCGTGAAAAAGTGAATTGGGGAGTTAGCCTTAACAACTCCCCATCAGTTCAGGATTTATGGTCAACATCTGCCGTTTATGGATTTCCTTATAGAACCTCTAGTTTGCAAAACGCATGGGGAATTGGTCAGTTTGGTCCGACTACTTTAGTTGATGGGGGTCTTAATTCTCAGGTTATCGGTGTAAGTGCATATGCAATGTTTGATGATTCCATTTACTTAGAAATTTCTGACTACGTTAAGTCAACTCCTGGGTGGGCAACGATTGCAACAGCGTCAAATTTCAATACTGTCGCTTCGGGTAACAATCCTTACTGGAGACTGGCCTGGAATAAAAACTCTTCAGAAAACTCTTTCATGTTGGGGACGTTTGGGATGAATACAAATTTGGTTAGAGATCCTTTCGTGCCAGGTTCAGCAAAAGGAAATTATTTTGACTACGGCTTTGACACCCAGTTTCAGCATATAACAAATACACACTCTTTCTCTGCCCAGGCAACTGTTGTTTACGAGTTTGTGAATTGGGGGGGGAGATCAGTTGGAAGAAGTCACGATAATCAAAATAGTAATTTAGTGACTATAAAAACAAAAGCCACATACGATTATTTAAGAAAATACGGAACTAGTATTTTTGCTTTTTCATCTAAAGGGACAATTGATAATTTGTACTGGAATTACAACCCTGATCCAACAGTTATAACGGGTGCATGCAATCAAAACATTTCTCTCTTGACCTATTGCTCCTTAAGTGGCTCACCAAATACAACTGGCTCAGGATTTGAGTTGTATTACGATCCGATTCCTTACGTACATATCGTTTATCAACAAACCTACTACCAAACCTTTCTTGGTGGAGGTCAGTTTGTAGATAACTCAGCTGGCTTGCAAAGGAATGCAAGTGATAATAACTTGAGTTATTTCTACATTACTGTTTCGTATTAAGTGATGTAGAAATTTGATTAATATAAATTTAAAAATCGATATATTCTAGACAATTGCCAGAAATACCCCTTGGAGCGTGTTAAAGCAATCAAAGGGGTAGGAATACATACTGTCACTTTTTGATTCGATTATTATTTTAATTACCCATTGTGTATCCGAAATTCAATGTAATTTCATTTGACCAAAGGTTTTGAGTAGCAGATCCTTGGTATACGGGTATGTTTCTCATATTAGTGTAAATAGATTTATCGCTCAGCTCAACATAGAATGGTTTTTTGAATACATACCTTAAGCCAACATCAAAGCCAGTTGAGCTACCAACGATTCTCCACCATCCGTTATTTGTGCCTAGATCATGGGTAATAGATTTTGCGCCAACATCGGATGAATAATTATCTATGGTATTTTCGGGGTGCACAATTGCTAGTCCAGTTCCTAATTTTCCGATAAAGGCAAGACTAGAAGACTCATTGATTGATCCAATTAAAGCTTCACGATAAATCAGATCAACCATGAAATGATTTAGACCATTGTGAAGCATATAAGTGAATGTATTTTGATTTAGGTTTTGATTACCGGTACCAAGTGCACCCACTTGATTTATGTTGCCTGTAATTAGTGCCGTTTGGCCCTGAGTCATCGTGTATTTCACATGGTCTAAGCTCAAATCGACCGCCCACGCTTTTTGATCATCTATGAATCTACCCACCTTCCAGTTATCTGGTGTTCTAAGCCCTGGAGTTTGAAATTCGTCGTGGCCCTCAACCTTGACGGCTGAGAAGTTATTACCTAATGATGGCTGGTTTACATTGATATTGGACGTTGAATAATAAGCTTTATTAAAGCCCGCTGAAAAGAACCACTCTGCATCTTGGCTAAAAAAGCCCTTTTTAGAAATGTCAGGAGATAACTTGAAGAGGCCGTTGCTTGGTTTGGTTTCGCTATTAAGGTTAGCTGTTTGTGCGCCAACTAATGTCGGGGTAACCAAGGCTGAAGTAAGAATTAAGGGTAAAAGTGCAGATAAATATTTCATTTTTAAATCGTCCGTGGATAACCCTCAAATTATAAATCACAAGGTTTTTATCGTCTATGCCTAATTAGTCACTATATCTTTAGTAGAAACTTTAAATCTAGATTCAAATTACTCGTTTTACCTATAACTTCAACAATTTAAGGTGGTTACACTTTTTAGTCAAATTAAAGCTGTGAATTGAAAATTAAAGGATGCAATAAATGGTGGATCTTCCCCAAAACGCAACAATACCTCTTGTCTTCTTCGATGTTGCTGAACGATACCCTAACCATCCATTTTTAATGGTTCCGGCCAATTCGGTGCGTATTTACTATCCTGAGGGGCTGACACTGCTGTATGCAAAAGCCGCTGTGATGGTTAGGGAATTGATTCTCAAATACGAACAAGCAGGCTACGGAATTGGTCATCGTGTGGGATTGCTTTTAGAGAATAGGCCTGAGTATTTTCTTCATAAGCTGGCTCTTAACTCTCTTGGAGTTTGTTGTGTGCCACTGAACCCAGATTTTCGAGCTGCGGAGACTGCCTACGTTATTGATCATTCAATGCTGGATTTGATTATTGTGATCGAGGAATTATCGAATCAACTTAACAGTGCATTTGATGTGTCAAATCATAAATGCCCAGTAGTATTGTTTGGTGATAAAAATCAATATCCATCCCCACTTACTGAGCTTAAATCAAATGTTCCTGATGAGGAAACTATTTCAACCATCTTATATACATCAGGGACGACCGGCAGACCTAAGGGTTGTTTGTTATCCCATAGATATGAGCTTGCCAGCGGGGCTTGGTATGTAAATAGAGGTGGACTTGCCAATTTTGGGATAGCTTGTGAACGAATTTATAACCCGCTTCCGGTTTTTCATGTTAATGCTGGAATATTGTCTTTTTTTGGGGCCATGCTCACCGGCAACTGCCAAGTACAAACCGACCGATTTCATCCTCTAAGATGGTTTACTGAAATAAACGAAACGAAAGCAACCGTAGTTCACTATTTGGGCGTGGTAGTGCCAATGTTGTTAAATCAACCGATCCATGCCCTTGAGCGTCAACACCAAGTTAGGTTTGCGATCGGTGCTGGTGTTGATCCTCAAAGACATCAAGAGTTTGAAGACCGATTTGGATATCCGTTGATTGAAATTTGGGGCATGACAGAGATGGTTAGATTGATTTTTGATGCCGATCAGCCAAGATCAATAGGAACTCGAGCGTTTGGCAGGCCTCAAGCAGGCCTAGAAGTCAGAGTTGTGAACGATAAGGATGAGGATGTACCTGACGGGATCCCCGGGGAAATGTTAATAAGAACAAATCAGGAAACACCTCGCAAAGATTTTTTTAGTGGATATTTAGATGACCATGCCGCAACGGAGGATGCTTGGAGGGGAGGGTGGTTTCATACGGGTGATATCGTGGTGAGGGACCAAGTTGGGATACTGCATTTCGTTGAAAGACGAAAAAATATTATCCGTAGATCGGGTGAAAATATAGCTGCAGCAGAGGTTGAAGCTGTTTTACAGACCCATCCTGAGGTGTTTCAAGCTGCAGTTTTATCCGTTGAAGACGAGATAAGGGAGGAGGAGGTTTTAGCCTGCATAGTCCTAAAGAATTCAAAACTACTTGAGCAAGAATTAAACGCTAACCATCCTATCGTCTTAGAAATACTCAAGCACTGCAATAAAGCACTGTCTTACTATAAAGTACCTGGCTGGATCTGGTTTGCCAGGAGTATTCCTACTACGGGTACTCAAAAGGTTCAAAAACATCAAATTTTTTCAAAAGACGTTGACCCAAGGCAAGTGTCCGGCATGATAGATGTCAGAGCTATGAAAAGAAGATATGGTTAAAAAGCTTAAGTCATGCCTTAAACGTCCGCATCAGTACTTTAAAAGATACAGAATATTTTGAAAATTTTGAATCCAGACGTATTGAAAGCATTCAGAGATATTATGGATGTATCCCAATATAAGGCCTTATTTAGTCTTGCTAGTGCAGAGCTGGGAAAGAATTCCTTTTTATTGAAAGCCCAATTGCTTAACCTTGAATGGAAGAAGGTTGAATTTATGTTGCATAAGATGAAGGGATCAATGGGAAGCCT
>DAITOS010000081.1:0-12634 GCA_036834025.1 Limnohabitans sp.
TAAAACTTCGCCGGTTTTCAAGACCGGTGCATTCAACCGCTCTGCCACGCTTCCTAAGGTTGAAGCCTTATATTCTAACCTGGAAGAAAGAAACTTTGCAGATCACTTAGGAAATCGAACCCTTTTGAGGTCGGCTTAACTTGCATCATGTCTCGTTCTAGCAACCCTTTTTGAACGGCTTCCTCAATTCCTGCCTGAATTGAGTTAACTGGCATGCCTGTTCGCTCTGCATACATCTGCAAATTAAATCCATCCTTGAGTCTTAATAAATTAAGCATGAATTCAAATGGTAATTCTGCTCTAGCGACTTCATCGGATTTAGCTATAGGGCTCTCTAGTTCGGCATTATCCATATACATCAATGGCTCTTTGTGCCTAATTTGCCTGACGATTCGGTGAGCAAAAGTTAGTTTTGAATGCGCTCCCGCACCAATTCCCAAATAGTCTCCAAACTGCCAATAATTTAGATTATGTACGCACCTGTGATTAGGTTTAGCAAACGCGGAGACTTCATAGCGTTGAAGTCCTTTTTTCTCTGCATATTCCTCAATCTCATCCAGCATTTGATATGCAACATCTTCTTCAGGTAACTTTTCTGGAGGATATTTTGCAAAAAATGTATTTGGCTCAATCGTTAAATGATAGATTGAGAGATGAGGTGGATCAAATTCAAATGCAGTTTTTAGATCTGCCCTTAGATCATTTAAGCTCTGGTGAGGTAGCGCGTACATCAAATCTAAATTGAAAGTATCAAATATCTCTGCTGCCTCAGACGCTGCTGCAATGGCATGATTTCGGTCATGAACTCTGCCCAGTATTTTTAAATGTTCATCGTTAAAGCTTTGGACACCCAGTGAGAGTCTGGTAACGCCTGCTGACTTGAATGCTTTGAATCTATCCCTTTCAAATGTACCGGGGTTGGCCTCTAAAGTGATCTCACAACCGGGTAGTAGGATTACAAGTGAGCGAACCGCGGAGATTAAGCGCTCAATACTGCGTGGAGAAAACAAACTCGGTGTTCCTCCTCCCAAAAAAACGCTATGAACGGGTCTCCCCCAAATTAAAGGCAATGAGGTCTGCAAATCTTTAATCAATGAATCTATGTATCTGTCCTCTACAAGTTCTATTGAACTTACAGAGTCTAGTGAGAGGATGTTCAGATTCGCAGAATTTTTTAAATGATCTGATGGTGAAGACTTTAAAGCATGTGAATTAAAGTCACAGTAAGGGCATTTCTTAATGCACCAAGGCAGGTGAATGTACAAAGACAAGGGAGGAAGGTTTGTAATATTGAGCGTACCTGAGCGCATCAGATACCCAACATCAAACGCCCTACTATCCGGAGTAATTGTCATGGTGTTATCAGATAGACTTTGGCAACCAAGCGTCCTGCATGAGTTGCTTCATGAGCTTGGCAGCCCGTCCTCTGTGGCTATTTTGATTTTTTATTTGCGGGTCAAGTTCAGCAAAAGTTTTACCAAACTCTGGAATCCACATCACCGGATCAAATCCAAATCCATTTGAACCAATAGGCTTTCTTGTGATTTCTCCAATCACTCGCCCTACAGCGATGAGGGGCTCGGGATCATGTGGGTGTTTTACGGCTACCAGGGTACTTACTAATGCGGCTTTTCTGTTGCTTATGTTTTGCATTTGTTCCAACAGTGCAACTACATTATTGTCATCGCCTTTGGAATACCCAAAGCGTGTTGCATAAAACGCAGTTTGAACTCCGGGCTCTCCACCAAAGGCTTGTACACACAGACCGGCATCATCTGCAAGTGCAGGCAATCCTGATTGAGCGCTTGCATGTCTGGCCTTGGCCAATGCATTTTCAACGAATGTATGAAACGGTTCTTCGGCCTCTGGTATGCCGAGTTGCCCCTGAGTGATCAGCTCAAGTGGTAAATCTTTGAACATATCTTTCAGTTCAAGCAATTTACCTTGGTTGTTCGATGCCAGTACAACTTTCATTTTGATAATTATTTTTTGGCAAGTGCAGAATTTTGCAACTCAATCAACTCACCAATTCCTTTTTCAGCAAGTGCGAGCATCTTATTCATCTCCCCTTTTGAGAAAGCCTCCCCTTCGGCTGTTCCTTGTATCTCAATAAACCTGCCTTTATCCGTCATCACCACATTCATATCGGTGTCACACTGCGAGTCCTCCGTATATTCAAGATCAAGCAATGCTTGACCTTGTAGCATTCCAACAGATATTGCAGCCACACTTTGAGTGATTGGGGTTTCAGTGATTTTGCCTGATGCAATTAGTGAGGCAACTGCGTCCTGGGCAGCTACAAAGGCACCCGTGATACTTGCAGTTCTAGTTCCCCCGTCTGCTTGAAGCACATCACAATCAAGGTTAATGGTTCGCTCACCCAGTTTTTTTAAATCAAAAACAGCTCTCATTGAGCGGCCTATGAGTCTTTGTATTTCTTGAGTGCGACCACTTTGTTTGCCCCTCGCCGCTTCCCTATCGCTACGTGTATGCGTTGATCTGGGGAGCATCCCGTATTCTGCAGTAACCCACCCCTCGCCTGATCCCTTTTTATGGCCAGGAACCTTCTCCTCAACTGATGCTGTGCATAAAACCTTAGTCAGTCCAAACTCTATTAAAACTGAGCCCTCTGCGTGGACTGTATAGCCGCGTGTAATTTTGACCTGTCTTAGGGAATCAAACGTTCTTGATTGCCTGGACGGCAGTGAAAGAGTTGAAGGGTTAGAGGGTGGTGTGGGTGTGGTTTTTGAAGTCGTCATTTTTTTAAAACAGATGAATCTTTTGGTAATTTGAATTCGTAATTTTTAGGGCACGCCGAGTTACAGCCTGATATTGTCTTCTATTAAAACTAACTATGCGGGATTTCTAAGAATCAGATTTTTTATATAGGATAATTGGAGGGACTTAAAACCTACTACTTTTCAACTCATCTATGCCTATTTACAGCATGACTGGTTATGCCAGTGCACAGTCCAGCATTTCTCAAGATTCAGAAAATGCTACGACTTCTTCTGGCCCAACTCTACGAATTGGGCTGGAAATCCGATCTGTGAACAGTCGTTTTTTGGATCTCTCGTTCAAACTTCAAGATGATTTAAGAGAGTTTGAGCCTTTGCTAAGAGAGCTTCTAAATACAAGACTCAAAAGGGGCAAAGTTGAGGTAAAGGCATCCCTAGTTAGCTCAGAGGTCAGCTCAGTGGCTGAGCCCTCACCCAAGCTTTTACAACGTCTTGCCAGATTAGAGGACAATGTCAGGGCCTGGTTACCCAACGTCTCTCCCTTGAGCGTTGCCGAAATTATGAGACTAAGTGCCCCCATCCTCCCCCCAGGCGCAGAGCTGGTCCAGCCGATCACAAAGCTATTTAATGAGACTATAGAACACTTATTATCTGCGCGCGCCAAAGAGGGAGCGCGTCTTGCCGCCTCAATGCTTGAACGGGTCGCACAACTCAAAGCGTTGACCGAGAAAGTCACCCCTATAGTTCCTCAACTGGTTGAACAACAAAGAATTAGGTTTATTGAGCGTTTTAGCGAAGCTTTGGGCATCACTGGTACGACCATCTTATCTGGTAACTCTGCCAAAGCAGGGGGTGAGAATCCAGACCATACGCTCTCACAAGCAGCCCAAGACCGCGCCCTAACAGAGGCTGCCAACTTTGCCATACGCATTGATGTAGCAGAGGAGTTAACAAGGCTGTCTTCGCACTTAATAGAGATAGAGCAACTCCTTGGCTCAAAAAAGAACAATGAGAGTTTGGGTAAAAGACTGGATTTTCTGATCCAAGAGCTCCACAGAGAGGCCAACACTTTAGGCTCCAAATCAACTAGCCTAGAGCTCACCAAAATTGGCGTGGATATGAAAGTCCTCATAGAACAACTCCGCGAACAGGTTCAAAACATAGAATGAAGCACTATCCAGGCAATTTATTCGTGGTCGCAGCACCAAGTGGCGCAGGCAAATCAAGCTTGGTAAAAGCTTTGATGGAGCTTGACTCTCAAGTCACCCACTCCGTCTCTCACACTACACGCAAGCCTAGAGGACAAGAAGTTCACGGAAGAGAGTACTTTTTCATTACTGATTCTGAGTTTGATCGTTTAATTGAACAAGACGCCTTCCTTGAGTGGGCACATGTTCATGGGCATAGGTACGGCACTTCGAAAGAAACAATTGAGAGCAAAATCACCGACGGGCATGACGTTGTACTTGAAATTGACTTTCAAGGAGCTCTTCAAATCAAAGGCGTATTCCCAGGTGTTGTCATGATATTTATTCTTCCTCCCAGCTGGGAGGAGCTTAAATCACGGCTTGAGCGAAGGGGTGAGGACTCCCCCGGAGTAATACAGCTGAGGCTACAAAATGCTGCAGATGAAATGGCTCAAGCAAGTCAGTTCGATTTCGTTATAATCAACGAAGTTTTCGAGCGAGCTTTATTTGATTTAAAAGCCGTAGTTCACGCTCAAAGACTTAAGTATGCGTCTCAAAGCCGCGCTAGAGCTGAAATTTTTCAAGCTCTTAACTTGAACTAACTGAATACTTGATACCCCCCTTTTTACCCGGAGAAATACAAAATGGCACGCATTACTGTTGAAGATTGCTTAGAGAAAATTCCAAACAGATTCCAACTCGTTTTGGCAGCGACTTACCGTGCCCGTATGCTCAGCCAAGGACATACGCCAAAGGTTGAATCCAAGAATAAGCCTGGCGTAACGGCACTTAGAGAAATTGCTGCGGGCAAGATTGGTCTTGAAATGCTTAAAAAAGTTCCAGGTTAACCACATCATCCGTTTCGGAAAAACACCTAAAAAGCACCTTCTAGGTGCTTTTTTTAACCCTAACTCTCGCCTAACGGCTCATAAAGCGCTAAAGTGTCATATATGAGCGCCGTACTTACACCCAACCATAGCAATAATAAAATAGAAGCAGCTAATGCGGCTGCAGCTAGTTTCGCCTCTTTACTAACAAAACTAGACTATTTGGGTAAAGAGGGTAGAGAGTTGGTTCGTAAAGCTTATCGATTCTCAGATAAAGCTCACCTTGGCCAAATCAGACAAAGTGGTGAGCCCTACATCACCCACCCTATTGCTGTAGCAGCGCAATGTGCAGAGTGGAAGTTAGATGCTCAAGCACTGGTTGCGGCCTTACTTCACGATGCAATGGAGGACTGCGGTGTTAGCAAAGCAGATTTAATCGAGGAGTTTAGTGCCCCTGTTGCAGATATGGTCGATGGTCTGACCAAATTAGACAAACTGCAATTTGATACCCAAGAGGAGGGTCAAGCAGAGTCGTTCAGGAAAATGTTACTGGCCATGGCAAAGGATGTGAGGGTGATCTTAATCAAGCTTGCCGACCGCTCACACAACATGAGAACCATGTCCAGCATGCCGACCAGCAAATGGTCTCGGATTTGCAATGAGACGCTTGAAATCTATGCGCCCATTGCCCATAGGCTTGGACTCAATCAAACCTATAGAGAATTACAAGATTTATCATTTAAGTATTTAAAGCCTTGGCGCTACACAGTAATCGAGAAGGCCGTGAACAAGGCTCGCTCACGACGACGCGATATTTTGAACAAAGTTCAAAAAGACGTTGAAGCAGAGTTCTCTAAATTCAACATCCCGATAAAGATTTATGGTCGGGAGAAAACGCTTTTCTCCATATACAAAAAAATGGATCTCAAGAACTTGAGCTTCGCTCAGGTAACTGATATTTACGGTATGAGAATCATCGTGCCCAGTGTGGTGGAGTGTTACACAGCACTCGGGGTTTTACATCAACTCTACAAACCTGTGCCCGGTCGCTTTAAGGACCACATTGCTATAGCAAAAGTCAACGGTTATCAATCGATTCACACGACGTTGGTTGGTCCTGCTGGTATAAACATTGAGTTTCAACTCAGAACTGAGGCGATGCATATTGTTGCTGAATCTGGGGTTGCCTCTCATTGGCTTTATAAAACAAAAGAGCCCCACTCTGAGACCTCGGAAAGATTGGGTACGCAGTGGCTTCAGTCGCTTGTGGATATAGAGAGCGAAACACACGACGCAACTGAATTCTGGGATTATGTAAAAGTTGATTTATTTCCAGATGCGGTTTATGTGTTCACACCAAAAAGTAAAATTTTAGCGTTACCAAGAGGCGCAACTGTTGTTGACTTTGCTTATGCAGTTCACAGCAACATCGGGGACCGCACGATGGCGGGCAAGATCAATTCAGAATCCGTTCCCCTTAGAACTGAGCTTAGAAACGGCGATGTTGTAGAAATTATTACATCTACCGTTGCGGCGCCCAATCCCGCTTGGCTTGGGTTTGTGAGGACCGGGCGGGCAAGGTCTAAGATTCGACACTTCCTTAAAACGCAGGCCCAAACGGAGTCCCTTGGACTGGGCGAGAAATTACTTGCACAAGCCCTGCGTGCAGAGGGCATTGAACAAATGCCAAGTGATGATCCAAAATACAAAACCCTTTGGGATAGATTACTTCGATTCACAGGAAGTCATTCAAAGGATGATTTACTTACTGATATCGGTATTGGTAAAAGAGTGGCCAGCATTGTTGCCAAACGAATGGTTTTGCTTTTATCTGAGTTGGGCGAAAAACCAGATGCACTGCTCATCAGTAAAGAGCGATTTACGGCTCATGAAAACCTTTCTCAAGGCGGTGTAATTGTTGACGGCAGTGAGAACGTCTCTGTGCAGTATGCTCATTGTTGTAGACCCATCCCTGGAGACACCATACTGGGTTACCTTGGTCGGGGCGAAGGCTTGGTCGTACATACTGAGGACTGCAGCGTTGGCCAGCGCCTCAAACACAAAGATAACGAGCGTTTTATCGCAGTTGAATGGGCAGATGATATTGTTCGTGCATTTGAAACAGAGCTCGTCGTTACTGTACAAAACGGCAAAGGTGCTTTGGCAAGGGTTGCGACCGCCATTGCAAGCGCAGAGGCTGACATCACCCACGTCAATATGAGTGATGAGTACTCGGCTCAATCTGCGATTGATTTAAAGTTCACGATCGCGGTGAGAGATACTACCCATTTAGATAGTGTTCTAAAAAACCTGAGAAGAATCCCAGTCGTCTCTCAAGCCTTAAGAGTCAGCTCAAACAAAGATCACTCTCATTGAAATTTCAGAAAGCAGTGCTTAGACGCTGATTACGGGGACGGATACTCAACCTTTAAGATTTCAATGAGTTGTGTACCAGCAGGGGTTTGAAGTTTAACCTCGTCTCCAGCTCGGGCTTTAATCAGTGCTTTGGCTATTGGAGAGACCCAACTTACCTCCCCCTTCAAACTATCAAACTCATCAACCCCGAGAATGGTAATCGTGTTCTCTGAGCCCTTTGTTTGATTTTTCGGACCAGAGACTACTTCATAGGTCACAGTTGCACCAAAGAAAACAGTATCGCTGTTGTAATGCACACTGGGATCAACAACCTGGGCAATATCAAGCCTTTTGGTTAAAAACCTAATGCGCTTATCAATTTCCCTTAACCTTTTCTTGCCGTAAATGTAGTCGCCATTCTCTGAGCGATCTCCGTTGCTCGCTGCCCAGTGGACGATCTCCACAATTTTGGGTCTCTCTATATCCATCAACTGAAGTAACTCCCCCCTCATCGCCGCGTAGCCCATGGGGGTCATATAGTTTTTTACGGGCTGAGGGGAACCCTGCGAACTTAAAGCTTCTGAATCGTCATCAAAATCATCATCGTTTTGCATTTGAGTCATAAGATTTTGGTGATTCAAATTAAAAAGACCCTTCACATAGAACTCGATCGGGGAAATCTCGCAACTTAGCTCAAATTCTAAAAAACTCAAGCAAGGAATTCATTATTCCAGTGACTTTTAGATTTATTTTGACCTTAAGGTTTTAATTTGCTTATTTGTAATCTGAGCCAAATAATGATTGCTCAGTAATTCACTAATTTAATCAGACATATAGGAATAAATCCAAAAATGTCCAAATGGTGCGGCTGGCAGGATTCGAACCCACGACCCCTTGGTTCGTAGCCAAGTACTCTATCCATCTGAGCTACAGCCGCCCGAGAGGGAAAATTATAGCATGAATGCCTGTTTTAAGGCTACAAAGCACCAATTGAGATCCACGGGACAAATGCTATCAACACAATACCAACAAACAAAGCCCCCATGTAGGGCAATATGGGTCGGATTCCAAGACTTGGCTCAACTCTACCTATTGCGCAAGCCGCGTAGTAGCCTACCCCAAGAGGAGGAGCAAATAAACCCAGTCCCATCGAGAGCACAACCACCATAGCGTAATGAACTTCGTGAATACCGAGTTGTCTGGCTATTGGAAAAAGCAAAGGGCCAAGTAAAACAATGGCTGGAATACCCTCTAATACAGATCCAAGTATGACGAATGCAGCAATTGATACGCATAAGAAGACTGGCGCACCTCCAGGCAGTGCTTGCATGCTGCTGGCAAGCCATCCTGAAAAGCCCGACTGAGTTAACCCCCAGGCCATGGCTGTAGCTGTACCAATAATAAACAAAATTGCACCCGATAAAGATGCGGTTTCAATCAACATGGGCATTAGACGTGACCAACTCCACTGCTTGTAAATGATGATACCGGCTAGTGCGCAGTAAACGATACCAATGGTTGAGACTTCTGTGGCTGTAGCGACCCCTTGTACAACAGCGAAGCGAATGATAAAGGGCAAGGCCAATGCGGGTAGAGCAAATACAAAAGACTTAGATATCGCTGAGTAAGTTGCTCTAGGTAACACCTGCGAATGATCGTATCGGGTGCGCCATGCAACAACCGCTGCGAGCATCAAAGCCAACACCAGTGCAGGCAACAATCCACCTGTGAACAACCCCGCGATTGAAACGCCTGTTACGGAGCCAATCGTAATTAGCACCAAACTAGGTGGCACTGTCTCAGTCTGAGCGCCTGTGGCAGCAAGAAGAGCCACGAGTTCACCCTCATCTGCGCCGCGCTTTTTCATCTCCGGGAATAGAGCTGGCGTCACAGCTGCCATATCGGCGGCCTTTGAGCCTGAAATACCGGAGACCAAATACATCGCCCCAATCAAAACATATGAGAGCCCTCCTCTTACATGACCCAGCAGGCTCTCCAAAAATGCCACCATAGAGCGCGCCATACCGCTCATCTCCATCAGCAGTCCCAGAAAAACAAACAAAGGAACTGCTAACAAAATTTGATGTGACATTCCCTCGTTCATTCTCCCAACAATAACGCTAATAGGTGTTGAGGTCGTGAAACCCAAATACCCGAGCACTCCTAGTCCAAAGGAGAAACCGATGGGCACTCCTGCAAAGACGGCACTCAACACAACGAGCACAAAGAAAATAAGTAAATTCCAAGCTCCTAAATCCTCAAATACAAACTGAGCTTTATAAAACAGCAGCACGGTAACTAAAGTCAGGGCCACAGCTTGAGCGGTTTGAAGCAGTCTAGGAAGTTGAATGAGCCTGACTATTGAGTAGATAGACATCAATGCGATACCCACGGGTAAAGCAGCTTCACGCCAAAGCCCCGAAATCTCCAGCGAAGGTGTAATGACAATTGCCTCGTCAATGGCGTGCTGATATGCGGGTAAAAAAAGAATGATCAAAAAAAGCAGTCCAGCGCAATATTGGAAAGCTTCAAAAAATGCAGCTGCATATTCATTGCACTTAGATACAAAAGCAGTCATTCTCATATGCTCAGCGCGCTTTACGGCGATAACTGAGCCGAGCATCGCTGACCAAAGGAAAACAATGGATGCTAGTTCATCAGACCAAGTTAAGGGTTGTTTAAAGACAAAACGTGATATCACACCAGCAAGCAATATGCAAATGTCCGCAAAAACGAGTAATGCAGCGAAGTATTCAACAACCGATACGAGTGATTGTTCAATTTTTAAAAAAAGATTATTCATTTGTGAAACTTGACTTCGTTATCTATTTATTATGAGTATTCTATTAGGCCAAGTAGTTCAAAAAAATAGCGATAACCCCTCATAAAGAGGTCAAATACAAAAAGAAAATATCTCTTGTGTGAAATGTGAAGATAACAACCGAATTTAACGAAGAACAAAGATTTCTATTTCTAAAGCTGAATAAACTAAAAACTTAACACCTCTCTTTATTGCCACTGATGAAAACATACTTTTTAAATCTTTTTTCCTCAAGCAAGGGCGAAAAAATATTTAAAAAATGTTTGCTCTTTAAATCAACACGCAAACGAAACAATACCTAACATGGATTGTCTCTGAGGTGGCAAATGAGCAATTAAAGATTAAGTAACATCATAAGGTCATGTCAAGTTAGTGCCAAATTGACCTAAGCAACGTTTACTTAATGGAATATTTTGGTGCTCCCACCTGCGCTCAAACCAGGGACCTAAGGATTCCGGTTTGTGAGACTTTCGCACTCCCTGGACTATGTCTTCACCATAGCTTGCGCTTTAGGTGGAGATAAGATCATTTACAAATACAACCAAAGATTGACAACTGACTTGGAAATTTAGATTTGACACGACATTCATATTAGCTAAAATAGCTAATATATTCCAAGGATTACCAAAATGCTTGTTACCGCAACAGAAGCTAAAAATAGATTTGGCAGTGTTTGTAGTGCCGCCAAAAAGGAGCCGGTTTTCGTTCAAAAGGATGGCCGCATTGATACTGTAATTATTTCTGCAGATCAATTTGAAGCTCTTAAAGCAATAGGGAATTCTTCGAAATTGAGAAAGCAAAAATCTCAATTTGAAAAGAAATACGCCAATTGGATTAAAGAGATGAACCAAGATTTTGAATCCGTAGGTCACTGGTGCGAAGATCTAAGAATTTGGTAAATCAATGCAATACGACGTTTATTTGAATCCTAGCGCACAATCAAAGCATATTTATCCCTATGTCGTTGACGTACAGTCAGACTTGTTAAGCTTTCTAAAAACTAGAGTGACTGTTCCACTTAAGAGTTATAAATCTAGAGTTGATAGTCCTAAAAACTTAACCCCTGTTTTGAATGTCTTGGGAGAAGACATGCTTTTAATATCTTTCTTTGCTCAAGCAATGGATAAAAAACATCTAAAGCAACGTGTTTGCTCTTTAAGTCAACACGCCAGCGAAATAGTAACTGCCATGGATTGCATCTTAAGTGGAATATGAGCACTTCAAGATTGTGTGAAAACTATAAATGATGACAAGTTAGTGCTAACTTGCACTAAAAGCCTAATTCTTAATTGAATAATTTGGTGGGCCCACCTGGACTCGAACCAGGAACCAAAGGGTTCGGGTTTGTGTGACTTTCGCCACTCCCTGGACTATGCCTTCACCATAGCTTACGCTTTAGGGGGGTGCCGTCTATTCTCTACACCTTCAACTTTATTTACACAAAGAAGCTTGGCTCGGTATTGCCGTATGCAAATATGAATTGCACTTAGGTTTCGCCGAATTTGACACCATTCACTATACAGTTTCCACGTATAGTGCACATTTCAACAATATGAGAGCAGATACCCTAAATAGAACTCCATAGCATTCAGTTCTACAAGCGGTCAGTGTCGGTGAGTAAGCAATTGTGTAGTGAATAAGTTAGCGTTGAACTTATAGAGAATATTTGATATACTTGTATAGCAAATTAAGGAGGCTTTATGCTTGCGATTAGGTTACCCGAAGACATTGAATTACGACTTGGCACTTTAGCCGCCAAAACTGGGCGGACTAAGACTTTTTATGCCAGGGAAGCGATTCTAGAATATTTAGATGATCTTGAAGATCTCTATTTGGCTGAGAAGCGACTGAACAACATTAAAAGCGGCAAAACCAAAACAATCAAACTAAACCAATTGGAGCGTGAACTTGGTTTGGCAGATTGAATTTGACCCAGCGGCAAAGAAAGAATTAGGAAAATTAGACCCGCAAATAGCCAAACGAATTCTTCAGTTTTTAAAATCTAGGCTTGCCAAACATAAAGATCCCAGAGAACTTGGTGAAGCTCTAAAAGGGTCTAAACTGGGTGAGTTTTGGAAATACCGCGTTGGTGATTATCGAATCATTGCGAGCATTCAAGACAAAACTGTTTGTATTCTGGTTTTACGCATTGGTGATCGTAAAGAAATTTATAAATAGCATTTACGAAAAAAGAAATCCCATTCCAATAAAAAAGATAAGCTAAAGGATCACTATTCAATTTCGGTAAATGGAAATTGGCGTATGACTTTTAAATTTGAAGATGAAGATGCAGTGCTTGTTGATTATCAAGATTATCACTAAAAGAAGATGAGTAATGATGACTAAGATGTATAACCCGCCCCACCCAGGCCTTACTTTGAAAGAGGATATTCTTCCAGCGTTAGAACTAACCGTAACAGAGGCCTTAGAACAACTGGGAGTAACTCGCGCAGCTTTTTCTAGGGTGATTAATGGTAAAGCCGGTGTTTCTCCAGAAATGGCTCTTCGTATTGAGGCTTGGTTAGGCGAGAAAAATGGAGGTAACGCAACTGTTTGGCTAGCTTTACAGGCAGCCTATGACTTATGGCAAGTTCGTAAATCTGGACTACCGAAAGTCAAGCATGCATTAATTCCAGTCTTAGCTTAATCATAGACACTTTTCTATGTTTTATTTACACTGCTCAAAACAATTATTAGATCGAGTCT
>DAITOS010000082.1:0-12226 GCA_036834025.1 Limnohabitans sp.
AACATGTGACTTCCACCGTGTGAAGGTGGCACTCTACCGCTGAGTTAATCGCCCTAATGTATGAAGTGTAAGAAATGATCAGGGGCGATTATGTCACACTAAACTTAGCTCCTTAGAAGAGAGATAAAAGATGTAAATAATTGCATTAACTAAATTTGCGATTACTGGGCAGACTTCCAAACGGTATTACCATTACTTGATTTGTCTATCTGAGCTAAAACGCTCGCGTGTTCGCTTAGCTCTTGTTCACTGGCAAAAAGGGTTTGCAAGCTTATCTTTGATAAATCACTCTTCGGCAAGTTAACCTTTTGTTCCCTTTCAGAGGATACCTCCATCAAAAGCGAATCTTGCCCCCTGGTCATACAGATGTAGACATCTGCGAGTAACTCAGCATCTAAAAGGGCGCCGTGCAGTTTTCGATTGGAGTTATCTACACCGTACCTATCGCACAGGGCGTCTAGTGAGTTTCTCTTTCCTGGGAAGAGTTGTTTGGCCATCATTTGCGTATCAGTAATGGAGGCAACGTACTTAGAAAAAGGGTCAAATCCACAAAGTGACAACTCTTTATCTAAAAAAGCCACATCAAAAGGGGCGTTGTGAATGTATACCTCAGCACCTCTTAAGTAATCAACGATCTCTTTGGCCAATTGCGAGAATTTGGGTTGTTCTTGTAAAAATTCATCGCTGATACCGTGAACTTTGAGGGCGTCCTCATCACTTTGTCTTTCAGGATTAATGTAGAAATGAAGATTGTTTCCTGTTAGCTGACGATTTTCTAATTCAACGCATCCAATCTCAACAATCTTATGACCGTTTTCGGGTGATAGGCCGGTAGTCTCTGTGTCCAGAAAAATGAGACGATTGTTTTTCATAAATTATTTAAGATTCCAAATAGTACAAACACAGTCTAGTGATTCTCTTTAGCATGGTTGATCGTATATTTCGGGATCTCTATAACCAAATCTGTTCCAGAAACTATAGCCTGGCAACTCAGTCTTGAGTTTGGCTCAAGTCCCCAAGCCATATCTAGTAAATCCTCCTCAGTCTCATCCAAGTCGTTTAAGGATTTAAACCCCTCCCTAACTACTACATGGCAAGTCGTACAAGCACAACTCATTTCACAAGCATGCTCTATATTGATCTGATTTTCCAATAAAGCTTCACAAATGCTTGTTCCCCTCTCTACTTGTATATCTTTACCTGTTGGACAATATTCAGGGTGAGGTAGTATTTTAATGTTGATCATGATTAGATTGATTCTATTGTCTTGCCTGTCAAGGCTTTATGTATTCCGCGGTTCATACGCTTAGCTGCAAAGGACTCTGTGACCCTACCAAGCTCAGTACTCAATGACTCGATCAATACATGATCAGAGCTAGTAGAGGCTTTCTCGATCTGAGTAAATAGGGCATTGATCGTCTCTAACTCTTCTTTGTCTACTAAGTCACCATCAACTGCAAGAGCACTCTTAGTTGCGAGCATCAAACGATCAGCATCAACCTTGGCTTCTGCGAGTGCTCTTGAGGCTTTATCTTGTTCAGCTGTTGAAAATCCGTCTTGGAGCATCCTTGCAATTTCTTCATCACTAAGACCGTAGGATGGTTTAACTTCTATTTTTGCGACTGCATCGCTTTGCAATTCTTTCGCCTCAACACTGAGTAGACCATCTGCATCCACCGTGAAAGTCACTCTAATTCTAGCTGCACCCGCTGTCATGGGCGGGATACCCCTTAGCTCAAAACGAGCCAAACTACGGCAATCCGACACCATATCTCGCTCGCCTTGAACGACATGGAGTGAGAGAGCCGTTTGCCCGTCCTTGTAGGTAGTGAAGTCTTGTGCCATAGCAGTTGGAATCGTTTGATTGCGAGGAACAATCCTCTCAACCAATCCGCCCATAGTCTCGATACCTAAGGATAAAGGTATGACATCTAAAAGCAAAAGAGCATTTTCGGCATTTACGTTCCCTGCAAGCTGATCGGCCTGGATAGCGGCTCCGAGCGCAACAACTTCATCAGGATTCAAATTAATCAAAGGATCTTGACTGAATAGCTCTTTAACAGCTTGTTGAATGTGAGGCATCCGAGTAGAGCCTCCTACCATCACAACACCATCAACATCTGCTGCCTTTAAGGATGCATCCCTTAGAGTTTTCTTAACGCAGCTCAGCACACGTTGATTAAGTGAACCAATTAATTGAGTGAACTCATCTCTTGTTATGAACGCTTTGATTTTGACGCCGTTGTCAAGTACAGCTTCAAAGCTCGTATCCGTGTCCTTACTTAATTGCTCTTTCACTTGGCGTGCAGTAGCAAGGAGTATTGCTTTGTCAGAATTAGTGACTGAGCTAAATTCAACCGATGACGCCTTAAGTGCCCAATGCATTAAAGACCTATCGTAATCATCTCCACCTAGATGGGAGTCGCCCCCCGTTGCTATTACTTCAAATACGCCTTTACTCAATTGCAAAATAGAGATGTCAAAGGTACCGCCTCCTAAATCAAATACAGCGTAAGTTCCCTCACTCGCGTTTTGCAATCCATAAGCTATAGCAGCAGCAGTTGGCTCATTAATAAGTCTTAAAACATTAAGCCCCGCCATCTCTGCAGCATCTTTGGTGGCCTGTCTTTGGGCATCATCAAAATACGCAGGAACCGTAATTACAGCGCCAAAGATATCGTCGTTAAAAGTATCTTCAGCTATGTATCGAAGCGTCGCTAAAATTTCCGCACTCACCTCTACTGGGGATTTCTCACCTGCTCGTGTCTGAATAGTTAACATTCCAGGCTTATCAATCAAACACAATGGTATGTCGTTTAAATTTTTAATATCATTCAGACCACGACCCATAAATCTTTTTACAGATACGACCGTGTTAGTTGGATCCAGATGCCTGTTGGCTAGTGCATCAAATCCGATCTGACGCCCTCCATCCTCCAAGTATCTGACGACGGAGGGCAACATAACCTGCCCCTTGTCATTAGGCAAACATTCAGCAACTGAGTTTCTTACGCTGGCAACTAGTGAATGCGTTGTCCCTAAATCTATACCTACCGCAATTCGTCTTTCATGTGGGTTGGGGGTCTGCCCTGGTTCTGAGATTTGTAAAAGTGCCATATCTAGTAGTCGAATGCTAAATTAAGTTTATGTAAAAGATTTAAAAGCAAGCAAAAAATAAAGCACCGAAGTTTAATCAGGTTTGAAGGGCTAATTTTAAAAAATATTATCTCTTAGTCTTGCTCTAGAAGATCAATTTTTTTATCAATATCACTTTGAAATCGGTTGACAAACATCATTGATCGAACGATTTGAGAAGCAGATTTATAGTCATTTTCTAAGTCAATAGCGTTTAAGCAATCAGACTCAAGCTTTGCCTTTAAAGCTGCGACTTCCTCTTGAAGCACTTCCAGGTCGTGCAACGAGTCAGAATCCTCTAAAGTCTCTCGCCATATCATTTGTTGAGTTAAAAACTCAAGTGGCATTGAAGTATTGCTCTCCGCTTGGATTGGAACTCCATTTATCTCACAAAGGTAAGCGAACCTAGTTTGTGCCACCTTTAGTCTTTGATAAGCTTCATTGATACGCGCTGAATATTGCATAGCAATTCGAACTGCGCTTTGACCCATGCTTGCGAATCGGTCTGGATGCGCTGTACTTTGCAGCTCTCTCCAGCGTGCTGATAATACGACTAGGTCAATTTGAGCTTTGGCGGGCAGTTGAAATAATTCAAAATCGGTTGATTGTAAATCAATAACAGTTGAATCCAATGAGGAGTTGTTCACATTAAACTCTAAAAGATTCTCCACAACCACACCTATCACGCTCGTTTGGGTTAATAAATTTGAATCCCTCGTTCAGCCCTTCTCTGACAAAATCGAGTTGAGTACCGTCTATATAAGCCAAACTCTTGGGGTCTACTAATACCTTAACCCCCTGGTCTTCGAACACCACGTCTTCGGGGGACAATTCATCAACATATTCAAGCTTGTAAGCGAGACCCGAACATCCAGTTGTCTTTACGCCTAAACGAACGCCCACGCCCTTGCCTCTTTTAGTGAGGTATCTGTTGACGTGCTTTGCAGCGGCTGGGGTTAGAGTGACTGACATGATTGATGGGTTTAACTGTGTAAAAGAATCTTACTGGTAAATTTATGGATGACTATTAATGGGTATGCTTTTTCTTGTAATCATCTACAGCTGCTTTTATGGCGTCTTCTGCCAAAATGGAGCAGTGAATTTTCACAGGTGGCAACGCCAACTCTTCTGCAATTTGACTATTCTTCAACGCTGCAGCTTCATCTAAAGTCTTGCCCTTTACCCACTCAGTAACTAGTGAGGAAGAGGCAATAGCCGATCCGCATCCATAAGTCTTAAAGCGTGCATCCTCAATCACACCGGTCTGAGGATTAACTTTGATCTGAAGCTTCATTACATCCCCGCAGGCTGGAGCACCAACCATTCCGGTTCCTACAGAGTCGTCTCCTTTTTCAAAGGAGCCTACATTGCGGGGATTTTCATAGTGATCAATAACTTTTTCGCTGTAAGCCATGTTTATAACTCCTTAATTTGCAGTATTCATTTTTAAATAACTTTAATGCTATGGTGTCAAATTGATTAATGAGCCGCCCATTGAATGGTACTCAGGTCAACACCATCTTTAAACATTTCCCACAAGGGACTGAGATGCCTTAACTTACCAACATTCTCGGTGATTGTTGAAATAGCGTATTCAATCTCTTGTTCCTCTGTGAAGCGCCCGATTGTCATTCGAAGACTGCTGTGAGCAAGCTCGTCGCTACGTCCTAACGCACGAAGTACATAACTTGGCTCTAAACTGGCTGATGTACAAGCAGAGCCCGATGAAACTGCAAGTCCTTTAATTCCCATTATCAAGGACTCTCCTTCAACATAGTTGAAGCTAATATTTAAATTATGCGGCACACGGTGAATTAAATTGCCGTTGATAAAGACTTGCTCCATACCTTTGAGGCCATCTATCAAACGTTTTTGTAATTTAACCGCTTTTGCGTAATCTTGCTTCATCTCAAGAAGAGCATACTTAAACGCCTCACCCATTCCAACACATTGATGTGTAGGGAGCGTTCCAGAGCGCATGCCGCGCTCATGGCCTCCTCCGTGGATTTGAGCCTCGATCCTTATCCTTGGCTTTCTTCTTACGTAAAGTGCACCTATACCCTTGGGGCCATAAGTCTTGTGGGATGCAAGACTCATCAAATCAACAGGAAGAGTGTTTAAGTCAATTTCTATTTTCCCAGTAGCTTGAGCTGCATCAACGTGAAAAATAATACCTCGCTCACGACACATATTTCCAATGGTTGTGATATCTTGAATCACACCTATTTCGTTATTAACGTGCATAACACTGATTAATATAGTGTCTGATCGAATCGCATCTTTTAGGCGGTCAAGGTCCAATAATCCGTCTTCTTGAACCTCAAGATATGTAACCTCGAAACCTTGTCGCTCAAGCTCTCTCATCGTATCCAACGTTGCTTTATGCTCAGTTCGAACAGTGATGAGGTGCTTGCCTCTGGTTTGATAAAAGTGCGCAGCCCCTTTAATGGCTAAATTAATGGATTCTGTAGCACCAGATGTCCACACAATCTCGCGTGAATCTGCGCCAACCAATTCAGCAACCTGGGCTCTTGCTTTCTCAACTGCTTCTTCAGCTTCCCAGCCCCAAGCATGGCTTCGAGAAGCAGGATTGCCAAAATGCTCTCTGAGCCATGGGATCATGGCTTCAACAACGCGAGGATCAACGGGAGTTGTTGATCCGTAATCCATGTATATGGGAAAGTGAGGGGTCATGTCCATAATAGCTTTAAATATCCAAATAATTAACGTAACTAAATTCTTTAAAAAAAACCAATCAACGCATCAGAGAGCAGGTAGCAATTTAAGGGGCGAAATTAGTTTTTCGAGATTTCAGACCTTGGTGAAAGCATTACCAAGCGCGAAAACCGAATTAGGAGCGTTTACACGAATAGGTTGAACTGCAGGCATATTAGAGATTGCACGTTTAATGGACGGCTTTCCCTCAATCAAAACACCTTTTGCGAGCTGATCGTCTACCAGTTTTTGCAAGGTGACGGAGTTTAAAAACTCAATCATTCGTTCATTCAAGGAACTCCAGAGCTCATGCGTCATACAACGACCAGAGTCGCCTAGACAATTTTCTTTGCCCCCGCAATGAGTGGCATCAATGGGCTCATCCACTGACAAAATGATTTCTGAGACAGTGATGTTGGCTGGATTTCGACCTAGTGTGTAACCACCTCCAGGTCCTCGGGTTGATTCAACCAAATCATTCCTGCGTAATTTGCCAAATAGTTGTTCAAGATATGACAAAGAAATTTGCTGTCTTTGACTAATTGCAGCCAACGTTACAGGGCCTGAATTTTGGCGCAAAGCGAGATCAATCATCGCTGTAACTGCAAAACGACCTTTAGTAGTGAGACGCATAACTAAACTCCTTTTGTCCCAACCTAAGATAAAAATTAATTAGATGTTGGGATATGTCGACTGAATAAGTCAACTATAACAGAAACCCAACAAATTGGTAGGGTATTAAACAAGAAAACCCTTTCGAAAGTGAGCTTAATTAATCATTTATGACTAATAATTGGTTAAGTCTGGTGACTTCTAAAAATTGAATCCCAACCATCCTGCAAGCAAAATTTAACCTCAAGGCAGTAAATATTAAACAGCCCCAAACACCAATTAGCCTGATCTACGATGTATTACTTGACCTCAAATTCAATAAATTGTGAGCCCAACCTCCCCTGATTGTCCTCGATGTTTAAGGTCATCTTGTGCTTGCCTGATGGGAGGTTAGCTGCCTGCACCGTAACCCCTTCAGGGGTTACTTTAGTGACACTAAGAATCTTTTTAGTGATGTCAATTTGAAAAGTCCCATAAAGTACACGGAATGTTTCGGGTTTTACTGTACTGGCTTCTGCAGGTTGAAATTTAATTTCAACTGGAGTTGGAGACGTTACAGATGAGGCATTTTTAGGGGTCAATACTTGTATAACCGGCGCATCTTTATCAGGTAAAGATTTGGCTACGAATTTGGGGTAGGCATTGTTGGATGCCAACATCTCAGCTTCAGTAACCAACATCATCAACTGCTCAGATTGAGCAATTGATGACAATAAAAATATAAAAAGTAAGAATATTTTTTTCATAAATTAAAAAATTAATTTGTGTTAATTTGGCTCGCTGATCAGCGTTACTGTGTACAAATGAGTATTTTACTTTTTATCGTTTTCTTTGTTATGTCTTTTAGTGAAATGAACTTTAGAGACAACGACCTCTCCACTACTATTTCTTTCAAGTGATATTTGGGCGTCTCTATCTTTGGCTGCGCTGTAAGTCTTGTTGGTTTTAAACTCAGCAAAATTTTTTGCTCCACCAATCATTGAAGCGATTAAGCCAATAATGGAGAACGGATCTTTTGGAGTCACCTCTCCCTTTGGCGGCTCAACACTTACACGCCCCCCTGACTGCTCGACCGACGAGATCCATTTTTGGAGTCGCTCAGGAATTTGATTCGGACTAACTTTCTCATAAAAATAAACATCAACCGCATCATATTTGTAAGTTAGTGAAGCTGATAAATCTTTGTCAAACTTACCAATATCCACAAAACTCAGCTCCCTCGATGGCTCAGAGGGATTGGATAAGTCAGGCGAAGAGCTGCAAGAAGAGATAAAAAGAATGAAACAACAAAAAAATAACCGGGTCATAGTTTTCATTTTAAATATTAGGGAATTTTTACTAACAGAGTACTCACATTACATACCAGTAGTTGATTGGCTTTTAAAGATTTACAACTTGAATTGAATCACGACCAGACGCGCCAAATGCCTTTTCTCTCACCTTCGCTAGCTGATCCCTGGTTCTGGCAGCGCTTTCAAACTCCAAATTCTTTGCATGCTCATTCATTTGCTTTTCAAGACGCTTGATCTCCCTGGATAGCTCTTTTTCACTCATTGCATCTATCGAAGCGGCTTGCTCGGCCAATTGAGCATCCTTACCTGATTTTTCACTGTAAACCCCGTCAATCAAATCTTTAACTTCCTTAAATACACCTCTTGGGGTAATTCCTTCATCAAGGTTGTGCTGAATTTGCTTTGCTCGTCGTCTTTCAGTCTCATCAATTGCTTTTCTCATAGATTCTGTGATGCGGTCACCATACAAAATAGCACGCCCCTCTAAATTTCTTGCTGCGCGTCCTATGGTTTGTATCAGACTTCGCTCAGATCTTAAAAATCCTTCTTTGTCGGCATCCAAAATAGCCACCAAAGAGACCTCTGGTAAATCTAGTCCTTCGCGCAGTAAGTTAATACCCACCAGTACATCGAACACACCCAATCGCAAATCTCTTAAGATCTCAACCCGCTCCACCGTATCAATATCACTGTGTAGATAACGAACTTTAACTCCGTTGTCGCTCAAATAATCGGTTAATTGTTCAGCCATGCGTTTGGTAAGGGTGGTGATGAGCACTCTTTCGTGTTTATCGCTCCTTTTTTTGATTTCTTGGAGCACATCATCCACTTGGGTTGCAGCGGGGCGGACCTCTATCTCAGGATCTACAAGGCCAGTGGGCCTGACCAACTGCTCGACAACTTGACCGGCATGTGTTTTCTCATAATCACTCGGAGTTGCAGAGACAAATATCACCTGCCTCATGCGTTGCTCTAGCTCCTCTAACTTTAGGGGTCTGTTGTCCAGAGCACTTGGCAGCCTAAAACCGTACTCAACGAGTGTTGATTTCCTGGATCGGTCACCGTTGTACATTCCAGAGAACTGTCCCATCAATACATGGCTTTCGTCCATGAACATAATTGCATCTTTAGGCAGATAGTCTGTCAATGTGCTAGGCGGCTCACCCGGTTGCGCGCCTGATAAATGCCTCGTGTAATTCTCAATCCCTTTACAGTGCCCAATCTCACTGAGCATTTCAAGATCAAAGCGAGTTCTTTGCTCGAGTCGCTGTGCCTCAACTAGCTTACCCTCACCCACCAAAAACTTAACTCTGTCGGATAGTTCAATTTTTATGCTCTCAACAGCGGCCAAAACCCTGTCCCTGGGTGTAACGTAGTGGCTTGATGGGTATACAGTGAAACGCGGGATCTTTTGCTTGACTTGACCGCTTAAAGGATCAAACAAAGTAAGGGACTCGATCTCGTCATCAAAGAGCTCCAATCTAATTGCTAATTCACTATGCTCTGCAGGAAAAATATCAATAGTGTCACCCCTGACTCTGAATTTACCCCTTGAGAACTCAATCTCATTTCTCTCGTATTGCATTCGAACGAGTTGAGCTATCGCGTCTCTTTGCCCCATCTTGTCACCTGCTCTTAAGGTCATCACCATTTTGTGATAACTCTCAGGCTCACCGATACCGTAAATGGCAGAAACAGAGGCAACAATGATTACGTCTCGTCTCTCCAGGATGCTTTTGGTACAAGAGAGGCGCATTTGTTCAATATGCTCATTGATCGCACTGTCTTTCTCAATGAACATGTCCCTTTGCGGCACATAAGCCTCAGGTTGGTAGTAGTCGTAATAACTGACGAAATATTCAACAGCATTTTTTGGGAAAAACTCTCTAAACTCGGAATAAAGTTGAGCAGCTAAAGTTTTATTTGGGGCAAAAACCATTGCCGGTCGTCCAAGCCTGGCTATCACGTTCGCCATCGTGAATGTTTTACCTGAACCAGTCACACCCAGCAAGGTTTGAAATGACTCTCCGTTTTCAATTCCCTCCACGAGTAAATCAATGGCTTGAGGCTGATCACCTGCAGGCTTGTACGGTTGAAATAACTCAAACGGAGAACCTGCGAATTGAACGAACTCCCCCTCATGATTTTTATTAGTGAGATCAATGGATTCGAGCATAAATATGAATGGACAGGTTAACTTAAAGGGGACAAGAAAAATTAAAACAACCCAATAGCATAACCAAATTATAAAAAAAGTACACAACAAGGGCTAAAATGGACAAGATTATTTGGTGTCCAAGCTAGGTTCATCATCCGTTAGTCATTTTTTTGTAAATATTCTTTTCTTTCACCTACTTAAAGGCAATTTTAAAATGTCGTTGTTTACCGCTGTCGAGATGGCCCCCAGAGATCCAATTCTTGGTTTAAATGAGCAATTTGCAACCGATAAAAATCCATTGAAAGTAAATCTCGGTGTCGGTGTGTATTTTGATGACAACGGAAAAATTCCTCTGCTTGAATGCGTTCAACTCGCAGAGAAAGAGCTAATTTCAAAACCCACTGCGAGGGGGTACTTGCCCATAGACGGGATTGCAGCCTACGACTCCGCAGTTAAAGCCTTGGTATTCGGTGGAGCCTCAGAGGCTGTAATGTCAGGTCGGATCGCAACCGTACAAACACTGGGCGGAACGGGCGGACTCAAAGTTGGAGCAGACTTTTTAAAGAAACTTCTCCCCAACGCAGGCCTGCTAATCAGCGACCCAAGCTGGGAGAATCACCGTGCCATATTTACCCAAGCGGGTTTTAATGTTGGGACATATGGCTACTATGATGCAGTTAACAAGGGAATCGACTTTCCTTCCATGTTGAAATCATTAAATGACGCCCCCCGCCAAACTATTGTTGTGTTACACGCTTGCTGTCACAACCCTACAGGCTATGATATTTCACAAGAACAATGGGATCAGGTCATTGAAATCGTTAAAAATAAGGAACTAACTCCTTTTCTTGACTTAGCCTACCAAGGTTTTGGATCTGGGCTTGCTGAAGATGGCCAGGTGGTAGGTAAATTTATCAAATCTGGCATGAACTTCTTTGTTTCTACTTCTTTTTCCAAAAGCTTTAGTCTTTACGGCGAAAGAGTGGGTGCGCTTTCTGTCGTTTGCACAGACAAAGCAGAATGCGATCGGGTTCTATCACAACTCAAAATCATGGTTAGAACAAACTACTCGAATCCACCCATTCACGGTGGATCTGTCGTGGCTCACGTTTTAAACACACCTGCGCTTAGGGCTTTGTGGGAGGAGGAACTTGGTGAGATGCGAGTTCGCATCAAATTGATGAGATCAATGCTGGTCGCTGGTCTTAAAGATGCGGGTGTCAAGGCGAATATGGACTTCATAACTGACCAAATTGGTATGTTTAGTTACTCAGGACTCGCCAAAGATCAAATGGTTAGACTTCGCAACGAATTTGGTGTCTATGGAACTGATTCAGGGAGAATGGCAGTTTCTGCGCTCAATACCAAGAACGTCAAACACGTGGCCGACTCAATAGCTAAAGTGATGGCTTGATTTCGCTGCATCCTTAATCTAAACTTAGGCTAAATATGAGTTTTGACTCTCCAATGACTAACAAAAGCCACGACATCAAAGCTTTGATATTTGATGTCTTTGGTACCTTGGTCGATTGGAGATCTAGTGTTGCAGACAAGGTTAAAAAGCAACTTTCACCAAAGTTTAGCCTGGATTGGTTTGCATTTGCAGATGCATGGAGGGCGCAGTATCAACCCTCAATGCAAAAAATCAGGAGCGGTGATATACCCTTTTGCTCTCTTGACACTTTGCATTTAATTAATCTAAACCAAGTCATCAATGACCTAGAACTAATAGGTATTGATGATCATACAAAGCAGCAACTTAATTTAGCCTGGCATAACTTAAATTCTTGGCCTGACGTAAGCCCTGCACTAAAAGGGCTTAGAGAGAAATTTGTAATAGCACCCTGCTCAAATGGCAATATCTCTTTGATGATCAATCTTGCCAGATACAATGATTTTCACTGGGACGCCATTTTAGGATCTGAGATTGCAGGCAACTACAAGCCGCACCCCGTTGTATATCAAAGAAGTGTTCAAGCCTTAGGTCTTCAGCCTCACCAAGTCATGATGGTTGCGGCTCACTCCTCAGACCTTGAAGCTGCTGCAAAGCAAGGCCTGAGGACCGCCTTTATTCAAAGGCCCTTTGAGCATGGCCCCCTTGGCTCCCTTAACCACCACCTTGCAGAGACCACTCCTCTATGTCCTGTTGATTTTAGTGCACTTGATTTAGGTGATCTTTTAATTCAATTAAGTTAATCAATGCCGTCAAGATTATTTTGATTCTTTCAGGCAAGAAGAGTCAATTGAACTTGCTGACAACTCAATGAATTTGTATTGTTCAGTTAATGCCACAAAACAGACCTCATGGCTACTG
>DAITOS010000083.1:0-12214 GCA_036834025.1 Limnohabitans sp.
AGAAACTAGACAGGCACCTCTTTAATGAGGCCTTCTTGATGCACACCAGTACAAGTCCTCAATATGCAATTATTGCGAGTTGCGATGTAGCCGCTGCGATGATGGAGCCACCCGGGGGTACTGCATTGGTCGAGGAAAGTATTGTTGAAGCACTAGACTTCAGACGTGCCATGAGAAAGGTGGACGAAGAATACGGCAAAGATTGGTGGTTTAAGGTTTGGGGCCCTGATCAGTTGGTTGATGAGGGTATTGGTCGGGCTGATCAGTGGATTATTCAAAGCAAGGGCAAGAACTCTAAGTGGCACGGGTTTGGAGACTTGGCCGATGGTTTCAACATGCTTGACCCCATCAAATCAACAATCGTTACACCGGGTCTTGATATCAACGGCAAATTTGCAAAGACGGGTATTCCAGCCAGTATCGTCTCCAAGTTCCTTGCCGAACACGGGGTGATCATTGAGAAGACTGGGCTTTACAGTTTCTTCATCATGTTTACGATTGGTATCACCAAAGGCCGCTGGAATTCCTTGTTGACTGCTCTTCAGCAGTTCAAAGATGACTACGCAAAGAATCATCCGATGTGGAAGATACTCCCCGAGTTCTCGGCTAAATACCCTCAATATGAGAATATGGGACTACAAGACTTGTGTCAACACATTCATGAGCTTTATGCAAAATATGATATCGCACGTTTAACAACTGAGATGTACTTGAGCGATTTAACGCCCGCTATGAAGCCAAGTGATGCATATGCTCAGATTGCGCACTCAAACACTGAAAGAGTTCCCGTTGATCAACTAGAAGGACGCATCACAACTAGTCTGATCACACCCTACCCACCGGGCATTCCTTTGCTAATTCCCGGTGAAGTGTTTAATAAAAAGATCGTAGATTATTTGCGTTTCGCAGGTGAATTTAATGCCCAGTGCCCTGGCTTTGAGACTGATATTCACGGTTTGGTTGCTGAAAAAGACGCTCAAGGCGTAATCCGGCACTATGCCGATTGCGTAAAAACGTAAAAATTAAGATTTTTCCTGACATTTGTCGTCAATCTACGCTTATTTGACGGCAAATACCTCAAATGATTGACGAGTTTTTCAAATCGATTTTCATTCAATTCACGGCTAAATTTTAGGGGTTTAAGGTTTAAACTCACAGGTTGATCTCGCAGTCCATTTGTCGCTCCTTTATCTGAAGTGACAAGTTTTATTTGGAGTGCCTCCCTTTGGTGACATTCTAGGTTTTACTGCTGGTATAAATTAGACCTTACGTGAGAAGGAATGGTGAATGACTAAAAAGTCCAGAGAATTCAAACCAGCCACTTTACAGGACTGGGAACAAGCCGCTCTTAAATCAGCTCCCAAGGGGGACCTTGAATCTCTTAACTGGCACACGCCTGATGGCATAACTGTTAAGGCCCTCTACACAGCCGCGGACACAGAGGGTTTGGCTCATACCGATACATTACCTGGATTTGAGCCTTATATCCGTGGACCTCAGGCTACTATGTATGCCTCCCGCCCCTGGACTATCCGTCAATATGCTGGATTCTCCACGGCACAAGAGTCCAACGCTTTTTACCGTAAAGCCTTAGCAAGCGGAGGCCAAGGCGTATCGGTAGCGTTTGATTTAGCGACCCACCGTGGATATGATTCAGATCATCCAAGGGTAACGGGTGATGTGGGTAAAGCTGGCGTGGCTATAGATACCGTGGAGGATATGAAAATCCTCTTTGATCAGATCCCGCTAGACAAGGTATCTGTATCCATGACCATGAACGGGGCCGTACTACCCGTGCTAGCTGGGTACATCGTAGCCGCAGAGGAGCAAGGTGTAAGTTTAGACAAATTGAGCGGAACTATTCAGAACGATATTTTGAAAGAGTTCATGGTCAGGAACACCTACATATATCCGCCCAAACCTTCAATGAAAATTATTGGCGACATTATTGAGTACACCTCTCAAAAAATGCCCAAATTCAACTCCATCTCAATCTCCGGCTACCACATGCAAGAGGCCGGTGCCAACCAAGCATTAGAGCTTGCATTTACGTTGGCTGATGGTATGGAGTATGTCAAAACAGCCATGGACAAGGGCTTAGATGTTGATGATTTTGCGGGTCGCCTATCCTTCTTTTGGGCGATAGGTATGAACTTCTACCTTGAGGTAGCAAAGATGCGCGCTGCGCGCCTTCTGTGGTGCAGAATCATGAAGTCTGTTGGTGCCAAATCCGCCAAAAGTTTAATGCTCAGAACGCATTGTCAAACCTCTGGTTGGTCGCTAACAGAACAAGATCCCTACAACAACGTGGTGCGCACGACCATTGAGGCGATGGCAGCCGTATTCGGGGGCACACAAAGCCTGCACACCAACAGCTTTGATGAGGCAATCGCACTTCCAACAGAATTTAGCTCTCGAATTGCCAGAAACACTCAGCTGATCATCCAAGAAGAAACCCACATCACCAGTGTCATTGACCCCTGGGCTGGAAGTTACATGATGGAGAATTTGACAAACGAAATGGCTGAGAAAGCCTGGGCCATCATTGAAGAAGTCAAAGAGATGGGGGGTATGACACAAGCGGTTGATTCAGGCTGGGCGAAGCTGAAAATTGAAGCCGCTGCCGCAGAGAAACAAGCCCGAATCGACTCCGGTTTAGATGTTATCGTTGGAGTGAATAAATACAAATTGAAAACCGAAGACTCAATCGAGTTTCTTGAAGTTGACAATGTAAAAGTCCGCGATGGCCAAATCAAGATGCTCAAAGAGATCAAAGACAAAAGAGACACTGCGGCTGTGCAGGGCGCTCTTCAAGCGTTGACTGATGCTGCGCAGTCTGGAGATGGTAATCTATTGGATCTATCAGTAAAAGCTATGCGCCTAAGAGCTACAGTGGGTGAGGTAAGTGACGCGCTTGAGAAGATTTACGGTCGTCACCGCGCAGATACTCAAAAGGTAACAGGCGTTTACGCTGCCGCCTACGACAGCGAGGCTGATTCAATGCAAACCTGGGAAACTCTTAAGAAAGATATTTCTGAATACGGCGATAAACTTGGCCGACGTCCACGGGTGATGATTGCCAAACTTGGTCAAGACGGGCACGACAGAGGGGCAAAGATTGTTGCTACTGCCTTTGCTGACCTTGGTTTTGATGTTGATATGGGACCTCTTTTTCAGACCCCTGAGGAGTGCGCAAGACAAGCTATCGAGAATGATGTTCACGCAGTCGGTGTCTCTACACTTGCAGCAGGTCATAAAACCTTGGTACCCGCCATCATTGCATCGTTAAAAGCTCAAGGCGCTGAGGACATCATCGTATTTGTAGGTGGAGTGATTCCCAAACAAGATTACGATTTCCTTTACAGTGCAGGGGTGAGGGGAATTTACGGACCAGGTACCCCTATCCCAACGAGTGCACGCGATGTTTTAGATCAAATCAAAAAGGCACAGTCCTCCGGTGAGGTCTAACGAACTAGCTCAAGCACTACTCGCAGCGGCGGGTAGTGACACAACTCACGGCGAAGACTCAAGCCAGAGTATCACTATTGAGTTAGCAAAAAGAAGAGCTCTTGCGAAGTCTATTACGTTGCTTGAGTCAAGCTTGGCTTCTGACCGTGTGCAGGCAGATGAACTCATCTCCAAAGTCTTACCCCATACGGGTAACTCTCTAAGAATAGGTATCAGTGGAGTACCCGGAGTTGGTAAAAGCACATTTATTGAAGTGCTAGGGCTGTACCTCATACAAAAGGGTCATAAGTTGGCCGTCTTGGCTGTAGACCCTTCTTCATCAGTTTCGGGGGGATCTATTTTGGGGGACAAAACAAGGATGGAGCGTCTCTCAGTCAATCCCAACGCATTCATTCGACCCTCCCCAAGTAAGGGGACTCTGGGCGGAGTCGCCGAGAAAACGAGAGAGACCATTTTGCTTTGTGAAGCTGCTGGCTATGACGTCGTCATTGTTGAGACAGTAGGCGTAGGTCAAAGCGAAACGACTGTCTCACTGATGACAGATCTATTTGTACTGATGCAACTGCCTAACGCAGGCGATGATCTTCAGGCTATCAAGAAGGGAGTGATGGAATTAGCCGATTTGGTATTGATCAATAAAAGCGATTTAGATCCTAATGCCGCCACCCGGGCACAAGCTCAAATTACGAGTGCGATGAGGTTGTACGGCTTTCACGGTAACCCTAACAAAAGCAATCATCTGCAAAATGGTGGTTTAAAAAACCATTCCAACGAGATCGGTGTCCAAGGTCACGAACATAGCCATCTAGATACGCCACTCAAAAAAGTCATGCAACTCAGTGCTCTAGAGGAAAAGGGAATTGAAGATTTTTGGGACACAGTAGTCTCTCACAAAGAGGCTAAACAGAGAAGTGGTGAGTGGGAAGAGAAACGAAGATTTCAAGCCATCTCAGGCATGTGGGAGCGAGTTGACGGGGAACTTAAGAGGTCCTTCAAAGAATTCCCGGATGTAAAGCGCCTATTACCCGGTGTACTGAGCGCCGTGAATTCAGGCACTTTGGCTCCCACGGTAGCTGCTCGTCAATTGCTGAAAGCCTATATGGGAACTGGATTTTTGGGGTCAACAAATTAAAAATCTGGCTTAGGATGTATTTTTTGACCTCAATCAAAACGTAAGCTAAGACCTAGCAAGCAACATAGATTATCATTTTCAACAATCAAAACTGTATATTTCGGAGCAATTCACTATGCAAGATATTCTTCAGCAACTTGAGGACAAAAGAACTGCTGCCCGCCAAGGCGGGGGCGAGCGTCGGGTTGAAGCCCAACACGCCAAAGGCAAATTGTCTGCTCGAGAGCGTATAGAGGTCCTACTTGATGAGGGAACCTTTGAGGAATGGGATATGTTTGTTGAACACCGTTGTACCGACTTTGGAATGCAAGACAACAAAATACCCGGCGACGGAGTAGTTACAGGCTACGGGATGATCAACGGTCGCCTCGTATTCGTTTTTTCACAAGACTTTACAGTCTTTGGTGGTGCCTTATCAGAGGCGCACGCTGAGAAAATATGCAAAATCATGGATCAGGCCATGAAGGTTGGCGCACCTGTCATTGGGCTTAACGATTCAGGCGGCGCTCGTATTCAAGAGGGCGTTGCGTCGCTAGGTGGATATGCAGATATTTTCCAAAAAAATGTACTCGCAAGCGGTGTCATTCCTCAAATCAGCATGGTCATGGGACCTTGTGCAGGCGGTGCAGTTTACTCCCCCGCAATGACCGATTTCATCTTCATGGTCAAAGATACCTCTTACATGTTCGTGACTGGTCCTGAGGTTGTTAAAACAGTCACCCATGAGGAAGTAACCGCTGAGGAGCTTGGGGGTTCCATTACCCACACAACCCTAAGCGGAGTTGCGGATAGGGCATTTGACAATGATATTGAAGCACTCTTAATGCTTAGACGTTTGTATAACTATTTGCCGCTTAACAACAAGGATACTCCGCCTCTTAGAGACAGCGGCGATCCTAAGGACCGGATGGACTTGAGTTTGGATACTTTGGTGCCCGAGAATCCAAACAAACCTTACGATATGAAAGAGCTTATTCTGAAAACTGTTGACGACGGTGACTTCTTTGAGATTCAACCCGAATATGCGAAAAATATCATTGTTGGTTTTGCTCGGATGGCTGGACAGTCAGTGGGTATCGTTGCCAACCAACCCATGGTTCTCGCGGGTTGTCTAGATATCAAAAGTAGTATCAAAGCCGCCCGTTTCGTACGTTTTTGTGATGCTTTCAATATCCCTGTTATTACCTTTGTCGATGTACCTGGCTTCATGCCAGGTACCTCTCAGGAGTACGGCGGAATTATCAAGCACGGTGCCAAACTGCTTTACGCTTACGCTGAGTGCACGGTTCCTAAAATTACCGTTATTACCCGTAAAGCATACGGTGGCGCTTACGATGTGATGGCTTCAAAACATCTGAGGGGGGATGTGAACTTTGCTTGGCCAAATGCTGAAATTGCTGTGATGGGGGCCAAAGGTGCAGTGGAAATTATTTTCAGAGAGGATAAAGGCGATCCAGACAAGCTAGCTCTAAAGGAGGCCGAATATAAAAGCCGGTTTGCTAATCCGTTTGTAGCCGGCGCCAGAGGGTTTATCGATGATGTCATCTTGCCCCATGAAACACGTAAAAGGATTTGTCGCTCGCTCATGATGCTTAAGGATAAGAAGTTAGAGAATCCTTGGCGCAAACACGGCAACATCCCACTTTAAAAAATTACCTATTTATCTACTTAATTTCAGATAACTATTACAAGACTATGTTTAAAAAAATATTAATTGCAAATCGCGGTGAAATAGCGTGTCGTGTTATCGCAACCGCAAAGCGAATGGGTATTTTAACTGTCGCTGTTTACTCAGAGGCCGACAAGGATGCTCGTCATGTACAACTCGCTGATGAGGCAGTCCTTATTGGTCCCGCCGCATCTAGGGAGTCATACCTTGTTGCTGACAAGATCATTGCAGCTTGCAAAGCTACAAATGCGCAGGCTATTCACCCAGGCTACGGATTTCTCAGCGAGAACGAAGCCTTTGCCAAGAGGTGTGAGGATGAGGGTATTGCATTTATTGGACCTGGTTCACAATCGATTGCAGCGATGGGTGACAAAATTGCCTCTAAGAAACTTGCAACTAAGGCCGGCGTAAATACTATTCCCGGGGTTAATGAGGCAATTGCATCTGCTGAAAAAGCGGTTGAAATCGCTAAAGGTATTGGATATCCCGTCATGATCAAAGCATCTGCGGGCGGCGGGGGTAAGGGGCTTCGAGTCGCATACAACGACAAGGAAGCATTGGAGGGCTTTACATCTTGTACCAATGAGGCTAAGAATAGTTTTGGAGATGACCGGGTTTTTATTGAAAAATTCGTAGAAGAGCCAAGGCATATTGAAATTCAAGTTCTAGGTGACTCTCATGGTCATGTCATCTACTTAAATGAGCGTGAGTGCTCCATCCAACGCCGTCATCAAAAGGTTATTGAGGAGGCGCCTTCACCTTTTATCAGTGAACAAACCAGAGTAAAAATGGGCGAGCAAGCCGTTTCTCTGGCTAAGGCTGTCAACTATAAAAGTGCTGGGACAGTTGAATTTGTGGTTGGACGGGATCAGAGCTTTTATTTTCTTGAGATGAACACCAGGCTACAAGTTGAGCATCCCGTGACCGAATGCATCACTGGTCTAGATTTGGTTGAGTGGATGATTAGAATTGCTTATGGGGAGCACCTAAGTCTCAAGCAAAGCGATGTTAAAAGAAATGGATGGGCCATTGAGTGTCGAATCAATGCAGAGGATCCACTGAGAAATTTCTTACCTTCAACTGGTAGATTGGTGCATTTTCAACCGCCCCCTCAAACCATGTTCCAAGGGGATACACAGCATCTAAACGGTATTAGGGTTGATACAGGTGTATCCGATGGTGGTGAAATTCCAATGCACTACGACTCCATGATCGCAAAGTTGATCGTTCACGGCAAGGACCGTGGTGATGCGATTGCGAAAATGAAAGACGCTTTGAATGCGTTTGTGATCAGAGGGGTTAACTCGAACATCGCATTTCAGTCTGCGTTGCTTGCTCACCCTCAGTTTGTAAGCGGTCAGTTCAATACTGGATTTATCGCTGAGCACTATCCTAAAGGGTTTACTAAAGATAGTTCACACCATCCAGACCCCAACTTTTTGATTGCCTTGGCTGCCTTTGTTCGGCGCAAGTCTCGTGAAAGAGCAACAAATCTGACAGGTCAATTACCAGGCTACGACGTCAAAATAGGCGAGAGTTATGTTGTCATTGAACTGTCCCCAACGGGTGAGCACCGCCACGTCCAAGTTCAAGTTGATGAGTTTTCGGGTAGAAATGGACTAGCTGTGATTACGGTTGAGGGGGAAAATTACTCCATCGAGAGTGACTCAAGACTGAGCGATATTAAAATTACGGGCACTTTAAACGGACATCCATTTGCTGCCCAAGTCGATAGAGGCTCTGACAAAAATCCACTGGTTTTGGAGGTCACTCACAGCGGTTGCTCTTTGAGTGCGCTTGTTGTCTCACCCCGCATGGCCGAGCTCTATAAGTTAATGCCTTTTAAAGCACCTCCAGATCTTTCTCGTTTTGTGCTCTCCCCCATGCCTGGTTTGTTGGCCGATGTGCTAGTCACCCCAGGTCAAAAGGTACAAATGGGTGAGCGAGTCGCAATCATTGAAGCGATGAAAATGGAGAACGTTTTAGTTGCTGCACAAACGGGTGTCGTTAAAGCCGTGCTTGCTAAGAAAGGTGAATCACTCTCAGTTGATCAGTTGATTGTTGAGTTCGAGAAAGAGTAACTAATTTGCATTGGAATAAATCATGAGTGATCGTCCCTTTAAAGTTCTTGGTATACAACAAATCGCTATTGGTGGTGTAGACAAAGAAGCATTAAAAGCGCTTTGGGTAGATATGTTGGGTATACCTGTTACGGGTACCTTTCAAAGTGAGCGTGAAAATGTTGATGAGGATATTTTGACGATCGGTGAGGGCGCAAACGCTGTTGAAGTTGATTTGATGCAACCTATTGATATTAACAAAAAGCCTGCTGTTCATTCCACTCCACTTAACCACGTGGGGCTTTGGATTGATGACCTCCAGGCTGCTTATGATTGGCTAGGTAAGAATGGCGTTAGGTTTGCTCCAGGGGGCATACGAAAGGGAGCTGCAGGATATGATATTTGCTTTGTACATCCTAAGGGGGATAACCTTTTACCAATCAGTGGCGAAGGCGTTTTGATTGAGCTTGTGCAAGCTCCAGAATCTGTAAAAACCGCTAAAAATCTTAAATGAATGGTGCGGTTTTTATGTTGATTAATTTAAATTCTTTAAATTAATCAATGAAAGTATGAGCCAGTTGCTCTATTTAATTAATGATTTCTATCTAAGTTTTTCTTTTTTTGTTCCTGTTTAATCCTCGCGCGCTCAAGAGCCGCGTTAATGATGTCAGTCTTTCTTTTGACCTGAGCTTGATGTTCTTGGGCTTCGTTCAAGGGTGGCATATTCGTAGTTCCGTCCAGGTCGTTAAGATGCTCCAACGCTTTGGCCTTTAACTTTTCTTGCTGATCTAAATCAAATTGGTGAAGTCTGTGTTTGTGGGCTGAGTAGCGATTTTTAGCTTGCTCAGCAAGGTCCTGACTCCAAGCATCCCACCCCGTTTTTGCATGACTTATGTTCTCTAAAAGAATGCAGTCCACTGGGCATACAGGTATGCAGAGCTCACACCCTGTACAGTACTTCTCAATCACAGTGTGCATTTTCTTATGAGTACCTAGTATTGCATCGGTGGGACAGGCATTTATGCATAGAGTGCAACCAATACAAGCATCCTCGTCAATCCAGGCTGTAAATACTGGACCCTCAACTCCGTTAGCAGGGTTCAGTGGGATTGATTTTTGTCCAGTAATTAATGATAACCGATCAATACCATCCATACCCCCTGGGGGGCACTGGTTGATTGGCACATGTTCGAAGACAATGGCCTTTGCATAACCCTCACAATCAGGGTAGCCACAACGAGTGCACTGTGTTTGAGGTAGCGCATCTAATACATTTTGAAACAATGTAGAGCTTAGCTGTAAATGCGTTTCACCACCATGGTGTGGATTCTCAGGACTCATCTGATTATTAAACCGTTACATGCAACACATCCAGAATCAGGAGGTATCAGGCAGTAGACCTTTTGCGAGAAGAGGTCGCCTTCGTTTAGGCTATCGATTTTATGGAGGTTTTTGCTGCGACTTTTGCAGCAGGTTTTGAATTTGCCTTAACACTTGGATTGACCTTGGCTTTAGCGCTCACTCTGGTGGCCACTTTGTGCGCTGGTTCGTGTTGAGCAATAAATTCTCGAACCTCTGGGTATACGACCTCTCTCCAGCGGCGACCACTAAATATTCCGTAGTGACCGGCGCCAACGACCTCTAAGTGTTTCATATCTGATTTCTTGACGCCTGAGCACAGGTCTTGGGCAGCCTTAGTTTGACCAGAGCCAGAAATATCATCTAGTTCACCCTCTACGGTTAACAAAGCTGTAGTTTTAATGTCAGCGGGCTTAACCCTCTGCAAGTGACCGTCTGCGGATTTAACGTCCCATGTACCCTTTACTAACTTAAACTCCTGAAAAACAGTAGAAATAGTTTCCAAATAATAGTCTGCATCCATATCAAGCACAGCGTTGTATTCATCATAGAACTGCCTGTGAGACTCAGCATGAGAGTTATCTCCTTTGATCAAGTCTTTAAAGTAATCGTAATGACTCTTTAAATGTCTATCAGGATTCATTGCGACAAAGCCTGTGTGCTGTAAAAATCCAGGATATACACGCCTACCGGCCCCAGGGAAATTATCGGGAACACGGAAGATCACATTATTTTCGAACCAAGATAGGCTCTTGTTCATCGCTAAATTATTTACAGCAGTAGGGGACTTAGAGGCATCAATGGGTCCGCCCATCATCGTCATACTGAGTGGAGTCTTCTCGCCCCTGCTGGCCATCAATGAGATAGCAGCAAGCACAGGAACGGTGGGCTGACACACGCTTATCACGTGGCAATTATCGTATTTACCCTGTAAATAAGTAATAAATTCCTCAATGTAGTTGACGTAATCATCAAGATGAAACTCACCACTCTCGAGCGGGACTGTCCGGGCATTTGCCCAATCGGTAATATAGACTTTATGGTCAACTAACATTGACTTGACGGTGTCCCTGAGGAGCGTGGCGTAATGGCCCGATAAAGGAGCCACGATCAGCACCACGGGCTGGGCCTTTAAATGTGCCAGTGTCGGTGGATCATCACTAAAGCGTTTGAATCTTCTGAGTTCACAAAAGGGTTTTGAGACCTCAACTCTTTCTTGTATGGCAATATCAACCTCGCCGATCCGGATCGAGTGCAAATCAAAAGCTGGTTTGACGTAGTCTTTCCCAAGCCTGTAAAACAAATCATAGGCGGCAGAAATTCTGTGTCCCAGTTGTGTCTGGGCCGCAGGTAAGGAGGGATTATTTATCGCTTTGGATGCGTATTGGGCAAAATCAGTAAACGGCTCAAGTAAAGATCTTTGAGATTCGTAGAGTTGATAAAGCATATTATTTGATAAAAAATGGATAATGTAAGAATGTAACAGTTATGAATACTAAAAATTGGGGTATGGACTCCAATTTTGTATTCACAACTGGGAGTACAAGCCAAATTATTACAGAATATGGAGGTTTATCCAACCCACCAATAGGCCCTTTTTTTCACCTTTTTCACTCCCACAATATACGAATTCATGAATTTTGACTCTATACCCCTTACGCTTCCCAAAAATCTGTTACCTACCCCAAAAATGCCGGTCATGTTCGTTGGGCACGGAAGTCCCATGAATGCAATCGAGGACAACGAATTCAGGCGAACTTGGCAAAGAATAGGGGGGTATTTTGGAGACAATTTGCGTTGGCCCAAGCCTCAACTCATATTGTGCATATCCGCCCACTGGTTAACAAGGGGCTGGGGTCTTACTGCCATGCAAAACCCACCGACTATTCATGATTTTGGCGGCTTTTCAGCTGAGTTGCATTCACAACAGTACCCAGCCCCCGGGTCTCCAGAGCTTGCAAAATTAATTGCAGGTATGCTCAAGCAACCTGAGAACGGATTTGGAACAGGTGAATACCTGCAACTCGATCACTCAGAGTGGGGATTTGATCACGGAACTTGGTCTGTTTTAAAGCCTATGTTTCCATTGGCCGATATTCCAGTTATTCAAATGAGTATAGATTACAACGCAAAAATGCAAAGTCATTTTGAGTTAGGTGTTCAATTGCGTAAATTAAGACAATTAGGTGTATTGATAGTCGGCTCTGGCAACACGGTACATAACCTAAGGTCCATGATCAGAAGCGCCCCCAATACAGAAGCCTTTGATTGGAATAAGCGATTTGATGACTGGGTGGGTGATTGTATAGACACAGGAAATTTAGCCAAATTAGTCGAATTCCAAAGTCTTGGAGAAGACGCAGTGTTAGCGCATCCATCCTATGAGCATTTCTTGCCAATTCTTTATACCGCGGGAGCAGTTCTCGAAGGCGATCAGATAGAGTATTTCAATAAGACCTATCAAGCCAAATCAGTAGCCATGAGGTCTGTTTTGTGGCATTAACTGAACAATACAAATTCATTGAG
>DAITOS010000084.1:0-11954 GCA_036834025.1 Limnohabitans sp.
CTAGTAAGACCGTATTTGATGAGGTCACAGCACTTTGTGAAGGAGTCGAATTGGCTAAAGAGTGGGGTAACAGGCCGCCAAATTACGCAACTCCCACGCACCTTGGGCAGGTCGCTCAAAACATAGGAAAAACCTCCGGTATCAAAGTCAATGTGATGGGTCCAAAGGAGGTTGAAAAATTAGGTATGGGCTCATTCATGTCTGTATCCCAGGGCTCCTCTGAGCCACTGCGTTTTATTTCCATGGAGTACAAGGGATCAAGGGCAAAGAGTTCGGAGCCAATCGTTTTGATCGGTAAGGGTATCACTTTTGATACTGGAGGTATTTCTTTAAAACCCGGTGCTGGCATGGACGAAATGAAGTTTGACATGTGCGGGGCGGCGAGCGTTTTAGGAGTTTTTAAATCATTGTCTGTTTTAAAGCCAGCAGATTTGCACGTCGTGGGACTGATCCCCACTTGCGAAAATATGCCAGATGGTGGGGCTGTAAAGCCCGGTGATGTGGTGACCAGCATGAGCGGGCAAACCATAGAGATATTAAACACGGACGCAGAAGGGCGCTTGATACTTTGCGACGCCCTGACTTATGCAAAACGGTTTAAGCCCAAAGCTGTCATCGATATTGCTACCCTGACTGGTGCATGCGTAATAGCTTTAGGACACGTCAGAAGTGGACTATTTTCAAACAACGATACACTTGCCAGTGCATTAGAAAAAGCAGGTGAGGATTCATTGGATACTTGTTGGCGCATGCCGTTGGATGATGAATATGCTGAGGCTTTAAAGTCTAATTTTGCAGATGTAGCCAACGTTGGTGATAGAGCGGCGGGTAGCGTTACGGCTGCAAAATTCTTACAACGTTTTGCCAACGATTTTGCTTGGGCGCATTTGGATATTGCAGGTACCGCTTGGAAGAGTGGCGGCGCTAAGGGATCGACTGGTAGACCTGTTGGGTTATTGATGGAGTTTTTACTTAGGCATTCAAAGAATGCAATCCAACTTAAATCAGCAAAATAATATCCTTAGAGCACGATTTAGAGCACAAGTTTAAATTTTTATGACAGAGGTTACATTTCACTTAAATGCAAACAGCAAAATGGATTATTGCTGTCGACTTATCAGAAAGGCCTATTCAAATAATGCAAAAGTGGTTGTGAAAGCTCCAAATGATATGCTTAAGTTACTTGACCAAGCGCTTTGGAGCTTCTCTAAAACCGACTTCATACCTCATGCCCAAACAAGCCCTGACTCTGAGTACCTTGGGTTATGTCCAGTCATATTAACTGACTCAATTGAGTCCTTAGATAAACTTCCCCATCATGAGGTCCTTTTGAACTTAGGTGAAGAGGTGGCGCAGGGCTATGAGAAGTTTGAGCGTGTCATTGAGATCGTTGGCTTGGAGGAAAGTGATAAAGTCAAAGCAAGGCTTCGTTGGCGCCATTATGCTCAAAGAGGGTATCCAATTACAAAGCATGAGGTAAAGTAGAGCATGACTCATCCTCCTATTCCTGATCAACTCATTCCAACTCTGAATGATGTGGTACCTCTTGAGGGGGCTACAAGTATTTCTAAAGATGATTTGTTGATGGAGGCCCAAAACAGTTTACAAAAAATTGCTACCTCTCTTAATCAAGCCACTGCGGGTGCGCCGGTGGAGGATTTTCCGCATCAAATAGCCGATCAGGTTCTCGCAATCGTAAGTGCTAAATTGGTTAAGATATTACCTGACATGATGCGGGAGGCAGTGGACGAAGTACTTATTCGTGAAATGGAAGATGGGAATAGTGTAAATACCAATTTGAAAAAACAATTGGACTAGTGACTGGTGACTAGTGACTAGTGGTAAGATTAATTTACGTTTATTTTTTTATATAGGAGTTCCTGATGAAATTGAATCCGCTCACCATATCAACATTATTATTGTTCGGGTTGTCCGCTAATTCAAGTGCTCTAGCACAGGAGGTTCAGGTCGTAAAGATAGGGCATGTTGGCCCCATCAGCGGTGCGCAAGCTCACTATGGTCGAGACAATGAGAACGGTGTAAGGATGGCGATTGAAGAGCTAAATGGACAAAATATTGTCATCGGTGGTAAAAAAATCAAGTTCGAAATTCAAGCAGAAGATGATGCCTCGGATCCTAAACAAGGCACTGCTGCTGCTCAAAAATTGTGTGACTCTAAAGTCGCTGGAATAGTTGGGCATCTTAATTCCGGCACAACAATACCAGCTGCCAAAATTTACAATGACTGCGGAATCCCGCACATAACAGGTGCAGCAACAAATCCCGCGTTAACCAAGCCAGGTTACAAAACGACTTACCGAATCATTGCTAATGATGATGCACTGGGGCGTCGGTTGGCGGTTTATGCATCAGAAAATTTGCACCTAAAGAAGGTCGCTATCATCGATGACCGGACTGCTTATGGACAGGGAGTTGCTGAGGTATTTAAAAAGACAGCCTTGTCAATCGGGATGCAAGTCGTAGATGAGCAGTATACAAACGACAAAGCTACCGATTTCATGGCTATATTGACCTCAATTAAATCAAAATCTCCTGATGCGATTTTCTATGGAGGTATGGATCCTCAAGGTGGTCCTATGCTTAGACAGATGGAGCAGTTGGGTTTGAACAATGTAAAGTACTTTGGAGGCGACGGTATCTGTACAACTGAGGTGGCAAAGTTAGCTGCGGGTGCCAAAACTCTTACGAATGTGGTTTGTGCAGAAGGCGGTGCATCTTTGGCAAAAATGCCTGGAGGATTGGCGTGGAAAAAGCGTTATGATGCCAAATATCCAGGCCAATTTCAGATCTACTCACCCTACACTTATGACGCTACATTTGTTTTAGTTGATGCGATGAAGCGTGCCAACTCTGTCGAACCAAAAGTGTATATTCCTAAATTAGTTGAGACCCATTACAAGGGAATTACAGCAGATATCGCGTTTGAGCCTAATGGAGAGATAAAGAATCCCGCTACCACTTTATACACTTATAAAGATGGCCAGAAAACCGCTTTGTAAGAGCATTATCTTTTGAACTTTTGATGTCCCCGAAAATTAAAGTAGGGGACCTTATCAAAAATCAGGGCGGGTTTTATTTTTTCTCATCTGTGATTGACGGGAGATAAGTCATGGGCATCCAATTTTCATAAGGCGTTCCTTTCTCCATTTGGTTGATTCGCCAAGTCCTGTCCTCGTCGGCAATGCACTCCAAATATGCTGGAGTATCAGCTTTATATCCAACGGACTCACAGCGTGGGCCAAACTTTTTTTGAGACCATTCTTTTCTTTGTTGCACTGACGTGCAACCAACCAATAGGCAGAAACAAAGGACCAAAGCGCAAGGCTTGATGAGGTATGAGGAGGTAAGATATTTATGCATTTTGTGGTTTGGCGAAGCTTAAAGCGACCTGAAATCCTCATTAATCTTAACCTAAATAATCATCAATTTTTTTGTTGATTTTTTAAAAAAATGTACTTTAGAGTGGTTTAATATTGATTTTATTGGATATCAATTCATAATTAGAAATGCGAACCCTTACTCTCAGTAAATTTTGTCTTTGGTTAGAGGACACTGACCTTAGCCAAGCTATTCAGGTATCAGATGTAATTGTTCCCGTAACTCAAATTATTCATATTTTCGCTGTAGCCGCAGCACTATCCGCGTGTTTGTTGATCGCACTGAGATTGTTGGGATATTTTGCAGTTGAATTTTCGCTGTCCCATACGTTCAATAAATTCTGGCCTATTTTTAAAGTCTCTACGGTTGTTCTCCTGCTGAGTGGAAGCATTCTTATTATTGGCGAGCCATCCAGGTCTCTTGAAAATACTGTTTTCCAAACTAAAATGTTTTTGCTTATATGCGTTTTTGTAAATATTCAATTTATTAAGAAAACTTTTTTTGGCAAATTAATAGATTGGAAAAATCCAGTTGAGCTCACAAACGAATTGACCACGACTGGGAAGACATTGGCCGTAATCTTAATTTCTTTACTAATTTTGATTGTTTTCGCTGGCAGGTGGATTGCGTACACCTAGTCAACCCATCATTGGAATTTGATTAGAAGATCAACAGGATTTTAGGAATAAATTGTGTTTATGGAATTAGATGGATTATTAAATTGGCTTTTTGAGACAGCTATAGCTGGATCAATAAGAGAGAACGACTGGTTATTTCCAATGCTTGAGAGTTTGCACGTCCTAGGGGTTACGGTTTTTTTAGGAAGCATCATTTGGGTTGACTTAAGAATCTTGCGATTTGCAAACAATGAGCGCAGACTTCAAAAGTTTGTTAATGAATTACTGCCTATAACCTGGCTGATGTTCTTAGTTGCTGTTGTTACTGGCTTTGCTTTATTTTCCTCAAATGCGGTTAACTATGCACACAATATATTTTTTCAACTGAAAATACTCTTTTTAACATTCGCTGGGTTGAACATGATTATTTTTCATGTTTGGTACCACAACAAAGTTTTGAGCGATGACTTAAGCTATCCTTCACCACTGATGGGAACTGAAATATCAAATAACTTTCAATTTCGTGATCTGATATTTAAACTCGCCTTTTGGGCCCATGGCCGCTGGTCAGCAGCTCTGTCGGTAGTATTTTGGATTTTCATAATAGCTTTGGGGCGTTGGATTGGGTTCTCTATTCAACCTACCTTTTCTGGTTAAATTATTAAGGAGTATCAATTGATGATTCGTTTGATGTTTTTACGTCCTATGAGCTTTGGGCTATTGCATTTGGTGCTAATTGCCACCGCTCTTAATATTTGCTTATCTCAGTCATCCTTTTCAGCTGAGAAAGTCATCATGAATCCAGCTCCAACACAAAAGGACTGGGCAAGCATTGCAAATTTGCCTGATTGGTCTGGTGTATGGAATCCTAAAGTTACGGATCAAGACTTACAGGTCAAAACAAATCCTCCCCCCTGGAATTCGAAAGCCGCAGCGCTTATTCAGCACCAGATGAATGAGCTTAAGGAAGGTAGACCCTTTTTGGTTTTTTGGGGTTGCTTGCCAGAATCCATGCCTTCTTGGATGTTGATCACCCATAACGCAATGGAGATTTTATTTACTCCGGGCAGAGTAACTATGCTGGGCGAATCTGACGGTAACCGTATACGCCGTATTTACACCGATGGACGTGCCCACCCTGAGGACCCTGACCCAACATTTCATGGTCATTCGATTGGGACTTGGGAGGGAGACACCCTTGTCATTGATACTGTAGGTATCTTGCCCCAAGCATATTTAGCAATTTCAGAGGCACTGGGTGTGCCAAACAATGGTGATATGCATGTGATTGAACGCTTGCATCTTGCTGGAAAGGATATTTTGCATGATGATTTAGAAATCATTGCTCCTAACGTACTCACTAAGCCTTGGAAAACCACACGTATATTTTTTCGTCAACGAGCTAGGAAATTTGATATCGTTGAGGGTACATGTGAGGAAGGTTACCATGCGCCAAAAGTTGACAAAGACGGATGGGCTATTTTCGAGAGGATAGAGCACGATATAGGCGGTAACAGAATTCCACCGAAGTAATATTTTTTTAGGAGATGATGTGAATTATTTAAATCAGTTGCTTGTGAGTTCAGTAAGAAAACTAAATACAGTATTTTTTTGTGCTGTGACTGTATTTTGCTTTTTCCATTCAAGTGCTAACGCACACCATTCAACAGCGATGTTTGATCACACCAAAAGTGTGACGATTGTTGGAACTGTCAAAGAGGTTCAATGGACTAATCCTCATGTAGCTATTTTCATCAACGGAAGTGTGGGTGGTGAGGAACCCTCTATTTGGTTAATGGAGATGACGAGCCCGGGAAATTTAGTTAGAGATGGGTGGACTCGCACTGCAGTGAAAGCCGGGGATAAAGTAACGGTATCGTTTAGCCCTTTAAGAGATGCAACTAAGGGTAAGGGTGGAGCGCTTAAGAAGCTAGTATTGACAGATTCAGGTAAAGTATTCACCGCAGATATTCGTGCTGCAGAGAGACCTAATATTGGTGAAGAGCCCGAAAAGTGAATTAGTAAAACGTCAATCAGTTAATTGGGATTTCTTGAACTACTACCTATCTGTACCACAACAGCACAGCAGGTATGAAACCAGCAATGGATAGACTAGCCAAAAGCCCCAAACTCAATTTTGCTGACTCTTTGCTTGATAAAACATAGGCATAAATGCCTTTAGCAAGATTGTTCATAGAGGTCGCAATCAGTATTCCAATGGATGCGACCTCTCCGGGAGTTAAATCAGGTACCGCTTGAGTAAGTCCCATAATAAAGGGGTCTACATCAGCAACCCCCATAATTAATGCAAGTGTATAAACGCCTGAATTGCCGAAATAATCAATTGAAACGTGCGTCACCACAAGCATGACAACAAACAAAATAGCAAAAACAAGCCCTGACTTTACCTCTAATGGGTTATGCCCCTTTGACTCGTGTTGAACCTCATCAAGGCGGACATCGCCAAGCCTTGACCAAGCATACCCACCTCCTAAAGCTAGCAGTGATAAGCATACAAAGGGAATCCAAAGAATTTTCATGATGATGGGATTGAAAAGCCCGAGCAAAACAATTATTCTTAAGTACATCATGCCCGATGCCATCAAAATGACCCCTGAAATCAGCTTTGGAGCCGATTCCTCTTTGGACTTTCTTGCAAGTGCTACAGTGGTAACTGTTGAGGAGTAAAGCCCCCCCAGAAGAGCAGTTAATAGCAGTCCATCTGCGCCTTTGGAGAGTTTTTGTAAGACATAGCTTCCGTAGGAAACACTGCTAACAGCAACTACGACCAGCCAAGTTTTAAATGGGTTGATCTGATATTCAGTAAAGGCCTCATTCGGCAATAATGGTAAAACAACAGCCAATAACAAAAGAAATTTCGCGAAGGTAAGGATCTCACCTTCGTCAATTTTTTTAGCTAATTGACCAAGCCATATTTTGAGCTCTAATAGTAAGATATTGATAACTGTGAGAGTAGTCGCCAACCAAAATAGATCATGATTTGCTACAACCCCAATCACATAAGTTGACAAAGCGGTCATATAACTAGCAATGGTTGGGTTGCCAACAGTAGTTAGTTTATGCCAATAGGCCATCAACAGAAATAGAGTAAGGCCAATTAAACCAATTGAAACTAAAGTCAAATCGTCCTTAGATATCGTAGAGAGTGAAAACCCAATCAAACCTATGAGTGGATAGGTTCTAACTCCGCCAAAGGAAATTTGATCGTCTTCAAATTTTTTACCCTCTCGTTCTAGACCAATAATGAAGGTTAGGAAAAAAACAAACAGTATTTGTATGCCTTGATGCGGTATCCAGCCTAGGTATTGCATTTCGTTTAATGATTTAATATTTACTCAAAGTGCCGGTCTAAGCTGATGAAGAAATTATCAACGTGTCGATCAGAGACGAGTGGACTATTGGTTATCGCGGGTGCAAGCCATTTATGTTTGAAGTACGAGTTGATGACCCAATTTGGACCTAGAGGTACCTCTAAAGCTAAAGCCGCGTAGGGGGAAATTCCCCCATTTGATGTGTAGGCGCTAAGACCAGTAACTTGAGACTCTGCCGGTGTAACACCATAAAAATAGTTGACATATTTTTTGTCTTTGTAATCAAACCCAATAAGTGGATAGATGTTTATGGATAGTGGCAATTTAACTTCTGCTGCATATGTAAACTCAGCCATTTTTCCTCCCTTAGAGGCATTGAAGTCGTTAAAGCCGTAGATAAAAAAAGCACCAAAGGGCGTCAACTGAAAGGTGCCAAGTCCAAGGGGGACAGGTAAATTTCGAGGATTTAGTAGGCTGTAGGGGCTTGACTTAGGTGTGAATCCCTCTTGGTTGTATCTACCAACTATCTCTAGATATCCCATACCTAGTGGAATCGTTTTGAATCCAAAGGTATCAATTCTTGCAAAAAAGCGATCATAGTCAAAATAAGCGTAGGGAAGAATTTGAGTTGATGATTCACCGCTTTGCGTAAAGTTATTTTGACTATAAACAGCTACACCAATGTCACCTTGGATTCTTTCTTTGAGGTCTCCCTCAGATTGGGAGTCAATAGCTTGGGATAACGCCCCAGATAGGGCAAAAAAATAAAGAAGGGCCAAGAGCCAAAGTTTATTGTGAGATTTCATAAGAATGGGAAAGACTAATTCAGATCCCATATTCTACAGTTTGGTTTTTTGCGGTTAAAACTCTAAACTTTGCACTCACATGTTGATTTGAATTAACACTTAGAAGTATCTCCCCCCCGTGAATTTTGGCAATCTCACGGCATAGGCTAAGCCCTAATCCTGTGCCCTCTACTTTACGGTTATGGGATTCCTCACCTCTATAAAAACGATCAAAGGCTTTCTCGGTGAAATCAGGATTTAAATTTTCAGCAGTATTGATTATTTCTACTACGAGCTCTCGCTCATCTTGGTAAAGACCAAAATGAATCCATCCACTTGAGATGTTATATTTAATCGCATTAGAGTAAAAATTGTAAATCAGTTGATGAATGAGTTGTTCATCCCCTTGAATAGTGACTTTTTTCTGAATTTGACTGGTGATACGAAAGTCGGGATTTATGATTTTTGCATCTGCAACAAGTTGCTCCAACATATCCGTTAGATTAACGGCTGTGGGGATTATCTCCAGTCGGCCCGAGTCCGCTCGAGCGAGCATTAATAGTTTCTCGGTAATATTAATTAATCGATCAATTTCTTCTGACATCAAAGAGAATTGAACTTGCTCGTTTGAACCATCTCCAGATGTTCTAATTCCTCGCTCTGCGTAGCCTCGCAAAATAGTGAGCGGAGTTTTTAGCTCATGAGAAGCATCTGATGAGAACCTGGTAGCTTGTTCGAAGCTGGTTTTCAGACGCCTTTTCATTTCATAAAAAACATCTAGAAAAGGTTGAAATTCTTTAAATTTGGCAACTTCGTGGGTAATGGTATCCAAATTTTTTACGTCTATCTTATCAACTAAGTCCTTTGTTTTGTTGAGCGCTTCTACTACGTAATTTGAAATCAAATGAGATAGCAACAACATCATTAAAACCATGATGGGTAAGATATATAAAACTACATGATCCCTAAGTATCCAAGACTTCTTTAATGTTTTTTGTACTTCAGAGTCATTAACTGCAATGTATTCAAAAAAGGAGTATGTATTTTTTCTTACGACATGCCATGTGTTTTTTTCGTTTATATAGTCTGCGTACTCAATTCTTAAATTAAGTTCGTCTTGAAGTATTTTCCATTTAATATTTGGATCTTTAAATTCTTTACACAATGCGTCTTTCACTAAGTAGTTTCTGGAGCATATGACGAGTGAGTTAAGCTCTGAGAAATCAAAGAACGGCTCATCTTTAGATGGGTCTTTTGTATTGTAGGTGGGGGAGTTGGTAGCAAGTATGAGAAGATCTTCTTGAATTTTTTTCTTTATAAATTCAGATGCTAAATACTGAGAGGAAAGTCTGCTTGCATATAAAAAAATGCAAAAGCAAATACTAAATAATATGAATAAATGTAATCTAAAAGATTTGGGCATTAGTCAGGTTTTCTAATTCTGTAACCAATGCCTCTGATTGACTCTATTGGAAATTCACTAAGATCATTTTTCTCAGTATTAACTAATTTCCTTCTAATTCTTTGAATGCAAACATCAACGATATTTGTTTGAGTATTAAAGTCTATCCCCCATACAAATTGCATAATTTGCTGTCTTGAATAAACGTTCCCAGGAGAGCGCATTAGATACTCTAAGAGCGTGAATTCTCTTTGACTTAGGACCATAGAAGAGTCGCGCCATTTAACTCTTCTGGTTACCTTGTCCAAACTGAGTTCACCCACAGTTGTTGTGTCATCATTTGGTTTGCTGTTTCTACTCAGTAATGCCTTACACCTTGCAAGTAACTCCTCCATGAAAAAGGGTTTTGACATGTAGTCGTCTGCACCACTCTTGAATCCCAATAATTTGTCACTTAATTCTGATTTAGCAGTGAGCATAATGATCGGCGTTTTAACTTCAGCTGATCTAGCACTTTGAAGAACTTCATTGCCAGACTTTCCAGGTAGCATCACATCCAGCAAAATGAGGTCGTAGGAGTTTTTTAAAATACTATCTAAGGCAGCAAGGCCGTCGGATACATGCTCAACCTCGTAATCCTCACTTTGTAGACCTTGTATAACAAAGTCAGCAATTTTATTTTCATCTTCTACCAATAATATCCGTGTCATTGCTTTAGTCTATGAGTTTGAAGTATTGATCATTTTATATAATAAAAGAGCACTTTATTTGCGACTGAAGTTCAATCATAAAAAATGAGAGCAGTTTTTTAGGATGACACAACTGTAATTTAGATGCACTCTAACTCTCATCACCAGAGCTTTCACTGGAATGCCAGTCCTTGAGTGCTGTTTTTGAAATCCAAGCCATTGTTGAGTAGAGAAAAATACCTGAAAGTGAGATTAAAAGAAGAGCTGCAAACATTCTAGGTATATTAAGCTGAAATCCGGCTTGCAGGATCTGATAAGCCAACCCAGAACCCGTCCCTCCTGTGCCCGCCACAAATTCTGCCACTACGGCTCCGATGAGTGCCAGACCGCTGGAAATTCTTAAACCTCCAAAGAAATAGGGCAATGCGCTTGGGATTCGAAGGCGAAATAATATTTGCAGTCTTTTAGCCTTGTTCAGTTTGAAATAATTCATCAAATCTGGATCAATACTTTTTAGACCTAGCGTCGTATTGCTTATGATCGGGAATAGAGCAACCAACGAAGCACAAATGACAAGTGACAGGGTAGTGTCTTTAACCCAAATGATAATTAAGGGTGCAACTGCAACTATTGGGGTCACTTGAAGTAAAACTGCGTAGGGAAGTAGAGCTCGTTCTATTTGCTTGCTCTGAACAAGCAAAAAGGAAAGCAAAACACCTATTAAGGTGGCCAAACAAAATGAGAAAAAGGTTATTTTAAGAGTGACCCAAAGTGCTGAGCCTAAGAGAAGCCTATCTGACCACAATGTCTTAAACATTAACACGGGGCCTGGTAATAGATATGGGGGTACTTCAAAATACTCTACTAAGACCTCCCAGCCAATCAACACTGAAAACCCGAGTGCTACTGGTAGTATATTTTTTTGGATGACCTGGGAGATGTTTTTTAAGGATATTTCCATTTTAAACACTCGCTTTGAGTAAAGAGGCTTGCACTCTTTGGGCGTATTGCATGAAACCATTTGACACCAGAAAGTCAGATCCTCGAGGATAGGGCTCTGGCACAAAAAATTGCTCTGTTACGCGTCCGGGCCGAGCGGCCATCATAATAATTCGAGTGGATAAGAAAACAGCTTCATGTATTGAATGAGTCACAAAAAGAACTGTAAACTTATTTTTCTCCCATAACGCGAGCAATTCTTCATCTAATTTATGTCTCGTAATTTCATCTAAGGCCCCAAATGGCTCATCCATCAAAAGCAAATCTGGTTTGGTTACCAGGCTCCTTGCAATAGATACTCTCATTTGCATCCCCCCTGATAAGGTTCTGGGCAATGCATTCGCAAAATCAGTTAAACCCACGGTCTCTAAAACTTGCCCTACTTGTAGATCGGCAATTTCTTTTGGAATCCCAGCCAAATCCAGTGGTAACCTTACGTTTTTATGTACATTTGCCCATGGCATGAGGGTGGGGGATTGAAATACAAAAGAAAGCTTAGGCTCAGAATAGTTACTTTGTTCCTGATCATCAAGGGGGTGATTGCTTTTTATGCTGCTTGGTAAGGTTTCTCTGCGACCTAACACTACTTTACCTTCGCTTGGTTGTGTTATGCCAGCTATCATTTTTAAAAGAGTGCTTTTTCCGCAACCCGAAGGACCAAGCAGTGTGACAAACTCTCCCCTCTCTACTTTTAAATCCACAGGCAAAAGTGCTTTTACACCTCCTGCATA
>DAITOS010000085.1:0-11941 GCA_036834025.1 Limnohabitans sp.
AGCTGAAATATTAAGGTATAAATCTAAATTGCAAAAGTACAGTCGCTAATTTTTTATATGGCTATGCAAGATTGCTATATTTATCTCCGCAGATAGCTCACTTTTATAATGCTTATCTATCATTTCAACACTTAAGTCTGACCATGACAGCAGTTTTAGCCACCTTTGGCGGGCACCTTGGGAACAACTGGAGTTACAAACGTAACAGGAACTGCACCAAGATTTAACTATCCTCTTGGAGTTGCAGCAGCAACTGCGGGTGGTGCGGCAATTCTGGTTGTATCAGACTCTGCAAATCATACAATCTGTCACACTATGATGTCCACTGGCGTTGTAACTACATTAGCCGGTAGTATTTGTAATGCTGGTTACAGCGATGCTGCTGGTGCAGATGCACTATTTGATTATTTATTGGGAATAGCTTCTGACGGCACAAATGTTTATGTTGCTGACAGCGCCAACAATGTAATTCGCAAAATAGTAATATTAACTGGGGTAGTCACTACTCTAGCTGGTAACACCAGTGGAACTTCTGGTTTTGTAAACGCTACAAGCACTGCTGCTTACTTTAACAATCCAACTTGACTCACCTATGATGGTGGCAACTTATATGATGTTGATCAAGGTGGCACTCACATCCACATCGTAGCGGTAAGTAATGGAGCAACCACAACAATGCATTGACTTTAGTCTAATCACTTAAGAGCCCACCCTGCACTTCCGTACGGTGGGTTTGTTAATTGGTTCAGGGTAGAGATATTGTCGTGATGGTGTCGTGTCAAACACGACTACCAAAACAATTATGGTCTCAATTAATTGGGATAAATACTAGTATGAAAAGTTATGATTTTGAATCCCAAACTGCCGCTGCACCCATCACACCTGAGAAACCCAGAATGGCCTCGCTCAAGAAACAAAAGGATGTTGCCGAAATGGCGTTATCCGCTGAGCGTAAAAGACAGACGATACCCTTTCACAAAAGCAAATTATCAAAGCAAGTGAAGTGAAATGAGACCTCTGTACTAGATTAATGAGCAAATGAAGTATAGCTTTAGAGTCATTCATAAAGAATTCTGCAATCAATAATTACTTGCAAATTTTGACATTAATAACTAAAGTGTAATCGATCGAATACAATAGATTATATATAAGGCACTTTAAATAAAAGAGTTTGCAAATTGGCTTTCACAGATCAAAGACTTGCCCACGTATATTCGTTAAGTAGGCGGCTTGATAAAGCAAGACTGGGTAACCTTGGCGATGTTAAATCATTGAGTGGCGGTTTATACGAAATGCGAGAACACTTTGGTGCTGGTTGGCGGATGTATTTCCTCAAGCAGGAAAATTTGATCATCCTAATGCTTGGTGCTGGCGATAAGTCAACTCAACCAGCTGATATAAAAAATATTCGACAAATCATCAAACGATTAGAGGAGTAATATCACATGACTACTATAAATAAAAAAATAAAGATGAGTGAATTGACAGAATTTGATATGGCTCATCACCTTAAAAGTAAAAGAGCTATGACTGAATATTTAAACCAAGTAATAGCAGATGGTGACGATGCTGAGCTAGCAACTGCCCTTGGACATATTGCACGTGCAAAGGGTATGTCTGAAATAGCTAAGGCAAGCGGGATAACAAGAGAGGCTCTGTATAAAGCACTAAAACCAAATACAAAACCAAGATTCGATACAGTTTCTAAAGTCATTAAATCGTTGGGCATGAAGATCACAGTCCACGCCTAAGATGCACTATCTTCTAATGTGTGGCATATACACATTCATTCTCCCAGTGAGTTCGCCAGCATAGTGATTGTCTATCATCACAAGGCTGATACGAGCGTTCCTTGCAAGTGTCAGCATATCAATGCCCTTGACTTAAAGCAGTCAAAAAGTAGTGTTGCTGTGTCTTAGACTATAACTTGCTAATCGAGTTGAACTGTAGAAATTAATGTATTTGAGAAAACTATTCTTTAACCTAATCACAAGGTATTCTTGCTTTTATTGAGAATAACAAAAAAGTAAAACGTCATTAATGTCTATATTAATGAACTTGTACTATTAGGTGAAATTTTCACGCACCCTTTTAAAAAGGTACTGTGAATTAAAGTGTGAAGTCCGCCGATACGCCGGATTCTGTGCACGGAGTTTCCCCCGCGTGACCGTCATTCCTCTGGGCCATGGGTCACCCACATGGCTCGATGCTACCCACCCGCCAACTCCGCGGACCACATCAACGTTGGCCTATTCGGTATTGCTGCGCGCAGAGATTGCCCGTTTCACCCAAAGCCCAAGTTACCCCAGACTTTGACTCGTCTCTGTTGCTCTAATCCTCACCTCACGGTGGAGAGGCGTTACCTCCTGCGCTGTCCTTTGCAGTCCGGACGTTCCTCCAGTGCGGCGTTTCCACCCTTGCACCAGCGACGGCCTAGCGAACTTCACATCTGTATTATCTCCCGCGCAACTTCTCTAAGTCCAATACATTTGAAGATTAATGAATAATAGACAATAATAAGGCATCTAACTAACACTTTGCTCGATCACCACGAGCCAGTTGCAAAATGATCAGAATCAGTGAACTAAGACTTCCCCTTGAAGTCACACCATCAGAACTTGCCGAGCATCCAGATTTGGGGATAAGGCCCGCTTATTTAGAACCTGTATTTTGTGAGCTGCTTCAAATAGAGATGACCGCTGTAGATCATTGGCGAGTTTTTAAACGAAGTTTTGATGCACGTAAGTCACAGATCTATGTGGTCTACATACTTGATATTGCACTAAAAGATACGAATAAAGAGTGGCCACTTATTACTTTTTTTAAAAACTTTAAAAAAGCAGAAAAATTTAGCGCAGTTCGTATCCAAGAGACACCCGATATGCGCTGGCACGCCCCCCTCCCTATTAGTGAGAGTGCCAGCTCAAACCCAGAAGGGTTACAAAGCAACGAGCAGTCTTTATGTGCTTTGACTCCAGACTTAGAATTTACCAAGCGTGCTCGAGCTGGATTGAGGCCTGTTGTCGTTGGGTTCGGGCCATGCGGTATTTTTGCTGCACTTGCATTGGCCCAAATGGGACTTAGACCCATCGTTTTGGAGCGAGGCAAAAAAGTGCGTGAACGTACCAAAGATACCTGGGGACTTTGGCGTAAGTCTGTTTTAAACGAAGACAGCAACGTTCAATTTGGGGAAGGCGGGGCTGGCACTTTCTCAGACGGCAAACTCTACAGTCAAATCAAAGACCCAAGATTCCTCGGTCGAAAAGTCATTGAAGAGTTCGTCAAAGCGGGTGCGCCTGAGGACATTTTGTATGCAGCTCACCCACACATAGGCACTTTCAAACTTGTTAAGGTCGTTGAAAATCTACGCGCGCAAATTGAAACTCTGGGGGGTGAAGTGCATTTCCAGCAACATGTTGTTGATTTGGTTGTAAACGAAAATAGCGCCTCCATGGGTAGCAAACACGTCAAAGGACTTATTGTTCGTGATCTACAAACTGGCCAGACTCGTGAAGTACAAACAAACCATGTGATCATGGCGTTGGGCCACAGTGCTCGAGATAGCTTTCTTATGCTCTACAACCAGGGCGTTTGTATGCATTCCAAACCTTTCTCTGTTGGGTTTAGGGTTGAGCACCCCCAGGGTTTAATTGACCGTGCAAGGTGGGGTAGACATGCAGGAAACCCCCTGTTGGGGGCAGCGGACTACAAGCTCGTTCACCACGCGAGCAACGGGCGGGCTGTGTACAGTTTTTGTATGTGCCCAGGCGGAACAGTGGTTGCTGCTACCTCAGAGGCCGGGCGAGTCGTAACCAACGGGATGAGTCAATACTCCAGGAATGAGCGCAACGCCAATGCGGCCCTGGTGGTGGGAATTGAGCCCTCTGACTATCCAACTAGTCCAGAGCTTTTTGAGAAAAATCTAGGCTCACAATACAAAGTATATAAATCACCAATATCTTCTAGTTCTAGCTATCTGAGCTCCAACAACGGTGAGGTTCACCCACTTGCAGGAATCGTTTTGCAGCGTGAATTGGAGTCTAAGGCTTTTGTGATGGGCGGTTCAGACTACAAAGCACCTGCTCAAAGAATTGAGGATTACGTTCTTGGACGTGCGTCCCTAAGCCTTGGATCCGTTATACCCTCATACAAGCCTGGAGTGCTGATGACGGATCTAGCAGAGGCTTTACCGAGTTACGCAACATTTGCACTTAGGGAGGCACTGCCTGAGTTTGGTCGTCAAATCAAAGGATTTGATCTACCAGACGCAGTTCTCACTGGCATTGAGACCAGAACATCATCACCACTGAGGATTGACAGAGATGAGTCTTTTCAAAACTCTGCTGTAAGGGGTTTGTATCCTGCAGGAGAGGGCGCGGGATATGCAGGGGGTATTTTATCTGCGGGGGTTGACGGAATTAAGGTAGCAGAAGGGCTTGCAAGAATAATGAATGAATTTAAAGTTCAATAAAGAAATGAAAATTCCCCTCACTCATTTGAACCGATCTGAGTCGGCAATAGCCTAATCTCTAAAAACTGATTTATTATCATAAAAGCCTGGCCCAGAGTTCTCACTCCACCATCCAGGGATCCCTAAAACAGGCAAAGGAGAGAAAGGCTTTTCACGCCAGTTGATCCCAAGAACTTGACTACTTAACCACGCATCAAGGCTATCAGTGCCTATGGTGTCTACATTGTTTACGGTGTCTAACCCACGGGGCACTTTTAACTGCAGTACATGACCCGTTATAGGAAGCCTGGGGTTAAGGAGTTTCTCAAGCAGTGCGTGACCAAAGAGCCAGACCTTGGCCTCACTCCACAAGTGCCTGTGCTTAACAAACAGGCTTTGCCAATCCTTTGCGAGAAGTGCTTCCCATATTTGGTCGTCTGCACAAAGGAGTATTCCGTTCTCGTCAAACACAGTCATAGAGTCTCTTAAGGGACCTCTACCAGTTTTACCGATGTTTAAGAGCTCGTCACTATTTTGCGTTAGCTCTTTGGCTTGAAGGGAGAGCATTGCACTTTTAGTTGCAGCAAACTCTATCCAACTGAGGCCATTAAAAAAATCATGGGCATTCTCTCTTGTAGGAATACTGCAGCTTTTATGGATATATGACTCGTATGTGAAATTACCATCAATATCGGCTTGTGGCACAAAGGCGAGTTGCAAGCGACCCCTGGAAGCGTTTAAAGCATCAACTAAGGTGTTTGTTTGAGTTTTAAGTAAAACTTGCTCACCAAGTTTCTTATAGTTTTTGAACCAGGGAGCATCCCAGGAAAGAGCCACAAGTGGGGGATGCAATTTCAAGTCCTGCGAGGGATTAATTAATTTCTTTACCACTTCACATCCTAAATGATTTGGCTAGTTTACGCTCTCCAAGGTGATGTTTGAGGTGTTAACTTTTCGTGAACTGGTAGACAACAAAAATACAGTTTTTAATCAAACTGTACTGGCAATTTAACGAGCTTCAAAAAAAGAGCCTTTCTGAAGGCTATTTTGAATCTTTTATGATGCTATTGAATTTTGGAAAAGAGCATTATTAGTTGAATTAGCTGCATTACTTACATTTCTTGAAAGGCTAAATCAACATCATAAGTTACTTTTGATAACTGATTTTCTAATAAATTTTTTACAGAGCTACTCTTTAGGAAACACTCAATGATTTGGACACGGTGTCAACTAACAAACCGCCAAGGCAAAGCTTCCCCTGCTCTGAGCGGAATCAACTTGGCACGACCAAAAGCCAAGAACTCTGGCATCTGACAACTCTCTCGTCTCAAAGTGATATGCCCAGTGTTGCGGGGCAGGTCGTAAAAATCTGCTCCATTAAAACTTGCAAACGCTTCCAAATGCTCAAGCGCTCCAACTGAGTCAAACGCCTCTGCATAAAGCTCCATCGCACTAAAAGCCGTATAACATCCTGCGCAACCACTGGCATGCTCTTTAAGGTGCGCAGCGTGAGGGGCGCTATCAGTCCCGAGAAAAAATTTAGGACTGCCACTCGTTGCAGCTTTAACCAAAGCAACTCGGTGCTTCTCACGCTTTAGCACGGGCAGGCAGTAGTAATGGGGTCGGATACCGCCGGTGAATATTGCATTTCGGTTGTAAAGAAGGTGATGGGCGGTGATGGTTGCGCCCAAATATTGATTCCCTGCCTGTACATATTGAGCTGCTTCCTCTGTGGTGATGTGCTCCATCACAATTTTGAGCTCAGGAAAATCTTTTCTGAGTTGAATCAGATAACGATCTATAAAAACAGCTTCTCGGTCAAATAAGTCAACTGAGGGGTCTGTTACCTCTGCATGGATGAGTAGCGGCATCCCAAGGCGTTGCATCGCCTCAAGTGCAGAGTAGGTCTTGCGAATATCAGTGACGCCTGAGTCACTGTTGGTGGTGGCCCCGCTTGGATAGAGCTTGACGGCCACTATACCCGCACTCTTAGCTTTCTCAATCTCTGTAGCAGTTGTGGTGTCAGTCAGGTACAAAGTCATTAATGGCTCAAAAGCAAAACCTACCCCTTTGAGACCACTGGGCAGCTTTACCTTAGCCAGAGAGGCTAATATTCTTGCTTTATAGGCTAAAGCTTGCTCAGTTGTGGTGACAGGAGGTTTGAGGTTGGGCATCACAACCGCTCTTGCAAACTGAAAGGCTGTGTGCCCAACGACTTTGGACAACGCGTCTGAATCCCTCAAATGAACGTGCCAATCATCTGGGCGTGTGATGGTGATCTCTTTGGGTGAATTCATTTTGTAAAAGTGATTGAATGCAGATTAGTGCTGAAGAATTTTTGCTAAGAATTCTTTTGTCCTGTCTTTTCTGTTCTCAGGGTGGTTGAAGAACTCATCGCTTGAGCAGTCCTCCAAAATCTTGCCCCCAATGTCCATGAAAATTACCCGGTCGCTCACCTTTCTTGCAAATCCCATCTCGTGAGTGACGCAAACCATGGTCATGCCGTCTTTGGCAAGACTCACCATCACGTCCAGCACCTCACCCACCATTTCAGGATCAAGTGCAGAGGTGGGTTCATCAAAGAGCATCACCACGGGGTCCATGCAAAGAGCGCGAGCAATCGCTACGCGCTGTTGTTGACCGCCCGAGAGTTGCCCTGGGAATTTATCTTTGTGAGCGGTAAGCCCCACCCTCTCTAAATATCTGTGCCCTTGGGCGAGCGCCTCCTCGCTTGAACGTCCCAACACCTTGATCTGTGCAAGTGTTAAGTTCTCCGTCACGCTCAGGTGTGGGAAGAGCTCAAAGTGCTGAAACACCATACCAACACGAGACCTGAGTTTGGGGAGTTCGGTTTTAGGATCATGAACTGAGATACCTTCAACAAAGATCTCCCCCTCTTGAATGGGCTCCAGTGCGTTGATGGTTTTAATGAGTGTTGATTTCCCCGAGCCTGATGGGCCGCAGACCACCACCACTTCGCCCTTTTGAATGGTTGTTGTACATTGGCTCAGTACTTGTACAGAGCCGTACCATTTGGAAACATTTTTCAGTTCAATCATTTGAACACCTTAATAAAAAATCACTTATCTGATAATCGAGATTTTGGACTGCAAGCGCTTTACCAAACTTGAGAGGGCAAAACAAATTACAAAGTACACAACAGTTGCAAGCAAATAGGCCTCCTCAGGCCTGCCGTAAATTTTGCCCGCGGTTACAAACCCTTTTAGCAAATCATAGGCGCCAATTGCATAAACTAGGGAAGTGTCTTGAAACAAAACAATGGTTTGGGTGAGCAAGACGGGCAGCATATTTCTGAAGGCTTGGGGAAGAACTACGAGTTGCATGTTCTGCGCGTAAGTCATCCCAAGGGCCTGCGCTGCGTAGACTTGCCCCTTAGAGATAGACTGAATACCTGCGCGCACAATCTCAGAGAAGAACGCGGCTTCAAAAGCAATAAAGGTGATGAACGCCGAAGTCTCAGCACCTATAGAGTGCCCAATCAGTGTGGGCATAAGAAGGAAGAACCATAAAATCACCATCACCAGTGGAATAGAGCGCATACCGTTGACATAGACCACTGCAACCGAGCTAAGCACCCTTCGTCCCGACAAACGCATGAGGGCCAAGACAGTGCCCAATATAACGCCTCCAATCGTTGAGCCGACGGTTAACTCAACGCTAAAAACCAGACCTTTCAGTACAAACTTACTGATGATGTCATAACTAAAAAAGCTTAAATCGAGTCCTCCCATATCAGTGCCCCCCACTGATAGTTGGCAAGGACGGGGCTCCAGCTCCTGGGATTTGCAGGTGCGACTCAAGTGCAGCCATCATCCGGTTCACAGCAAATGCAGATATTGCGTACATTGCAGTCACTGCCAAATAGATCTCTATACCGCGGGAGGTTTCCTCCTGCGCTTGCATGGCAAACATCGTAAGTTCAGGGATCGAGACAGCAAAAGCGACCGATGAGTTTTTGAGCAAATTCATTGACTCACTGGTAAGAGGAGGCAAAATAATTCTCACCGCCATGGGCAGTATCACATAGCGGTAGGACTGAAGCGGAGACAACCCAAGCGCTAAAGCAGCCATGTTTTGTCCTCTGGGAAGTGCGTTAATGCCGGCTTTAACCTGTTCAGCTATTCTTGAGGAAGTGAAAAACCCAAGTGCTAAAACAACCAGTAAAAAACCTGGCCATTGTTGCATGGGGGTGTAGATTTTGGGGAGCACAAAGTACCAAAGAAAAACCTGGACCAAAATCGGCACATTTCTAAAGACTTCAACCCAAGTGTTTCCAAGCGAGACAAGGAGTGGATATTTGTGAAAAGTCCTCAGTGTTCCAATCACAAAACCAAAGCTGATCGCAATGACCCAGGCACAGGCCGCAACGGAGAGAGTCCAGCCCCATGCCTGAATCATCCACTCTAAATAGGTGCGACCTGAACCGTCATCGCTTAAAAAGACCTGCCACTCCCAACTCATAAGGTAGGCTCCAAAAATTTTGTATGGGAGTGGAGATAGATAGTAGACAAAGTTTTAAGCTTTAAACTTTATTTCTTTGAATACTCCTCCATTGGTTTGTCATTCAAATTAGCCCAAGCGGCCTTGGTGTATTCGCTAGCTGGCAGGCCAACTTTTGTGTTCTTAGGAGGGATGGGTTGCATAAACCACTTGTCATAGAGTTTTGCAAGCTCGCCTGACTTGGCTAGGTCACGAACGGTGTTGTCTGCTAGTTTTTTGAGACCCGCATCATCTTTTCTGATCATGATGGCGATGGGCTCAACGGATAAGACTTCGCCGGCTATTTTAAAGTCCGCAGGGTTTTTAGAGTTCGCAATGTTGCCTGCCAAAATCTGGCCGTCCATCACAAACGCATCTGCACGACCAGACTCTAGCATCAAAAAACTCTCTGCATGGTCTTTCGCGTAAATCTCTTTGAAATCAACATTGGCCGCACGCTCATGCTTTCTCAAGTGCTGGACAGAGGTGGTGCCTGTCGTGGTCACAACGTTTCTGTTGTTGAGTTGATCGATAGAGGTGATGCCTGAGTTAGCTTTAACTGCCATCCTCACCTCTTCTACGTAGGTGGTTACGACAAAAGCAACATCCTTTTGACGGGCTACGTTATTGGTCGTAGATCCACACTCAATGTCTACCGTTCCGTTTTGCACCAACGGGATTCTGTTTTGAGAAGTCACAGACAAGTACTTGGTCTCTAATTGCTTACCGACTGCTTTTTCTAGATTGGCGATGATACGCTGACAAATCTCGTAGTGAAAGCCCGCATACTTGCCGTCACCGAGGGTGTAGGAAAGAGCGCCGGATGAGTCACGTACACCCATAGTAACAACGCCACTGGCTTTTGCTTTTTCTAGGGTATCTGAACTCTCAGCAAAAGTAGTTTGAGACCAAAGAACTCCCAGGGATAGTAAAACTGTGGTTAGGATATTTTTTCTCATCATTTTGTCCTTAATTTAATCGATCAACAAACTGGACTTCAAAAGAAGCAATTTTCATTTACCTAGCTTTTTACCCAACATTTAAACTTATGTAAAGCTTGATTCAAGTATACATTCAGCTCCAGAGCTAATTTGACTCTAACCCCTTATAACCTCCTATAGGGTAAGAAAAAAGCTATTTTAAAAGGCGATGATTGAATTTTGCGGGTTTTTACCCCTTTTAAAATCACCAAATTGATTACAACTCGGGCTTGAACACAAACAAGTGCCTAAGAAGGTGTTAGCCTACAATGAAGATATCATATTTTAGACTTGTATACAGGTGCCAAGGAGAGAGTATTGCTACCTCTGCAAATCAATTGCAACGACAACAGCAACAGCAACTCTTATAACCACACTCCCTAAATCACATTGAATATTGATCTCATTTTTCAAAAAGCGTATCTAGCTCACCAAAATGGGGACTTGCAAAGCGCTCAAAAGCTTTATGAACAAGTTCTTAGCATCAATAATATGCATTTTGATGCGCTTCATTTACTTGGGGTTTTAGCTGAGCAAGTGGGGCAACCCAGGCATGCAGTTGCATTGATTTACAAAGCAGTTCAGATCAATCCGAATATTGCGCTGGCTCACAACAATCTAGGTCTAGCACTTCAGGCGCTTGGAGATTTTGAGAACTCCATCAAAGCTTTTGATAAATCTATTGAGCTCCAAAACAAAAATTTTGAGGCACTATTTAACAAAGCCAACTCTTTAAGTGAGTTAGGTAGATACGGGGAAGCATTAGATTTTTACAACAAATCAATTGAACAAAACTCTGAATTTGCTCCTGCCTACAACAACAGGGGCAATGTGCATCAAGAGTTAAACAACTTAGATAACGCTTTAGATGACTTTCATAAGGCAACTCAGATTTCTTCAAACTACCCTCAAGCATATGCCAACATGGGCAACATACAGCAAGAATTAGGGGAATTCGAGCAAGCGATGCTCAACTACGACAGAGCTATTGCACTAAGTCCTGATGATGCTGAAACAAACTGGAACAAATCTTTACTTCTCTTACTGATGGGGAAATACGAGGAGGGTTTAAAACTTCACGAATGGCGCTGGATGAGGAATAACAGCGACACCCCCAAAAGAGAATTCAAGGAACCACTTTGGTTGGGAGAGGAATCTCTTAGGGGTAAAACCATACTAGTTCACGGTGAGCAGGGATTGGGGGACTCGATACAGTTCTGTAGATTTGTTAAAGATCTAAGTACGCTGGGCGCTAAAGTGGTCCTGGAGGATGAAAGAGCACTTGAAAAACTATTCACTTTCCTGGACGGCGTAACTGAATTTATTGTGAGGGGCAACCCTCTACCGAAGTTTGATTTTCATTGTCCAATGTTGAGTCTACCTTTGGCCCTTAAGCTAACGTATGAAACCGTCAAAGACTTAACCCCTTATCTAAAGCCTGACGAAATCAAAGTGAGTTACTGGAACTCTAAACTAGGCCCCAAGGTAAGGCCTCGAGTTGGGATTTGTTGGAGCAGTGTCTCAAAATTTAAATACGACAGAAAAAGAAGCATGTCGTTTGAGGAGTTCGCTAAAGCATTGCCAGAGGGAGAAATTGAATATATTTCTCTGCAAAAAGAGACTAAGGAAGACGATCTCTTTTCCCTAGCAAATAGAACTGATGTTCGCACATTCGGGTCCGAGCTCAATGATCTATCTGATACTGCGGCTTTAATCAGCACTTTGGACTGCGTTGTCAGCACTTGCACAAGTATTCCGCATTTAAGCGCAGCCTTGGGAATTAAGACGCTGACTCTTTTATCGTTCGTACCGGATTGGAGATGGGGGGTACGCTCATCTGACACCAATTATTACAAGTCAATGCAACTTCTTAGGCAGCAAACCCTGAACAACTGGGAGTCTCCTATAAGCGAGGCAAGAAATTTTCTTCTTTCGCTAACAAAACGAAAGACCCATTAAAAAACCCACTGTGTTGCCACAGTGGGTTTTAAAAGATTTAACCTAACAACTG
>DAITOS010000086.1:0-11878 GCA_036834025.1 Limnohabitans sp.
GAATATGAATTGAAAAAAACAGTAAATACATTATTTTTATTAGCCTTATTGTTTTGTACAAAAATAGCAGTAGCAGGTTTTAAAGAAGATTTTGAAGCCAAATATCCTGAAGTTAAGAATGTGGAAATATCAAAGTCATTTAAAAATTTTTATTCGATTAAAAATCAAGATTCATCAGAGGTATTTATTTCAGATGATTTTAAATTTTTGATTAGAGGAACAATTTTAGATCTTGAAACAGGACATAACGTAAATAATGCAATCGTAACTAATAGCGACATTACCAAAAAAAGTAACATCAATAGTAAACCTAAAATTGATATATCTGAATTGAATTTAGATGATGCAATCAAAATTGGTAATGGTGCAAATCGTCTTTACATATTCAGTGATCCTCAATGCCCTTATTGTAAAAATTTGGAAAATGTCTTTGGAAAAATTAAAGACGTAACTGTATATATCTTTCCATTGCCACTTATTTCCATACATCCACATTCAGAAGAAGTTGCAATCAGCATATGGTGTTCAGAAAATCGAGAAAAGTCTTGGACACAATATGTTGAGCAATCAACTGAGCCCATACCAAAGACCTGTAGCAATCCAATTCAAAGAGTGGCTTTGCTTGCTTCAAAATACTCAATAAACGCAACACCTACCATTGTCTTTTCAGATGGATCAAAGGTGATAGGTGCAGTAGAGGCAGATTTTATAAATCAAAAAATCAAGGAAATTTTATTAAATGGGAAGGAAATAAATTGAAATCTTATTTTCATATAACTGTGACAGCAATCTCGATTACGGCAATATTCATGATGCTTAACGCCTCAACATTAGGTGAGATAGGTATAGTCATCGGTACTTTAGGGTTTTATACGTTGATGAGTATGTTTTTTATTGAATTTTTAGTTGTTATTCATATTTTGTTTCAAAATTTTAAAAAAATAGTTACTAAGAAATTTAAAACAGATGTGTAAATTATTTTTAAAAAAATATAGGGCTGCTGACTGTTTTATATGGGGTATTTGTTTAGGTTTATTTTGCTCGCAGAGTCTTCAAGCAAAAGCTGTACTCAGTGAGCAACTATTCGAAAAATCCGAATATTTAGAAAATCAGCCAATGAAAAATAAATATTTAAATCCAAAATTTTCAGTAGATTCTTGTATTCAATCCGCTTCTATTAAGTATCGTATTTCAAAGAGGCTTCTTCTCGCTTTGGCTTATGTAGAGAGTTCAGGAAATTCCAAAATTATCAGTTCGGTCAATAAAAACGGATCTTTTGATATGGGTCTCATGCAGATAAATTCTGAATGGTTACCCAAACTTTTTAAGTTTGGTATTTTGCAAGACGATTTAATGAACCCATGTATCAGCGCTGATGTGGCTGGCTGGATACTTGCACAAAACATACAAAAGTTCGGCAATACCTGGGCTGCAGTTGGTCATTACAACTCTAATCGTGCTCAGCAGCAAGAGATTTATATCAGAAAAGTTTACACTTCATTCCAAAGAATATCTTACTCTGAAACGCACTCAATTGAAAGAGGGCTTTACTGTGAAGAATTTTCTTGTAAGTAATTTGGTAATTTTTCTTGCTTTAAATGTAAATTTTAGCTTGGCACAAGATTTAGGAAGTAAAGGAACCAGTTATTCGATAGGACCAGACGCAAGGGCGCAGTTCAGGCAAGCAATAGTTGAAAAGTACTCTGGCAATGAGATTAAACGATTCTGGCTTAATTATGCAAAAAAATCCATTGAAGAAATAAAAAATCCAAAACCTTTGCAAGGCATTACTTCTGAATACACTCTTAGATCTCAACTATTTGATATTAAATATTTAATTGATCATGACTATGTCGATGCACATAACCGAATCATCGTGCATAAAGGAACATTGATTGAACCTCTGAAAATTTCGAATCTTAAATATAGCCTTCTATTCATAGATGGTCGAGATCAACATCAAATCGATTACGCATTATCATTAATTAAAAAAACACCCATAAAAATCGTTTTGACTGCAGGGTCAGCTTACGAATTAAGGGTTAAATATCAAGGGTTGAGTTGGATGGGTAGGAGTCATGTCCCGTTTTACTTTGACCAAAGAAAAATGATTATTGATCAACTATACAAGTTATATCAAATAAATATAACGACTGTTCCAGCAATGGTTAGTCAGAGTAAAAATCAACTAAGAGTTGATTGGGGATTCTTGAATTGATTAAGTTAAGATTTTTCTTTCCTTACTTTGTCATTTTATATGGCAATTTATTGTGTAACTCAGCCTTACCGCAATCGACTGGAGCAGTTTGCCAAGGGCAATTTCCTAACTTGCTAACCGATCTTTGTTATGACTGCATGTTCCCAATAACTATTGCGGGCATACCGATTAACCTATCTCAAAGCTCAGATGATTATGACAGTGGTGCTACTGCGGGAGCAGTCTGTACCTGCTCCAATACTCTTTCAATTGGAATTCCCTCCTCATTTTGGGAGCCGATATATATGGTGGATGTAACAAATGTTGCTGGTTGTATGCCACTTCTGGGAGGAATTCAAATTAGTCCACCAACCAATTCATCTGAAGACGGGGCGATAGTTGGAACCAATGCATTGCTATCAGGGAATTCTAAGGCGGCCTTTATGCACGTGAATGAATATATAAATCCAGTCATGACTACACTCGGTATTATTTCGAATGATCCGTGCTTAGACACAAGAGGATTCGACACTCCCTACGTTTCATGGGCAGATCCGACATGGAACGATGATACATTGGCCATGATATTGACCCCATATGCTTATCCTTTTGCAGGTATTGCGAGCATAGCAGCGGAGGCACCGGACTCCATAGCGGCAACTACTGGATTTGGACTCGCACCATTGTTTTGGACTGCTGGAGCTTGGGGATCAATGTATCCTGTAACGGGTAACGTAAGCACAGCTAATACTGCTGAGCAAGTCGCGCATTTATTGTTAGCAAGAATATTCGCCAAATTACATGCTGCTGGGGTTCAACAAACTACGGCAGGGAAAACAGCTCAAGCATCTTGCGGTGCAATAGGCGTACCAGAATTTATTATGGATAAGCGCCAGTACAAGACCAATCGTATATTTCCATTTCCGGATAACATGTGCACCCCTATCTCTCGGCCATTGGTATTTCAAGAATCAGGCGCTTCTTCGCCGCAGTATAAGGATTACGGTTATTTTGTATTTAGAAAAAAGGATTGTTGCTCATTAATTGCAGGTGTCAATTCACTTTAATGAGACTTACCGTGTTTTTTATATTTGTATTCAAGCTATTTACGTTTGGTGTATTTGCAAACGATTTATCGCTCTTTGATACTATCAAACAATCAGGAAAATTAAATGAATATTTGTTCGTATCAATTTCCATGAGGGATCAAGACTTAATTGAACTTAGCGCTCAAGCACAAGTTGTCAAAATGACGGTAGTAATTGCTGGATTTGTCGATAATTCAAGTGAAGCATTAGAGCATACAAAATTAAGAATCTCTCAAATCAATTCTTCATGTTGTGCAAATAAAGGTCCAGTATGGATGATACATCCTCAGTTATTCGAGCGGTTTAGTATTAAAAGCGTACCAACTTTTGTCATCTCGAAAAACTCAAACGACAAAACTCCAGAATTTACAAAAGTAAGCGGAGAGATGTCCGTGCAAAATGCGCTTAAATTTATATACGCTGGAACGAATGATCCATCGATAAAACAACAAGCAAAAATGAGTTACTTGTTGTTTAAGGAGGATTAGAAATTGATGAGTAATACGTTTCGAATTTTAATGATGATGGGGCTTTTGCAGATTAGTCAAAGTTATGCACACTCTTTGTCAAATCAAATGTTTGAAGTAAAAGGGGGAATTTTGTTTGGATGGGTAACTCTTTCATTTCAAAGAAATGGAGAATATATTTATCAAGAAAATGTTAAAGATAAAAGGACTAGTTCGCCAGCTATTTTGACAGGTAGTGTGAAGAGAGTTAGTTTTGATATCTATTCACCCCAAGAACTTGACTTATTTCGGTTTGAGGAAGAATTAAAGTTGAAAAAGGAGCAACTTAATAATTTGCTTGAGGTGCAAGAACACAAAATTAGAAAGCAAAGAAGGCTTCAAGCTTTGGATTGGCCGCGTTATAAATACGAGAATGGTTCATATTGTGTACCAGAAGTTAAATTTTCTAAAAATGCAGATTGGATTGAGCATTTAACTTGTATCCCGTTGGTGTTTGGTCCTAAATCTGAAGATTCCAATTAAAGAAATGAGATAAAAAATCATGAAAAAAATTCACAAAATTCCAAGAGGCGCCAATGCTGGAGTCGCATTCTTGGGTGTTGAACTCGCTGATACTGCTCCTCTAGTTATTTCCATATTTTTGTCAATACCGTTATCTAGTGGTGGCAGTTGGTGGTTACCTATTATTTGTGTTGTTGCTGGATTCTTCGCCACAAAGCTCTACGTTGAATTTAACAGGGGGCAGCTTAATGGGCATACACAAACATTACTTTATTCATACGGTATTGAAGGTTATTCTTCAGCATTTGACAGACAAAACAAGTTATTTATTGGTGACTCAGTTATTTCGAACACCTCAGCTTTTGTAGATATGAAAAATTAATAAAAATGCATCTCTCAACTTATACACAAACACTTCATGATTTAACTAAATGGGTGAATTATTTAAAAATTACCAACTGTATCTTATTTGTATTATTAGTTATTGCAATTACAACTGGATTTTTTCAAAACAAAATTGTTTTAATGCAAATACCAAGCTCCACGGGAGCCTCTGGAGAGATTATGTATGAAAAGAATGGAATTAATCGAAGTTCCCAGCGAGCTATCATATTAGCAACTGTTTCTGCTATTTCTCAAATTAATCCATCTAACTATGAGTTTGAAAAGGTTTTTGTACAAAATTTTTTGGCTCCTGAAGTCTATTCTTCACTCTCAGTTCAAATCGATCAGCAGGCCAAAAAGATGAGAGATCAACATGAGCTAGGATCATATTACTTTGACTTTAAAGAGTATTTATATGATCCACTTTTAGATAAACATTTCGTTAAAGGTGAGATCCATACTGTTAATGCGATTAAAAACTCAACACAGATGTGGATTTATGAATTAACTCTGCGTGTTGATAACTACAAACCTATTATTACCTCATTAAACGCTTACCCGGGAAGTGATTTTCATAATTCAAGTTGGTTAGAAATTCATAATAGGGACAAGACTTGAATACATATTTCCTAAAAATAATTGTTAATTTAATAGTGTTAGCCGCGTTTTATAACCTTAGTTCAAAATCATTTGCAGAGATTGTTGGAGAACACGGAGAACGATCGGTTAATAAAATGTTATCCAATGACTTTATATCCAATGCGAATGGTTCAAGTATTTTGGATTCCGTTGAGAAGCCCTCAGTTGGGATCACTTCGTTAAAGATCAAAAATGGAACTGTAAACTCAATAAATACCAAATTTATTGATGAATTAAGAGGTTTAAACGGCGAGTCTCTTCTCAGTAAACCAACTCCAGTCAAAGAAATCACACTTCCTGGACTAATTAGGATACCTGGAATCAGTGCACAGATGATCGACCCTAAGCGTGGTCAAATTGTTGAATTTTCAAACGGTGGTTCAACATCCGTATATGTATCTGTCTCTGATATTAATCTGTTGCAACTCCCCTTTACGCAGCCGCTTATAACTTCTTCAGATGATGTAGAAATTAAACAATCGGGTGGGAATGTGTATTTTCAATTTAAATCCGGGGTCAATCGAGCTGTTCAGCTCTTTGTTGAAAATCAATCGGGATCGAACTCTGTACTTAGCCTTCAGTTAATCCCTAAGCCGATTGTTTCACAAGTTATTAAAGTAGTTGATAACTCACCTGCATCGAACTTCATTTCACAAGATAAACTATCTAATGAGTATATTAAACATATCCAACAACTGATGGAAATGGTGGCTAATGAGCAAAATCCCTCGGGCTTTACTAAGATTTCGTTGGATCATATTGCCCCGATACTCTTGAACGGTTTATTGATTCGACCGTTATCAAGAATGTCTAATTTGAACAAGGAGATATATGTATACGAAGCGCAAAATCCCGGTTCTGCTGTTGCCTCTATAAGTGAGAAAGAATTTGATGGTCAATCTGTTTTAGCAATTTCTATTTTTCCCACTCCAATCTTAAGAAAAAATGAAACAACAAAAATCATCATTCTTGCCAAAAAACAATCACCTACGGCTATGAATTATGATTGAAAAGTTAACCCTAAAAGATAAATGGAATAACTTAGAAGCTAAGACAAAAAAAATATGGGTATACGGGTTGATTGCTATATGCATGCTTTTTATATGGCAGTTTTATTCAAATTATGAGTACCATAGAACTCAATCTTTAAAATCTCAGCGTTTTATCAAGTCAAACTCAAATTCAATTGACATGACATTGAATTCTCAATCAATTTCAAATCCTATGAATCAGGATGTATTGAGTAGTTCCAATTTTTTACCTCAAACTAATCGCAATATGGGGCTAGAGGATCTTAAAGCTGATTTTGACAACACCAGACAGATCGTTATAAATGCCAACGAGGAAATCAAACTCATATCAGACCAAAACAAAATTCTTCAAAATAAGATCTCAATCCTTGAACAAGCACAACAACAATTAAATTCACCCACATTTAAAACACTTCCCTTCCCCTCTTTGCCGTCAAATCGTTATTCCGATGTTGACCTTAAAACCCCACTCCCGCCTTTAGGGGATTTTAAAAATGAGAATAAGGAGAATCACTCGAATAACTCAATTGAAAAATACAAAGATGTCAATTCACAAGCAGAGGAATTTGAAACAAATTCGCATAGGTCTGAATCTTTAATACCTGAGCGTAAGATTAAACAGTGGAGTAATACTCCACAAAAAGAAGCAGAGAAAATTAAGCCAAAGAGTTTTGTAACAATCCCAGCTACTTCGGTTATTGAAGCAGTAATGTTGTCTGGAATTAATGCACGAACTAGCGCTACAGGGGGTACAACTGGGGGATCAATCATTTCGGCCAATAATGTTGGCTCACCCTTTATCTCTCGAATAAAGGGATCGGCGATCTTGCCAAACGGCTGGAGAACTGCTGATTTAACCGATTGTTTTCTGTCAGGGACAGGGATTGGAATTTTGTCAACTGAGCGTGCCAACGTAACCGCTGATAAACTCACCTGTATAAATACTGAGGGCGTAATTTTTGAGACAAAAATAAAAGCTTATGGGGTAGATCTTGATGGTATTCAGGGGCTGTCGGGTCGACTTGTGACCAAACAGGGTTCTATTTTGGCCAAGGAAGCTGCGGCAGGGATGTTTGCAGGTGTAGGTTCTGCTTTTTCTCCCCAATCTTTACCCTCATATAACTCGAATACAACTAGCGGATCACAGCAAGGCTACGTAACTCCGAATCCAAGTCTAGTTGCAGGCTCCGCAGTCGGCCAAGGGGTCAGCACATCACTTGGGCAATTGTCTAAATTTTATTTAGACTATGCAAGGCAAATGTTTCCCATAGTCGAGGTTAATGCAGGAACAAGGGTTTCGTGGGTGGTACAGGAATCCTTTGATTTGATCACTGTTCCGAGCAAGGAAAAAAGTATTGCTTTATATGAATAAAAAAAGGCTCAAACCTTACGGTAAGAGCCGATTTTCAATCTCAACAAGATGAGAATTAAGCGCGTTTTTTAGCTGCAGTCTTAGTTGCGTTAACAGCTGTATGAGTGGCTGTTTGGATGTTAGATTCAGCCACTTCAGCAGCGTGCTTGATTGCTTTTTGGATGGACTCCATTGCATTTGTACCTGCAGAGTAAGCAGTTTTTAACATAGCAACAGCAGACTCAGTTCCAGCAGGAGCATTTTTAGATGTTGTCTCTATGAGGCTAGAGATGGTGTGTTGAGCTTCAGCTACTTTTTCTTCAGCAGTTTTTGTGAACTCTGAGCTTGTTGCTGTAGTAATATCATAAACATGACGGCCGTAAGATGTCATCTTTTCTGCCATAGGTTGAAACATTGCAGTTTGAATGCTTATGAATTCTTGAGGATCTTTGATGCTCATTAATGATTGTGCATGGCTCATTGTTTCATTGATAGCTGCTTTACTTGCAGCAATGTTGAGTTCGATTAGTTTTTCAACGCCTTCGAAGGCTTTTTCAGTCAAGCCGAACATTGTTGTTGCGTTTGCTTTGTTTGTGGAAATGAATTGTTCAGGTGTTAGCATGTGTTTCTCCGTTAGTGTTAAAAATCTTGCATTTCTGCCGCGTATGTTGCGGTGCAGCATGTAATTAGTATAGGGTTATCCCCCGATTTTTCAACTCTTTTGCCCAGATATGGCGTTGATTAGAGCCTAGATCCTAATTTTTGGATAGCCTGAGTGGAGATGCCTTTTACCCGAAACGTAGTCCAAAGGTATCTAATATTTGGAGGCACAATAAGTAGAGTGAAAATATATTACGCAACCCCTAATTCGCAAAAGCTGCCTGCCGGACACCGCTTCCCCATGGGAAAGTACGAACTTTTACGTACACGCTTGGAGGCTGAGCTACCGGCGTGTGAGCTAAGACTTTCCCAGCCCGTAACTCGGGGGGAGCTCTCGCTCGTTCATGATGTCCCCTACATTGAGTCTGTCTTCCAGGGCACTCTCAGTCCCTCAGAGCAAAGAGAGATTGGTTTCCCTTGGACTATTGGAATGGTGGAGCGTGCGTGTGGCTCCTCAGGGGCAACTTTAATGGCCTGCCGAACCGCAATGCAGGAGGGAATATCTGCCAATATCGCTGGCGGCACGCACCATGCCTATGCAAATAAAGGGGGTGGGTTTTGTGTATTTAATGACACTGCAGTTGCAGCAAGAGTGCTTCAATTGGAGCACCAAAGAAAGAGTGTCGGCCCCTTTGGTTCGTCCAAGCCTCTCAAAATTGGCGTGATTGATTTGGATGTACACCAAGGAAACGGAACTGCACACATCTTTGCGTCCGATTCAAGCGTATTTACTTTGTCAATGCACGGTGCTAGAAATTTTCCATTTAAAAAAGAAATTAGTGATCTTGACATAGAGCTAGAAGATGGTTGTCAAGATGAAAATTATTTAGATGAGCTTGACAAGGCTTTGGATATATTCGAGAGCCGATTCAAAGCTGATTTGATCATCTATTTAGCCGGAGCAGATCCTTATGAAGGAGACCGTTTGGGGCGGTTAAATTTGAGTCTTGAAGGGTTGAGAATGAGGGACAAAAAAGTTTTTGAATGGAGCTATGCTAGAGGAATTCCATTGGCGTTTTCTATGGCAGGAGGATACGCAGTCCCGATTGAGCAAACTGTAGAAATTAATATGAATACCTTTAAATCAGCGTATAGCTATTGGTTGAAATATTCCTCTAATTTTCATTTGAATCGACTTTCAATGGCAAAATAGATGAGTTACGTCGCAACTGAAAGATTGGTTGCAGGCCCAAAAACTGTTATTTGAGATTATTCCATTGAAACCTCTACCTTTAAATCGTGATTTTTTTAAAGCTTTCAGGCCCATTCAAACTCGTTGGATGGACAACGATTGCTACGGCCATGTGAATAATGTGGTTTATTACAGTTGGTTTGATACTGCAGTAAATACCCATTTAATAGAGCAGAGCGTTTTAGATCCAATTTCAGGCTCTATCATCGGTTTTGTTGTCAGTTCACAGTGTAATTATTTCGCTCCTATCGTTTATCCGCAGACTGTTGAAGCAGCAATAGCGGTTACAAAGATAGGCAAGGCAAGTGTTGAATATACGATAGGTATTTTTTCTCAAAATGAACAGCTAAGTGCGGCCTGGGGCAAATTGGTTCATGTATACGTTGAGAGGCAAAGCAACAAGCCCGTTCAAGAATTGCCTGAAAAATTAAAACAAACACTTCATCTAATCCATGCAACCCACTAGTCCATCTACATGTAGCCTGGAGCAGGCTATAAATTCTCGAAATTCTGTTCGTGCTTTCAAGATCGACCCAGTTCCAAGGGATATATTGATGAGCGTTTTGGAGTCTGCTTCGCGCGCTCCCTCAGGAACGAACACTCAGCCTTGGAAGGTTTATGTGCTCGAAGGAGATAAAAAAGATGTTTTAATTTCTCAGGTGTGTGCAGTTCATGATGCAATTGCTAAAAACCCAGAACTTGCCATTGAATACCCATCCTCATATGCATATTATCCAAATAAATGGGTAAGTCCATATATAGATAGAAGGCGGGAAAATGGTTGGAGTCTTTACAACCTTTTAGGGATTCAAAAGGGGGAGAAGGACAAAATGCATGTCCAGCACCAGCGAAATTTTCAGTTCTTCGGGGCGCCTGTTGGACTTATCTTTACGATGTATAAAGACTTGGGCACTGGAGCTTTTCTGGATTATGGAATGTTTTTGCAAAATCTGATGCTCGCAGCCCAAGCTTACGGGCTCTCAACATGTCCACAGGGTGCGTGGGTTTCTTTTTCTAAAATTGTGATGCCTTTCATCGGAGCTGCAGAGGATGAATTTTTGGTATGTGGGATGTCCCTTGGTTATGCAGATCAAAACGATGTGGTGAATACTCTAAAGACTCCTCGGGAGAGCGTTGAGACGTTTACACGATGGGTTTGAAGTAATATTTTTGAGCAGTCTAACAAAGCAACACCATGATTATTACCAGTTTATTGGATACTGATCTTTATAAATTCACGATGATGCAGGCGGTGTTGCATCAATTCCCTGGTGCTCAGGTTGAATACAAATTTAAATGTCGATCCCCAGGCGTTAAGCTCTCCCCCTATGTGAACGAAATTCGGAGTGAAGTTCGGTCGCTATGCAACTTGCATTTTCAAGAAGATGAGCTCAGATACCTCAGGTCTTTAAGGTTTATAAAAAGCGACTTTGTTGATTTTTTAGGCCTATTCAAACTAAATGAAAAGTACATCAATATTGAGCCCTTAGAAGATGGTTCTATTGATATCCTAATCAAGGGCCCCTGGCTACACACAATCCTTTTTGAAATACCAGTGCTTGCTATCGTTAACGAGGTTTACTTTAGAAATATCCACGCCGTTCCAGATTTCGTCGAGGGGAGACGAAGGCTAGCGGAGAAAATTGATCAATTGAATTTTGAAGATTTGCAAGACATCAGAATAGCCGATTACGGTACACGCCGTAGATTTTCGAAATCTTGGCATGAAGAAGTATTGCGCGTACTTTGGGCAAATTTAGGCGCTGAGAAATCTGGTCAGTTTGCAGGCTCAAGCAATGTATTGTTTTCCATGAAACTTGGGTTTAAACCTTTGGGTACGATGGCGCATGAGTACTTACAGGCCTGCCAATCTCTTGGGCCTAGGCTAAGAGATAGTCAGGTCTTTGGTTTTGAGACTTGGGCAAGGGAGTACAGAGGAGACCTGGGTATAGCACTCAGTGATGTTTATGGGATGGGACCTTTTCTTAGAGATTTTGATCTCTATTTTTGTAAGCTCTTTGACGGTGCTCGCCATGACAGTGGTGATCCATTTGATTGGGGTGAGCGGATGATCTCTCACTATATTAAAAATAGAGTCGACCCTTTGACTAAAACTTTAATCTTTAGTGATGGTCTTAGTGTTCCAAGAACAATTGAACTTTATAAGCGTTTTAAAGGTAGATGTCTAATGGCATTTGGTATTGGTACAAATTTAACAAATGATCTTGGCTACGAGCCTCTGCAAATTGTGATTAAGATGGTCAAGTGTAATGGTCAGCCAGTAGCGAAATTGTCAGATACTCCTTCTAAAAACATGTGTGAAGATGAAAAATATTTGGCCTATTTGAGGCAAGTTTTTGAAATTGAA
>DAITOS010000087.1:0-4746 GCA_036834025.1 Limnohabitans sp.
GGAGCCACTTGCGGATCGCCCTTTGGAGCCACTTGCGGATCGCCCTTTGGAGCCATTTAAGTCGTTATTAAAGGTATTTCGGTTCTTTACCAACCCGCCATACTGTCTGTTTTTATCAAACAGGGGCAGCCATGGCAAACAGGAGAATCGAGATGATGGAGTACCGACAAGCGCTCTACCGAATGCGCCTAAAAGAGAGTGATCGCCAGATTAATAGAGATACAGGACTTGGACGAGCCAAGCTTAAAACCCTGAGATCGATTGCTGAACAAGAAAACTGGTTAGACCCTGATGTTGCTTTGCCCGAGGAGGCGTTCTTAAAGGAGGCGATCAAGTCGCGCTCGAGGGCCAATCGACACCAACTCGGCGTTGAGCGACCTCTCATTAAAGAGGATAACCAGCACTCTAGTGTGCTGCCCTTTGCTGAAATAATCCAGGGCTGGTTCAACCAAGGTGTGAGCGGGCAGGCGATCTATAAGGCACTAGTGCGCAACAAAGACTATACGGGACATTACAGCTCAGTACGCCGGTATTTAAAGCAATTGCGGGTGGTTAAGCCTGAGTCCACGATGATCTTAGAGTTCGCGCCTGGGGAGGCTTGCCAGGTGGACTTTGGAGCGGGGCCACTGGTCTTGGATGAGCACAGTGACAAGATGGTAAAGACCTGGTTCTTTGTGATGACGCTGTGCTTTAGTCGTCATCAGTATGTTGAATTCGTACTAGACCAAACGGTTGAGACTTGGTTGAACTGTCACCATCATGCGTTTAGGCACTTTAGTGGGTTACCTAAAAAGGTGATCATTGACAACCCCAAATGTGCGATCACCCGGGCGGTCACAGACGATGTGTTGGTGCAGCGTGCGTACGCTGAGTGTGCTGAAGGGTATGGTTTCTTGATCAGTCCATGTCCTGTGGCTGATCCTCAGAAAAAAGGTCGCGTTGAGGCAGGGGTCAAATACGTCAAGAATAACTTCTTGCCAACGCGAGAGTTCACCGGTTTGTTGGACATGAACCGCCAAGTGATGCAATGGGTGATGCAAGAGGCGGGAGAGCGCACGCACGGGACTACTTATGAGAAGCCGCTGACGTTGTTTAAGATAGAGCGTGAGCACTTAATGGCTTTGCCTGATGTGGTTCCTGATTCATGCACGTGGGCAAAGGCTAAAGTCCACAGTGATGTGCATATACAGTTCCAACACTGTTTGTACTCTGTGCCTGAGAAATGGATCAACACGAATGTGATGGTTAAAGCGGGCTCAGCCACTGTGGACATCTTCAACTTAGAGTTTGAATTAATTGCGAGTCACGTGAGGCTCAGACGGCGAGGCCAACGCTCAACGGTGGATGCGCATTTACCACCACAGGCACAGGCGTGGATGATGCAAACACCTCAATATTGTTTAGCACAGGCGCGTGAGATTGGGCCTGCTTGCCTGGCCTTTGTGACCAACCTACTGGGGGACAAGGTCTTGGACAGGTTGAGATCGGTGCAGGGTTTGATAAGGCTTAGAGAGCGGTTTGGAGACGCGCGATTAGAAGGCGCATGCGTGCTGATGCAGGAGGCAGATGTTGTGTCGGTCAAGACAGTGCGTATGATGTTGGAGAAAGGGTTGGATCAGCAAGAGTTAAGAGCAGAGGCTCCTGGTGTGTATCAGCAAGGCGGAACTTACTACCGTAGCTGCGCACAAACAGACTTGAGTCTACATTAAGGGGGTGATACATATGAATCCATTCAATGAACTCACACCTATACTGCAGTCGCTTCGCATGTCAGGGATGCTGGCAACACTTGAGATCCGTAATCGACAGGCGTTAGATCAGAAGTTAGCGCCAATCGAGTTCCTGACTTTATTGCTCCAAGATGAGTTGGCAAGGCGTGAACAGTTCAAGATGCAAAAGAGGCTTCGCCGGGCCGCGTTTCATTCAGCCAAGACGATTGAGAGCTTTAACTTCCAGGCAACCCCGAATCTGAACAAAATGTTAATCAATGAGTTGATGACGTGTCGTTTCATCAAGGAGTTTGCACCCGTGCTGATTGCGGGTCCAACCGGAACGGGCAAGAGCCACTTAGCGCAGTCAATTGGTCACCAGGCAGTGCGCCTTGGATACGAGGTCTTCTTCTCTACGCAGGTTCAGCTCACGGCATCAATGGTGAGGGCTAGGCTGTCGGGCGTGCACGCAAGGCGCATGAAGATACTCAAGAAGATGGATTTAATCATCTTGGATGACTTTGGAATCAAGCCATTAAAGTCACCGCAAGACGAGGACTTACATGAGCTGATCTCAGACCGCTATGAAAAAGGATCATTGATTGTGACCAGCAATCTGGCGTTTGAGGAGTGGCGAGAAGCGTTTGCAGAGAATAAATTATTGGGTGCAGCAACGGTGGATCGGATGCTACACGGAGCCTACCAAATCGTCTTGGACGGTGAAAGTTACCGCAAACCAAGGCGGCAAATGGACAAGCAGAAAAAAGTGGAAAAGGAGTAGTTGAAACTGCCAGAAAACAGCCCAACAGAAATGGGCATAATTGAGATGCCGAAATCCCTAAATTAACGGACCTAAATTGGCTCCATAAGCCGATCCGTGGCTGGCTCCAATAGGGCGATCAATGACACTGTGCAAAGAGAAATTAAAGAAACAATCAAGTTCCTGGTGGATAGAAAAGTATGGATGGGCGTTCAATTACTTTAAAACACTTAACAACTTGTGAGCTACGCTGCAGTTCTAGAAACTGGTATTCGGATTTTCTCAAAGAGAGTCGCTAACCAACTGAGGGTATCCAATGTTATATATGAAGAGTCAGATTTAACTGAAATGACTGCGAAGGCACCTGCCACCATATACCAACGCCAATCTTTGGTTTTGGTAGCGTGAAAGCCCACAACAGCAGCAACTTGAATTTGTTCAGATGCTCACAGCCAAGTATGGCCATCATGAGGCTTAGATAAAACATAATTCATAGCCACATTACCACCGCCACCGGTTCTGTTAGAAACAATAATTAACTGGCGGCATGTTTTGCAGCCAAATACCCAAAGGTCATAGCCACGCCTATTTGCGCACCTGCACCAGGATATTCACCCCCCATGACTGATTGCATGTCATTCCCTGCAACATATAAACCACTAATTGGATGCCCATCACAGTCTAATACTTGGGAGAATTCATTGTTCACCAATCCAAGACTTGTACCTAACGGTGTTGGATACACCTTGATGGCGTAAAAAGGAGGACCACTAACAAGACCTAGGCACGGATTCGGATGGTTATTAGGATCTCCATTCGAACGGTCATAAATATTTTCACCTTTTAAGAACTCATTATCTCTACCGTTAACCACATCAGTGTTGAATGAAGAAATAGTTTGGTTCAGTGCTAAAGGATCAATACCCACCTTGGCAGCTAAATCTTCAATTGAATTTGCTTCATATAAATAACCCTGTTGTATATATTTTTTTAAAGAGGGAGTTCTTGGCCTAATAAGACCAAAGCCATACTTCCAGATGAACGCTTTACCGCAAATTAAAACAGCTGGGATTGATGGATCTTCAACTGTATTCTTATACATTGCACGAACAAATTCATGATAAGAAACTGCCTCATTAACAAATCGCTTTCCTTTCACATTAACCGCAATCAAGCCTGGCTTTGAACGATCTAAAACAATGTGTGGATATATTGAAACCACATCATCTTTTTCTTGAATCAAAGAACTTGGAAACCACAAAGCATTGTCGAGACCCGACTTTCCAAGGATGCCACCAACAGATAACCCGAGGTCAATAGTTTCACCTCGGCACCCATCGTAAGCTGCACTGTGAAGCGCAGAGGGCTGAGGTAAGTATTGCTGGCGTTTCAACTTATTGGAAGGGAAGCCTCCACCAGCCAAAAGAATACCTTTGCTAACAGTAATATTAATCTCTGAGTCATTCGTTACAACAATAACACCGCAAACATTACCATGTTGATTGGTTATTATTTTTTTTGTATCAGAACTAGTAATAAAACTGACCTGCCTGGAGAGAAGCTCTTTGAACAAAGAACCAACCAACCCGTTACCGAGAACTAGTCGAGTCCCACGATCAAAGGATATACGGTCAATTAAAAAACGTGTAATTAATTTAAATCCTATCAAAAAACTATTCAAGTCGAATTTAATCAATTGAGCAGCTTCTCCCCTAGTAATCATCATTCCGCCAAAAAGCATTAAATCTTTCAAAGGAGAAGCAATTTTTTTAAAATCACTACCGAGCAATCTTCCATCAAAAGACTGAGGCTCTAATGGTCTACCGCCAGCTGCTGCTCCAGGGTGATCTTGTCGATAGTCAGGACTTGAGGCATAAGGTCTAAACCTAATATTAGTATTTTTAATTAAATAATCTATCATTTGAGGCCCCTGATCTACAAAGGACTCGCGTAATACTCTATCTGATTTATCCCCAACAAGGGAATCAAGATAAGACATAGACTTTTCCTTACTATCGTCTAATCCCATAGCTTTTTGAAGCGAATTATTTGGAATCCATACTGTCCCAGATGACCGCGCAGCTGTGCCGCCAATGACATCCGTTTTTTCTATAACCAAAACCTTCAGACCTTCAATACTTGCAACCAAGGCAGCAGTCAAACCGGCAGCACCAGACCCAATAACAACAAAGTCGTAGTTGTGATTTACTAAAGGATTAATAGACATTGGAATGGATTTGCAGTTATTGTGGCTTCATTGTAATAATACGTTCTTCA
>DAITOS010000087.1:4756-11635 GCA_036834025.1 Limnohabitans sp.
TATTTAGGACCTTCTCTTCCAAACCCACTATTTTTCGAACCGCCGTATGGCATTAAATCCACACGCGAGCTAGATGTCTCGTTAATGTGGACACCTCCAACGACTAGTTTTTTAGCAGCGAATAAGGCATCATCTAAATTACTTGTGAAAATTCCTGTTGCAAGGCCAAATGGCGTTGAATTAACCTTTGCAATAGCCTGAGAAATACTGTCAAAGGGCACGATTGACAGTACTGGGCCAAATACTTCTGCACAACCAACGCGCATTGACTCATGGGTATTTGTTAATAACGTTGGCACTACCACAGCCCCACTCCTTGTACCACCGGCCAATATAGTTGCGCCACTAGAGGCGGCTTCATGAATCCAAGATTCAATTCTTTTTGCTGATTCAAGACTTATAACTGGGCCTACAACTGTTTGAGGGCTATTCGGATCCCCGTACGCAAGTTTTCTGACCATCTCAGTCAGCTTTTGCTGTACCTCTTGTAACCGATTTTGATGCACTAAAAGTATTTGTATAGAAGTGCAGACTTGACCAGCCTTTCTATAACTAGCGCCTACCACCTTGGGAAGAGCTGATTCAAGATTTGTGTCTTCGTTCAATATAGTAAATGCAATAGAGCCTAATTCCATTTGTGTACGTCTTAAACCAGCTCCTTGTTGAATTTTTATTCCGACCTCCGTGCTACCAGTAAAAGCGAAAAATTTAATTCGCTGATCAGCCAATAAAGCGTCAACGGTTGCAGCAGAACCATGAACAACGCTTATAAGTCCTTGGGGCAAACCTGCTTCAACAAATGCTTGAGCAATTAAGCATGCAGTAAAAGGCGTGCTACTAGACGGCTTGAGAATAACTGCATTACCGGCAGCTATAGCAGGAGCAATTTTATGAGCAACCGTATTGAATGGGGCATTGAATGGGGTAATTGCAGCAACCAACCCGAGGGGGACGCGAATCGTAAATGCAATTCGTCCACTTTGCTGAGGTGCACCTTCAATAGGAACCATCTCACCACAAAATCTTCTTGCCTCATCCGCTGAAACACGAAGAGTTTGAATTCCCCGTTTAATTTCATTCGCGGCATCATTTTTAGGAAACCCAGACTCAATAACCATAATTTCCGTAAAGTGATCAATCCTCTTTTCAATAAGATAAGCCGCCCCATCCAAAATTTGCCCTCTTTCAAAGTTTGACAAAGAAACACCAGCTAATTCATTTGCCGCAAATTCAATTGTTTGATGAATTTGATCAACGTCAGTGCGATGTAATTGAGCAAACGGTTTCAACGCGTATTTATCTAAAACGGGAAATGATTCTCCGTTGCCCTTGACCCACTCACCCGCGATAAGGCTTGAATTTTTGAAGCTAGAAGGATTAGCTAAATCAAAAAATTGTTTTATCATTCTTAACCTCTAGTTCAAATGAATACATTATTTTCATCAATTTATGGGATCCCAATACCACCAACTACGATGCTCTACCCAGTCTTTCACGTCACTTCTAAATTGCAAGTAATGGTTAGACTGTCTATGCAATTCAAATGCATTATTTTCTGAGTAAACCTCGAACAAAAAAAAGAGACAAGGATCATTTTTTTCTTGATGCACATCAAATTTCAAACAACCAATCTCTAAATCAGTACATAGACTTGCATGCAATGCAACTCGCACTTTAAATTGCTCTAGAAAGTTTGTTTTAACTTTTAAATGCGCAGTATGAATGAACGTCATGGTCATAGAGAGTAATTTAAATTCAATAAAGCAAATGCCTTAGGTCATACTTTGGGGTAAATCCAATTATCTCCTCGGTTTCAGACAAATCATACAAGGGTGCATATGGATTGTTTTTATATATTTCAGGTCTTCGAATTTCATACGCTTGGTTTGAGAAAGCTGACAATCTCTCAATTGTGGGATTAGGTGCCAATGTGGTGCTAGCACTAACGAAAAGGCTTTCAAATTTTGGTAGAGCAGAAACTTCCAGCGCACACCTAAATGCTGATGCAACGTCTCTTGGATCCACGTAATGCCATAACGGGCCGCCCCCCGCAGCACTAGGGCCACCAACTGCTGGCCCCTTGTAATTAGAAGGGTCTTTTGCTCGGGCTTTGACTTCACCATACATTTCTTCATAAAGCACGAATACTGGTCGAAGCGCAATGATTTCTACATTACCTCTTTCAAAAAAACTACGCCCCATAGTTTCAGAAATTTGTTTGCTCAGTGCGTACGGATCAGTTGGTCTTAGCACATGCGAAGTGTCAATTGGTAAATACTCAGGTCGCTTAAGATTTCCAGACATTACAGTAAAACCTATGACCGAATCACTGCTGCATAAAACTACTCGCTTAACTTTTGCCTCTTCAGCGGCTTGGAGGACATTCCAAGCACCATTTACGTTATCTTTAAGTATTTGCTCTCCTGTACCACTCCATATATTTGGTCGAGCAGCAACATGAATGACAGCATCTACACCCTTACAAGAAGCTAGGACCGCAGAAAAATCAGTCGTACTTCCAACAATTTGTTCAATAGATTCATCACTCTTTTTCAAATCAAACCCTATGACATGGCTATGTGGCATCAATTCTCGAACAACATGACGCCCAAGTAACCCTGCTGAACCTGTAATTAAGATTTTTTTAAACTTCATATTTACCCAGTAGTGTCCCAACGTTTTTCAGAGGAGAGGGAGCTGAAATTGCGCTGAATTTGTATCGGAAACTTCCTGCTCCCCCGTAAACAGTTGATTTATTGGAGTTTTTTCAAACATGGACAGACTCAAGATTTGTAGAATTTCGTAGAGTGATTGATCGAGTTTCAATCGTTTTTTCACGATCGCAATGAGCACGTAAGTGCACACTGCGATCCAGATTTGTGTTTTGACTGCGTTCTCTGTTGTACCCAAAAATTTCTTGATTCGCAAATGCTGCTTGATCCATTTGAAGAACAATTCCACCTGCCATCTTTGGCGGTAGAGGTCCGCAATGAGCTCGGGCTTGAGTGTCATGTTGTTGGTCAAGAAGCTGAATCTTTTCCCTTTGTCGTCTTTGACCGTGACGCGCCTGATGGTGTCGGGATAATCTTTTTTTGCAATATACAAAGGCAGAACCCCAACTTGATCGCTGATGACATTGGTGTTCACTCTGTCCACTGGTTGCGAATATCTGCGTTGAAATTTGGTATTGCTTTTGGTCCTGGTCACAAAGAATGCTTGGGATTGATGAATCTTGTGAAGCCTTGCAAAATCCAAGTACCCGCGGTCCATCAAATAAAAGGCCCCAGCCTCGATGATGAGCTGATCCAGGATGTTGACTTCGTGGGTCTTTCCGTCTGTAATGTGAATGAAACTGGGTATGTTTCCATGCAAATCCAAGAGGGTGTGCATCTTCACCGCAGCCTTGGTTGTGCGAAACGGAGCCCAAGGATAAACAGACAGGCAAAGGTCTATCGTCGTCGCGTCGAAGGCGTAAACAGCCGCATCCAAATCGATCGCCAAGGGGTCTTGAGCATAAAGGGGTCTGGCGATCCCAATCAAGTATTGCGCGAAGTCTGCGTAGATCTGCCAAGAGCGAATTGCGTTTGCATTCGAAAGCGTATTTCGCGAAAATGTTTGGCACCGAAATCCCAAATGATAGAGTCTTTTTGCTTGGATTCGCAGATTGACTTCGATGTCTCTGAGAGACTCTCTGTAAGTCAACTGGGCAAAGGACATTGCCAAGAATTGATCGAAGCAGGAGAAGTCTTTGATCTTGTGATCGCCTCTGTGTTTGGCAACGCAACGCCGAAAGGTTGTCATGGGTACATGATCCATGATCTGAGAAAAGACAAGCTTGCCTTGGTTCATGATGAGACTTCCCCATTGACTGGAAAAGCCTCATTATTGGAGAATTATTGTTGAAATCGGAACCAAGAAAAAACATGAATTTCTTAAATAAAATCAATGAGTTGCAACTCACCGGGCGTTCAACGTTGGGACACTACTGATATTTACCTTATTTTTAAATTAAATTAAACTTTAAATATTTCAGGGTTTAATCGCATCCAATTTGCAAAGTCTTTGACTCCCTCTGACAAGGAATAATGAGGTTTAAAGCCTGTATCTTTAAATAAATTATCGCCAGCGAGCGGGCCACGCATACGCGTATCATCTGTCCAAGGTTCAGTCCCTGCTCCAACACTGATGATCGATGTAGGAACTGCTTCTTTTACAGCTGCAGCTACTTCATGCGTAGAGTAATTAACTCCTGAGCCAAGATGATAGATACCATTATTTAAATTATCAGTTTTGTAAGCGGCAAATAGTCCTGCAGCAACATCAGCCACATAGGTATAGCTAGCAGCAAATTCTCCGCCGCGTAACTCCTTGATGGGGATTCCAGCCAACGCATATTTTAAAAATAAAGGAATAGGCCCTCTCGGATTTTGTCGTAAAACCGGGACCAAGGGAGGACCATAAACCCATGAAATTCTTATACTGGCAGCAGAAATATTGAATTGAGTTCTATATAAGTTAGTTAAAACTTCACCAGAGAGTTTGGTAGTGCTGTAGGTATTGGTGGTGAATGGAATTGCATCCTCAAATATTGGGATATTGAAATTGCTAATATTTTGAAACACAGACCCAGTACTCACGTAAATAAATCTTGTCCATTTATATAAACGTGCAGCTTCAAGTAGGCTACCTACCGCACTAATATTCACCATAATCGCTTCACCTGGATTATTTCTAGCAACCAAATCATTTGGAACTGCTGCAGTATGAATACAACCCGTCACATTAGGATCTTTTGACATAGCCTCTACATCTGCAGGATTGGATAAATTGCAATGCACCCAACGTACATTACCCTCAAGTGCGTTGGCATCTTTTTTTCTAAATGTTGTGTGATATTGAGCAATCACATCTTCGCCAGCTCTTAAAGCGTGTTTTATCAGTTCATATCCGACATGCCCCATGCCACCAGTTATTAATATAGACATATATCCTCTTAATTATTAATTAACTAGGCATCATCTGAACATCACCGCATACGCTGATAGCTTGACCAGTGATATTTGCTCCAAAAGTAGATGCTAAAAATAGCGCCATATTTGCAATGTCGTGGTCTTCAACATTTCGCTTTAAGGAGACAAGATCAAGATATTGTTTTTTTGTAGTTTCAAAATCTAACCCAATCGCCTCTGATTTAGCTTTAACGACACGCCGAAATCTTTCCGAATTAACATGACCAGGCAAAATAGCATTCACCCGTATATTGCTTTCGCCAAGTTCAATCGCCAAACTCTTGCTAAAACCAATTACCCCCCATTTTGCTGCGGAATAAGGCGAGCGAAATGCAAAGCCATGTCGGCCAGCGACTGAACTAAGATTGATAATTGAACCACCTCCAGATTTCTTAATTAAAGGCACTGCATGTTTAGCACAATAAAATTGGCTTGAGACGTTAACCTTTAATGTGTCTTCAAGGTCTTGATATTCAATATTCTCAACAAGGGCAGTGGGGCCTGCAATACCAGCGTTATTTACCAGCACATCTAATCCGTCCCATTTCTTATTAACTACATCGAACAAATGTTTAACATCAATAGGGTTTGAAACATCTGTGATAAGAGAAGTCAATTTGGGATTGTAAGAATGGGTCTGCGCGACTAAAGATTCTGAAACATCACAGATTAACACCTCTGCCCCGGCCTCAGAAAATGCTTGAGCAATTGATTTTCCAATGCCAGATCCGCCAGCTGTAACTACAACCCTAAGACCATTGAGTTGAATTGGTAGAAAATTAGTATGCATATATAGCCTTATTATGAATTTAATTACAAAGCTCTTGCAGAAGATAGGTAAGCTTTCAATCCATCTTGTATTTGAAATTTAGGTGTATAACTCAATTCTTTATGTGCTCGAGTAATATCAAGCGCCCCTTTTTTTACAGCCTCTATTCGATCGCCAAATAAATATTGTCCTGGGCCAATGGATAACTGACTTCCAGGAACTAATTCTTTAACAAAATCAATAATTTCATAAAGAGAATAAGCTTTACCTGAAGCCAAATGATATGCATCGAATTTATGAGATGGCTTATCAAGAGCTAAAAGTATTCCATCAACCAAATCGTCTATATAAACATGATCAACTCTAAAATCACCTCCGTTTTCTATATGCAAAGATCTGCCTTGAATAGCTGCATCAATAAGCGTTTTAGGAACTCTTTGCCGAGGAAGACCAGGGCCATACACCCAGCAAGTTCTAAGATGGATAATATCCATCCCATGATTTCGTTTATAGTCGCGTGCTAATTGCTCTACTGCAAACTTAGATATTCCATACGGCATTAATGGAAGACATCGATGATTTTCATCAATTACATCACTTAAAAAATTACCATATATTTCTTCAGTACTTAAATTAAGTACTCGTTTTATATTGAATAGCTTCATAGATTCAAAAACATTGAGAGAGCCTTCAACATTTACTCTCATTGTTGAAAATGGAACATTAGCGGAGGCTATAACACCAACAATTGCAGCGCAATGAATGACGGCATCGGGTTTTGAATTTTGAAACAGATTTGCAACATGTTGCCACTCTGAAATTTCACCTTGAATAAATTCAAAATTTTTTGTCTCCAACAAGAGTTTCTTAATAGAATCATTTGCAACAATATCAAAACCAGTTACAAAGTCGCCTCGTTTTAGCAATGCTTTAACAACTTCAATCCCAATAAATCCATTCGCACCAGTTACAACAATCTTTTTCATAAAAATGGGGCATCGAAGCAGGGGGGGATTATTGTTATATGTATATAGGTACTTGTATTTGATTTAAGTTGCAGAAAAACTTGTTTCGTCAATATCAGCTTTTTTGTTTGTATCT
>DAITOS010000088.1:0-10879 GCA_036834025.1 Limnohabitans sp.
TCTTGGTACCAATTCTTCGGGAAGTTGGAAAGGCCTGAAGAGCTGCATCACCGCTGACTGGGGCGTCGATGTCAATTTGAGTGATCACATCGATTAGGGGATCCATCATCCACTGCTTGCTGACCTTGAATCCAGCAATGGCACCGTTTACATTTGGCTCAGAACCAAGAGTCCCATAGGCATTTTGTGCCGCTAAGAGCTCATCGCTGAAGGTTGGACTCTTGGGGTCTGCTAAAAACTTAGGGTCGCTGGCATCAACGCCTAATGCGTCAAGCTCTTGTTGGGATAAAAGTGGCTCCGCCTGACGCGGCACACTCTTTCTAGAAGTCCACGAACCGTGAATCAACAAAGCAGCCAAAATGATGGCACCAAGTACTGCTAATCCAATTTGTAAGTTACTCATCGTTTATAAATTCACAAATTAAGTTTAGGTAAAAACAGATATCCAGAAGTTTCGTCAATTCAAGCTGGCTCAGCAAGCGAGGCGGCTGACTGCATATCCACCGCGACGATACGAGAGACACCTTGCTCTTGCATCGTAACCCCAATTAGTTGTTCTGCCATCTCCATTGCGATTTTGTTGTGGGAGATGAATAAGAATTGAGTCTCAGTGGCCATTGATTTCACCAACTTAGCATAGCGTTCGGTGTTGGCATCATCTAGGGGCGCGTCAACCTCATCTAGCAAACAAAATGGAGCCGGATTGAGCTGGAAAATCGCAAAAACAAGTGCAATTGCAGTAAGAGCTTTCTCACCCCCGGATAGCAAATGAATGGTTTGGTTCTTTTTGCCAGGAGGCTGAGCCATTACTTGAACACCGGAGTCTAAAATCTCCTCCCCCGTCATCATCAAGCGTGCATTGCCTCCACCGAATAATTCAGGGAACATACGACCGAAATGTTCATTTACTGTTTTAAAAGTGTCTCCCAACAGTTCCCTGGTTTCGCCGTCAATTTTCTTTATTGCTTGCTCAAGCGTATTCATCGCCTCGTTCAGATCTGCGGACTGAGAATCCAAGAACAACTTACGTTCACGAGAAGTACTTAACTCTTCTAGTGCGGCAAGATTGACGGCTCCGAGCGAAGAAATTTCACGTTGAATTTTGTCAATCGAGGATTGCAATCCAGACAACTGAACGTTACCCTGCTCTATAGAAGCTGCAATAAGGTCCAAATCTGCTTCGGCTAGCCTGAGTTGTTCATCAAACTGTTCAAATCCAATTCGAGCGGCTTGTTCTTTCAGTTGCAGATCAGTAATTTTTTGTCTAAGTGGATCGAGTTCACGCTCTCGCTGCAACCTGCTCTCATCGGCCGCCCTTAAGCTGCTGGTAAGTCCGTCGTATTCACTGCGTTTTGCAGCAAGGTCTTTCTCTCGCTCAGCCTTAAGCTCAAGGGCTTGTTGAAGACCTGCACGAGCGGTTTCATCTGAGAGTTGGGCGAGTTCTTGAGTGAGTCTAGCCTGCTCCTCTGCTAGGCTGCTGAGTTGGGTCTGAGCGGACTGAATCGTTCTCTCGAGCTCAGCTTTTCGAGAGACCAATGTTCTGGCGGCAAACTCTGCCTCTTGGTGGAGCCGCTCGGACTGCCTTAAAGCCTCTCTGGAGTTAGATAGTTGTTTCTCTGCGTCTATGACTGATTGCTCTAAATTAGCAAATCTCTCCTGAGTATCAGATAACTCCATATCCAGTGACTCAAAGCGACCCTCGGCAGTATTTCTCCTTTCTTGTAGGCTACTTCTGGACTCTTTAATTTCACTAAGTTCGTTTTGTAACTGTTGGGCTCGCTGTTGAGTTTGCTCGGCTTGTTGGGAAAGCTTTAGTGTTTTAACCTCGATATCGTGCAATTTTTGCTGTTTTTCAGATACATCCAAACGGATTTGAGTGAGTTGCTGGGATGCATTTTTGTAATCAATTTCAAGCCTGATTAGATTATTTTTAGATTCATCGGAAATCAATTTTTGGGCTTTGAGTTCTTTATCCAAGTTTTCAATCTCTTGTGCTCTTGCTAACAAGCCGGCTTGCTCATTATCAGGCGCATAAAAGCTGACGCTACTTGAGGTAATTGAGTGACCTGAAGGTACATATATGGCCTCACCTGCTTTGAGACTCATCCTAGCGCCCAGTGCTTCCTCAAGCGTAGGAGCGGTGTATGCTCCTTGGAGCCACTCGGTAAATAAAGACTTTTGCTGTGCATCCTTTGTCTTAACAAGCTCAATCAGTGGCTTTAAATTGGCAAGCGTAGTGCCTGAGCTAGTCTGGGGATTGGTTTGTGTATTGTTTGCGTAAAATGTGAGTTTTGCTGGGGGAGTATCCTTAGCAAATGAAGAAACCATCTCCAACTTTGAGACCTCTAGGGAGGACAATCTCTCGCGAAGTGCTGACTCAAGAGCGTTTTCCCACCCTTTTTCAATATGTATTCGGCCCCATAGCGCCTCTAATCCTTCTAAGCCATGTTTAGACAACCAAGGCTTGAGTTTTGAGTCTGTTTTTACTTTCTCTTGTAATGAGACAAGAGCCTCATGCCTAGCGCTTAGGTCTGAAAGTTTTGTGGATTCAGCATAACTTGCCTCCTGGGCCTGAGTCCTTTCTTGATCCAACTCAGGCACTCGCTCTTGCAGTTCAAACATTTGCGCCTGTGAGGATTCAAAGTCTTGTTGCGATATAACCAACTCTTGATTTAGTTTTGCAAGTAACTCTTGGTCTGCGGGTTCAAGATTGGATAGCTCAGATTTCAAACGCTCAGATCTTATTTCGAGTAAATTATCTTGTTCATCAATGCTTCTTTGCTCAGCGGCTAACACCTGTATTTGCTGTTGAACCTGGGTTACGCTTGTTCTCTGTGATTCTGCATTGTTTTGAGCCTCTCGCCACTGTGACTCAAGTGTAGGAACATGATCACGCTCCTCCTCTAGCCTAGCCAGCAAAATGTCCAACTCCTCCATCTGATTGGATTCGGACTCCTTTAGACGCTCAATTTCTTCGAGTGCATTTTCTTGCTGCTCTGTCCAGTGTTCTCTTTGTTCGGAGAGTTGGGTAATTCTCTCTTCTGTGCGTTCTTTTGAACTCACAACAAACCTGATTTCTCCCTCTAAACGACCTACTTCTGCGGTCGATTCATAAAGCAAACCCTGGGACTGATTAAGCTGGTCGCCAGCTAGGTAGTGAGATTGTCTGATTGTTTCTAAATCAGACTCAATCTTTCTTAGATCTGCAATTTTGGCTTGAAGATCAATTTCAGCTCGTTCTTGCTGCGTTTTGATCTGGGTTTGTTCACGCTCGGACTCTGTCCTACGTAGATACCAGAGTTGTTGTTGCTTAAGAGTTACGTCTGAGTTGAGCGAGTTATATTTGTTAGCAACCTCGGCTTGTTTCTCTAATTTGTCTAAATTAGCGTTTAACTCTCTAAGAATATCCTCAACTCTCACTAAATTTTCACGAGTATCAGCAAGCCTGTTCTCGGTCTCCCGGCGTCTTTCTTTGTATTTAGAAACCCCTGCCGCCTCTTCCAAAAAGAGTCTTAAGTCCTCAGGTTTAGATTCGATAATTCGGCTGATCGTTCCCTGACCAATGATCGCGTAAGCTCTGGGACCTAAACCTGTGCCCAAGAACACATCTTGAATATCTCGTCGACGAACTGGTTGGTTATTTAAATAGTAACTACTAGTGCCGTCACGAGTTAAAACCCGCTTCACAGCAATTTCTGTAAACTGCGACCATTGTCCACCGGCGCGGTGATCTGAATTATCAAATATAAGCTCTACACTGGCCCTGCTTGAAGCTTTACGGTTGTTGGTTCCATTGAAGATCACATCTTGCATTGACTCGCCGCGCAACTCACTGGCCCTGCTTTCGCCCAAAACCCATCTAACTCCGTCAATGATGTTTGATTTACCACAACCATTGGGACCAACTACGCCTACCAATTGGCCAGGCAACATGAAAGTAGTAGGCTCAGCGAATGATTTGAAGCCTGAAATTTTGATGGAAGTTAAACGCACCGATATAACCTTGAAACTAATTAAAACGATTTAGAACAAATTAAAAGCTACTGAATCAAACCTGTGAGATGTCCAGAACTTTGCTTGCCTTGCTAATTTCCAAACTGGCGATCAACACAAGAAAATTAAGATCTTAGTTCAAGCCAATTCTTTAATTCGCTTTGCAAACCCTCTAGTATCTCCTTTAAACTCAACATAGACTCAGAAAATTCAGAAGATGAGCTATTTTGAATTAATTTAACCAGCAATTTTGCCTTGTTTACATACTCAATTGCACAAAAAATAGGCAAATATCCGATGATTTGGTGCAAACGCTTGGACAAATTATCCAACGAATCGGTGGATTTTAGACTTAAAGGGTCCGTAATTAGCTCAGTATGTGTTCCTTTGAAAAAATCACAATCTCTTGCAAGACTGATTGCATACTCATTTGCAAGATGAATTAATTCAGTCTCAGTATTAGCAAATACAGTTGCATTAGACAAGTCTAGATAGTGATTCATTGATTTGATGCCTGGGAAACAAGAATTTATTTTTATGTCGATGTGAGACTGCAAAATTTAAAAGATAATACAGCGATGAACCCACTTTTAGATAGGCTCCAACCTTACCCATTTGAGCGATTAAAGCAGTTATTTGCCCCGATAACTCCTAACAATGATTATTCCCCCATAAGCCTTGGCATTGGGGAGCCAAAACATGCAACTCCTCAATTCATACTTGATGCAATTTCAAGTAATTTTAAAGCCTTGAGCGGCTATCCGCCAACCATTGGCGAGCTTGCACTTAGACAATCTTGCTCGAATTGGTTGAATAGAAGGTACGGGGTTCAAGTCGATCCAAAAACTCAAATATTACCGGTCAATGGGTCAAGGGAGGCTTTGTTTTCTTTTACCCAAGCAGTTATTGATCCAAGTTTGGAACAAGGAAATGCAAATTCAAATGGATCAAGAAAGGTTGCGCCCTTTGTTATCTGCCCTAACCCTTTTTATCAAATTTACGAAGGTGCTGCACTTCTCGCGGGCGCTCAGCCCTATTACGTGCCTAGCGATCCGATGAGGAATTTCGGTATCGATTGGTCCCAAGTCTCTAGTGCGACTTGGCAAAGGACTCAAATGGTAATTGTTTGTTCGCCGGGCAATCCAACGGGCGCAGTTATGGGCATTGAGGAGTGGCGCAAACTCTTTGAGTTAAGCGAGAAATATGGCTTTGTAATAGCCTCAGACGAATGCTACAGCGAAATTTACTTTAAAGATGAGCCTCCACTCGGTGGGCTTGAAGCAGCACAAAGACTTGGAATTGAAAACTACAAAAATATTGTTGCCTTTACATCGCTCTCGAAAAGAAGCAATGTCCCTGGGATGCGCAGTGGATTTGTTGCTGGTGATGAAAAATTAATCAAATCCTTTTTGTTGTACAGAACCTACCACGGAAGTGCAATGAGCGGCATGATTCAAGCAGCAAGCGTACAAGCATGGGACGACGAGCAACACGTCATCGAGAACAGAAACCTGTACAGGGAAAAATTTGCCAATGTTTTGCCTATTTTAGAGTCGTGTTTGGATGTCAAATTACCGGACGCTGCTTTCTACCTTTGGGCGGGAGTGCCTGGAGGGGATGACGAAAGTTTTGCCAGAGATCTCATGAATCAATACAATGTAACTGTTTTGCCCGGTAGTTACTTGGCAAGAGAATTTGGCGGGAAAAATCCCGGAAAAGGCAGAATACGTATGGCTTTGGTTGCACAGACACAAGAGTGCGTAGAAGCGGCTCAAAGAATCAAAAGCTTTGTACTTAAAAATTTCTAACCAACTTATTAAAAAATGAGTCAACAACTTCAAACCATAATCGATCAAGCATGGGAAAACCGTGCTCAATTAAATCTCTCTAATGCGGGGACTGAAATTACGCAAGCAGTCGATCACGTTATTGGAGAGCTAAACGCTGGACGCTTAAGGGTGAGTACTAAAAAATCAGTTGGTCAATGGGAGACCCACCAATGGATTAAGAAAGCTGTACTCTTGAGCTTTAAATTTAGTGACAATGTACCTATGCATGCGGGTGATTTAGGTTTTTATGACAAAGTACCTACTAAATTTGCATCCTTAAGTGAACAAGAGATGAAAGAAAGCGGTGTAAGAGTTGTGCCCCCTGCAGTTGCAAGACGAGGAAGCTACATTGCTAAAGGAGCCATTTTGATGCCAAGTTACGTCAACATTGGAGCTTATGTTGACGAAGGCACAATGGTTGATACGTGGGCCACTGTGGGATCGTGCGCTCAAGTAGGAAAAAATGTTCACCTTTCTGGCGGAGTGGGCCTGGGGGGGGTACTAGAGCCACTGCAAGCCAACCCAACCATTATTGAAGACAATTGTTTCATTGGAGCCCGATCTGAGATTGTGGAAGGGGTCATTGTTGAGGAAAACTCTGTTATCTCAATGGGTGTTTATATCGGACAAAGTACGAAAATATACGACCGCGCAACCGGTGAAATTATGTACGGAAGAGTCCCTAGCGGCTCCGTAGTTGTATCTGGAAATCTTCCAAGCGAATCTGGTAAGTACAGTCTGTACTGCGCAGTTATCGTCAAGCGAGTTGACGCACAAACTAGAGCGAAAACAAGCTTAAACGACTTACTACGCGATTAAAACTACTACCTGCTTTTCATACTCAATCAACTCTGTGCCACAGGGCCAGAGTTGATTAGTAAATAGATAAGACAGCATTAACTCACACCCAATCAATGTCTGAACTTTTATCACTCACAGAGCGTTTAGTTGCACAGGTATCTTTAACCCCAAATGACGCGGGATGTCAAAATATACTCCTCGAGTATTTAAAACCGCTTGGTTTTGAAACAGAGTGGATTTATGACGGCGAAGACGATTTGAGAGTTACAAATTCTTGGTCAATTCGAAAATCCATTCTTCCCAACTCATCCGCGACAGCCAATGTTTTTAATTCAAAAACACTTGTTTTTGCAGGTCATACGGATGTAGTCCCTACTGGCCCTATTTCTAAATGGGACAGTGACCCTTTTACCCCCTCCTACAGGGAGGGTCATCTTTACGGCCGAGGTACAAGTGACATGAAGTCCTCACTTGCCGCCATGGTTTTGGCTACGAAAGAGTTTTACGATAATTGTCCCAATCCAAGTTTAAATATTGCATTTTTGATCACCAGTGATGAAGAGGGACCTGCCACCGGGGGCACAGTTAAAGTTTGTGACTTACTTAAAGACAGATCTGAAAAGCTTGATTGGTGTATTGTTGGCGAACCGACTGCTGTTGAAAAAACTGGCGATATGATCAAAAACGGAAGAAGGGGCACTTTAAGCGGAAAACTTGTTATTAAAGGTATCCAAGGACACATTGCCTATCCGCAACTTGCCAAAAATCCTATTCACCTTTTTGCTCCAGCGATGAATGAATTAGTCAACACGGTTTGGGACAAGGGAAACGATTACTTTCAACCCACCAGTTGGCAAATCAGTAACATCCACGCGGGAACTGGGGCTAGTAATGTCATTCCAGGTGAGTGTGTGGTAGATTTTAATTTCCGTTTTTGTACGGAGTCCACTGTAGAGAGCCTTCAGTCCCGAGTGCATGCAGTACTTGATCACTACTCTCTTGAATACGATCTCAAATGGACACTTGGAGGTATGCCCTTCATTACTGAGGAGGGAGATTTGGTGCACGCTGTTCGACAAGCCATTAAGGATGTATGCCACTTAGATACAGAACTCTCTACTTCTGGCGGAACAAGTGACGGCAGATTCATATCAAGAATTTGCAATCAAGTCATTGAGTTAGGACCACCCAACTCAACCATTCACAAAATTAATGAACGTGTAAGAATTGAAGATTTAGAGAAACTTAAAGATGTGTATTACCAAATTATTTTGTCATTAAACGGCATTTCACAAGCGTCTTTAGCAACCCCATGAGATTGCTTGACCTAATAAGCGAATGCACAAACCGTCTTACACTTGCTAAAGTATCATTTGGACACGGTACGACGAATGCACATGATGAGGCTTCTTGGTTGGTACTTTGGAGTCTTGGATTACCTTTGGACACAGATACAACATTAATTCATTCTGAATTAAGTGAAAATCAAATCCATAAAGCCTACAAAACTATTGACTCTCGTATTAAGGAAAGAAAACCCAGTGCTTATCTAACTGGGGAAGCATGGCTTCAAGGAGTTCCCTTCTTTGTAGACCAAAGAAGCATTATCCCAAGAAGCCTTATTGCTGAATGTTTGGTAGATGGATCAATAGACCCATGGTTAAGTATCCACACGTCTCAAGTGCTTGACCTTTGCACTGGAAATGGTAGTTTAGCCATCCTCTGCGCAATGGTATTTCCTGATGTCAAAATTGATGCGTTAGATATCTCTGTTGAAGCTTTAGAGGTCGCTCAAATAAATCTGAAACGACACCTACTGGAACAAAGAATAAAATTAGTACTATCCGATTGCATGGAGCATGCTGGTGGTCCATATGACCTGATTTTATGTAATCCACCCTATGTCAACTCAAAAAGTATGAGTGAATTGCCTGAGGAATTCAAAGCCGAGCCCCACTTATCCCTTTACGGCGGTGAGGACGGTATGGACTTTATAAGGCGTTTCCTAACAGATACCCCGAATTACCTTTGTGATACAGGAGTGATTGTTTTGGAAATTGGTCACGAGCGAAATAATTTTGAGATCGCATTCCCACATCTTGACTGTGTTTGGCTTCAGACTAGTGCAACTGAGGACCAAGTGGTATTAATTACAAAGCATCAGTTAACTGCATTTTTGCAAACCCAGTGAACCGCATTTCACTGAATATTTTATATTTACAGATAAGTTATAAACAATGATAGTTTTGCAAGATGTCGTACTTCGACGCGGTACTAAGGTCGTTTTAGATCACGCCAGTGTCACTATTAATCCAGGAGAAAAAGTAGGATTGATCGGTAGAAATGGGGCTGGTAAATCTAGCCTTTTTGCTTTACTGAACAAAACTCTTAGTGAGGACAAAGGTGAGGTACAAATACCTAGCGCTTGGCAGATGGCTCAAGTTGCCCAGGAGATGCCTGAGAGCGATGACTCTGCAACTGAATTCGTTTTAAGTGGTGACATTGCTCTAGGGGCGGCACAGCAAGCACTTTTAAAAGCCGAGGCATCGCAAGATGGTATGGAAATCGCTCATGCACATCTAGCCCTCTCAGACTTAGGCGCTCATGATGCAAAGTCAAGAGCTCAGTCACTTATTTTGGGACTTGGTTTTAGACCAGATCAGTTAGAAAATACTGTGAATAGTTTTTCAGGCGGTTGGAGAATGCGTCTTCAATTGGCACGGGCTTTGATGTGTCCATCTGATTTGTTGTTACTTGATGAGCCAACCAATCACTTGGATTTAGATGCGCTGGTTTGGCTTGAGAGTTGGCTGCAAAGGTATGCAGGTACCATGGTCGTAATCAGTCACGATAAAGAGTTCTTAGACGCAATTACAAAGGTCACCCTCCACCTTGAGGACGCTAAACTCTCAAGATACGGGGGGAATTACAGCACTTTTGAAGAACTAAAAACACAGCAACTTCTTTTACAACAAGCTGCTTTTGTAAAGCAGTCAGCGCGAATTGAGCACTTGCAATCATTTATCAATAGATTTAAAGCGCAGGCCTCCAAGGCTAAACAAGCACAAAGCCGGGTTAAAGCTTTGGAGAGGATGTCTCGTGTCGCCCCTGTTGCAGGTACAGCCGACTTTGAGTTTCAGTTCAAACCCTCCCCCACCCTTCCCAACCCTATGATCTCGCTCAAATCAGGTCAGTTTGGGTACGTCACAGATGACTCTGAGAGTGGCCAAGGCACTGAGAGGACCATATTAAACGACATCAACAGATCTGTTTTATCGGGACAAAGAATCGGAATTTTAGGAGCCAATGGTCAAGGAAAGTCAACCTTTATTAAAACCATCGCCAGGGCTATGCCCCTTCTAAGCGGCTCAATCGTCGAGGGCAAGGGACTGAGAATTGGATATTTTGCACAACAAGAGTTGGATGTCTTGAGTCCAGAGGACTCACCCCTCATGCATTTCATAAGGCTAGCTAAGGAGTTTGCCCCTCAAACCAGGGAGCAAGAGTTGAGAAACTATTTGGGTACCTTTCGGTTTGTAAATGAGATGGTATCTCAACCTGTAGGGACCCTGAGTGGAGGTGAAAAAGCGCGGCTCGTATTAGCAATGATTGTTTGGCAAAAGCCCAATTTATTGCTGCTTGATGAGCCAACAAACCACCTGGACTTGGTCACTCGAGAGGCGCTTGGTATGGCGCTTAACCAATTCGATGGCAGTGTTTTGTTGGTCAGCCACGACCGAGCTTTGCTTAGAGCGGTATGCGAGGAGTTTTGGCTCGTAGGCAGGGGCGTTATCGAGGACTTTGTTGGCGATCTTGACGACTATCAGCAATATTTATTGGCTGAGGCGAAACGGATCAAGGAGTTGATGAAGGAGGAGTTTGGGAGTAAATCCCAATCGAGTAATCCAAATAAAACGGGATTTAAGCAAAATGCAGAGTCTAATGAAATCGAACAAAATTCTGATATTTCATCCCCTCCCCATAACTCCAGAAAACCACCAAAGCCTATCGATCCTGGTGAAATAATAAGCGCTAAAGAGCGCAGAAAACGCGAAGCTGAGCTAAGAAATCAGAAAAATCTGCAATCCCAGCCGATCCTGAAGGAGATCAAAACAATTGATGCGAAATTGGCATCACTGGGCGCTGAGAAATTGAAACTTGAGGAAAAGCTTGTCAGCGGGACCGTTCATACAGAATTGGCAACCATTGGGAAACGACTCAAAGAGTTACAAAGTGAAATTGAGGAGCATGAGAAT
>DAITOS010000089.1:0-10043 GCA_036834025.1 Limnohabitans sp.
CTAAGACTACTTGGCCTTAAGCAGAGGGATTGTATTAATCAGCATGGTTTGATTGAGTATCAAACCCGCACCTTGCTTGACGCGCGAAAACATAATATTTTATAAAAACTTTTTAATCACAAGTTAGCTTAGCCATCGATCTAGGATAGTTGCAACATAGGCCTTGGAAAGACTGTGTCCCTCGCTTGGAACAACCGCGTAATTAACTGCGAGTTTTGTGGCGAGTGCTTTAACACTATCGGGGTTGCTTTGCCAGTCCTCGCTTCCCACGTGCATCTCAATATGATGAGGCGTGGGATAGTTCCCTGAATTTACGAGGGCCTTGAGTTCTTCCGACTTAGGAGGGACAAAGCTCATCATCTTCTCATCATTCGTAAATTCCCCAACAATGGGGGAGAGAAGGAGTACCTTGCCAACGAACGGGGACATTAATCCTTGGGCGTGCAAAAAGAGGTAAGCTCCAAAGGAATTAGCTACTACTCTTGTATCCTCATGCCAGAATCCACTCTCTAAATCATTTGCTATGGTTCGGACTTGATCTGAAAACGAGAGTTCATTGAATTCGCCCGTAGTGGACCGACCTGCGACATCAAAACCCCTTCGCATTAACTCTTTACCCAAAGCCGAGTCGAGTTTGCCCCCGCGCCCGGGTAAGTAATAAAGAACTTGTGCCATATATTTAATTCCATTCAAAAAGGGTTTGTGCATGATTAAGACTAGGTTCTCTAATCATGAGGGAGGCAAGTTCAGGATCTTTTTGCTCTATTTTTAGAAGAATTTGTTTTAGCACTCGTACGGGTGGATCTACAGCAAATAGTTGATTCCATCCGCTAGTGATGCTGTCTATTACCTCTTTTGCAGTCCTTAACCCTTTAAAGTTGATTTTCCTAATGACTTTAGCCTGTGTCGATTCGAATGTGAAGTTGAGGAGATGGCCAGTTTGCTTCTTTCCGACAAAAACATAAAAGAAGGTAATTGAGGAATCCTCTTTTCTCAATTCTTCAAAGTAGATTTCAAACTTTTTATACAAACGGCCTAACTTGATGAGTTTTGAGAGCCCGTTTACCTTTCTCTCAAAGTAAGTCACCCTGAGATCAGAAATAGCTCCCTCAAAACCCAAGCCCTCCCCTAGATCACTAACTGCTTTTGAATACGTAATCCGTACGGTGTTATTTCCGTTAATATTAAATTCCCACCAGGACTTAAATAGCTCCCCCTCGTGATAATAAGGAACGGTCCTTATCACATTAAATCCAGAGATGATGCGGTTCCAAGTAGTTACTGCCATTGGGCAATACTTATCTTCATTTCCCCAATTGGCAACGGCTACAACGGGACGATCAGGAGTCTTGGGGTTCACGGTGTATTCGCCAGATTTTTCACCTTAGTATTTGCTTAGAGTTTTAGCAATCTCATTTTTAATTTTTGTTCTTAGTGAGGCTGGAGACAAAACCTCGACCGCTGAACCGTACTTCAAAATATCCATAATGAGTTCAGGGTCCTGGTTATAACCAAACTCAAGGATGTAATTGCCGTCCTTATCAAAACTTGCTACTTGCTCTGGGTGCCATGTTTCATCCGATATCCACCTAGCCCGCTCGGGTGTGAATTTAAGTTTCACTCGTTGAGTTACAGGTCCTGAGAAGATCCCGTAACTCTCTGCAAAGTATTGAGTGAGAGATTTATCACTGACTTCTTCGCATTTCTTAAACACGATTGCAGCTTCTCTAATACCGTCCACAGAGAAGCTTCTAAGGTCTTTTCGCAAATGGCAGTAAGAATCCAAGTACCAGTTCTCTCTGTAGTAGATCAAACGCTGAGGAGAAATCTCACGCTCAGTCGTTTTGTCATTAGTTCGAGAGTAGTGGGTAATTTGAAGGCGATGACGTTTCAGGAGTGCACTGCCAATTTCCTCGAAATTCTCAAGAGTTGTTTTTCTAGAGGTTCGTCCAAACACTTTGATCCGTTTTCTGAGCTCTTTGCCAGGCGTCTCATCTTGACCCAATATCCCGTCAATGATGGAGGTAAGCGGTTCAATGTGAGGACCGATCAAACTGCCCTTGTCCATTTGACTGAGTAAATGCTGCATGAGTACCAGTGCAGTGGCCTCTTTCTCAGTGAACCAAAGACCTGGGAGTTCTACTTTCTTGTCTTGCTTTGGTTTATCAAAGCAGTAGCCCCCCATAAAGCGGTCATACTTGATGTCCGCATTGAGTCTGTTACGAAGATACTCCAAATCACGTTTGAATGTGGCCTGTGAGATCTCTAGTTGATCTAGGAAATCTTGCAACGGCACACACCCACGGGACTGGATCATGTACTTGATTCGGTGAAGGCGCTCTAAACTACTCATTTTTGGAGGAACCCAGACATAGGATTCCTCAAGTGTAGGGGATTCTGGGGGTGTTTTTTCCTCAGGATCATCCTTTGAGCCTGTCGGCTCTGCGGGAGGTGTCTCGTTAGGGTTGGTCGCCATTATTTGTACACCCTCAAATGACTCTCCTCGTTTCTGTATTTCTCTGTGCCGGGGATCACCCTAGGCGCGGGAGGTGCCTCACCTGAATCAGATTTAAAGAATTCTTGAGCCCCGAGTTGGTAAGCCACGTTCTCGGACAAACTCCCAGAGACTTGTTTCATCATCTTGGAGTAGTTGGGTTTATAACCCTCACTTTGTCCGTCAATTCGGTTGTCGCTGCCGAAGCCCGACGCGACAAAGGATGCAACCACTTGGAACGTTTTAGTGTCTATCAATGAAAAATCTACAGCGATATCTAAAGAATTGATAGCCATCGTATTTTGGGTTCCCGTAATGAGAGCCGCGTTATCAGATAGGGATAACCCAGTCAACACACCATAAAGCACATAGTCAGCCCCATCAAAATCGCCTGACTTGATACGCCTGATGATGTCAAAGTAATCATCGTTTTGATCTATTCGCTCAACATTAGGTCGTCCCTGAGCAACGCGGTAACCCGCCTTGATGAGCATTCCTTTAATAGGACCTGACAGGCCGCGAATCTCCCCGTAATTGATCTTTCTCTGTGTTCCGTATTTCTTGGTGTAGCTTTGTTCAAAATTTGAGCTCCTAATAGACTCGGTCTTGTTCACACTCCCGGGCACTTGGTCTTGTTGGGCTCGAAACTTTTCAAGTGCGCCAGGGGATGGTGTAGGTTGTGGGGGAGGCGAAAGCAGTGGAGGCGGCGGAGGCGGTGAGACTGCGGGAGGGGATATAGAAGGGTTCTGTAATTCCTCCCCCTTTGCCTGAACCATGTAAAACCCAACCGAGTGCATATCGGTTTGTCTATCTACCCGCTTATCATCAAACCTTCTATCCTGCGGCTTACTTGATGTTGGTTTCTCAAGTGGTGAAGGCTCCTGCAACTCAGGTGCAGTGGGCACAATCACTTGAGGAACTGTAGATTCGGATTTCAGGTCATTTGAGTTCTCAGACCGCTTGACCTTGTTTTCCTCAAAGTAAAACGCCTCCCTAAACTCAGCCGAATAACTGATATCTGTCACCGCAATTGTTTTGGATTTCCAAGAGTAGGGATTTCCGTCGTTGTCATAGTTTGTGGGCTGCTTAGACTTTCCATATTTGAGCTCGTCATACCCGCTATTGCCCCCAATTGTCTTGTTCAGATCAATGGAGGGACTCGTATGGCATCCGCCAAGAATCAAGGTAGATCCAATAAGCGCTGCATAAAGTAAATGAGATTTTTTCATGTTCATGCCTCTTTAACGAGTTACGGTTTTACGGATTTCTTTTTCCTCGGCCCACTCAATGAGTCCCGTTTGGTTGTTCACCAAGTTCAGCGTGAAGTTGTAGAACACATCCTTCATGTCCCTGTTTTGTTTAACAATGGTTGAGATCGTCCCCGTGATCCGGTACTTAGCTCCCTCCATCATCCCGGTCTTGGATATACCGTCGTTCCTGTACATGCCGCTTTGGTTTTGACGCTTGAGCTCATCGACCTGGGACTGCATCTCATTGCTGCTCACTGCAAATCTGACCTGTCCACTCTTTAATAACTGCGTCCTCACCTTCTCAGTGATCATCCTTGTATTTATAGATTCACCCGTTTGGTTCTTCACCTCAGCAAGCGTCACAGTTGGAGCCGACTTGCTGTTTTGAATGGTCTTACTTTGCAGCATTGATCGAACCATGGTCTCTGTGATTGTTTGCAAGTCTGTTGATCCAAAATCAGCCGTCACCGTCTCAATGCTTTGTGAGTCACCGTATTTCACGATGGTAGGCGGGGGAATGTAGATCTGAGACTGCTGGGGTGGCGGTGAAGATGCACAGCCCGTCACGAGCACTGCAAACGTAGTCAGGCATATTTTTGGGTAGGTTTTCATATCCATCTCACTTTGTTACTTGTATTGATTGATTTCGAACCTGAACGCAGTAGCGTCCGGGGTGGGAGCGACGCCGACCAAGTCTGCACTTTGGTCACGAGTTAACGTCAGTGGCTTCCAGGCCTCGTCCGTGAACACCACCATCCCACCTGCGTTCAACCACTTAAAGCGGTAGCCGTAGAGTTTGCTGTCGGGTTGTTTTTCTCCTGTTTTGGGGTTAGGTGGGGGGCCCCAGTTCTTCACCGTCACCTGTGCGGTTAGGATGTTGTTCCTCATCACGCTTCTCATATCAATGACTTCAACGGCGCTTGTATCCCCCATCCGAGTCGTCATGAGCTGTTTCTCGCTTGGAGGTGGTGGTGCAGTCGTGCATCCTGACAAGGTAGACAACACGGCGCTTACGATGACAAGTGTTGTAGCCTTTAAGAGAAATAATTTCATTAGTGACTGAACTCCAAGGGACTCATCCACTTGTACATTTTGTTCTTTCATCTGGAGCTCCCGTTAAAAAAGATTCGTTCAATTAATCCAGGCTCTTTATCAACCGTTTTCTCTGTTTTCTCTGATCTCTTTGTCCTGTCATCGGCGACTCGAGGATCCTCAGCCTTGGGCTCTGCACGTTTAGCTTCCTGGGCAACTTGTGTATTGATTTGTATATTGCTTTGAGTAGCGCTTTGAGTAGCGCTTTGTGCACCAACCTGGGCTGCAGTGACTGCAACCCTCTCAGCCCTCTCAGCCTCAATCTCCGCTTTGTCTCGCTCGGTGAGAAGCTTCTCTTTGTACATGTTCAAAGAATCCTTCTCAATGGGTTTCATAAGACGTCCCCGGTCTTTGATCACCTCATCAATGGTTCGTCCAACTTTGCTCTTAAAGTCTTGAGGAACATCGGGGGAGTCACACAGCGCTACCAAATCAAAAATATCATCCACCCCCATAGAGCTGTGGGTGCGTTTAAAGTACTCTGCCTCATACCCAAGGCTTGCGAGTGCAGTTCGCTTATTTACTGTATTTCCCTTGATCTCAAGCTTGGCTAAAGCAAAGTGCTCGTAGAACTTTCCCTGTCTTTGGTATAAATTCATAAGAAGCACAAAAGCGTCCGCAGCAATAGCCGGATTCTTAGAGTGCACAGCCTCCTTGATGTAAAGAGCGGCCTCGCTGGGTTCTTCTGGGAAATAATCCTTACCAGTAAGGTACGCATCACCTACGTAAAGAGCCGCATCCTCGTCCCCACTTCTAGCCGCCATCCTACAAACAGAGGGGCGTTGTCTCAAATTCTCACGCTTTAAGCGGTCCATCTTCCTGCACCCATCAAAGGTTATTGCGTTCTTGATAAACATATCTTTGACTTCGCGGTCCTTGAAGTTCAACCCTGCTTTAGATAAGTTCTCCTCCACAAAGAGTGGATCCCACTCTTTGGAACCCTCCTTTAGCATGAAACTCATCAGCATCACAAAAGACTTAGAGTCACTCGCGGCTTGCATTCTCAGGTTACTCATAGCTTCGTCAAAGGACAAAGTGTCTGAGTAACCACGCAGCACACAACTTGTGACCTCCGTCTTGATTAAAGTGCCCTGATTGCCCGCGTTGTAAAGCTCATTTAGTTTCTTACAACTGTTTGGCGAAACTGTTTTTGGGATACTGTGTTCAACCAGTGTCTCCATCCTCTTGTCACAATACTTGTCTCCCGCCTTTTGAAGTTTTTGACAAAGCTCGAGCGCCTTATCCGAGCCACTGCGCTCATACACATCAATCATGTATTTGGTTGCATTCGTGTTGCCGTTGCCAGAGGCCCTTTGAATTAGCTCCATTCCTTTAGCAGTGTCCCGACCGGCAGAGGAGGCCCCCTCGACATAGATCTTGCCGAGCGTGAACATAGCTCCCGTCTCTCCAGCCATTGCCTTTGGATAGACCTCCCGGAACTGAGCATCTGCATTGTTTGAGGATCTTTCATCTGCAAAAGAAAGATTGAAAGCACTGCCTACAAAAAATGCAGTCATCACAGAATAAATAATTTGTTTTTTCATCATCAGTCCTTGTTACAGGGTTTAAAGTCAAACTTGACGTTTTGTAGGGCGAAGACTTCCCTCCAAAACTTCATCACTTCAGAACTTGGGGATGTACCCACAGTGCAGACCGGTGGAAAGTCAAGGGCGAGCTTTAAGTTGGGGACGTTGGTTGCGTAGAACTTGTTGAAGGCATTAGGATCTGTAGGATTGATCCCGTCAGGAATCATTGAGATCGCCACGGCAACTACATTGTTGGTTCTACTCCCCTTGTAAACATCGTTTAAGTCTTGAATAGATTTAAAGATGTCATAACTTGAGTTGTCCCGGTTGATCTCACCCATGGTTGCCTGAGCAAATCTGGTGTTGAAGGCTTTACGGTCCCGCTTAGCCACCTCAGATGAACAAGAGGTGCTGAGAAGGTTTTCCATAAAACTTGATTCAGGACACCCAGGTACACATTGGTCCATGCTAAGGCTATATCCAGTTGCGTTATGGTTATAAACCTTCACTCTGTCCCCAATCACGATGTTGCTAAAGAGATCTGTCAGACCCTGAGCCATTTGACGCTTTGAATTAGAGTCCTTGTAGGTGTTTCCAAATATGTGGATGTCATAGGTTTTAGAGTGAGACCCACTCTGACAGTATTTGTCTCCTGCAAATCCGTTGGAGACAACAAAGAACATGAGAGAGATCAAGCACAGTTTGATTAAATAGAAGTGTTTCATCAGATGAGCTCCTCAATCATCGGTATCAAATCAGAGCGGAAGTAATCTGGTGGAGGTGTTTTACGGATCTTTTGATTCGAGTGCTGATAAGCCATCACCTTTCTAGCCAGTGCAGAGACCAAGTTCTTGCGATCGGTTGTGATCTTCTTGTCAATACCGTCTAGCTCGCGGATATAGATTTTGATTTGCTCCTCTATGATCTTGATTTCATTACGCTTGTCGTTCAAGCGTTTGTTGTGAGCTCTTAAAATTTCGTTCTTTTTGGCTTCATACTTTCGCTTGTAGATCAAGAACTTTTGCTGCGCCTTGTTGTATACATTCACAGCCTTCTCATAAAAGGGATGAGGGTCGTGTCTCAGAAAAGCCAACATCATGCCTACTGTGAATATAGCGAGGTTGAGAAGGAGGAGCGTAAATCCTCTTGAACCAATAAGGAAGGACTCTGCTACGCCCTTGTCCGTGTTGGTTGCTGAGTTGATAAAGGATTCGAGGTTTAAGGCGGCGGGGTCGTTGACGTCCACCCATTTTTCTCGCATCAGTCCAAGAAAATACATAAGCGTCATCGTGAGCAAGGAGAGAAGAGTAATGGTGAGATATACGTTATCTCTGTTGATCTCAATCTCTTTGCACTGAAGCCTCTTGATCAGCACACCGATGGTGTGGGCAAAGAAAATCAAGAGCCCACCAATTGCAGCAGAGATGAGGAGTGAGATCAGTGGCATAGACTCAAAAAAGAGCTCAAACGCCAAGCGGTTGATGGGGACCTCTGCAATGGCCAACACAATGAGTGCAGGTAAATAAAAATCGACGTGATCAATTTGCAGGGGACGCCCAAGGACTTCCTCAATTTTGTGCTTCTCCTCCTTGGCCGCTATGGCAAGGTCCTCATGGTGTTTGTACTCCGCTGAGAACGTGCCCAACTCCTGATCTAACACTTCAACTTCCCTGTTAAGAGACTCAGCAAGTGAAGTCGTCACCGTGTGGTTCTCACTCTCGTGTTGACTTTGCAGTCGGTGTATCTTGTCTGACAATTCAATCCGGTGCTGCTCGATGAGTGAGGAATACTTCATCCATTCGGACTTGCCTTCATAGATGATTTGTTTCTCATGGTCTGAAAGACTTTGAGTTTTTAGGGGCGGGTACTCTTTAGTGCCGTCCACCTCTCCAGTCCTAGCGTGACGAATCAGCTCAGACTCATCGGGATTGATCATGCGCTGAAAGTTTCTAACTGCGTTAGCGTCCATTGCAAGCCTCGCGTGTATTAAAGTAAAAAGACATTTGATTCATTTCTTTGCTCCGGTTGAATTAGAGGGAACTTGTGCACTAGAAGGAGTCGTCGATGCTGGAACTGGAATTGAAACTGGAACTAATTTGGGTTTACTGATACTGTCCTTAGCAACCTCAAATAAATGCTTAGCTGTTAAACGCTCGTTACTAGAGATATCAAAGAACTTGTCGTAGGTGTAGTTGTTGATCCCCTCCTTATCCCAGTTAATGACGATATAAAGTTCATCAAAGGTCCAGCATCCGTAATCCACCCGACCATCAGGCGCGGTGGTGTAGGCAACTGTGCCTGCAAGCTTTTCGCATTTGTTGACTGTCAAAACTATTTTTCCACCTACATCGTTGTTTGAGTAAGCTACAACGACGTTTGTATTTACATGAGGAGTAATTGATTGAGCAGATTTACCATCACCAACAACCGAGGACTTAGATGTGTCTTGCGGTAAAGGGGATGAATTAGAGAGATTGCTGGTGTCTAAACCGGATAGGTGATCTTTGGGTTTTAGAGCGTTACTGAAAGCTTCATCTGTACTCCATAACTCAGGGAGCGGTTTGCTAGCTGCCTCATCAATCGCCTTTGCCTTGAACTGACGAGGCTTCTCCGTGCTGACCGAGTAAACAGTCAACACAACAAAGAGAGCCATCACGATGTAGAGTGGATATTTAAGAACTGACACTTGCAACTCCAGGTTTTTGGTGTTGAAGTGATCATCTAATCCTAAGAGCTCATAGGATGAGCTACTGGATCATAAGTTCAAAATATTAGCTAATAAATTTATAAAAATAACAACATAAATGGATACATTTACAGTGGTGTTGTTGCCATGCTGCTGAAACACTGTTAGCTTATACATGTATTTAATTTGATAATTTTTCTCAAGATCATTAGGTGAGCTAATCCGCATTTAATCTTTAAGACCATATATATTTAGGAGTAAAGATATGCAAGCTATTTACAACAAGTTAACAGAATCAAGAAATGTAGATATTGCTATTTGGATTATGACCATATGTTCATTGATAGATACACTCTCAACTCTGATTGATCGTATGAAGTCTTAAATAAATATATAAAGAGAGCCTTTTGAGGAATTCATAAAATCAGAAATTATTTTTTATTTGAATTTATGTTAATTGCTTTTTTACGGTTGTACAGATTTTCGAATTGGTTTTTGAAGTAAATTTTCAAACTTAAATCCTTAAACTTAAATCCTTTAACTTAAATCATCAACCACTCTTTTAAACTTCGTATCTCCACTAGGGTGAGTCCTCTTTTAGGATCACATCTAATAAATTCAGGGCACTCAGGGGGGAACTCTAAATGAGCATCATCCAATGCTCGCCAATCAGCATGCCCAGATTCGTTTTGAAGATAAGAGAGGATTTCGTTGTATCTGGGCCATCTCCCAGTCACAGGGTCCCCCGTTTTACTCTTAACTAGCTTCCCCAGTGTCGGGGGCAAAAGACCCCTGATGTAATCCAACTCGTAGTGAAAACGCCAGCTTGAGGAAATAATGATCTGACAGGGGAATTGTTTCATGAATTCCTCTAAAAGATAGGCTCTGCTGAAGAGATCCTCTTTGCTTGAAGTCGTCCCGTGCAGTACCCCGTCAAAGTCCAGAAAAAGGTATTTATTGACGGGTACTTTAATATCCATAAGTCGATTTTAGTT
>DAITOS010000090.1:0-9897 GCA_036834025.1 Limnohabitans sp.
CAGCGTGAGCAAGTTCAGGGGTTTAAAACATTCCCAACCCTGCAATCTCTCCCCGCAACGCCTGACGTGGTTGTGATTGCAGTACCCGGTGAGCTAGCAGTTCAAGCTGTATTTGAGTGCGCAGATATGGGTGTTGCTTGTTGCATCATCATGAGCTCAGGATTTGCTGAGAGTGGTCCACAGGGGAAACTTCAAGAGCAAAGAATGGTTGACCGTGCTCGCTTGTGCGGGATGCGCTTAGTCGGACCTAACTCTCAGGGCATGGCTAATTTTGGCAACGGGGCAGTAGCAAGTTTCTCAACTATGTTCTCAGAGATAGAGCACAGTGATGGTCCTTTAGGAATCATCAGTCAAAGTGGTGCAATGAGTGTCATTCCTTATGGTTTACTTCGCTCTAGGGGGATTGGTGTGCGTCATTCCCATGCAACTGGTAATGATTGTGACGTCACAGTTTGTGAATTGGCAAGTGTTGTAGCACAAGATCCTGCTTTAAAACTTCTAATCCTATATTTGGAAGGTATTCCTGATCCATGGAATTTAGCCGCAACCGCAAACATTGCCAGGCAAAGGGATCTGCCCATCGTGGTGTTGAAGTCGGGGCGAACGGCGCTTGGACAACAAGCTGCCCAGTCTCATACAGGCGCTTTGGCTAATGAGGACCGAACAGTAGATGCCTTTTTAAAGGAGCACGGTATCTGGAGGGCGCAAAATATTAGAGAATTAATAGACGCTGCTCCCCTTTACCTGCAAGGTTGGAGACCGAGGGGCAGACGATTGGTGGCCATCAGCAACTCAGGAGCCGTGTGTGTGCTGACGGCTGACGCTGCGGCTGTTGAGAAAATGCCAATGGAGCCACTCTCTAAAACAACTCAAGATACGCTTAAAACAATTCTCCCCGGATTTGCAACCACAACAAACCCAGTAGACATCACAGCCGCGCTCTTAAGTAACAGCCGCCTGCTCGGGGATATATTGCCCCCTATAGCCAAAGATCCCGCCGCAGATGCTTTTTTAATTGGCATTGCAGTTGCAGGTGCTGGGTACGACTTGCAAGCGTTTGCTAAAGATTCTAAAGATTTTGCAGACTCCACCGGTAAGCCACTAGTGATTGCAGCCTCTCAATCCGTAGTAGCAGATCAATTCAAAAAACAAGGACAAATTGTCTACCCAACAGAAGGGGAGGCAGTTCAAGCACTTTCTGCTTACCTCAGTCATCAAGAGTTAATTGAAGACGTTCGAGCTAAACGCCCAAATATACCAAAGCGTACACCAAGGGTCGACCAAGAGCAGATGTTGGATGAAATACAAAGTTTAGATTTGTTGGCTAAAAATTCAGTTCCTGTGGTGCCTTATGAACTTTGCAATAGTTTGGAGGCTGTTTTAAAAGTTTTTGAACAATGGGGTAGCAAGACTGTTGTTCTCAAAGGTTGTACAAAGGATGCCTCTCACAAAAGTGAACTTGGTTTGGTCGAGTTGAATTTAAATAATAAAGAGTTGATTTCAACCGCTTATAAGACAATTACACAGAACGCTAAACTTCACAATGTAAAACTTGAGGGTGTCATCATAGCCTTGCAACTCAAGGCTAAGCGTGAATTGATGGTAGGGGCTAAGTTAGACCCAGTTTTCGGTCCTGTGTTGATCGTTGGAGACGGTGGAAAATATGTAGAAGCAATGCCAGATCTACAAGTCCTCATGGCGCCCAGTTCAGGTGAAGCAATCGAGCAGGCATTACAAAAACTTAGAATATTCCCACTTCTCAAAGGCGTCCGGGGCGAGAAAGGTCTGGATACAAAGGCTTTCGTTCAATGCGCTTTATCGGTGGGTAAATTAATTAGCGATCCAAATTTAGGTGTAACTCAAATCGACATAAACCCCGTGCTTGTTGGTGAGCCAGGAACTGGTTGTCATGCTGTAGATGCAGTAATTTACCGAGGGCAACTCAAAGTCTAAAAGTAGCAATAGAGATTTCAATATTCTCAAGAAAATGAAGAAGGTGCTTGAATGAAGAAAACAATTCGAATTGGGGCAGGAGCCGCGTGGTGGGGAGACCGAGTCGAGCCAGCTCAGTTGAACGCAGAGCAAGGGGATCTTGATTATTTGTGTTTTGAAACCATGGCTGAGGCAACCGTCTCAGCAGCACAAGTGCGAGCCAGAAGAGATCCAACCTTTCAAGGTTACGACACTTATTTAGATGACCGAATGAAAGCGGTGTTGCCCGGGTGTATGAAGCGAGGTACAAAAATAATAAGTAATCAAGGATGGATCAACCCTGACGCTGCAGCTCAGCGCGTGGTCCACTGGTTAAAAGAGTTGGGATACAGTGGTGTCAAAGTTGCATCTGTGAATGGAAGCTTAATTACTGACAAAGTTTTATCATTGACAGATAAGATTTTAGAAAACGGAGAACCAACGCATACACTTAAGGAGAGTCTCATCTCGGCTGAGGTATACCTTGGCGCAGAGCCCATCGTCGAGGCCTTAAGGCAGGGAGCTCAAGTCGTCATTACAGGGCGCGTTGCAGATCCATCGCTTTTTATGGCTCCAATGATGTATGAGTTCAATTGGGACCCCGCAGATGCAAAACGCCTAGGGCAGGGCATGGGGGTAGGGCACCTGATGGAATGCGGAGCCCAGGTCACGGGGGGTTATTTTTCTGACCCCGGCTTTAAAGATGTGCCTGATCCTTGGAATTTCGGGTTCCCAATTGCTGAAGTGTCTGAGGACGGCACAGCTGTGCTCAGCAAAGTAGAGGGTACAGGCGGGGCAATTAACTTGCAGACCGTTAAAGAGCAATTGTTATATGAGGTTCACGATCCAGCTAATTATCTAACTCCCGATGTCGTAGTGGACTTCACCACGGCAGAATTAAGAGAGGTTGGGGTCAACAAAGTTGAGGTTAAAAATATTGGTGGTAAAACCAGAACCCCAACTCTTAAGGTTTCTATGGGTTGTACGGAGGGGTTCATTGGAGAAGACATGTTTTTTTATGCTGGCCCGGGTGCATTGAGAAGGGCTGAACTTGCCAAGAAAATTCTTAATGAACGGTTTCGTATTGTTAACTTGAAAGCAGATGAGGTTCGCATCGACTTTTTGGGGATCAACGCAATACACGGCGCCGCAACGCCCAAAGATGCCCCAGAGCCTTATGAAGTAGCTGTGAGAGTAGCTGCAAGAACCAAGACCCGCGAGGAGGCTATTAAAGTAGGTCGAGAAGTTGACGGTATGGCAGTCTCAGGTATCGCACACACGGGTAAAAGAGTCCCTCACGCTGAGCGAACAAGAGAGATTATCGGGGTCTGGTCTTCCCTGGTTGCTAGGGAAAAAGTTATCCCAAGTATCAAGTACTTTGAGAGCTAAAAGGAATTAATTAAATGAAAGTCAAACTTCAACACATTGCACATGCAAGATCTGGTGACAAAGGTGATATTTCAAACATAGCCGTCTTTGCCTATGAGCCGGAGTTTTATCCATTACTAAAAGACCAATTAACCGGAGACAATTTAAAAGCCTTTTACAACGGTGCGATTAAAGGCCCAGTGCTGAGGTATTTGGTTGATAACGTTCAAGCTCTAAATTTTGTATGTCATGGGGCGCTTGGGGGTGGGGTATCAAGAAGTCTTTGTTTGGACAACTACGGCAAGGCCTTATCTGCCGCTATTTTGGGGTTTGAAATAGAGGTGCCTGAGTCGCTACGCTCTAAACTTCATGGTCAAAATTTAATTATTTAAAAATTCATAACTTTAGTTATTAAATCCCTTAATTTTTAACGTATTAGATTGAATTTATGAGCACTAAGTCAAAAAAACACAGCATATTAATTGCAGGAGCAAGTGGGGTAGTTGGCCATGCCGTCACAGAGCATTTCTCTAAACTAGAGGATTGGAACGTCTACGCTTTGTCTAGACGTCCAACTAAGTTACCCCCAGGCGTCATACATGTTCCACTTGATTTGATGGATCGACAGTCCTGTGAGTCAGCAGTTAAAAACTTAACAGGTATCACTCATCTCTTCTTTGCAGCTTTGTTTGAGCTCCCTGATCTAGTTCCAGGATGGCAAGATCCAGAGCAGATGAAGACAAATGAGTCTATGTTAAAAAATTTATTAGATCCCCTTATACAAAATGCTCGTGGACTGCGCCACATCACCCTGATGCAAGGTACCAAGGCTTATGGTGGACACGTAGAGCCTGCTCCGGTGCCAGCCAAAGAGCGTTGGCCAAGACATTCTCATGCAAACTTTTATTGGCTTCAAGAAGATATGTTGCGACAAAGACAGCCCTCGAGTGCCTGGAACTTTACAGTGCTTAGACCACAACTGGTTTTTGGATATGCAGTCTCAAGCCCAATGAATCTCATCGGTGCAATAGGTGCTTATGCGTCTATTTTGAAGGCAAGAGGCGAGCCACTTCATTTTCCCGGAGGGGGCAAATACATTAACGCTGCTAGTGATAGCAGATTAATTGCCCAGGCAGCTGAGTTTGCGGCGACCCATGAGATAGCTGCAAATGAGACCTATAACGTCGTTAATGGAGATATGTTAGTGTGGCAAGACATATGGGGCTCTGTTGCAGAACACTTTGAGATGAAAGTTGGTGAACACCGTCCCCTTCATTTGAGCACTGCCATGCCAGATGCTGGACATGAGTGGTTTGAAATTGTCAAGAAACATAATCTACAAAAATTTACGTTATCTGAACTCATAGGTAGCTCTTGGCAATTCACAGACAGGGCGCTTGCTCACGGTATCCAAAATCCTGCTGACTCCGTGCTCAGTGGAATTAAGCTTAGGCAACATGGGTTTGGAGACTGCTTTGATACGGAAGATTCAATTCTTTATTGGCTTGAGAGAATGCAAAAAGAAAATTTGTTACCTAAATAACTATGAAAACTAACGAATATCACTTTCTAAGTAGCAAGATTAAATTTTTACTCACAAAATTAAATTCTCTTTTTAACTATGGATTCATAGATGCATTAAAGCGTCTTGCTACTTTAGGTTTGAATAGGTTGCCAATACCCATTTCATTCAATGCGCTAAAAATGTTTATTATGGGTATTGCGGCAATGTGTATTTTTAGTGCCCAAGCGGAGTATCCTGAGAAACCAATCAAAATAATAGTCCCATATCCAGCTGGGGGGACTACGGATTTACTGATTCGTTTGGTGGCGCCCAAACTATCTGAGCGACTGCAACAGCCCATTTTTATTGAAAACAGAGCAGGGGCTGGTGGTATTCTTGGGTCTCAAGTTGTTGCAAAATCACCAGCAGATGGTTACACATTGGTTTTTGGCTCAATAGCCACTCACGGGATTCTTCCTGCGATTCAAAAACCTCCCCCTTTTGATCCGATCAGAGACTTTACGCCAATCTCATTATTTGCGTCAACTCCAAATGTTTTCTTGGTCAATGCAAGCTCACCGATCAAAAACTTAGAGGATTTAATCTCTCAGGCTAAGAGCAAACCTAATCAATTTAGTTTTGGTTCAACCAGTCTTGGAGGATCTCCGCACATGAGCGGGGAGCTATTGAAAAATATGACCAAAATCAATTTACTGCATGTTCCCTACAAGGGCGGCTCACCCATGTTGGTTGACTTAATGGGAGGACAAATCTCGGTTGGTATCGATAATCTACCCTCTTCAATACAGTTTATCCGCTCAGGTCGTCTAAGGGCATTGGCAGTGACGACTACCAAAAGATGGCCTACAGCACCTGAGATTCCCACTATGGTAGAGGCCGGCGTTCCGGGTTATGAGTCCTCTGCATGGTTTGGACTCTTAGCACCTGCAAATACTCCTAAGCATGTGATTGATGTATTGCAAAAACAAATCCAGGAATTACTCAAAACTCCAGAAGTTGAGAAAGCATATCTTGAGCAAGGGGCGTTGGCGATTGGTAGCTCACCTGATGAGTTTTCGAAATTTATTACTGCTGAGATGAAAAAATGGAGTCAAGTAGTTAACGAAAATGGTTTGAAATTGGATCAGTGAAATTGCATGTCAATTTTTACGACTGAAAAATATTTAATTTGAAGTAGAGTTGAATATGATTTTTGCAAAACGAATTAATATGTGTCAAGCTAAACTTTTTAAAACACTTTTTAAAGCAACTGTTACATCCGTACTGATTTGTTCCTCATTTATAAATAGCAGTTTCGCTCAGAACCAAAATAACACTGTTGCATCCTCCGGCTCTGGGTTAAAGTTTCCCACGAAAGCGGTAAAAATTGTGGTTCCCTATCCCCCCGGTGGATCGACTGACATTGCAGCAAGGGTACTTTTTCAACAAATCTCTGAAACAACAGGTCAACAATTTATCATTGACAACCGTCCCGGTGCAGGTGGCAATATCGGTGCAGAGTTAGTAGCAAAGTCACCAGCGGATGGTTATACATTGTTGATTGCCACAACAGCACACGCAATCAATATGTCACTCTTTAAGCAATTGGGATATGACATTCAAAAAGATTTCGTACCTGTTTCCTTACTTACGCAAGGTCCTTTAGTGATTGTTGCAAATCCTAAATTTCAAGCAAACAACGTTCGTGAGCTTATTGCGTTAGCCAAGAGCGGTGCACCCATCAGTTTCGCATCCTCTGGTAATGGTCAGTCCACACATTTATCGGCTGAGTTGTTTAACTCAATGGCGGGAATTAAAATGCAGCATATTCCCTATAAAGGAAGTGCCCCTGCAATATCTGACGTTATGGCAGGGCAGGTTGAAATTATGTTTGATACAACGTTGTCTGCAATGCCTTTTATTAAGGCTGGCAAATTAAAAGCATTGGCAGTCACAGGAAGTCAAAGGTCATCTGTTGCCCCTGAAATACCAACCATAGCTGAGTCTGGATTACCTGGTTTTGAAGTTTATGCCTGGAACGGAGTACTCGCCCCTGCTGGGACGCCAAAAGCTATTATTCTTCAACTAAATGACGAAATCAGGAAAGCTATGTCCGCTTCTATCGTGCGTGAGAAATTCTCAGCCCAAGGATTTGCCGCCTCAGGTAATACTCCTGAACAGTTTGCTTCGTTTCTTAAAGATGAATTGGATAAATGGGCTAAAACCGTTAAAGCCTCAGGTGCAACGATTGATTGATCAAATTATTTAGGCTGAGTAATTTAATTTCAGACCCGGCACAGGCCAGTCTTCAACAGCGATAAGCTTGCCACTCCCAGATAAAGTGATGTAAGCAGTCCGCATGTCTTTACCACCAAAACAAATATTGGTTGTGTATTGATCTGGAATAGGGGTGTGAACGAATAGCTTACCATCGGGAGCCACTGTCGTGATACCACCATGGTGCAAAGTAGCGACACAAATATTTCCAAATGCATCGACTGCTATGGAGTCAAATCTTTGGTAGTGACTCCCTGGGGTGGCACAAACCATACGGGCTCCTTGGGGAGACGGCCAAGGATGCTTATCTATAACTCCAGGTGAGGTTATATCAAAAGCCCAAAGCCTTGCGCCTTCAGTCTCTGCGTAATAAAGGGTTTTTTCGTCGGGTGATAGGGCAATACCATTTGGGGACATTAAGGGACCTGCTATTTTGCTGAACTTACCCTGAGCGTTGCAATAATAGATTGCTCCTCTGTCCATATCCAGTGGTCTGACTTTACCTAGATCGGTGAAGTAAAAACCTCCAAACTTATCAAATACTAAATCATTGGGTCCTTTCAGTGGAACTGAGTCAACAACATCAGCAACCCGCTCAAATTTACCCGTATTTAAATTCACACGCTCAATTCGACCCGTGGTGTAGTTGTTGGCTTGTTTGAAGGGACGAAAGGTACCGTCTCCTTCTGTCATAAACTCAAAGCCACCATTATTGCAAACATAGACGGAGCCGTCTGGGCCCATAGCTGCACCGTTTGGACCACCGCCGATATCACATATGACGCTGGTTTGGCCATCCGGCTTAATACGGGTTAAAGTACCCCTTGCAATTTCTACCAATATGATTGAGCCGTCATTCATATAAACTGGCCCTTCGGGGAAAAGTAAACCACTTGCTAATTCTTTGATTTTCATATTGAGCATCCTTTAATCTTGTTCAATTTTCACTCAAAGCTGCGGATTCTTTGGCTTTCATTAGGGTAATTATTGTTTGGGTTAACACCGACGCCAAGATCCATTAAATCCAATTATCCATACTCTCTTCAACAGAATGCTTTCATTAATTTCTTTAGAAGTAAATCTCAGTCAACCCTTAGGGCAAGGCCTCTAGCTCTAACGAGTAATCTAAGTTACCCAGGACTTTGAGTCAGCGCTCAATGTATTGAATGCGGTTCAGTCCCAAGGGTCTTGCTGTTTTAATGTATTTGAGCTGCAAGGTTTGCTTGCCAATTCATTATTGATATAAGCAAGATGTCATACCTAAGGGGCTATTTGGGATCAAAGGATACTAAAAGACAGTCCGCAAAAATGAATTTATCAGTAACTAGAAGTGGTTGATCAAAAAATATTAACCATCGACAATATGAAAATTAATTATTCAAGCGTAAGCTTTAGATTGGGCTGTAAAATGCGTTTCCAGATTTATTCATGAGCGCGCTACCAAATCTATTTGAATTCAAACTTCTCCACTTGATTTACTAAAGTCACAGGTTCTGAATAAGAAGTTGGTATTTGTAAAAAACAGATGGTTTTAGTCTTTTACTTTGATTGTTTGCTGGGGCAACTAAAATATATCGATACTAAGGTTAATAAAAACGATTGAATTATGGTTTTATCAACATAAAAAGCTATGTTCTCATTCAAAGAAGAGATAAGATTCATCTAAATTTGCAAGGAATCACGTTGAAATGATATCATTACTAGTTCAGATAAGCATATATTAGAGCCTAGACATATGAATTACATCACTGCGTGCAAAATCTCTGCTCATTAAAAATTCAATCAAAGAATTAATACTAGACGGACTAAAAAGAATTTTAAAATATGTATGAAATTTTAGATTATTACGGGGGATTGCCCAAACTCAAGCTAATTGTTCAATCTTTTAGAAAAACCATTTTGTCGACAATTGAGGTGAAACACTTCTTGTTCACCCCCAATTTTGACAAGCTATATGCGGACCAGGTCAACTACTTGCGTTACGTATTTCCAAGATCAGACAAAGAAAACAAAGAACCGATAAAGCAAACCTCCTCGGATGATTATAGAATTCCAACATGGCAGTATGAACAAGTTGTACAGATACTTCAAAAAATTCTTAGAGATGAGTTTGGCGTTCTAGAAAATGACATCGTGCGAATGTCAGCTCATATTTTAGAGCTTGTAGAAGAATCCAGAGCTCAGTCAGACGACATGAACTCCCATATTTGGAAGCCAGCCGATGTAAGTTTAGTTAACATCAAAAAGTTTTATGAAACAAACGGACATGTTTCCAAATTAGATTACGATGCAAACGAAGTTAAAGTCGTTGATGGACTCAGTTTCCCCATAAGTGCGAAGATTATCCCAAAAGATAAAGTTCTCCAACTCAATGCAATCTCAACACACGACGCTGGGTTATCCAAGGAAGATGTTAATGAAATCGCTGAACTGTTATCCCAAAAATTCAGTCGATTAAAAATCGAAACCACTCTGAACGGAAAAAATAACAGCATTGTTGCTCGACACAATTTACCGTTTGAAAACTACGTTCCCAAACGTTTATTTTTGCGTTTAACCCAAAAATTTGCTGAAGCTTTTGTTGAAGTCCACGATTATTACAAGGCTCAATCAGCCAAAATAATAAGTGAAGGATTAAACATTCGTCGTGAAAAAAACGATATTATTATTGATCAAAATAAAAAATCGGATATTTATAAGCAATCTCCGCTTGAGTTAATAAAAGATTTGCAAGATAACCGTGTAGATGAAATGTTAGTTTTAGCTTTATTTGAAAA
>DAITOS010000091.1:0-9661 GCA_036834025.1 Limnohabitans sp.
GGCCGGAGCAGCTGCTTGAGTAGGCGCTGGGGATGCTTGGGTTGCTGCACCGTTCGCAGCTGGAGCTGGAGCTTGATTTTGAGATGCTGCTACCTCAGCGCGCAATTCACCTGCATCTTGGCTGAGTGAACCCTCAATTTCTCCACCCTTTTCAATTTCAATCTCTGAGTAATGAACCTTACCTGCGATCTTACCTGTTGAACGAACAATTAAGTTCTTCTCGCTGATGATTGTGTTGTGCAATTGACCACGAACGTCAATTACTTTAGCTGAAACTCTGCCAGTAATTCGGCCAGTGGGGCCAATAAGAACTTCCTCAGCAGTTAAGTCTCCTTCAATCACGCCGTTGATAACAGCTTTTGAAGGGACGGTAAATGTACCCTTGACGACAACTCCGTCGCCAATGACTACGCTCTCAAGTGAATCAGATTGATTGGACATTGTTGTCTCCTTGACATAATCTTATCAAATAAATGCTATTAATTAAGTTTTATACTGAACTAGTTGATTTTATTAGTTTTTTTAGATATTTTTGCAACACCTCATAAAAACATCTAGAGGTATAAAACACCAAATTCATCAAATAACCAAGCAACCATTGTGTCGTTACATTTCTTATTTATTAACTACTATGGATTAGTAAAAATACAAAAAATAATAAAAAAATACCACCAAAGAAATAAATGAGTAGGTAAGTGAATGCCTACTCCGATTTCAGGGGCGGTTTATCTAGATTACCTAGGTGATCTAGGCTTAAAAGCAGGACGATCGCGCCCAGCGTCTGAAGACCTACCTCTACCAGAAAAGCCGCCTCCTGGAGCACCCGTACCTCCCTTGCGCTCAGATGAAGCCCCACCTTCAAAAGAAGGCTTGCGAGCATCGGCTACCCACGCACCGGATTTAGCAGGCTTGGCAAAAGAACGCTCAGTGCTTGGACCTCTGGAGTCTCCGCGCCTAGAATCCCTTGAGTCAGGACGACCACGTCTTGCAGGAGCGGGAGGTCTCGTACTTCTAGGCTGTGGCTCTAAGCCTGGAATAACTTCCGCTTTTAATGTTTGTTGAGTAAAGTGTTCAATATCGACAATCTTACGACGGTCTCTAAATTCAGCAAATGTAATAGCAAGTCCATCTCTTCCTGCACGACCAGTTCTACCAATACGGTGAACATAGTCTTCGGCTTTCATAGGAAGTCCGTAATTGAATACATGACTAATACTAGGCACATCGATACCTCGGGCGGCCACATCAGTAGCAACTAATATTTGAACATGCCCTTCTCTCAGAGCATTCAACCGCCTATTTCGGATGCTCTGGCTCAAAGCCCCATGTAATGCAACCGAGGAAAAACCAGATTGCTGTAGATCTTGAGCTAACGAATCGCATTCAATTTGAGTGCTAGCAAAAACAATTGCCTGAGCAATTGTTGTGTCTCGCAACCAATGATCTAACAACTTGCGCTTGTGGGGTGGGCTATCTGCCCAAAAGAGCACTTGTTTAATGTTGTTATGACGATCTTGTGGTGAGTCAACTTGAACCCGCTGAGGACTGCGCATAATGCGCGAAGCGAGTTGCTGAATGCGCGGTGCAAAAGTAGCACTAAACATCATTGTTTGTCTGCGCTCACGGGTCAATTCATTAATTTGAGCTAAATCATCAGCAAAACCAAGGTCCAGCATTCTGTCTGCTTCATCAATCACCAAAAACTGAACTTTTGACAATTGAATTTGACGAGAGTTTTGCAAATCAATCAAACGACCTGGGGTTGCGACCACTAGATTGGCGTTTTGTAGTTTAGAAATTTGCATTGCGTAAGGCATTCCACCCACTACAGTAGCAACACGAAGCCCCCTGCAGTGCTTAACCAGGCCAATGGCATCTTGGGCCACTTGCTGCGCAAGCTCACGAGTTGGGCACAAAACCAAAGCCCCTGGAACAGCTGGCTTGAAGTGTCTCGCATCCAAGGGATTTTTACGCTTAGGGCGCTTAGGTTGCGGCTCGCCTTTAGCTAAGGCTTCCGCAACTTTTGCATTCCATTCCCTGTCTTCTTGTGCAATCTCTTCTTTTTGTTGAGAAAGCAAAGTATTCAAAACAGGCAATAAAAATGCTGCAGTTTTACCACTGCCAGTCTGACTAGAGACCATTAAGTCATTAAACTGGTTCTCACTTTTATCTTGCATCGCAAGAGGAATTGCACGCAATTGAACCGTAGTTGGTTTGGTGTATCCAAGATCAAAAACAGCCTGATTCAGCTCAGGAGCTAAACCTAATGCCTCAAACTCAGAGACAGTTTTGGGCTCAGGGTTAGAAACTTTACTATTGTCTTTAGGATTTTTTTCACCAGTTATTTGAGCACTGGATACAGCCTCAATCACTTTATCGAGCGGTGAAACTGAAATGTCTAAATTGCCAGAATCATTATTGATTGACAAACCTAGTACTTCAACTTGCTCATTTAAATTTAAATTCTCACTCATACATTACTCCGCCGGCCTAAAAAGGCTAAGGCGACTCCATCTGAAGGGTTTATAAACATCAACCTTCAGACAAAGTTCAACGCACTTTGAGATAAGAGCGATCGACTCAATTTAATGAGTCCAAGGTGTGAGGCAGATGTGCAAAATACTTTGCATCAAATTAATTTCTGCAAGTAAGCGAGTATTGTTGCATGTTAAACAATAAATAGCAACCCTGTGAATGGTTAATTTCTCTATTAAGCCACAAATTTGGCGAAATTAAAAAAAACAATCCCCAAGTTGACTGCACATCGTTCTTAATCAAACTTAAGAAAATGAGTTCGATAGTGCTGAAGCTCATCAATAGACTCATGTACATCGGCCAATGCAGTGTGCATTTGTTTCTTCTTAAAAGCTGAATAAACCTCAGGCCTCCAACGTTTAGCTAATTCTTTGAGAGTGCTGACGTCCAAATTCCGGTAATGAAACCACTGATCAAGCTTAGGCATATATTTGACTAAAAACCTTCTGTCTTGACTTATGGTGTTGCCGCAGCATGGGGAGGCAGACTTTGGAACATATTGCTTTATGAAATCAAGAAGAGTCTCCTCTGCTTGAGATTCTGACATTTCAGATGCTTTGACCTTATCAATTAAACCGCTTCTTTTGTGCGTGCCTTGGTTCCAAGAATCCATAGCCGCCAAAAGCGTATCGGATTGATGAATGATTAAAACTGGCCCCTCTACCCTTGGAGTCAAGTTTGGTCCTGTAATAACAACCGCAATTTCAAGTAATCTTTCTTTTTCCGGGTCTAGACCAGACATCTCACAGTCAATCCAAATCAAATTTTGATCGGACTTTACGAGCGTCAACTTTTCACTGACTTTATTGTCAAGTAATTCGTTTGATGGTTGTGGGGGGATTTGTTCAGACATAATCTCAATTGTCGCTTAAGTTAATAGAATTTCTCATTACCAGACACAAGAAAAAAACGCTTTATTTCCGTTTTCGTTTTAAACTATACAGTTATGAATTCAACACAAATATTTACTCTCGTATTTTCTTTCACTCTATTGATTAACCTCATTATTAAAATTTGGTTAAATACGCGTCAAAACATTTGTGTTTTCTCACACAGAAACGAAGTCCCTACCAACTTCTCTGAATCTATCAGTTTGGAGGCTCATCAAAAAGCGGCGGACTATACGCTTGCAAAATCACAAATGGGATTTTGGGAGCTCATACTGGATACATTGTTACTGATATCTTGGACTTTGTTGGGCGGACTTTCGTTGCTTAATGAACTTATTGCAAACTTGGTATCTGACTCCATGTACCAAGAAATGTCCCTAGTCGTAGCGTTCACAGTTGTTAATGGGCTGTTTCATATGCCGCTTGCTCTAGTGCAAACGTTCCATCTAGAGGAAAAATTTGGCTTTAACAAAATGACTTTTGGTTTGTGGGTCAGTGATTTATTAAAAGGTATTGCGGTTGGAAGTGTTTTAGGCTTGCCTATTTTATGGCTCATCCTTAAATTGATGAATGTGGGCGGGATTTACTGGTGGGCCATCGCTTGGATCAGTTTGGTGGCATATCAACTTTTTGTGATGTGGATAGCACCTAATCTGATCATGCCTTTGTTCAATAAATTCACCCCTCTTGAAGACGAGACACTCAAATCAAAGGTCACAGACTTAATGACCCGGGTTGGTTTATCTGCCAAAGGATTTTATGTAATGGACGGAAGTAGAAGGTCTGCTCACTCTAATGCATTTTTCACTGGAATGGGATCCAACAAGAGAGTGGTTTTCTTTGATACCCTTTTGAAACAGCTCTCCCTAGATGAGATGGAGGCTGTGCTCGCACATGAACTTGGACACTTCAAACTTCATCACATTCCAAAATTGATGATCAGTAGTTTTTTGGTGAGTTTAGTTGGACTGGCTGCGCTTGGATATCTTTCAGAACAAACTTGGTTCTACACTGGGCTAGGGGTCGTGCCAAATTTGTCAAGTCCTAACGATGGTCTTGCGCTTATCTTGTTTTTGGAGTTTGTGCCTTTGGTCACATTTCTGTTCTCCCCTCTCATGTCAGCGAGATCTAGGAAGTTTGAGTTTGAGGCAGATGCGTTTGCAATGCTGCATGCAAATCCACTCAGCTTGAAAAGTGCGCTTCTCAAACTTTATCAAGACAACTCCTCAACCCTGACTCCTGACCCACTTTTTGTAAAGTTTTATCACTCTCATCCACCCGCTTCACAGCGACTTGCAAAATTAGAATCTTAGAACTTTGCTAAATACCTCTTTAAGCTTAACTCAATGACCCAATCAGGACTGGTTACATCCACTCATGGGCGTCACGCAGTGGTGGAGAGTCCCGATGGATCAAAGAGGATTTGTCACTTTAGGGGCAAGAAAAATCAGGTTGTAGTTGGAGACTTAGTAAATTGGAGTACCTCTGAGGATGCTGGAATCATAGAAAGTATCCAATCTCGACGAAACCTCTTTTACCGCAGCGACGAGATGAGGACAAAGTCTTTTGCTGCGAACATCGATCAAATCGTAGTCCTAGTTGCAGCTGATCCAGACTTCTCTGAGGACCAAATATCCAGAGCTCTGATTTCAGCGAATTCTCAAAAAATTCCAGCCTTCATTGCTCTAAATAAAGCAGATTTAACAGATCCTTTCAATAAAGCTTTAGAAAAACTAAAATATTATCCACAGATGGGCTATGAGGTGCTACCTCTGACACTCAAAGGTTCAGAGGAACTTTCTCATGAATTTACCAAACGATTGGAGGGGAAAATTTCTTTTATTATGGGTCCATCTGGCGCAGGTAAAAGCACTTTGATCAACAAACTGGTTCCCTTGGCTGATGTGTTAACGGGTGAAATCTCAAGAGCTCTGCAGTCTGGAAAACATACGACTACGGCAACCACTCTTTACTGGATGTCGAACGCGAGAAAAAGCGCATTAATTGACTCCCCCGGCTTTCAAGAGTTTGGACTCAATCATATTGAGCCCCGTGATCTATGTACTCTCATGCCAGATCTTAAAGAGTACGCTACGGGATGCAAGTTTTACAACTGTACTCACCTTCACGAACCGGGGTGTGTAGTTCGAGCACAAGTTGATTTAGGCGTAATCAGCACGAAACGATATAAAATTTATGCTCAGCTTTTTGAAGAGCTATCACGAACACACTATTAGGAGAAAGAGATGTGTAGATGGGTTGCTTATGCTGGTGCAGAGATTTACCTTGAAGATATCATATTCGACCAAGATTATTCGATAGTTCAACAAAGTTTGTCAGCCAGAGAGTCAATTTGGAGCACCAACGGGGATGGGTTTGGAGTTGCGTGGTACTCCGATAAGCCGACTCCTGGAATATTTAAAGACATTCTTCCTGCATGGCATGACCAAAACCTGAGGTCAGTGGCGGCGCAGATCAAATCTAGACTGTTTTTCACACACGTAAGAGCCACTACAGGAACGTCAGTTGCAAGGAGTAACTGTCATCCATTTAATTATGAGAATTGGCTTTTTATGCACAACGGTTCAATAGGTTATTGGAATGAATGCAGAAAAGAAATTGAGTCCCTAATTCATCCTGAATACTATCCTCACAGACAAGGTGTCACAGACAGCGAGGCATTATTTTTGATCGCGTTATCAAATGGTCTAAAAGATGATCCTGTCAAAGCAATGAGAAAGTCTATTCGAAAAGTTTTGAAAATAATGAATCAAATCGGCAACGCTGAACCGTTGAGAATTTCTGCGAGTTGTACAGATGGAAAGAAAATTTGGGCATTTAGATTCTCAAGTGATCACCAATCTCCTACTCTTTACTACGGATCGCCCAAGACGCATGCTGAAGTTTTTTTTAAAGATCAAATCAACACCATTTCCTCAGAGCCCTCAGATAATGATGCTGATCATTGGCACACCGTGGATGAAGATAGCTATATTGTTTGGTCTAAAGGGCGAGTAGAAGTGTTAAAACTCGAAATATAGTTTGAACAACCGCTGTTCTAAAAAGCTTAGATCTTTTATGAGATTAGCCAAATAATCTGGACAAACTAAATAAAGCCAATATAAGCATCCACATAACGACGCCTCTCCATAGCAGACCTACGACAGATTTAAGATGTCCAATTTGTGGAGTTTGACCTAAGATAGGCTCGTTAGGTTGTTCCTCACCACTGTCCTTGAGTGTTTCTTTTTGAAGTGGCGTGACCCCCAACTCAATGTTGAGCGCACCCGCAGTGGCCGCGAGTATCACCGCATCATTGGTTTTTTCGTAACGATTAAGATGAAAACGCCAAGCATCAATTGCCTCTTCAAAATTACCCACAATTGCAAAGGTAACTGCAGTAAGTCTTGAGGGTAACCAGTCAATATAAAACCACACCTGCCTCGACAAATTAAGCAATGCCTCACTGCTGATGATTTCTTCTCCTTCTGTGAGATCTTTTTGTTCTGTCCAAATATATAAGAGCATCTCACTTAGCCTGTAAAGTACTGCACCAGCTGGACCAAACCCCATGAATGCCAAGATGCAATACCAATAAAGGACTCCAAATACATGTCGATGCGCTGCAACCACAGAGTGTTCAATCAAAACGCGAATTAGTGTCGAGGATTTCCAAACCTTTGGTCCTAATCTTTGCCATGCGGTCAATAAATCGGCAGCCTGTTGCTCATCTCCAGACTCCAAAGCGTCCCGTATTTGCGTAAAGTTATGACTAAACTGCCTAAACCCCAGGCATACATATAAGACTGCGACGCTCCATATCAAGCCCAAAAACCAACTACCCCAACTTATCAGCGCCCAATATACTGCGGCGACCAATACGGTGGGTAAAAATCCGGCAAGACTCCAGGCTGCAAGCGCTTGTTTCTCTAAACCAGCATCTAAATGCAAACGAATCCACTGTCCGGACTTTGCTACTTGCTGGTGTAACCAGGAATAGTAGCCAAAGGGCCTGACTTGTTCGATCAGAAAAGCAAAAAGCAGAGATAAAAAGCTCATGCTCACATAATAACTATTCAAGGGTTAAAAAATCAATTTTTAATTAAAAAATGATAAAAATTTCTAATTATTCCGGCTGTAACACCCCAAATAAAGCGCTCTTGCTCAGCGTCCTTGTAGGGCATAGAGAACCATTCTCGACTTCTACCGTCTAGCTCTCTTGAATGACGACGATGGTGAGCAGGGTTCATTAAAAACTCCAAAGGCACCTCAAAAACTTCAGTGACTTCGTGCTCGTTAAGTTCCAAGGACATATGGGGACTTATCAAACCCACTACGGGTGTAACCAAATATCCAGTGCCAGTCAAATACTTTGGCATGACGCCCATGATCTCTACAAAATGAGAATCTAAACCAATTTCCTCCTTAGCCTCTCGAAGTGCAGTTTCAACCTCCGAGGCGTCTTCCCTGTCGACACGGCCGCCTGCGAAGGCTATTTGACCTGAATGTTTTCTAAGCTTAGCAGAGCGCTGGGTTAATAAAACGCTTGGTTTAGATCGCTCAACGATTCCAAATAAAACACTTGCGGGTATTTGTTGACTTGGATCTATTTTGGAATCAAACCTGGAGTAATCTCCAAAAGACTCTGGTTTTCCATTTAAAGGTTTTTTAAATACCTCACGCAAGTAATCGACCTGCAACTTGTCAGCAGATACAAATGGAAGATGCGAGTCAACACCCATCACAGGATGTTGACTCGCATCAAAGTCTTTGTCTTTTATAAGGTTCTTATCGGGGTATGAGGATTCACCTGGTGCAATCACAATCGAATGCCCAAAAGATCTAATTAAAAATCACACCCCAGCCAATACTCAAGCTTGTTGAGCTTGAACGGATGCTTTGCTAACTAACTTCTCTTTAATACGTGCAGACTTACCGCTACGATCACGTAAGTAATAAAGCTTAGCACGGCGAACATCTCCGCGACGCTTGACTTCAATTGAAGCAATTAAGGGACTGTATGTTTGGAATGTACGCTCTACGCCTTCTCCGCTAGAGATTTTACGAACAGTAAAACCACTATTGAGTCCGCGATTGCGTTTAGCAATCACAACACCTTCAAAAGCTTGGAGCCTTTTGCGAGTTCCCTCAACAACGTTGACACTAACTATTACGGTATCGCCTGGTGCGAATTCAGGGATAGTTTTATTGAGTCTTGCGATCTCTTCTTTTTCAAGTATTTCAATTAAATTCATGGATAGCCTCAAAATAGATCGTGGTCGCGCAACACAAAAGGCTCGGAATCCAAAGTCATATGTGACTTAAAGAACTAAGCGGCCGACCAGAGGATCAGAGCCGTAAATTATAACCCTTATTAACCAATAAAACAATTAATCTCTTTAGAAATCAACGGGTTGTGATTGATACAGATCCTGGGGAGCCTAGGGAAAATTGAAGGCAGATTTGCAATCGGCAAATTGATTACTATATTACTAATTTATTTTTGATTTTTTAAGACGCTCTATGAGATCAGGTCTTTGATTTTGAGTAATTGCCAGAGACTGTTGTTTTCTCCATAACTCAATTTTCTCATGATGCCCGGACATTAACTCCTGCGGCACTAAAAGCCCCTCCCAAACTTCGGGACGCGTGTAGTGCGGGCAGTCCAAAAGTCCATCTAGTTTCTCATTAAAACTATCATATTGATGGCTCTCTTGGGTATTTAAAACGCCTGGTTGAAGCCTAGCCATTGCGTCCAAAAAAGCCATTGCGGGGATTTCTCCGCCTGAGAGAACAAAATCGCCAATACTAATAACCATGTCAACATACAGATCTATGAATCTTTGATCAACTCCTTCATACCTGCCGCAAAGAAGAATCGCTCCGTGGTCGTAAGACCAATTCTGAACAAACTGGTGGGTTAATGATTCTCCTGTTGGGGAGAAGAAAATAAGTGGGCTTTGAGTCCTGTTATCACCTCTGTCCGCCCTAATTGCTTTAAGACACTGCAGCAATGGTTCTGGCATCAGTACCATACCAGCACCACCCCCATAGGGTCTATCGTCAACCCTTTTGTAATTACCTTGTGCAAAATCTCTTAAGTTCCATAATTTGACTTGCATTAATTCAGACTCAAATGCACGTCGATTCACTCCTTGTTCCAAAAACGGTTCAAAGATAGATGGAAAAAGAGTTATGACATCAAATCGCACGGGTGGACAAAAGAGATTTTCAAT
>DAITOS010000092.1:0-9587 GCA_036834025.1 Limnohabitans sp.
CGCGAGCCAAACAGCCAAACCGACGTGCCTTGACCAAATGCAACATTTGCAGCCTGTCGAATGGCCTGAATTTGGTCGGCACTAAGTCTCATAATAAATTGTCCATGCAGTGTAGAGGTTTCACAAAAATAAATTTTAAATCCTTATTGCGTATGAAGCAACCGAAACATTTGGAGATCCTTTGATTTAAAATTAGATCTCTTGAGGCTTAACACGTTTTCAATTAGGACGCCGCTGAAATGATCAAGTTCGAGACCCGCGTCTGGAATCTAACCTTCACCCAAGATCTCACCCCTCGCCGCCAGTCGAGACTGAACTGAAGCCATTTCGGTAATTTTGAGTGACGGCATCACTTCCTTTGCCAGGTACTCATCATGCGAATACTTAAAACGCCTATACTTATAGCGGTCAAATATAGGATTTCCTAAAATTTGAAAATTGATTTTATTGGTGTTTTGTGCTGATCGAAAAGGCGAATGTGATCAGCGTAACATCAAGAACACCACCCTGTAGCAAGATTGCCTAGATGGACAATCTTGCTCTTCATAAATGCCTAAGCAGTTTAAACTTCTTAAGCTCATAGGGCCTCCTTCTATTGAGTACAGGCTTGAGCTCATCCGGGTTGCCAAAAAAAGCGTCTTAAGGAGCTGGCTTCAACTAGATGTATCTTTGGCTAAACCAAATGACTTTTAGCAATCGATGAGAAAAAGCAACAGGCTAAGACCTTTTAAAAGCCTGCCCTATGTTTAAAAAGAGTGCGTAAAAACTCTACCTTGGTAGTTAAAGGTAATTGTTTCTCCTTGTTGAACGGTGACTGGAACAACACGGCAGACCTCTCTCATTTCAGCTTGTGCGGGAGATTTGCTCATTTCATTGCCGAGCAAAGCTCCGCCGACCATACCAACCGCAGCTCCGGCATTTCTGTCTCTGCTGTTACCGCCTAACGTGCTCCCTATCAATCCACCTGCGACAGCGCCTAATAATCCGCCCCCTGCCCCACTGGACTGGGTTACGACTTCGCGCTGTTCGCATTGTCTTTGTTGAATGGTTACAAAATTAGGTTGCCGGGCAATAACGACTGCAACGTCACCAGCGGCTGGTTGAACCTGCATTTGTTGTTGTGGGGGCTGAGAGTAGACCTGCTGGGCTTGAGTTTGCCCATTAAAAGAAGCGATCAAAGTAGTCGCTAGGGTCATAGTAACTGCAGTAAATTTAGAAGAAGCAGTTTGTGATTTAATTAAAGTTTTGGACATTGAAAAATACCCCCACTAAGAGTTGACTAAACAAAGATCAAATAACATTTGACCTTAACATCCTTATTTTAGAGCAAATCGGTTTTTTAGTATATTCGAATAATTTTATCCCCGCTAAATTCACAATAATTTACAGTTCATCTGTTGAGACCTAAAACCTAAAAGCATGCTTGAATCAATAAGACAAAGGGCTAGAGTAAGTATTTTAGAAATGGTCGGAGGGGGATCAGGTCCGCCGGTCGCCTTTCTTACACCCGCCGGGGATCCTGGCTTATTTGGTCCAGACTCAATGGTTTGGAGAGTGCACGCTGACTTTATATCAATGATGATCGGTGGAATCAGCTCACTCTCCCTTCAGGCCCTGCATCCACAAGCGCTTGCCGGGGTTTGGGATCACTCCACATTTAGACAGGATCTAAAGGGGAGACTGGGTAGGACGGCATACTTTATTGCAGCCACCACTTATGGCCCCACTGAAATGGCAAACAAGATCATCGATAAAGTAAACAGCATCCATAAAGTAGTGAGAGGAACCGATGAATCTGGGAAGCCATACCACGCTTTAGATCCCCATTTACTCAAATGGGTACACATAACTGAGACTTACAGTTTTCTGAAAGCCTATCAAACCCACTGCAAACCCGAACTTACTCTGGCTGAGCAAGATCAATATTTTCGAGAGATGAAAACTCTTGGCGAGAGAATGGGCGCAATTAACTTGCCCAGCACTTTGGCAGGCACTTATGAGGAAATATTGAAATACAAAGATGAATTAAGATTTAATGAGCGAGCTCAGTCCATCATTGAGTTGCTTAGTGACTTCCCCAGTTCCCCACTCTCCAAGCCGTTAGTGAAACTCATAACAAGGGCAGGCTTTGCCAATCTTCCCCCTTGGGCTCTTGGTTTTATTAATAAACCCATACCAACCTTTATAGATCAGATAGCCATAAAATCTGGCGTTGGCTTAATGGCGATTCCAATTCGAGAGGCCCTGAAAAACGGAGTAGCAGCCCATTCCTACAAAAGAGTTTATGGCTGTTAGCTTTGATAAGCAGTTTAATATTCGGTTTGATTTGCTCTTTGATACCCAGCCAAAAACAAGGCCAATTGACATTTAGCAATCTCCCCAAAATACAGAAGTCTAAAATAGTATTACTTTTAAATGGCATTATCAGAAATGTATTTGTCCGACCTTGAAGTTGAACATTCAGCCTGAAACATACTTCTATGGTAACTTCTCACAGCCTTTTTTAAGCTTTCGGAATATTCCACCGCTCTTCATACCCCCAGATACAAGCAGATGCATAATTTGTCCCCTCATTACAAAGCTCTGGTGGTTGGTGCCAGTGGAGCAATTGGGGCGGCATTTGTAAACGCGCTGAGACACGATACAAACTGCTCTCGTGTTGAAGTCCTAAGCAGATCCACTCATCCTATGTTTGATCTGACAGATGAGGTAAGCATCGAAAGAGCCTTAATTAATATTAAAGCGCTGAGTCCGTTCGACTTAATCATTGATGCAACAGGTGCTTTAACGATTGACAAAGATGGCCCGGAGAAGTCTCTTCAGGCTATACAAGCTCACCATTTAAGTAAGTCATTATGGGTTAACTGTATAGGACCTACGGTTTTATTAAAAAATTTAGTACCTCATCTCTCTAACAATAGGTGCGTTTACGCAAAACTATCTGCGAGGGTTGGAAGCATAAGCGACAACAAATTGGGAGGATGGTACAGTTACAGGGCTTCCAAGGCAGCATTCAACATGGTGCTTCATACGGCAGGAATTGAACATAAAAGGAAAAATCCCAACTCCATTTTTGTTGCATTACAGCCTGGTACTGTAATGTCCAAGCTCTCAACACCGTTTGTAAATCAATCCAACGCCATGAAGCCCGAGGACTCTGTTGAGCAAATGTTAGCTGCGATAGATCTTTTAGAGCCCATCAGCGGAGCCCATTTTATTGATTTCAAGGGGAATAAGATTGCCTGGTGAGAAACTTAGAGTTTTATTAACTGATGAAGATATTTCCCGGATCATTGAGATGGCCTGGGAGGACAGAACTTCCTTTGATGCCATTAAAAACAGTTATGGCATGTCAGAACCAGACGTCAAGGCATTGATGAAATCTTACTTAAAAAGAACTGCTTATGTGCTTTGGCGAAAAAGAGTGGGTGGGCGAAAAACAAAACATGCTAAATTACGTAGCCCAGAGGTTACGAGGGCTTACAGCGCCGATCATTTCAAATTAAAATCTAAGTAGTTTTCTGTAAGTCTTTAATAGAAGACATGCAAAATTAGACTGATTTATTTGACACCATAAGTCAAATTCTAGATCTCAATTCCTTTTCTAATAAAGGCCTTTTGTTGGCGTGAATGTGAACTCCAAATAACTCGCTTTTACTGCCTTGCCTGATCTGAATCAGGTTTTTGTTCTCTTGCAATAAATCAACTCGGCAGAAAGCTTTAACTAACTGCGTTTGGGTAAGATGGAAACCCTTTTTTAATTCAAGAGTAACAAAACTTGAATCAACAGTCAGTTTCTCATAGTCATTGGCATGAATAGCGTTGTAGAAAAACGCAATCACCAATGCAATTATTTCTAGACATGAAAAGGGAAGAATTAACAAAGCTCCCGCAACATAAAAGGAGATGCCGATGATCAATGATATGCACGCCAAGAACGCAAAAATAATTGCCATTTGTTTAGGGGAGATTGAACAATTTCTCCTGAAAATCCACTGCCAGGAGTCATCTATCCTCAAACCCATCAAGTTCTGTTGCATAACTTAAAATAGCAAAAAAAAGGCGATTAATTATGGTGTTCTAACACTCTAATACTATTATATTGGTGTGTGTAAAACCAGATGTTAGCTTTTGCAAATAACACCATTTCGCGCGAGCTAAAAGTTTGAATCGATGAAATAGAAAATTAACTTAAAACATTAAATCCTCAGATCCAAATAACTCAGCGGGTCAAAAAAAATTAATTCTTAAATAAAGCTCATTTAAATTTTGCAAACATGGAATCGTCGTTAATGTAAAATCTTGCTCCATGAATCCTATTCTCAAAATATCTAACTTATCTAAAAAATACCAATCGGGCTTTGAAGCACTTAAAAATATAAATTTGGAGATAAACAAAGGCGAGATCTTTGCTCTTCTAGGTCAAAACGGTGCAGGTAAAACCACCCTCATCAGCATCATTTGCGGAATAGTAAACCCAACAGATGGCAAAGTTTGGGTAGATGATCAAGATATTCTTGAAAACTACCGCGGTGCGCGTTCGCTCATAGGACTTGTGCCTCAAGAAATATCAACAGATTCTTTTGAAACTGTTTGGAACACAGTGACCTTCAGCAGAGGTCTTTACGGCAAGGCTCCTAATCCACCCTTTATCGAGAAAATACTCAAAGATCTGTCACTCTGGGACAAGCGCAATAACAAAATTATGACGCTCTCTGGAGGGATGAAGCGCAGACTGATGATAGCTAAAGCTCTTTCACATGAGCCTAAACTTTTGTTTTTGGACGAGCCTACAGCAGGAGTTGATGTTAGCCTTAGAAAAGATATGTGGAGTTTGGTAAAGGAATTAAAGGACGCTGGAACGACCATCATTCTCACCACCCACTACATTGAAGAGGCCGAGGAGATGGCCGACAGAATCGGAATCATTACTAAGGGTGAGTTAATACTTGTTGAAGATAAAACAAGCCTTATGAAAAAGCTTGGAACAAAAGAGCTCACCTTACAGTTGCTACACCCTTTAGAAGAAATACCAAGCGATTTAGGTATTCCCGGACTCAAGCTCTCAGCGGACAAGTTCGAGCTTAGCTACACATTTGATTCAAAAAGTGAGCAGATCGGAATTGCAGATTTATTGCAAAAACTCTCACAACACCACATCTACTATAAAGATTTGTATACCAGCCAAAGTTCTTTAGAGGACATATTTGTAAACTTAGTCAACGCAGGGGCAAATAATAATGGCTCTTAATTATTACGGTATTCGTGCGATTTATTTATTTGAAATGGCCCGCACAAGGCGCACTTTGATGCAAAGTGTCATAGCTCCCGTTATTTCAACTTGTCTGTACTTTATTGTCTTTGGCTCTGCAATAGGCTCCAGAATCTCCCAAATGGAGGGTATCAGCTACGGGGCGTTCATTGTTCCTGGTCTTGTGATGCTCTCACTGTTAACCCAAAGCATCTCAAATGCATCTTTTGGTATCTATTTCCCCAAATTTAGCGGTACTATTTATGAGCTGTTATCTGCACCGCTCTCCCCTTTTGAGATTATTTTGAGTTACGTCGGTGCAGCTGCCACAAAATCAATATTCCTTGGTGTAGTGATTTTAATTACTGCTGCATTTTTTGTCCCATTGAGCATTGACCATCCTGTTTGGATGCTCGTCTACCTAATTCTTACTTCAATCACCTTTAGTCTGATTGGATTTATTATTGGCATATGGGCTGATGGGTTCGAGAAACTTCAAGTTGTTCCTCTTTTAATCATCACCCCATTGACGTTTTTGGGGGGAAGTTTTTATTCAATTTCTGTGCTACCGCCCTTTTGGCAAAATGTCGCGCTACTAAACCCAGTTGTTTATTTAATCAGCGGATTCAGATGGAGCTTTTACAGCATTGAGGATGTAAATTTATGGCTCAGTCTAGGAATGGCCCTTGGATTCTTAGCGGTGTCAATTGCAGTCGTTGTTTGGATATTCAAAACAGGTTATCGACTCAAAAAGTAAACATCTCCTTACAACATACTGGGGTCTAATTTTTTACTTTCCACTTATAGACTGGGTTCAAGACGCTAGGCTCAGAAAATTAATGCTTAAAACCGGAAAATCCAAAAGCATCTATATACCCCCCCCTCTCTCAATCGTTGATATTTGATAACTTTAGGCTAAGTCCCTGCGACCAAGTGCTTCATTTGAGGACCTAAAACAATATTCTTAGGTCAAATCCTGTACTCTTAATCTTTTAATTAAATGAGTATTCGAGATGTTGAACAGAAAAGGGATACAAACAACTGGGATAAGGTTTTTAGGTCCCAGCAAAAAAGTCAAGAAAGAATCACCCTTAATTCCTGGCGAAGCCGAAGAGCAAGCGATCTCTGGAAAAACATGGAATGATGCCGTATCTCTTTGGCTAGAGGAGACCAGCACCAAGGTAACTCATGAAGAGGACAAGAAAAAACTTGAATGGCTCAAACCCTTTCTTGGTGAACTAGCACTTACCTCTATCAACTCGCAAGTTGTTACTCAGGTCAGGTCTGCAAGTGCAAAAGTGATAACACGAAATGGGCTAGGTCGAACTCAGTCAACCACTAACCGTTACCTGGCTTTGCTGCGCTCTATTTTGATCAAAGCCAAGGATGAATGGGAGTGGTTAGAGCGCATCCCGAAAATAAAACTCTTCAAAGAACCTCCTGGACGAGTGAGGTTTCTAAGTCCAGAGGAGGCTAAACGCTTATTGGGTGAACTGCCTGAGCATTTATTAGCAGTTATTAGATTTGATTTAGCAACGGGACTGCGACTCAGCAACGTTGCTAAACTGAAATGGTCAGATGTTGATTTTACGCATCAACATGCTTGGATAGGAGCGAATGATTCAAAGTCAAGAAAATCGATAGCTATCGATCTTAACAACGACGCCGTTCAAGCTCTTAAGGGAGAACTGGGTAAACATCCTGAGAGAGTCTTTACCTACAAAGGTAAACCGCTTGATAATTTAAACACAAGAGCATGGCGGAACGCTCTGAAGCGTGCTGGTATCAGCGACTTTAGATTTCATGACCTCAGGCACACCTGGGCTTCATGGCATAGACAAAACGGGACACCAGCTCATGAGCTTCAGGTCATGGGTGGATGGAGTTCTTCAGTTATGGTGGAGCGATATGCTCACCTAGGAAAGGACGTCATTGCAGGAGCTTCTAAAAGAATAGAGTCAATCATACCTAAATAGAATTATTTTTGTACGACTAGCCAATCTGAGTACGCGCTAGAAAAAGACTATATCGTTACAGATGCTCTGCAAGCCCTATTCAAACTAGAGGATCCACAAAATAAATACATGTATTTTTTGTATTACATATAATACAATAACCGATTGGTAGCTTTTGGAGAAAAATCATGGCTGTTTCAATTCGGCTTGATCCAGAGATCGAGCAAAGATTAGATCAATTGGTTGCACAAACCGGTAGGTCTAAATCATATTATTTGCGTGAGCTTATTGAGGGCGGGTTAGATGACCTTGAGGATTTTTATTTGGCTGACGCAGAAATGGAGCGCGTGCGCAGAGGTAGCGAAAAACTATTAGATGCTACCCAAGTAAGGAAAGAACTTGGCCTGGATCATTAAGTACACAGAGTCTTCAAGTAAGCAGCTCAAAAAATTAGATAAACAAACTGCATTACGCGTACTTGATTACATGGATGAGCGGGTTGCGGTATCAGATGACCCGCGTGCATTAAGTAGAAATTTAAAAGGTCCCAAGATAGGCGAATACTGGCGCTATCGAGTGGGCGATATTAGAGTGATCTGCAACATCGTAGATGGACAGATGATGGTCTTAGTGATCCAGATTGGAAATCGCCGTGAAGTTTATAGATGAGTGATGTTGCTTAATGCATCACATTATGGAGTGCATCCCAATATTTCAGGAACTCAATCAGCGGCTTGCGTATTCCAGCACACTTGGACACCTAACCCCCGGTGTCAGGGTAGTTGTCGCATTTAGTTAAATGCAGTCAAATTTATATTTGGTGCAGGCTGGGGCGTCCGCTTCAGGGCATAGCCAAGCTGAGTATGGGTATGAGTACTTTAATTATTAAAATGTATCACATTATAGACAAATAATAGAGTATTTATATATAATGTGATACATGCCAAGCAAATCTCAACCCATCTTTCCGTCTGAACAAAAAATCTTAGCTGGCCTAGGAGAGCGGATTAGGCTCGCCCGTTTGCGTAGAGGTATTTCTACAGAAGCATTGGCTGAGCGGTCCTCTATATCTAGGATGACATTACATCGGGCGGAAAAAGGTTTTCCTGCGGTAGCCATTGGTACCTATCTGAGGATCATGGCGGCTTTGCAGCTTCAAGAAGACTTTAATTTGCTCGCTAAGGATGATCTACTGGGTCGTCGACTCCAGGATTTGGAATTATCTAAAGCAAGGAAGCATGATGGCTGATGGTAAAAACCTTAATCTGGAGGTATGGATTGATGTGGGCTTTATTGGTAAAGAACCTGTCAAAGTTGGTTATTTGAAGCATGACCAAGGTAATGTTCGATTTAATTATGACCATGCATGGCTATCGCACCCAAAACGTTTTGATATTGATCCTGATTTATCTTTAGATAACTCGGTCTTTCATCCGAATCCTGCGCAAGGTAATTTCGGTTCTTTTCTAGATTCTTCGCCAGATCGTTGGGGGCAAACCTTAATGAAGCGACGAGAGGCAATGGAGGCTAAAGACGAAGAACGTCAGGCTCGCAGCTTGTATGCGTGGGACTATCTCATTGGAGTTCAAGATCAAACGAGGCAAGGTGCATTGCGATTTAAATATCCTGGTGCGGATCGATTTTTAGCTTCGCATCAATTATCTGCCCCGCCTGTAACACAGCTAGCGGAGCTGGAGAATATTGCCAGGCAGCTAAGTGATAAAAATATAGATGACTTGGATAGTCTGAGAAAGTGGCTTCGAGTCTTGGTTGCCCCGGGGGCATCTTTAGGTGGGGCAAGACCAAAGGCCAACTTTACCCAAGAGGATGGATCGATTTGGATTGCCAAATTCCCGGCAAAAGATGATGAACGAGACATTGGCGCTTGGGAGATGTTGGCTCATCAGCTAGCAATTCGTGCCAACATCCAGATGCCGCCAGCAAAGTTACTCAAGCTCGGTAGTGAGTACAGAACCTTTGCCGTTAAGCGCTTTGATCGTGTTGACAGTCAGCGCATTCATTATGCTTCGGCTATGACGATGCTTAAACAAGAATCTAGCGATGATGTCAGTTACCTTGATATTGCTCAGTTCATCATGACCCGAGGCGCCACAGGTTCAATTAAGGATGATTTGGCGCAACTGTTTCGTAGGGTGGTTTTCAATGTGGCTATTAGTAATCGAGACGATCATTTAAGAAACCATGGCTTTGTTCTGCAGCCAAGCGGTTGGCGTCTGTCTCCCGCCTTTGATTTAAACCCGAATATTGATAAAGCAGAGCATGCTCTCAATTTAGATATGGGCGATAATCGCGCCAATCTAGATAGTGTGATTGCTACAGCTCAGTATTACGAATTAACTTCAGATCAAGCGACTCAGATT
>DAITOS010000093.1:0-9264 GCA_036834025.1 Limnohabitans sp.
AAATGTATATTTGAATTAACGATGCTCAAATTTTTATTTTCTCATTATTTTTAATTTTTTAAATTATTTAAAATTTTCAAAAAGAAATATATTTGTGAAAATTTTTATTCATCATACTTTTATGCAAAAGTATTTACTTTTTTTCATCTGTAATTTTTTGTGTTTTGTGAATTTTGCTTATTCTCAACCTTCACCCATGATCGATTTAGGTACGACAAGTTCAGTAAATACAGATGGAATCTTAAAGATTCATATGATGGAGCATAAAGTACATTTGAAAATTATGCGCAAATTAATGACTCCTGCAGAGAGACTCATATTAATGGATGATTTAATGGACTCTAAAACACCTGAGTTATGTATGACCTTAATGGAGGAAAACTATACTGATTTAGAGACACGTGCTAGAGAAAAGGGTTATTTACTTCCTTTGATTGACAGCACAGGGATGATTTTTGCAAGGATGTGTGGCTAATTTAATTCGTTTTTTTATTAATTTAGTGTTTATATTTATTCAATTAATTTGTGTTAAAAATCGATTTATAAATCAAATTAAAAATTAATATGAGATATACAATTATTTCATTATTTTTTTTATTTAGCCTCCCTCAAGCCTCTTGGAGTGTTGAGAAAATCACGTTGTGGCCTACCATTTTGTTTTTAAAAGCGCAAGATCTTTGTCAATTTCAAGAAGCCTATGGGGCTGATCGAAATGAGTTGATCAATCAAGCCACTCAACAACTCTCTCAATTGATCTCCCTGGGTGCGGATTCGCAAAATGCGTTAGAGATAATTACTACTTTAGACGCATTGGTTGATAAAAATAGAGCCCTAGCCAGGGCTGGAAATGGGATTGATATACTTTTAGAATCATCTCTAAAAGCGTATTTAGATTCTGCTTCTGAGGGTTTAAACCCAGAAAATACTCGTTTACAGTTTGTTAATCAAACTTCCATTGATGAGTTTATAAATGCAATCCGAGAAAATAAAAGATATGATGCATTTACTTCTAAGGATTTAGTTAAAGTAAAAGGATTTGTTTGGGGTACTTATAGTTACGCTCCCAATTGCAAGGGTGGATTATGGGTAACTATTCACGTACAACTACCTAGGGGTGAAAGTGTAAGTTTCCAAGCTCAGGGAAAGCCAGAGCTTGTAATGGAATCTATAGGTATGCAAATGATCTCTCATTTTCAAAAAACCAGTTTTCCTACCTTAATCCAAATGAAAGATACCTTCCTGGTGCTTGTTGGAGCTCCAGGAACTTCTATTAATAAAGCTCCTAATCCAGTTATTGCTGAGTTTGCATGTTCGATGATCAATGCTAGGCTCCCAAGTCTTAATGAGTATGATTTTCTATCAATTCTTGGAAGCTGGAATGGAGGAGTTTCTCTTGGACACGATAACTGGGCTATGTCGGGTAATAGAGTTTTGGCTCCAGACTTAAGAAATCCTACTCCCGTTAGAAAACATTCAGACGTGAATTTTGTACCCGTTAATTTTTATTGTGTTAAATGAAATTTGAATAATACAAACCATTGTTAATAATATTCTGCAATTCAAAGGTAATTAATTTTTAAAATTAGTTGGCTGGATTAAATAGTATTTTTTTGGGCTTGAACGTTCCTAGATTAAATAAAGCTACTTTAATCTCAGTACACAATTCGATATTTTTGAGTTTTTGGGAATATATCAATCACTGGTTATGTCAATTCATTCCAATCCCAATCCCAATCCATCTTTTCGTGCTTGTTTGCCCCATTAACATAAGATCATAAGTGTAATTACGCTATATTTACGGGTATTTTTAGTGTCTAATATTTCTCATTAACTTTTTATTTTTCAAACCACTAGATATTGACTTCACAAATGGACTTTTCTTTATCACCAGAGTTACAAGCCTTACAAAGCAGAGTTCGCTCATTTATTCGAGAGCAAATTATCCCCTACGAAAGTGATCCCCGTCAGGATTCACACGGCCCACACGAGAGTTTACGCCTTGAGCTTGTTGAGAAAGCAAGGTCTGTTGGTCTGTTGACCCCCCATGCCTCTAAAGAGCTTGGTGGCATGGGTCTCTCTCATGTTGAGAAGGCAATCGTTTTTGTTGAAGCGGGTTACTCAACACTTGGCCCTACGGCCATGAATATCCATGCACCCGATGAGGGCAACATCCATTTGATGGAGGTTGTTGCAAGCAAAGAGCAAAAAAATAGATGGCTCAAACCCTTGGTACAAGGCCAAATTAGGTCTTGTTTTGCAATGACGGAACCAGCCCCAGGGGCGGGAGCTGACCCATCTATGCTCGCTACAACAGCCGTCAAAGATGGGGACGATTACGTTATCAATGGAACTAAATGGTTTATCACTGGAGCAACTGGTGCTTCCTTTGCAATCATCATGGCAAAACTAGATGACGGCTCTGCAACAATGTTTTTATCGGATATGAATAAGCCCGAAATTCAGGTGGTTAGGCAAATGGATGCCCTTGACTCTTGCTTTACGGGTGGGCACGGCGTAGTTGAATTCAAAAACTTAAGAGTGCCCAGTAGTGATGTTTTAGGTGAAGTGGGTAAGGGGTTTAGATACGCACAGATCAGATTGGCACCTGCGCGCCTTACCCACTGTATGCGCTGGCTTGGTCAGGCTCAAAGGGCTCATGATATCGCGGTGGATTATGCAAGAACGCGTCAAGCCTTTGGGGTTGCATTAGGTGCACACGAAGGGGTGGGTTATATGCTCGCAGACAATGACATGGATCTTCACACCGCCAAATTAAATATCTGGCATACCGCTTGGTTACTTGACCAAGGGGAGAGGGGGAATTTTGAATCTAGTCGGGCAAAAACTGTTTGTGCAGAAGCTGAGTGCCGCGTCGTTGATCGTTGCGTGCAAATTCTTGGAGGGCAAGGAGTTACTGCAGAGACTATTGTTATGAAAATCTTTAAAGATATACGCGCTTTTAGAATATACGATGGTCCTAGTGAGGTTCACCGTTGGAGTATGGCTAAGAAAATTATTGCTGAGGTAAAAGCAAAGTAATTTTACCTAGGCTTAGTTGCTCAACAGATATTATTGTTCAGGATTCCAACATGCATATGAGGTTGATGCTACAGTCTCAAATTCAGGCTGCTTTTGCAGACATTTAATTTGCGCCCTTACACAACGAGGAGCAAAACTACATCCTGGGGGTAGGTGTGCTAAATCTGGGGGGGAACCAGCGATAGTGACCAAAGGGGTGCCTTTGTTTTCGTGGCTAACAATTGATGCTAGTAACCCTTTTGTGTACGGGTGTCTTGGATTGGATACGATATCTCCTACTGTGCCTGCCTCTACGATTCTTCCGGCGTACATTACAGCTATACGGTCAGATACTTCTACAGCTGCGCCAATATCATGTGTTACGAAAATCACTGACATACCGGTCTCTTTTTGTAACTCACGCAAAAGCAATAAAATTTGAATTTGTACTGAGGCATCTAATGCAGTTGTCGGCTCATCTGCAAGCAAGAGCTTGGGTTTGCAAACCAATGCCAACGCTATCATGGCGCGCTGACGCATTCCGCCTGAGAGTTCGTGCGGATAGGAATCCATACGTCTGCGAGCTTGGGGAATTTGAACTCGCTCTAGGATTTGCAGAGCTCTTGATTTTGCTTCGTTTGCGTCTAATTGTTCATGAGTAAGCAATGCTTCGGTTATTTGCTGGCCGATGGTGTAAACGGGATCAAAAGCGAGTCCAGGTTCTTGAAAAATCATGGAGGTCGTGCGCCCTCGGTATTGATTCAATTGTTTTGAACTCATAGACAAAACGTCATGACCATCTACAGTAATTTGTCCTGAAATCTTCGTATTTTTTTCTGGATGCAAACGAAGGAGTGTACGCAGTGTCACGCTTTTGCCGGATCCGGATTCGCCAAGCAGTGTTAAGACCTCTCCAGCAGCAACTTCAAAGCTTACGCCACTTAGCGCCTGGGCTTTTCGTTGCCCAGTGAACTCAACTCGTAAATCGGTGACTTGTAGGAGGGGGCGACTCATATGTGCCTCTCCTCAGCAAGGTGACAAGCCACAATATGATCGGATGTATCACCCACTCCTTTAAGTTCTGGGGTAGCGTTTCGACATAATTCTTTAACTACTGGACAGCGATCTTGAAAACGGCATCCAGAAGGTGGATTGATGGGATTAGGCGGATCTCCTTCAAGAGGTGGTTTCAAAGTCTTTTTACCCGGGTCCATCGACGGTATAGCCGAGAGCAATGCCTTCGTATACGGGTGGGCAGGGTTATTGAAAATAAGGTCAACAGGACCTTTCTCAACAACCTGGCCAAGATACATCACCATTACTTCATCGCTCATGTAGTGAACGACGTGAAGATCATGAGATATGAAGAGGTACGTTAATTGTCTTTCTCTTTTCAGTTCTTGCAATAAATTAAGAACTTGGGCTTGTACGGATTTATCGAGCGCAGCAACCGCTTCATCAAGAATAATGAGTCGAGGTTGGTAGGCTAACGCTCGTGCAATATTGACACGCTGTCTTTGTCCTCCTGAGAGTTCATGTGGGTAACGGTTTGCAAATTGTTCTGGTTCAAGACCCACTCTTTCCAATAAGTCTTTGGCTTGCTTTGAAGCATCTAATTTAGAGACACCGTGCACAGTAGGACCGTAAGCAATAGTTTGTTCAATGGTGAGTCGCGGATTAAGCGATGCAAATGAATCTTGGAACACCATTTGGAGATTTTTTCTGAAATCTTTTAAGGCAATTCCTCCGTACTCAACAACCCCGTCGCCGTCAAAGACCATCTTGCCACTGTCAGGATTTATTAAGCGAGCAATTAATTTAGCGGTCGTTGACTTTCCGCATCCTGATTCCCCCACAATTCCAAGCGTTTTGCCCTTTGCTACTGAAAAACTTACGTTATCTACAGCATGAACAAATTTTTTCTCTCTTGAGAAAAGACCATTCCTCACTGGGAAGTATTTCTTTAAATCTTTGACAAGTAAAAGCGGCTGCGCAGGACCGCCTCTGTCCTCGCTGTTTAAAAAGGTGTTGGTATGTTCCATCATTTTTTAATATCCATGGCAGAACGTATACCATCTGCTAACAAGTTAAAGGCAATTGAAGTTATGAAAATAAATCCCCCCGGCAGCGCAGCGATATAGGGCTTGTTGTAGATGGCCGAGCGAAGGGTGTTCAGCATGAGCCCCCACTCTGGCTCGGGAGGCTTTACCCCTAGACCAAGGAATGATAAACCAGAGGCTAAAATCATGCTTACGCTGAGTAATCCTGTCGCATAAACAAAAACAGGCCCAAGCACATTGGCCAAAATGTGTACACGAATAATCGACAAATTGCTGGATCCACTCATGCGGGCAGCTTCGATGTAATCTAGCTGACGAACCTGGGTCGTAACACTCTCAGCTACTCGCACTATTTGCGGGACAAAGACTAATGTAAGAGCGATTAAACTGTTGCTTAAACCTGGTCCAAGAGCTCCGGAGATCGCGACAGCCAAAAGAACGGAAGGAAATGCGTAAAAAATATCTAAGATACGCATGATCACCATGTTCACCCGACCGCCTAAATAGCCTGCAATAAGGCCTAGCGTTGTGCCTATACAAAAAGCTGAAAAAACAGGCACTATACCCATAATCAAAGACAAGCGACCACCATACATAAGTCTGGTCAACATATCGCGACCCAACTCATCGGTTCCGAGTAAGTTGCCTGGACTTCCAATCGGCATCAGTCTTTTAAGCATACTTGCTTTGAATGGATCCGCTGGTGCAAGCCATGGGGCAAATAACGCTGCGATGATTAAGACCAACAAAATACCTGCACTTATGATCGCGAGGGGCTCATTTTTCAGTTGGCGTAATACAGCGTGCCAATATCCTTTAGTTTTTTGGTATTGAGGTTGGGGATGATCAATGTTGTCCTTCATCATTTAAGTGCGCCCCATTCGTGGATCAATTAAAGGTTGAACAATATCAACAAGCAAATTCAATACAACAAAAATCATGCATAAAACCAATAGGGTTCCCTGCAGTAAAGGGATATCACGCTGAAAAATTGCTGTATTTAGTAAAAAACCTGTTCCAGGCCATGCAAAAACGGTTTCAACCAAAATCGATCCACCCATCAAGTAGCCTATTTGCAAACCTGTTACGGCAAGGACTGTTGGGGCTGTATTTTTGGCTACATGTCGAAATACGACAAGGCTGCTTAAACCTCTTGCCCTTAGGGCTATGACAAACTCCTGTTCAAGCATATCAGCCACCAAGGCCCGCACAGTGCGAGTGATGATACCCATTGGAATAACGCTTAACGTTACAGCTGGTAAAACTAAATATTTTAGATGTTCATAGTCCCATACCCATTCGCTTGATCCACCAGGACCCGCACCCATCGCAGGGAACCAACCGAGTGTGATTGAGAAAATGATGGTCAAAACCAAACCCAGCCAATAATGGGGAATACTGACTCCAATCACTGATAGAGTTGTGGCAATTTTATCAATCCAACTACCTCGCCAATAACCAGCCAGTGCTCCCAGAACGCAGCCGATAAAGACCCCGATGAAAGAAGCAATGGTTGCAAGCATAAAGGTGTTGCTTACTGCGCCCAGAACTTCTCCAAGAACCGCCCTTCCAGATGAAATCGATGTACCTAAGTCCCCGTGTAGAGCACGCCAAAGCCATAACCCGTATTGAATTGGTATGGGTTTGTCTAACCCATAAGCGCTTTTGAGTGCTTGAATGACATCAGCAGGGGCATCAGCAGGAGCTATTGCGTTTAAGGGGTCCCCCGGTGCTAGATAGACCAGCATGAATGAGACCACTGTAACGCTTAAAGCAATAGGTAATGCATAGAGCAGACGCTTCAATATGTAGGACAGCATTACTTCATGCGAATTGTTGTGAGGTCCTGGAACCAGTGTTGAGCTTGGATGAACTCCTGAACCTTGGGTGATAAAGCATGTGGGTTCACATCATGAACAACCCAAAGCATCAATGCATCGTCAACCATCGTTTGATGAACCTCGGCTAGCAAACCATCTTGTACTTTTGTGTCAAAGTTGTTGCGCAGTGTGTCTAATGTTGTATCCAACTTTGGATTTGAATACCCACCCCAATTCACACCGTTAGGAGCAATGTAGCGGCTGTCTACAAACCTGGTAAGTGCATAAAACGGATCAGCAGTGACGTAGCCAAGGTTGATACCTGTGATGTCTTTGCCTGCATTCATATCGGCTTTGGCGCCGCTGCGCCAGTGCAGATAAAGATTCTCCAGTTCAACCACTTCAAATTCAAGTTGGATGCCAATCTCAGCCAAGCTTTGCTGTATAAACTCATTCATGGGTAAAGAGAGCATTTGTCCTGTGCCGCCTTGGGCTATGATAATTTTTGCTTTCAGGGGCTTGTTTGGACCGTAACCGGCTTGGGCCATCAATGCCTTAGCTGCGGGAAGGTCGTAGCCTATCTTAAATGCAGGTTTCCCGAACCATGGGCTGGTACTATCGAGTTGACCTTTGGCAGGAACTGCTAAACCGTTCAGAAGCTTAACAATTGCGTTTCGGTCTATTGCAAGATTGGCCGCTTTACGCACACGAATATCTGTCCACGGCGAGCCAGGGTAAGTGGAGAAGTGGTAGGGCCAAACATGAGGCGTTACGTTAGTCACGAGTTTGAAGCCTGAACTTTTAAGTTGAGGCAAAATATCTGGCGGGGGTGATTCAATAATATCGACTTGACCATTCAAGAGCGCATTGGCACGTGTCATCGCATCAGGAATTGGGACCAAGACAATACGGTCAGTTTTGGGTATACGAGTTTTATCCCAGTAGTTGGTGTTTTTAACTAAATCCGCACGTTCGCGTGGTACCAGTTTTTCTAGTTTGAAAGGCCCCGTACCCGACGGCTGTGTAGCTACTTTGCTCCAATCTTTGCCCAGGTTTTCCCATTGTGCAGGACTACCAATCAAGAACCAGGGGAGTTGATAAGGGAAAAGTGCGTCTACGTTCTTTGTAGTGATTTCAAGTGTGTACTCATCGACCGCTCGGTATGAAGCAATGGACGGGATACGGGGTCTTACCTGGGCACTTTGCTTAGCGTCAAATTGAGCAGATTTGTCAGAGAGCACTTTATCCAAGTTCCACACAACAGAAGATGCTTTGAGATCTGAGCCGTCGTGAAACTTTACGCCCTTACGTATGGTGAAGAGCCATTTTTTATGATCAGATGGGTCTACTTTCCAAGATGTTGCCAGACCAGGTATAAGTTTTCCTGGCCGAGTACCTATGTTCGCTTCCCAAGCTATTAAAGGGTCATATATAGTGTGTCCCGTAAACTGGTAAGCACCAGCACCACGGTCTGGTTGGCCTGTAGTTAGTGGTATGTCTGCCATTGAGATTCCGTATCTGGCGACCGTCTCAGCTTGCACACCGCTTTGTAAGCTAAATGCAAGTGGCAATGCCAAAAACCATGCGGGTAATTTCTTCCATACAAATCTCATGTTTAACTCCAAAGTGAATTACTCATGGGTTTGCACAGTTCGTGCCACATGAAGGGGGATGCTGTTTTGTACAGAACGCTCCAATGTGTATTGAAATCGACGGAAAATCTATTCAAACAACAGTTTTTGCAATTGATATGGTGCACTCTTATGCACCAAAATGTTCAGATCTATTAACGTGCACAAATCAAGGGTGTTTTTTAGGACATCAGTTCCGATTTTTTTTAACTGAATAATTTAATCTTGTAAGAAATAATTCTTTGCCCTCAAGTTTTCTATCCATACCATTGATTTATAACTTCAACACCCCTTGTATCTAATTTAATGACCTAATGAGGATTGAAAATATTTGTAAGTGTCTTCCCGTCGGTTCTTTATGGCCTGAATTATTAAAGCATCTAATGCTGGTTCAAAACCGTAAAGCACTAATTATCAATCAGCACCAAATTCGATTACTAATTCTCGCAACCGTTTTCGGTCTTAGACAGGTCTGCTAAACATAAGTGCATTGTTTAGAGTTAAATAAGCGTCGAGTATTTTCATCATCGCTCGATTTGCTTCATTGACATCTTTGTTCACAAGAAAATAATGGATGAGCAACGAAAGTACCTTGGTTTTGCCTCAAACCGAAAATGTTGGACCTAAAAAGATGTTGGCTAAGAATAGGTCCCAAATAAGCGGATATTTTCTGAATCGTCCTCAAACAGAAAAATCTAAAAAGCCAAAAGCCCCACTTTTGGCGGGGCTCATAGA
>DAITOS010000094.1:0-8749 GCA_036834025.1 Limnohabitans sp.
GTGAGGGTTTTTTATTGGTGGGCCGTCAGGGACTTGAACCCCGGACCAAAGGATTATGCTTACTACTACAGTTTTCACTGCCTGTTTCCAGTTTGTAGTCTGGACTGTCTCTTGTCTTTACGACCTACCCGTACAGTCTCTACACCTTCCCTTTATTGCTAAAGGGCTTGGCTCGGGATTACCACGCTTTACAGCACAGGCTTCCCCGAATTTGAGTAGTTCTACATGCCAGCAGAGCTAACTTGCTCACATGCAACCCATTCACTGTCGACCATGGCTTGTGCTTTAGGTCGACCGTACTTAAGTCCTCTGCTCTAACCAACTGAGCTAACGGCCCGAAACTTTTCGGGTACTACAACAACTTTTTTACTTCAAAACCACACAAAACCGCTATTTACTACACACCATGAAAAACCTTACGGTGTGTAGTTGGTGTGTAGTGTTTTTTCAGCACCTCCACCACCACTAAACCATTGAAATCATTACGATTTCTACTTCCAGGACCCATGGTTAAATCCATTATGAGTCCTCTGCCCTAACCAACTGAGCTATAGGCCCTAGCCTGTTATTTTAACCTAATGAAAGGGCTGAAACCAAACTTTGGCCTATAAAGCATCACAATGAGTCAATCAAAGCCTATTATTTATGGCTCAAAGCATTTGTAAGTAACTTGGAAGTTATGTCAACAATCTGAATCATCCGTTCATAGTGCATTCTGGTTGGGCCGATAACCCCTAAAGTTCCAACAACTTTACCGTCCATCTCGTAATTAGCACTCACGACAGACAACTCCTCAACGGGCACGAACTGGCTTTCACCGCCAATATAGATCCTCACGCCTTCTGCATTTGCTGAGCTCTCCATAAGCCTTAGCAACTGAGCTTTTTGCTCAAACATGTCAAATGCTCGTCTAAGTTGTCCAAGATCGCTGGAGAAATCACTGACGGATAAAAGATTTCGCTCTCCGCTGATAATAACCTCATCTTGTGCCTGAGATAGCACCTCCGAGCTGACCTGAACCGCAGCTTGCATTAATTTACCGATCTCCCCCCTCAAGGAATCCATCTCAGTTTTAAGCTTATCGCGCACAAGGTCAAAACTCATGCCGGAATAATTAGAATTCAAATAGTTTGAAGTCTCAAGGAGTTGTTGTGCAGAATAATCAGTTTCTGTGAATATGACCCTATTTTGCACATCTCCGTCGGGAGAGACAATAATGACCAATAGTCGTTTCTCGGACAAGCGCATAAACTCAATGTGGCGAAAAACCATCCCGCGCTTGGGCACCATGACAACACCCACAAAGTGTGAGAGACTCGACAGCAAATTGGCAGCATTCGCAATGATTTTTTGAGGCTGATCAGACTGCAAAATTGGTGTTTCAAGTGCGTCAGCTTTAGTGGTCAGCATCGTATCCACGAAAAGTCTGTAGCCCTTGGATGTTGGAATTCTGCCAGCCGAGGTGTGGGGGCTTGTAATTAACCCCAACTCCTCCAAGTCAGCCATCACATTTCTAATCGTAGCGGGAGAGAGTTCAATGCCATTTGTTTTGGACAAAGTACGCGAAGCCACTGGCTGACCGTCAGCTATGTAGCGCTCAACCAGTGTTTTTAACAAAAACTTGGCACGTTCATCAAGAGTATTCATACTTTAGACAGATTTTAGTGATTTAATTTGCCTATGAAATCAAAATTTCGAAACATTGCATTGATTGGCAAATATGCCAAGGATCTAAAAGATTCCAAAAACCTTCAACATCCAGCAGGTTTGCCCTCCTCTTTGCAGGGGTCTACTTCGTCGCAATCTTCTACCTCTCAGATACTGCAGAGCTTAACTCATTTTCTGCATTCTTTTGGATCAGAGGTGATTCTAGAAAAAGAAACCGCCAACAGCTGTGATTTCTCTGTATCAAACGTACAAACAATAGAACAAATTGGTAAAAATTGTGATCTAGCTATTGTGGTTGGAGGGGACGGAACCATGTTGGGGTTTGGTCGCCAACTCGCTCCCTACTCAGTCCCACTCATTGGAATTAATCAAGGCAGACTGGGTTTCATCACAGATATAGCCCTTGATAAAATTGAAGCAACCCTAGAGCCAATGCTTGAAGGGCAGTACACAGAGGACTTAAGAAGTCTTATGCTGGGTAAAGTGATTCGCGATGAAGAATGTGTTTTTAGTACCCTCGCAATGAACGATGTCGTTGTCAACAGAGGGGCTACGGCCGGCATGGTTGAGCTGAGAGTTGAGGTCGATGGCTATTTTCTAGCCAACCAAAGAGCTGACGGTATTATCATCGCAACGCCAACGGGCTCTACTGCCTACGCTTTATCCTCAGGCGGACCCATCATCCACCCCGCTCTATCGGGCTGGGTATTGGTCCCTATTGCCCCACACACACTCTCAAATCGACCTATTGTTTTGGGCAACAACGCTGAGATTGTGATTGAACTTGTATCGGGCAAGGACGCAAGCGCAAACTTTGACATGCAATCCCTTGCCTCTTTGATCAAGGGTGACAGAATCAGTGTTAGCAAATCCGAGCACCAAGTCAAGTTCTTACACCCGGTTGGTTGGAGCTACTTTGATACGCTACGCAAAAAACTCCATTGGAATGAGGGTGTGGCATGAGCTTAAAGCGTATCACTCTTAAAGATTTCGTTATCGTAAAGCATTTAGAGCTTGATTTGTCCGGTGGATTTTCTGTGCTGAGTGGTGAAACTGGCGCAGGCAAATCCATCTTAATCGACGCCATTCAATTGGCTCTGGGCAGCAGAGCAGAGTCCTCAGTTATTCGCGAGGGCGCGACAAAAGCGGATATCAGTTTAGAGTTTGACTCACCCAATCACCTAGATACCTGGCTAGATGAGCAAGGATTTGGGCTCGAGGAGGGGCAGCATGAACTTTTGGTGAGAAGAGTCATCGAAGTCTCTGGCAAAAGTAGAGCCTGGATCAATGCCAGTCCGGCAACTGCGTCTCAGCTCAAAGAGCTTGCCGATCAATTGATTGATATACACGGCCAACATGCTTGGCAAAGTCTCACACGACCCAACTCAGTTCGCATATTACTTGATGCCTATGCGGGTATATCTACAACTGGCCTAACTAAACTTTGGGATCAGTGGAGAGCGTCTGGACAAGCCTTGGCAAAAGCCAAAGCAGACCAAGAGAAATTACTCTCCGAGCGGGACCGCTTGATTTGGCAAATATCAGAGGTCGACAAACTCAGCCCTCAGCCAAACGAGTGGCCAGAGCTCAATGCTCAACACACCAGGCTTGCCAACGCTCAAACCCTGATCGAGGTCGCACAAAAGGCTTTGACAGCACTGCAAGGCGAGGACTCTGGTGCTGATCAATTCATAACGATTGCACAAAGTACCCTTGAGTCCAATTCTCACCTTGAAGGTGAGTTCGGGGACCTTAGCGAAACCTTGTCTTCTGCGAGCGCTCAAATTGCCGATGTAGCTCACTCTTTACAGTCTTGGCTTAAGCGCACAGATCTTGACCCACAAGGACTTGCAGAGCTTGATGAAAGGCTATCCCTTTGGCTGTCGTTGGCTAGGCGTTACAAAAGAACGCCAGAGGAACTTCCCGCTCTTTATGCCGCTTGGAAATCTGATCTTCAGGCCCTCGAGCGATCCGTTGATTTAAAAGCCCTTGAACAAGCGGAGAATGACGCGCAAAAAGCCTATTCCACCCTCGCAGCACAAATTAGCTCTCAGCGAGGGCAGAGTGCCCCTTTACTATCAAATGCCATTACTGAGGCCATGCAAGGACTAGGTATGCAAGGTGGCAGATTTCTGGTTCAAATAGAGAAAGCTCTTACACCTAGTTCAACAGGGGTTGATGAGATCTCTTTTTTAGTTGCCGCACATGCAGGCTCAACCCCCAGACCTGTTGCTAAAGTGGCCTCGGGAGGAGAGTTATCTAGAATCTCACTTGCCATTGCAGTAACCACCAGCCAACTCGGAGAAGCTCAAACACTCATATTTGACGAAGTTGACTCAGGTATTGGGGGCGCAGTTGCCCAAACAGTAGGTCGCTTGATGAAAAAGCTAGGTATCGATCGCCAAGTCTTGGCTGTCACCCACTTACCCCAAGTCGCGGCTTGTGCTGATCACCACTGGGTTGTCTCAAAATCTGCTGGCAGTGAGGGTACTTTAAGTCAAATACAGCCCGTTCAAGGGGTTGAAAGAGTTAATGAGATTGCAAGAATGCTAGGCGGTGAGCGTATCACAGAGGCGACTCAGGCTCATGCAAAAGAGATGCTTGAAGAGGCTGAGGTGGCGAGCCCTAAAACTCAAAAGGCATCTCAAGTTGAGAAGAAAACTACCAAAAAAAAAGTACAGGAGTCTAGGTCGTGAATCGTGAATTGGTTCTGATTACGGGTATGTCTGGGTCAGGTAAGTCAGTGGCTTTAAACGCATTGGAAGATCTTGGTTTTTACTGCGTTGACAACCTCCCCCCTGAGCTTTTAATTCCCTTTGTCGATTTAGATCAAAAGCTTCAAACGGACAAAATTGCAATTGCAATGGACGTGAGGAGTCATTTAGCGTTGCCTCAGGTGCCCGCTCAACTAGAAGCGCTTCGCAAAAGAGATATTAATGTCAGACTACTGTTCCTAGAGTCAACAACAGATACTCTAGTGCATAGGTACTCAGAAACAAGGAGAAGACACCCCTTATCCAAATTTAACCGAATAAGTCAAAGCTCTGAGAGTAAGGATACACAAAAGCCTATTGATATCACATCTGAGAATCAAGAGTCCGTTGGCCTAAGAAACTTGATCGAATCAATCGAACTAGAGCGAGTCATGCTCGCCGAGTTAAGGGAGATATCTCACATTATTGATACCAGCTTACTCAAACGCTCGAAACTCCAAAGTTACATCCATTCTTTGATCGGCGCACCTGCTGCTTCGCTCACCCTGATGTTTGAATCCTTCGCATTTAAACGAGGCATACCCGTTCATGCAGATTACGTATTTGATGTCAGGATGTTACCTAATCCTTATTACGATACAAATCTTCGCGCCCAAACGGGTTTAGATGCGCCGGTTGCTGCATGGCTCTCAATGCACCAAAGCGTACGCGATATGGAATACCAAATAGCAAAGTTCGTAAGCACTTGGTTGCCCTCAATGGATGAGGATCACCGAAGCTACGTTACTGTTGCCATCGGTTGCACGGGCGGACAACATCGCTCCGTTTATTTGGTCGAACAACTCTCTAAGGACTTCGCTAATAACTGGGTAACACTTAAACGGCACAGAGAGCTTGACGACTAATGAGCGGCAGTTGCAATCAATACTTTTCTAATTGGCGCTGGTACCCCCGCCCCTGACCACTGCTCTTGACTCATCCAATGCCCAACATTTTGTAAAGTGTTGCTAAAAAATTTATCAACTTTTTGTTTGCTGAAACCGCTTAGTTTTACAACATGAAGGGATAGTTCCTTGTGAGTTAGCGCGTGAGTGATGACGGGCACAAAATGTACATTTTTCGCACCCATGGCATTGATAAATTGATCGCAAAGTTCTTCATTTGAGAATGTGGGGAAGCAGTAAAGTCCAGCCCAAATTCCTTTTGCGCTCCTTTGCTCCAAAAAGATTTCATTTTTAGTATTTTCGATACAGACCATCCATAAGGATTCAGAGGTTCTTTTAATTCGTTTTGATTTAACAGGGTAACTCAAGGGGTTGCCTTTTGAATTTGCGTCACAAATTTTTCGAACTGGGCACTCCGAGCATTTAGGATTTTTGGGTGTACAAACGGTTGCACCCAAATCCATTATTCCTTGTGTATAGGTCGGCATATCCGCTTTAGCAGTTGGTAATTCCTGCAAAGCCACTTCCCAAAGCTCTTTATGATTTTTAGCAATTGAAAGATCGGCGTCAAACCCTTTGAGTCTGCAAAGAACACGTTTGACATTCCCGTCCAAAATTGGAACTCGTTCTTTAAAACAAATAGAGGCTATTGCAGCAGCAGTGCTGGGGCCGATACCAGGCAACGTTTGCAAGGTATCAAAATCTTTTGGGAACTCTCCGCCGTGAAACTCGAGGACTTTCTTTGCACAGCTGTGAAGGTTTCTAGCCCGGGAGTAATATCCAAGCCCACTCCAAAGACCAAGGACCTCATCCAAATGAGCATTAGCCAGCGTTTGAACGTTTGGGAATCGATTCATAAACCGTTCAAAATAAGAAATAACCGTCACAACCTGGGTCTGTTGCAGCATGATCTCAGAGACCCAAACTCGGTAAGGTGCTAAAACTTTTTGCCAGGGGAGATCATGCCTGCCACTTTTGCGTTGCCACTGAACAAGTTGAGAGGCAAAATCGGCTTTGCCTTTGAGCCGCAGAGATGTATCTTGAGTGGGAGAGGTTTTGGTCATATCAAAATTCAACGTTGGCAAATAGGGCAGTAAAACGTGGAACGCTGAGCTTGAACAACTTGTTTTATTTTTGTATTACAAGCCTTACAAGGTTCACCCGCCCTTGCATAAACATAGCTTTCGAGTTGAAAATACCCGCTCTCCCCCATTGCGTTGGAGAAGTTTTGCAATGTGCTACCCCCCACCTCTATTGCACGAGTCAAGACACTGCGAATTGCCTCAAATAGCCTTTGGCTCTGCACTTTGGTGATGCTTGAGCTAGAGCGAGTAGGCCGTATTTTGGCCAAGAAAAGTGCCTCACTTGCGTATATATTTCCCACGCCAACTACAATTTGTCCTCCCAGTAAAGCCTGTTTAATAGATAAGTGGCGCCCCCTCAGAGCTCGGTAAAGTAGCTCTGGGGAAAAAGAGTCTGTCAGGGGCTCAACTCCAAGTTTGCCAAGTAATTTGTGAAACATGGGAGAATTGAAATCATCGGCGTAAACAACAGCCCCAAATCTTCGCGGATCATTTAAGGTCAAGGTACCCAAGTCAGTTTGCATCACAAAATGATCATGTGACTTTTCTGTAACAAGACTCTTTGTGCCTTCAAACCTCAGGGATCCAGACATTCCGAGGTGCAAAATTAAAATTGAGGGACTTAGCTCAATCAACAAATATTTGCCCCGCCTGGTGACGCATTTAACCTTCAAACCGCGTAATTGGTCGGTGTTACACCCCAGGGGCCACCTCAAAGGCTTCCCAAGAGTCACATTTTGGATTTTCGCACCCTGTATACGATCAGCAAAACTGAGTCGAGTCACTTCAACTTCGGGTAATTCAGGCATATTTAAGAAATTTTAGTTGCTTGGTATTATCATCTCAGGGTGACACAATTGCATCACTCCGTTAGAAGCCCTTAGAAAATCCTGATGAAAAAACTAATCCCTACGTCTCAATTTGATGAACAACAGCCTTGGGGTACCAAGATATTTGGAAATAAGTCATCTGTTAGGGCTAAAAATCCAATACAAATAATTGTTGTCATAGGTATTACTTTGGCATCTTTTTTAATTGCCAACACGTCTTTGGCACAGAACTCCAAAAAGAAACCCTCCAAAGTCCCAGAAGTTCAGATTCAAAAAGATACAAATAAAGATACAACAACCACCGACTCTCCAAGTAACTCCATCCTCTCAGGAGAATTATTGTTAGAGATTTTATTGGGAGAACTCAACAATGAACAAGGTGTTCCCGCAACTGGTTTTTCGTTAATTTTAGATGCGGCCAAGAAGACTCAAGATGCGGGTCTTTATAAAAGGGCTGTAGAAATCGCTCTTCAAGCTCGCTCAGGCCCTTCTGCGTTGGAGGCGGCAAGAGCCTGGAAGAACTCTGACCCTACCTCCAAAGTTGCAAATCGTTTCGTACTAGACATTTTGATTGCGCTTAACAAGGTCGATCAAACTGAAGAACCTCTGAGGACTGATCTTTTGTTGACCCCTCAAGTAGAACAATCCCAAGCAATCAGTCTAATTCCTCAGTTGTATCTTCAAGTGAATGATAAAAATACTGCTGCAACCATCGTTGAAAAAGCGCTAGGGTCTTTTGTGATCAAAAGCGACACCTCTTCAGTCAGTTGGATTTCAATTGCTCGGATGCGACTTTTATCTGCTAATTCGACCAGCGCATTGGAAGCTCTCAAGAAAGGACTCGCGTTAGATCAAAAGTCAAAAACAGGCGCACTCTTGGCAATTGAGTTGGCAAGCGCTCACACCCAAGGAGCTGAGGAGTTAGTCAAGCAAGCGATTCAATCGGCAAATGACCCTATTATTACTTTGCAATGGGTCAGGAGCTTGATTGAAATGGACCGCCTAGTTGAGGCGGGAGCCCAAATCAAACAAATCACAGAAAGCTCCCCTAAATTTGCCGACGCCTGGTTATTGCTTGGGGGCTTACAACTTGAACAGGGCAGCTATGAGACATCGGAACAGTCTTTAAAAATTTACTTAAAGCTTGCAGATGAGTCCCCTGAAAGTGTCAATTCGCAAAGCATGGGACAAGCCTACTTAATGCTTGCTCAAATTGCCCAAAAGAACAAAAATGAAGAACTAACAGAAAGTTGGCTTGCAAAGATAGAGGACCCCCAACTATTAATGAGAGCTCAGTTTCAGCGTGCTGGTATGTTGGCCAACAAAGGGAAAATGCAAGATGCAATCGCATTAATTGAAAATCTACCAACAAAAACTCCTGAGGAAAGAAGGGCTAAGGTTTTGGGTAAAGCTCAACTTTTTCGGGACTTTAAAGATTTCACGAGTGCCTATGAAATTCTCTCTAAATACTCCAATGCCAACCCAAGTGATGTAGACGTCGCCTATGAGTT
>DAITOS010000095.1:0-2216 GCA_036834025.1 Limnohabitans sp.
ACAACGGAACCGGACGACGCAAATCAAGCGTCGCACGCGTATTTATCAAAAAAGGTACTGGTGTTATTACTGTTAACGGTAAAGACATCGCTGAGTATTTTGGTCGTCAAACTTCGATCATGATCTCTAGGCAACCTCTTGAGCTCACAGGTCACGGCCAAACATTTGACATTCAAGTCAACGTGCATGGTGGCGGTGAGTCTGGTCAAGCAGGTGCAGTTCGTCACGGCATTACTCGTGCATTGATTGACTATGATGCAGCCCTCAAGCCTTCACTCTCAGCCGCAGGGTTTGTAACCCGCGATGCGAGGGAAGTTGAGCGTAAAAAGGTTGGTTTGCACTCTGCGCGTCGTCGCAAGCAGTTCAGCAAGCGTTAACCCTTTTCGTCCATTGGACGGCACAAAGCCGCGAGCAGTTCAAAACTGCCTCGCGGCTTTTAAGTTTGTGTTTGTCAATTAACCTCTTTGCTAAACTGGGTAAATAGCGGAGACTGGTATTGTTGACCAAAATACGCTACTATTACACTCAATCAAAGAGTTAGGAGTTCGTTATGAGTGCTGTTGCAGAAAACATTGAAACCCAAATGCCAGATCCCATTATCTTTACAGATAGTGCTGCCGCAAAGGTGGCCGATCTGATCGCAGAGGAAGGTAATCCCGATTTAAAACTTCGTGTTTTTGTACAAGGCGGTGGTTGCTCAGGGTTCCAGTACGGCTTCACTTTTGATGAGATCGTAAACGAAGACGACACCACAATGTCAAAGAACGGGGTATCCTTGTTGGTGGACGCAATGAGCTACCAATATTTACTCGGCGCTGAGATCGATTACAAAGAGGACCTTCAGGGTGCACAGTTTGTGATTAAAAATCCAAATGCCACATCGACTTGTGGATGCGGATCTTCCTTTTCAGCTTAATCCGTTTGAAATCTTAGCGATTTAAGCTTGATAGATCGCACCTAATATACGGGCGCCTTGTGCGCCCGTTACGCTTTTTAAGCTAGCAGTCTCGCCTCTCAAACACTGTTTGGCTAACCAAGCAAACGCAGATGCCTCGACCTGAAGGGGAGGGAGCCCGTGCGCTGCGGAGGACACCACATCAACACCAGGTAGGTGCTTAGATAGTAAGTCCATTAGATGGGTATTAAGAGCACCCCCACCGCAAACAATCAACTCAACTAGACCCGGTGCAATGGATTGAATGCTTAAAGCACAACTCTTTGCAGTTAAAGCAGCAAGAGTGGCTTGTATATCTTGGGGGCTCAGGGCTAAGTCAATTGGGCGATTAGTGTTTTGTTCTAAGGCGTTTTGTTGCACCGAGTGTTCTTGATCAGACTTAAACTGATTTAAATGCTTCGCCAACCACTGCATGTTAAATAGGTCACGCCCCGTGCTCTTAGGTGCAGGCGCGTGAAAGTAATCCTCCTTTAACAATAGGTTGAGAAGGGGATCAATCGCTTGCCCACCCGAGGCCCAGTCTCCCGATTCATCGAAATCTTTGTTCGTATGAATTTTGCACCACTCATCCATTAAGCAATTTGCGGGGCCACAGTCAAATCCAATCACCTCGGTGGGGTGTTCACCTCTCACCCCATAGGGTTGGACCGAGCCGGTGGGAGGCAGCAAACTTAAATTAGAGATGCCCCCTAAATTTAAAATACAAACACTGCGATCTTCTCGACTGAACAGGTTTTTATGAAAAGCCGGTACCAACGGCGCACCTTGCCCTCCCGCGGCAACGTCTCTGGTTCTAAACTCTGCGCAAACTGTAATTCCGGTGAGCTCCGCAAGGAGTGCAGGGTTGTTCAGTTGAACTGTGTACCCAATCCCATCAAATGCCCCAGGGCGATGTCTAATCGTTTGCCCGTGGGCTCCTATGGCCCTGATCTGAGAAGTTTTGAGACCTAATTGTGTTAACAATTCAAGACATAACTTGGCGTAACTGATTGCCAATTGGTTGGCAATGAGAGAGGCCCTGTGAATTTCGTTATCGGAGGGTGAATTCAGTAAAAGTAGATCTTCTTTTAATGCGCTCTCAAAGGGAATACTTGCATGCCCCAGAACTTTAAAATCTTGAGAGAAGTCAACAACCACTGCGTCCACACCGTCTAGGGAGGTGCCAGACATTAAGCCAATATAGAGCTCTTGCATGGGTTGGGGTTAGGGGAGTTGAATTTGAATTTTAAATTGTCTGAGAAAGCTCAATTGACTAAGATGA
>DAITOS010000095.1:2316-8025 GCA_036834025.1 Limnohabitans sp.
GCCTGTGAACGGTGCAGACAATGAATATTTACAGATTATTGTAAAAATGACACCTGATCATCCCCTGAGTTACCTCTAGAGCCGATTTGCATGAGAAATTCCTGTGCCTGCTTGTCAAATAAAGCTTTCGCAGAACCGGACAAAACGATAGGTACGCTTTGACGAGCTATGGTGGATGGGTCTTTGTATTGATCGGAGATTCTGAACTCAAAGTGCAGGTGAGGGCCCGTTGCCCAGCCTGTTTCTCCTACAGTTCCGATGAGCTGTCCCTGCTCAACGGATTGACCCGCCTTGACCTTGAATTGGTTGAGGTGAGCATACACCGTTGTTTGTGAGTTGCTGTGATCTACAAAAACAACGTTCCCCAGGCCGTTCATATAGCCTGCAACCCGAACTACACCCTTGCCAACGGTGTGAACGGGGGTCCCAATCGGTGCGGAGTAATCGATCCCCTTGTGCGCTTTCCAAGTCTGTAAGATCGGATGAAACCGCATTTTGTAGCCACTCGTAATTCTTGAGAATTTTAAAGGCGCTGCAAGATAAGTGCGTTTTAGACTTTGCCCCTTGAGATTGAAGTAATTGCCCTCACTAGCGCCCTTGTCCTTAAAGTACATAGCTCTATGGGCTACGCCGGCGCTTACAAATTCAGCTCCCAAGAGTTTGCCGTATCCCATGGGCTCGCCGTCTGCGTCAAGTGCTTCGTATAAAAGCGTGAAATGATCCCCCTTTTGCAAGGTGCGGTGAAAGTCAATTTCACTTGCAAAAACTTCAGCGAGTTGTGCTGCAACACTGTCAGGTATTTGAGCCGCGTCAGTGGCTGCAAAAAGTGAGGTCTGTATCCGTGCGCTAGCGAATCTAACAGTCGTGTGTAAGGGGAGAATACTTTGGTGTAGCTGAAAAAAACTATTTGAGTTTGTAGTCTCAGACTCTGGTGAAGCTTGACGAGTCAACTCCATCAATGTGTAAGTACTCTCAGACGTTGACCAAAGAAGTTTTAACGAGAGTAACTTATTTTGGGAATCAACCTCAACCTTCACCGGGCGCGAGGACTTACCGAGCAAGTTCCTGCGAAGTTGGGCGTTTGCGCGAATAAAGGAGGCTGCCTGTTGATCGTCAACACCTAAGCGTAAAAATAAACTCTCAACCGTGTCACTTGAGCGAGTTGTCTCTGCTCGGTAAAGTCTCATCTCTTGGCCAGCATTCAAAACGGAGTTGAGTTGGGCTGCAACACCAGGGGGATTTAACAGTTCCTGCAACTCATGTTGTGTCACTTGAGGCTTGGGTGCATTTAAACTCGATACAGCGTAAGTTGCTCCACCCAGCAAAAAAAGCATTGCAGCAAGCCAATACAAACCATGGTGGGTTTTAAAGGCGCTGAAGTTCAAACCAACTCTTTGGACTGAACCAAAGGCGGGGTGTTGGGCTGAACTTGAGGCAGCGCTAGAGGAATTGGGGCGGTTAAACAAAATTAAACAAAATTAAACAAAGCTAAATATGAATAACTGGTTTGAAATACTTCAAAGCAAGTTGTTTGTTTGCAGATCAAACCAGTAGGCGCATCAGCACCAGTAGAATCACACAAAGAAAAAGTAGACAGTTAGGAATCTGAACATCAAAGCGCTAATCGGCACTAAAGCATTAGCTCACTGATGGGTATTTCTAAAACATTCAAGATTATACCTTTTATCAACGCAAAATCGCCCAGTTTTTGACTCGGCAAGTACTAAATTATCCTTATGAATCAATTGCATACAACAATTACTTCAAATTCTGGTGCGTCTACCACTTTAGAGTCAACACCTCAAAACTTGCCCGATGCAGTTCATGAGGCTTTGCTCGTCACCCGCAAGGGTTGCGATGAGTTGATTCCTGAAAAAGAGTGGATCGCTAAATTGATGCGCTCACACACCACAGGTGTGCCTTTAAGGATCAAGTTAGGACTCGACCCAACTGCACCAGATATACATTTGGGTCATACGGTTGTACTCAATAAAATGAGACAGTTACAAAACTTAGGTCATCAAGTGATCTTCTTGATTGGGGACTTCACAAGCATGATAGGAGACCCATCCGGTCGCAACTCTACTCGCCCCCCTCTCACAAAAGAGCAAATAACTCAAAACGCTGAGACCTATTACAAACAAGCCAGCCTAGTATTAGATCCCGCAAAGACAGAGATTCGCTATAACAGTGAGTGGAGCGATGCCCTTGGAGCAAGGGGGATGATCCAGTTATCATCTCGCTACACAGTTGCCCGCATGATGGAGCGTGATGACTTTCATAAGCGTTACACAAGCGGACAGCCCATCAGTGTGCATGAGTTTTTATATCCCCTTATGCAGGGCTATGACTCGGTGGCCCTAAAAAGTGATCTAGAGCTCGGCGGTACCGATCAAAAATTCAACCTCCTCATGGGACGCCACCTCCAAGAGGACTACGGACAAGAGCCGCAGTGTATTTTGACAATGCCTTTACTGGAAGGGCTAGACGGCGTGGACAAAATGTCCAAGAGTAAAAACAATTACATCGGTATCAGTGAGGATGCGAACTCCATGTTTGCTAAAGTGCTCTCAATCAGTGATGATTTAATGTGGCGTTGGTATCCACTTCTTAGTTTTAAGTCAATTGCAGAGATAGATCTACTCAAAGAAGAAATTGCAAACGGACGAAATCCCAAGGAAGTCAAAACCCTGCTAGCTAAAGAAATCACGTCACGCTTTCACGGCGCTGAGCAAGCCGACAGTGCCGAAGTTGACTTTAACAACCGAAGCAAGGGCGGCATCCCCGACGATATTCCAGAGATGGCCCTTGGCGGTGCTCCTCAAGGTATTGGGGCAATTCTTAAGCAGTGCGGCTTAGCCTCCTCAGGGGGGGACGCCAATCGATTGATTGAGGGCTCAGGCGTTCGCGTTGATGGGGTAACTATTTCAGATAAAGGCCTTAAATTAGATGTCGGCACTTACGTGATACAAGTGGGCAAGCGAAAGTTCATCAAACTGACTTTGAACGCATAGCATACTCAGCTTAATGTAAAAAAATAAAAGCGTGAAACTAACAGCATGATATCTAGTTACAAATCAAATCCATTGAAGAAATTGCTGTGGCTATCAGTTTTGGTTGCGGTGTTGACTATCACAATCAAGACATATGCCTGGTATCTGACTGACTCAGTAGGTTTGCTCTCAGATGCAATGGAGTCTTTTGTTAATTTAGCAAGTGCAGTGTTTGCTTTGCTGATGGTCTCAGTTGCGGAGACCCCAGCTGATGAGGACCATCCTTATGGGCACCATAAGGCTGAATACTTCTCCTCTGGGTTTGAAGGTGTTTTGATCATGGGTGCCGCTATTGGAATCATTTGGGCCGCTATTAGTCGCTTCATGTCACCTAAGCCAGTTGAGGCTTTGTCCGTTGGTATTGCATTGGCAGTGCTCAGCTCAGCAATGAATGCAGCGCTTGCATATGTGATGTTTAAAGTTGCCAAGGAGCACCGCTCCATTGCGTTAGAGGCAGACGCAAGGCACTTGGTCGTTGATGTTTGGACCTCCGCTGGGGTGGTCATTGGTCTTCTTGCCGTCTACTTAACTGGATGGTACGCCCTTGATCCTTGTATCGCTATTTTGATTGCTATTAATATTTTGCGAGAAGGGGTTGATCTTATTTGGCAATCATCAAGGGGCCTAATGGACGAGGCGGTAGAGCCAGAGGTTAAGGCTCAAATCGAGGCCGTATTGGCCGAATTCTCCAATTACCAGGGGGTCCAACAGAATTTGAGATTTGATCACATCACCACAAGAAGAGCTGGCCAAAGGCGCTTTGTAGATATGCACATGCACATGCCGGGAGAGTGGACCCTGGAGCAAGCTGCAACGCTTAGGGGTAATGTAGAGAAATCGTTGATGAGCGCGGTGCCAGGGCTTCGGGCCTCCATTCAGCTTTTACCCAGCGGCGTAGAGGCTCACGTCGACTCTCATGAAACGATAGCCCTTGACCCAAATCTTTAAAAAAAGACAATTTAATTCACTAAGTCAGGTAAGGATCGCTAAAGCCAAGCGACATCATGAGTAGACTCTCCAAGGACTCCATCATTAACGCGTCGGCTTCGTTTGTCTCATGGTCGTAGCCCTGTGCATGTAGGACTGCATGCACGATTAAATGAGCACAATGCTCCTTGAGCGACACTCCTAACTTGACAGCCTCTTTCAGTACAACGGGTGCGCAAATCACTAAATCTGATTGCACGTTAAGCGCCTCTGAGTAATTAAAGGTCAAGATATTTGTTGCATAGTCCTTGGCACGGAACTCTAGGTTGATTCGTCGGCCTTCCCTAGCCCCAACGATGCGAATTGCTAGTTCCTTTAGGTGCGCAGCAGCTGGGTCTATCGCCCAATTGACCCAACTTCGCAGGTTCTTCCCTTTAAAAACAGATTTGAATAAAGTTACCTCCTCAGCACTTAGTTCCTGGGCAAACTGAACTTCAATTTCTATCAGGTTTAAAGTGTTTAGGGTCTTGTGAGTGTTCTGAGTGTCGTGAGTCTTTTTTTTCTTTGGCATAGTGGTCAGTTTTTTACTCTGCATCCGGGGATCTTTTAATTGCGTAAGCATCCACAATTCTTGCGACCAAGGGGTGACGAACAACATCTTTGGAGGTGAAGTGAGCAAACCCAATACCCTCAACCCTCCTTAGCACACGCTCGGCGTCAATTAAACCACTTGGGTGACCCTTTGGTAAATCGATCTGACTGACGTCCCCCGTTACAACCGCTTTGGTACCAAACCCCATTCGTGTCAGAAACATTTTCATTTGCTCTGGAGTGGTGTTTTGTGCCTCATCTAATATGACAAATGCATGGTTCAGAGTCCTACCCCTCATGAACGCAAGGGGCGCTATTTCAAGGATTTGGCGATCAAATGCTTTTTGTACTTTGTCAAATCCCATTAAATCGTAAAGTGCGTCGTAAAGAGGCCTAAGATAAGGATCAACCTTTTGACCTAAATCACCTGGTAAAAATCCCAATTTCTCACCCGCCTCAACTGCAGGGCGTGTCAGGATGATGCGTTGAACACTGGCCCGCTCAAGCGCGTCCACTGCGCAAGCTACAGCGAGATAAGTTTTACCTGTCCCCGCAGGCCCAATACCAAAGGTGATGTCGTGCTGTGCAATACTATCTAAATAATGCGCTTGATTGGTAGACCTTGCCTTAAGATCAGCGCGCTTGGTGAGTAGCGTTGGAACATCTTGGGTATGTGGGTTGATGAGGGTTTGGGCGCTCACTTTTCTTGTGCTCTTGGGTCTTAGTGCGCCAACCCAAACATCAGTGTGAGAGCCTAAATCCTCTGCAAGCATAAGTTGCACCTTGTCCTCTGATACTGGACGTGCCGCCATCTCATAAATTGCTTGTAAGATCTCCATCGCACGCATCGCATTGGTTTTGGTACCCTCTACTTTGAAGTGCTCATGCCTGTGCGCTATTTTGGTTTGCGTGCCGATCTCAATGGTGCGGAGGTGTGAATCTACAGGCCCGCAAAGGTTTGTCAAGCGGGTGTTGTTTGATGGTGTAAAAGCGTGTCTAAGTATCAAGGGATAATCTCTAAAGTTGTGTTTTTAAGGACCCAGTGAATGATTGGTCAATTAAACGGTATTCTCCTAGAAAAAAATCCCCCTCAAGTTTTAGTGGACTGCGGGGGTGTCGGCTATGAGGTCGATGTACC
>DAITOS010000096.1:0-8001 GCA_036834025.1 Limnohabitans sp.
TGACTTTAAACAGCACCACGCCTCACTCTTTGCACTTGCTCATTGAAACCGCCCTTCATAATTAAATAATATTTTGTAATTAATTAATTTTTTCGCATTAATCAATTACGTTATATTTTTAATTGTTGGGAATTAAGTATTGACAAAGCCAAATGCATGTACATAATAACAGTATTTGGAGTTATTTATGCGGTCTCAAACATCAATCCACCAACAATTTTCAACGACGCAGGAAATCGATTCATCAAGTTCTGAATTAACTTGCGAACTCGTAGACTTTGACCATTTAACAAGGCTGGATCAAAGATCAATAGTGATTCATTTACTTGAAGTAGCTTTTATGGAGATTGAATCTCAAAATCGTCCACTCACCGAGTGGGAGGCAGACACTTTGTCTAGCGCTATTGGTGCATGTATGACGGGGATGTTTAGACTTGCGATGACAAAAATTGAATTGTCTCAACTCAAAAGAAAAGTAGCACCTAGACCTCAGATTTGGTTTTCCAACTGTGAAGAATACACATTAGAGTCACTTAAAGAGGCATTAAAGAGCATATCGACTCTGCAAATAATTCAATGAAGTGCCTAAAGCGAAACCAAGAAATAATGCCTCAAGTATTTGAAAGAAACATACTCGAACTCTAAGATTGAAACTGCGCTTTCAGACTAGCGGGAAAGTTCTATTGGAAATAGCCATCAATTGGATTACGATCATTACCAGTTTATTTGTAGCTTTGTGCTAAAAAATTACTCTCTGGTTTTTACATCTTCCGATCTATTTTCTTTAGCATGTCAAATTTTTCAATTTTAATTATCGACGATCATCCTATTTATAGGGACGCAATCTGTGAAAAATTAACCGTTGATTTTTTACCTCACAGTATTTCAGTCGCATGCATCGGCACTATTGATGAAGCAATTTCTCTGATCAATAGAAGCCACAAAGATTGGGTTATCTTGCTAGACCTGGTCCTGCCAGGATCCAGTCCTGTTGAATTAATTGCAAAACTTAAGAATCTACCCAGGGTCAGTCGCATAGTTGCAATTTCTGGGCTTAATGAATCTGAATGGAAAACCAAAAGCATTAACGCAGGTGCAGATATTTTTATCTCTAAAAATAATACCAGTCACTTCATCTACAAGGGAATTTGCGATCTCTTAGATATTAAAGATGAAGAAACCGAGTCTGCAAAATCTATGAATTTAACCAATAGGCAAGTTGAAGTATTGGGCTATTTGGCGACAGGACACTCCAACAAAGCTATCGCAGATCAACTAAGCATTAGTGAACAAACAGTAAAAATTCATATCAACTCGATTTTCAAGAAGCTCGACGTTTCCAATAGAACACAAGCTGTGTATAAGTCTCAAATGCTGAAATTAATTTAGATTTAGTACTTATAACCGCGCAATGAAGACTGCTGAAACAAAACAAGAGGACTATGTTGCTGTTGAAAAACTCAACTACATGTACTCATTTGCTAAATCTAGCACGGTAGCTACGATCTTAGCGCCCATTATTTCCATCCCCCTGTACAACTCTAGTATTGATCCATGGCGTTTTTATTCATGGTTTACCGCCATGACCATCATAGTGGGTATAAGAATGTACATCATTTACACGGTGGACTTAACTAAGGATATCAATCGTAATTTTGCTCTTCTTAACTGGGCTGTTGGCTTAACTACATTTGCTTGGGGGGTTGGATGGCTCATCTTGATACAAGAAAACACGCTTTTAAATTATTTAATTTATGAAATTATTTCACTCACCGTATTGTTTGTCGGTATGGTGGGTTACTGTGTAAATTGGAAAACCTTTTTCTCTTTTGTTCTACCTTTAAAACTACCTGAAGTCATTTTTGTTTACATCAATTTCCAGACTATCGTTTGGCCTGTCGCTGCTGGATCCTTGGTTGCTTTATATTTAGCACTTAAGATGGCTACATTATTTTCAAAATCATGGGAAAAATCAATTTCACTAAGATTTTTGAATGACTCTTTAGTGAATCAATTAATTGATGAAAAAAATGCATCTATTGCAGCGAACATTGCAAAATCTGAATTTATTGCCACTGCAAGTCACGATCTTCGACAACCTATGCAAGCATTAAATATCTATCTTGAACTGATTAACTTTAAAAATTTAGAGGCCACGACTAAGTCTACTATTCAAAAAATCAAAGCCAGTGTTGAACAACTCAACAAAATGTTTAACACTCTTTTAGATATCAGTAAGTTAGACGCGGAGAGCGTTACCATTCAAAATGAGTCATTCGATTCAAAAACTTTTTTAAAAGAAATTCAAGAACTTTTTCAAGCTCAACTCGTAAATAAAAAATTAGATTTTGAATTCAAATCAAATCATTTGTCTATTTTGGGAGATAAATTTTTACTTCAACAGATATTGAACAATCTGATTTCTAATGCTATTCAATATACCTCTAGGGGCCGAATTGATGTTGCTCTGTATGCTGAAAATAATTATCTAGCCCTGGAAGTCAAAGATACAGGATGCGGTATATCGATTGAGGACCAAAGTTTAATTTTTAAAGAGTTTTACAGAGTCAGTAGCTCACGCTCTATGCATGACGGCTTAGGTTTAGGGTTAACGATCGTTAACAGAATTCTCAAAATCATAAAAGCACAGATTCTTCTTGAGTCTGAGACAGGAAAAGGATCGCGTTTCAAAGTAATAACCTCATATCCTACAACTGCTCTTCTAAACTCAGATCAATTCAAAGAATCCTGCGCCCCTAGTAATGTCTTAGCCCCTATAGACAATCATAACAAAGTGGATCAACCAAATGCGGTGAATGAAAGTAATCGTCATATCGCTGTCATTGAAGATGATCTTAGTTTATTAGCTGCATACACAGAATTCTTTACCAACAAAGGATTCACTGTCTACTCCTTCAACGGTTCGATGTCTCAGCTACAAGAAGGGTTACTAAATATTACTCATTTAGATTTCGTTATCAGTGACTATAGACTAGGGACAGAAACCGGTGACCAAATCATTCAAAAAATAAGAGAAGAATTCAACAGTCATATCCCAGCTCTAATTTTGACAGCCGACACTTCCCCTCAGCATATAAAGTTATTTAAAAAATTAAAAATCGAAGTTCTTTATAAACCAATTACTACGACTGAGATTTATAAATTTATCAATGCGTTTTTTTACACCAACTCCAAGTGATATCAATTATTTTGATTAATTAACTAGTTCCCCCCAAGAATTAAGTCAATTAATAATGATTTAACAACCTATTACAAACCGAGAGATCCTAATAATTTTATTACCCAGTTATCGCTGCCTGAGCCAACTCCCCTGCCAACCCCTATGTTGTAAGTTGTTTGTTCATGTTTAATATCCAAAACCATGTAAACCGTTTTAGGTTGTTGAGTGGGTATGTAAAAACCTTTTAGGGGCAGATTTTCTGCGTAATACTCAGTACCTATATCGAATTGATGTGTTAATTCGTAAACCACTTTAGCGGCAGGAGAGAACGTTGATCTGGCATTTTTATCTAACGTAACATCTACACTGGGATTGATCGTCATTCTCCAGTTTAGAACATTCGCACCAAAAATAGGCGTGAATTCAAAGAACGTTACCTCCTTCCCGTCTATATCCTTAATATAGTTCACCTCATTTTTAACGCCGTAATGCCACACACCTTCTTCATCATGAGTTGGTATGTACATATGACTTAATTTGCCTCCATTCAAAGCGCCCACCCCGTCGTAGTCACTTAAATAGACGTTAAAGCCGAGTTCACTGTTTGGAGTTATTCCGTATCCGTACTCTAGTCTTGTTTGAAAAACGTTCGATTTAAACTTCTGAGATGAATTTGCTTTATAGAGGTTTGTTTCAAATTCATAAGCTGACTGTTCATAATTTGCAATTAGATCATCATGGACTTTTATTTCAAATGGGGAACTGTATGCAGTTGCGCACATTAGTAACTGCACCAGGAAGCACTTGATTGGGACGCTCTTGAGAGCCGCAGCCGATAAAGACCGGCGAGAGGAATTTGGAAAGAAATACATTTTTTTAAATCTGGATATCTTCACTTACTCTTTATTTTCACGCATCACTAGGAATACTTAATTAAACTACAACCCAAAAGCTGCAATCCATTTTATTTTCCTTGAATTTTTGATTCCCAGACTTTTTTACTTCTCAACTACTCTTGATGCATCCTGATCATTTTTTTATTTTTCAGTTTCAAAACTAAGAAACTCTAGTAATTGCATCATTAAGAACTACATTAATAATTTTTTTTGATTTATTTAATTATTAATAGTTAATACGGTAGATTTTTAATTAAAAGATTTCTATGAATCTTCACAGAAGTGCCCTTGAAATTACACAAATCAGCACTATCATTAGCACTCGTCCTTAAAGAGTGCTAACAGTGTTGGTGCTCTTGGCCGCTTCGATTCACACATGTGAATTCTTTAGTTCTCATGTTGTTTCTTGTTTTTATTATTTAGGAGATTGTATGAAACTTCGTCCTCTTCACGATCGAGTGATCGTTAAGCGTTTAGAAAACGAAACTAAAACTGCATCTGGAATTGTTATTCCCGACAATGCAGCGGAAAAACCAGATCAAGGCGAGATCCTCGCTGTAGGTCCTGGAAAGAAAAACGACAAAGGCGATTTAGTTGCTGTTGGCGTAAAAGTCGGCGAGCGTGTGTTATTTGGCAAATACAGTGGCCAAACTGTCAAAGTTGACGGCGAAGAACTCCTCGTTATGAAAGAGGAAGATTTGTTTGCAGTTGTAGACAGCAAGTAATTAATTTTTATTCGGAGATAATTAAATGGCAGCAAAAGACGTAATTTTCGGTGGTGATGCACGCGCTCGTATGGTAGAGGGCGTAAATATCCTAGCCAATGCAGTTAAAGTAACACTTGGTCCCAAAGGACGCAACGTGGTTTTAGAGCGCTCATTTGGCGCGCCAACAGTAACCAAAGACGGTGTATCTGTTGCAAAAGAAATCGAACTCAAAGACAAGCTCCAAAACATGGGCGCTCAAATGGTTAAGGAAGTTGCTTCAAAAACCAGCGACATCGCCGGTGACGGAACAACAACTGCAACTGTGCTTGCACAAGCTATCGTTCGCGAAGGCATGAAGTACGTTGCAGCGGGCATGAACCCCATGGACCTCAAGCGCGGTATCGACAAAGCAGTAACAGCTTTAGTTGAACAACTCAAAAAAGCAACTAAAACAACTACAACATCCAAAGAGATCGCTCAAGTTGGTTCTATCTCCGCTAACAGTGATGAGTCCATCGGACAAATCATTGCTGAGGCAATGGATAAAGTTGGTAAAGAAGGCGTAATCACAGTTGAAGACGGCAAATCACTCAACAACGAACTCGACATCGTTGAAGGTATGCAGTTTGACCGTGGTTACCTCTCTCCTTACTTCATCAACAACCAAGAAAAGCAAGTTGCAATTCTTGAGAACCCCTTTGTTCTCCTCTACGACAAAAAGATCTCCAACATCCGTGATTTGCTCCCCACACTCGAGCAAGTAGCAAAAGCGGGTCGTCCTTTGTTGATCATTGCTGAGGAAGTTGAAGGCGAAGCCCTTGCTACTTTGGTTGTTAACACAATCCGCGGTATCTTAAAAGTTGTTGCTGTTAAGGCTCCTGGCTTTGGTGATCGCCGTAAAGCAATGTTAGAAGACATAGCAATTTTGACTGGCGGTAAAGTAATAGCTGAAGAAGTTGGCTTGACACTTGAAAAAGTAGAGTTAACAGACCTCGGACAAGCTAAGCGTGTAGAAGTTGGTAAAGAGAACACAACTCTTATCGACGGCGCAGGCGGAGCAGCTGAGATCGAAGCACGCGTTAAACAAATCCGCGTTCAAATCGAAGAAGCAACTTCTGACTACGACCGTGAAAAGCTTCAAGAGCGTGTTGCTAAACTCGCCGGTGGTGTTGCATTGATTAAAGTCGGTGCTGCTACTGAAGTAGAAATGAAAGAGAAGAAAGCACGTGTTGAAGACGCACTGCACGCAACGCGCGCAGCTGTTGAAGAAGGCATCGTTGCTGGTGGTGGTGTTGCACTCCTGCGCGCCAAGCAAGCTGCTGGCGCAATCAAAGGCGACAACGCTGACCAAGAAGCCGGTATCAAACTCGTATTGAGAGCTATTGAAGCCCCATTACGTGAAATCGTTTACAACGCTGGCGGTGAAGCAAGTGTTGTAGTTAATGCAGTTTTAGCTGGCAAAGGAAACTTTGGCTATAACGCTGCTAACGACACATACGGTGACATGATTGAGATGGGTATTTTGGATCCAACCAAAGTAACTCGTACTGCATTGCAAAACGCAGCCTCTGTTGCAGCTTTAATGCTGACAACTGAGTGTATGGTTGCAGAAGCACCAAAAGAAGATGCTCCTGCAATGCCAGGCGGCATGGGCGGTATGGGTGGAATGGGCGACATGGGCATGTAATTTAGCCTCTGTGAGGATTAGCTTGTAAGCTAATCCTCACCGCTTAAAAAGCATTAAACCCGCAGTTTATACTGCGGGTTTTTTTATGAAAAACTCTAACTACTCAACGTATTAGAGTATGGAATTAATTTTTCATGCAAAAGTTCGGGTGATTCTAAATGCACCCCTATCCAACCAAGAGATTCCGCGGCTTGGATATTGGATAGTTGATCATCAATAAACAGTGTCCTTGCCGCCTCTAATTTATACTTTTCAGACAAACGTTGGTAAATTTTCACATCCGGTTTAGCTTCCCTAACATCAGCAGAAAATATACCTGCATCAAACCATTTAATAAACTCATGCCTACGCTCTAAAGCACGTGCATATGGCTCAGGCATATTAGATAAGTAAAAGAGCCTGATCTCCTCGCCCCCCTTCTTTCTTTGAACTAAATTATCCAAAATAAGAATGGATGATTCAATCGGAGCTAAATCCTCGCCGATAGGCGCGATAAGGTCTCGCAAATGATCATGGTCGATATTTAATTTCTCAGAACTTTGTTTAATCACATCTGTCATGCTGAGGACACCCCGATCAAAACTTTGCCAGGTGGGAGATCCAAATATATTCTTAGCCAGTTCAGCAGAGTTTTTAAAACCGTGCCACTCGCCCTTAAAGTGCTGCTCAATGCGTTTGATTGGATTCCATTCAAAAATGACGGCGCCAAAATCAAATACAAAATCTTGAATCGGATGAATCGACATTTTTATCTCAAACGGCGCAAAAGCCCCTGAGTTGAAGGATCCAGATTTGTGAATTCTGAATTTGTGAACTGCTTCATAATATTAAGCGTGAGCGTCTTACCTAACTCTACGCCGTATTGATCAAAAGAGTTGATTCCCCACACTGCTCCAGCAACAAAGGTTCTGTGCTCTGATAAAGCGATCAAGGCACCAAGAGAAGTTGGTGTTAGACGCTCCAAAATCGTAAACATGCTAGGCCTATTCCCTGCAAAGTATCTGGCCTTGTTTTCATTTGCATCACCAACCATAAAGGCCTGGGCCTGGGCGAGCGCGTTGGCGAGCAACAATTCATGATGGTTTGTATGTGCGTGACTAGGCGTTTTGACTGCAATAAATTCAATCGGAATAACATCGGTGCCTTGGTGCAACATTTGAAAAAATGCGTGCTGCCCATTCGTCCCAGGCTCACCCCATAAAACCGAGGCAGTCCCGTAGCTGAGCCCTTGAGCAGACTTATCCACACTCTTGCCGTTACTCTCCATATCGAGTTGCTGCAGGTAGGCAGGTAATCTGTAGAGTGCACTGTGATATGGGGCAATGTTTCTTGATTTATAGTTAAGAAAATTTCTATACCAAACATCTAACAAACCAAGCTTAAGGGGTAAGTTATCTTTAGGCTCAGCAGATTTGAAATGCTCGTCCATCTCAAAGGCACCTTGCAAAAACTCTTTAAAAGCTTTTGCTCCAATCGCAATAGCAATCGCTAGACCAATCGATGACCACATCGAGTAACGCCCACCCACCC
>DAITOS010000097.1:0-7872 GCA_036834025.1 Limnohabitans sp.
TATTGACAATTTTAACGATAAGTAGAAAAATGTAAAGCAATGCTAAACATTATGTAGTGGAGAAGCGAAAATACTTTGACTCGCATTACACAGTTATTGCACATTTAAAAATAACTTAATTAAATCAATAGCTTATATCCAAACACAAGCCCTTCTAAGCCGTAGGTCCCTGGTTCGAGCCCAGGTCGAGGAGCCAAATTCAACCACAGACTTCGGTCTGTGGTTTTTTTTGGTCAACTTGTTACAGGTTGATTTTCGACAACCCTCCTGTATTTAAAAGTTTCTTTGATTTTTTTGTTGAATTTATATTCAAAATCGTTATCAAACGAATCGAATAAGACGTAACTAGAAACATAGTCACTAGGTTTGCACGATGATGGGAGATTTTGACTACAGGCACTCACTTCCGAACTTAAAGATGCCAGTTAGCATCCTAGTCGGGGAGCACGATTATGCAACCCCTATCCAGATGTCTGAACTACTTCACCAATCGATCCCTAACTCTACGCTTGAAGTGATCAAAGGTGCAAGACATCAAACTCAGCTTGAGTGCCCAGAGATTGTGGTTGAGGCCTTGATTAAATTGCTTGAAACTAAGGCTTCTTTATAAAATAGAAAGCACTTTAAAACTGCTCCTATTTCAATTTTTATTGCTCTATATTGATGTGAATACAGAGTTGATACCCAACTCCCCAAACCGATTTGATAGCGGGTTCGGCTTCTGGGCCTTGCGCAGTTTTTAGCTTTCTTCTCAAACGTGCAATTAGCTCCTCAAGTGCGTGTTTGGACATAAAGTCATCTATATCAGGATTAGTAAATAAATCAGATAAATAACCAGACTCCAGCGTGTTGTCCTTTGCTTGACACAAAGCAATAAGCAGCGTTTTCTCCCGCCCAGTCAAACGAAGTTTATGTTTAGCATCGGGACTCAAGAGTATTCTGCCTCTAAGACTGAGTAACCAAGCACTAGAGGTATCAATTTTTTTAACCCGTCTACCCAGGTTTTGCAGAATCAGTACTAACTCCTCGGGAGAGAAGGGTTTATTTAGATAAAAGTCTGCACCGCCGTGAGAGTAACTTGCCAACTTATCATTCAACCCCAGTCGAGCCGTAATAATCACAATGCCTACGAGTGGGTAACTAGTTCTAATGCGTTTAGATAAACTCAGTCCACTCTCACCCGGTAGATTTAAATCAATTACATACAAATCAATCGGGTCTGGACTAACCAATTCCTCTAATGTAGCGGCGCTAGAGACGTCAAAAACTTTAAAACCGTTACCAATTAAGTGACTGGCAATTTCTTTTCTTAAATGCAAGTCATCCTCAACCAGGACTACATTAAACGCATTGTCATTTTGCGCGCTAGAATTTATTGACAATAAGCTCATAATGGAATCTCTGCTTTAAATTTAATCTGATCAGACTCAATGTGAAAACCTATTGTTCCGTGCAAAATATTTACAGCAGTTTTCACTATATTCAGACCAATGCCCATGCCTGGCTTGGTGAGAAAATTCTCTTGTCTATAGTATCGCTTGAAAAGCTTATTCGGGTCAGGTCGGTTGATCAATTCCATGGTATTTGATACTTCAAAGAAAAGATAACTACCTTGACCGTAGCTGGGTTGATCATCAAAATACAGTGAATGACTTACGGTCCCTATAGATATAGATATAGCAGATCCGGGTGTGCAATACTTAACAGCATTTTCTATCAGATTGGTCAAAATAGTAGTGAGCAAAAACCGGCTGCTCTTTATCATAAATACTTTATCGGTGTTGATTACAAATGAATTACCAAATTCGTAATCGCTGGCAATCTCAGTGATCAACTCGTTAAAGTTAATCATCTCTTTTGCCAGCGTCTCATTTTGCTCATAACGCTCTAGCCTTGTTGAGAGATAGACCTGATTAACGATAGAGTCGATACGATTGGTGGATTGCACTATTTTCTTTGCTCTTTCAGTAATGTCTTTAAAGCAAGTAGTATCGTTTTGAATAAACTTAACAGCATAATTAATAGTATTCAGCGGATTTTTTATTTCATGAGTCAAAAGGTCAACCATCTCCTCTTGCTCTATTAATTTCTCATTTAAAAGCTCAACTTTTAAGCTATTAGAAATTGATTGGTTGATAATTTCTTGACTTTTCCTGTTCTTTTCAAGAATTTGAAAAGTAACGATTGAGAATATGACGATACCAATGGGTATGCCGTTTAAGCGGTAATCCAAATAATTATGAATTAAAAAATCAAATCGATTAGATTCAAATACATGTGATGCGTATAGGAAGCCTGAGACCAGAATGATTGCATATATAGCATTACCAATAAACACGCTGATTTTAATTCGTGCCGGTATAGTTGCAGTCAAAATGGCATAGAAATTTAACGCCAAGACAAAGCTCTGAAGCAAAATGTTGAACGCAGCATTTTTATGACCTAAACTTGTAAATGTAAGTGACACATTGATTAACAATAAGGCCAAAAGATAATTATTGAATATTTTGTAAGCGCGCCCAAGTTGATAACCAATAAAGATTTCTCTGCACAGCAAACAAAGAAGTAGCGCCCTGAAGTAAAAGAAAAATTCTGGTGCGTATTGAATTATTCCTGAATAATTACCCTTTAGAAAATCAAACAAAAGTCCATTGTTTGAAATCAAATAAAGAATAATTGAAAATTGGAAAAACACATAAAAAAGAATGAGCCTGCTTTTCTCAATGAGGTAGAAAATAAAGGCAATAATGCATAAACAAAAAGCGAAGGCTATTGATATCGAACTCGTTCGAATACGAGGGGCAATTGTTCTAGCCAAATCTTTTTGCGCAACCACTTCCGGGCGAATTTCAATAATATTTTGCGACTGAATTCTCAAATAAAGCGTAATTGGCTTTTCAAGTGTGGACTTTAAATTAAAGCAGTGAAACTCATCCTCACAAATGCGTGGATAAGTCATATGCTTATCCCCAAGTTGCTGGACACTCCATGCATCTTGAAAGCTCTCAAACAATTCAATACTATCTAGTGATAGTGAGCCTACTCGCAAGATGAGTGGATAGGTTCCACTCTCAATAGGAAAGCTATTAGTATGGACGTCCCTTTTAATATTGAGTTTCACCCACACAGTGTCATCAGAGAATCCGCGCAACAAATCAGATTCAAAAGATGTGAACTCTACGTTTTGTATCTTTGTGATATCCAGGTCAGATTTAGAGTCAATATAAAAAGACTTTTGAAGCTCAATTTGACTGTAAGCACTATGAGTAAGGCTTACGAGAAAGAAAAAAAGGACAGTAAGTAGTCGATTCATTGAATATTATTTTTTATAACTCTTGAATACTGGTTCCTCTCATTTTATAGAAACGCCAACTTGGCAGTTAAAGCTTTCCGTGTGTTTTAGTGTGTTTTGATGTGATTTACTGATTTTTTATCTAAATAAATGGGTATTTGTTGGTTGCTGTGAGTTTGTCGGAGGAACTGTGGAAGGTATTTGAGCGAAGTTATTACGATGATAGAAGCTACTTTATCTATGAGCAAACGAGATTAGTGTCAAACGTTTTGCTTCTTAGATCAAGTTTTATATCGATTCATTTGTAAATACTTTTTTTATGAGCTTGACCCAGGCGAGTACCCAGCCAATTACTGCAGTCCCAGAGACAATAAATGCTGGGGCGGGGGTAACTCAGGGTCAAAAAAATGATGCCTCAAATTCCAAGAATAGTAGCCTAGACAAACGACACAAATCGATTTTCAAAAGCAACTCCAAACTCATCAAAAAAATCGGAGTTAAAAAAAGGGCCGATGAGGTTTACTTACCGCCTCCCCTGAGTCCGTACCTTTTGTTAATCATCTCGCTACTTTACATGGTAGCCGCTGACGGGGTGATCAGGGAAGATGAGATTAGTTTGCTCCAAAGTATCACGGGTGCAGATAAATCCATAATCAATGTAGCTCTCAAATACACTCAGAAAATAAAACTGACTGATTTTCTGATGACTGCCCCTTCTTTGTTGAAACCCAAAGACAAGATATGTATTCTTTTAAACATACTTGACTTAATGCTGATTGATGGAAATACAGCTGAGGAGGAGCTAGATTATTTCTTTAACTTACAAGAAGCTTTTGGGTTTACAGATGAGCAGATGAAGCCGTATCTAAGTATTTTAAAAGTTAAAACAAATAAAAAAATACTTGGAGAATTTAAACCACAGAGTTTAAGCAGTCCTGAACTAACTCCACACCGCATCTTTGGAATAGCTTTAATTTATATGTTGTCATCAGACGGTATCGTCAACGACAACGAGGTAGAGCAACTAGAGTCTAATATTTCTGTTTTTCCTGGCCTGTATAAATCCTCATCCGCATATACAAAATCTAATTCTATAGAGCAGTTTTTATGGGATGCAAGATCACGACTTAATTCACAGCAAAGCCTGTTTGTACTCATCAATACCTATGATTCCCTGTTATCGGACGGTGTTGCTGACGAGCATGAGAAACTTCTTTTTGACCGGTTTTTGGCAACCTTCGATTTAGACAAAAAAAGGTTCCAGTCCTATGCCAATCTGATCGAACTTAAGAACCAAAGACCTACAGCAGCAATCAGTAAATCACAACTACCCGCACCAGTAAAAGGGGTTGCAAAAGCCCCTGATCCGGGTAAGACTGCACGGGATGATGATCACCATTTGAGAGAACTGTCTTTGGATGAAACAAAAATTAAAGTAGATGCAGCAAATACCACCAAAGCAGCTGAACAGATCATTCAATCTAACTCTAAAAAAGCGGGCAGCGAGTTTTTACAAACTGGGGCAATTAAAGAGTCAACAATCTCTAACGCCCCAGCCGCCCAGGTCTCAAATATCCAAAAGGGTAAGGAGGGTGCGATTGCCGCCAACATACAAGCGGCAGCCATCAACTCTGGTTCACATATCTCGGAAAAAGGTATTTCCTCAAGTACAGACCACAATCAGGAATCATTACTTGAGACCGCCACCGAGAAACTTGCAAAGCCTGGTCAGTCAGACCTATCTGCTGATTCAGCCTTAAAAAATGTTCAGCAAATAGAAGGACTCTCCAGCGCAGACAATCAAAAACCAATCCCCTCCCAGCAGAGCCCTCTTAACGTCCAACCTACAACGCAACTGAGTGAGAGCGTAAGTCACGAATCTGCTACTGATACTGAGAAAACTGGAACTCCCTCAAACTCTCAACTCTTAGACAATGCGAACAATTCTGCTAATCTACAGACCCTGGACGACCTTAAATCAAGCTCTAACCACCAAACGCTTGAGGACTCCAAATCCAGTGCCAATCAGCAGCTGGTTATAGATAAAGATACACAGAAGAACAAACCGCTGTTGGAGGGCTCAAGCGCTTTGGGCCCAAACTCCCAGTTGCTGAGTACCGATAAGGGTGTCACTGGCTTATCTAATAGCTCACTATCGAATAGCCCAAATCCTAGTAACCCACAATTATTAGGCGACCCCTCGCACAACTCATTAAACCAACAACCTCTAGACATTGATGCATTGAGTAGTGCTCGTGCGACCCTAGAATTAGATCCACAGAGTCTGAGGCCAAAAGGTCTGATCAATGATGAACCGCTACATACGGGGAGCGTTGATATTGACGCGCAATCTGCCTTAAAGGACTCTGCCTTCAAGGAGCCTAAGCTCACCGCGCTTCAAGCACGCTTTGTAGGAATTTATTCTGAGATCGATGAAGTCAATAAGAAATTAGATTTTCTAGAAGGTATTGTCACCAAACCTGAAGAGGAGGAGGATAGACAAGTCAGCCTAAATGAGGACTCGGCAAGAGCACAAAGTGCCCCATCGCTCGATCCCCAGACAGAGCTTGACGTGCCTCCAACCAAACACCGGGGAGAGGCTGAAGAGGAAACTGCATTAAATACAATGAAAGATGCCCCCCCCGAGCATAGGGTCAATGCGGTTGATCAAGAAAAGATTGAGAAAACACACTTCAAGGAGGAGTCAACTTTCAACGCTATTACGAATCAGCAGGACAATTTGACTGAGCTTGATTCAGAAATGCTCACTGATAACAAACAAGACCCAGAGCTAGAACCTTTAAAAAGCAGAACGAAGGGTTTAAAAGATCGTCCTAAAAAGTCAACTGTAGATATTGCCCTCGCGATTGTTAAAATAAAAATTCCTCAGCAAAAAGCTACTCAAACCATCACCAATTCCCACCCCGTAGAGGATGATGAGACGGATACGAACCAAACTCCAGTAGAGTTAGAGCCTACGGTAAGACCGAATATTGCAAATGCCGAAGTGCAACCTTATTTCAGCAAATCAGTTTTTGATTCACCACCGAATGGGAGTCATAGCAAGAAATCGCAAAATGTCATCGATAGGAAAAATCTGGCAGTATTTACACTTCCAGAGCGAATTATCCTAAATAAGGATTTATCGTTTAAGGCTTCTATCCCTTTAAACGATGAATCCGAAATATTTAGTAAAACGGTACAAGGTAGTATTAATCTAAACGACGTGTTTGCGCCTCCCTCCATTACTGCGCAATACGGTGAAGACTATTTACGAGGCACAAACGGATCAAAGGTTTTAGAACCTAAACTTAAATTAAAAACCGGATTCATAAAGAACCAAAGAGCGTTCTCTGAAGTTGGTATGAGGGTTATCAAAGTAAGCGCAGTGATTGCGGTTGTTGCCTATAGTAGCCTGTTCTCAATTGAGTTCTATGCCCCTTGCTCAGAACAAACCTGTGATGTAGAGCAAAAGGGAGCACCGCTCATGATCAAACCGGTACCGCCTCCATTGTTCGAGAACGCTTTTGCTGGACTGTTGGCACGCGTTAATCTTTTGACTCAAGCATAGACTACCATCAACAAAGTTACTTCATGGATTCAGACACTCCTCAAACTGCGCTTTGCAAGAACTGCAGATTCTTTGTCTACAACAAAGCAGATATCCAGACACACAGATGTAAACTCATCTTGGATAAGCAAAGTGGCTTTGGCGAACAAATCGCCTTTACCGATATGCCCATAGTGCGCGCTGAATATTCCTGTGAGAGTTGGAGCGCGCAGGATAAACCAAGTTACAAATCTGTAAAGTTGAGGAAAATGTACGGCACTTATTGATGCCAATACATCGACAACTTACCCATAATAAAGAACTCTCTAAGAGTTTTTTGAAATTCTGGTCTATCTTCCCTTACTCTTACACTTACTCTTCCCCTTGAAACAGGACTAGATACATACTGGTACTATCCGAATTTAGGTCTACATTTCAACAAAAGTTGATAAATTGCGACTTAGTTATACAAGACTTGAATTTGCCGCCTTTTCGCAGATCGATTCAATGTCCGATATTAAAGTCATTAAGACCCGCTTTATCATGTCCCCTTAGCAACCATATAGGGCGCGTTGCAAAGCTAATATTAAGTCCAGTCTTGCCAGCATGAGGTTGAAGTGATCGGTCAAAAAAAGAGAGGATCCAGGTTTTAGGATTGCACTACACCAAAAGGATTTAAATCTGGCACTATCTGGTGCAAAATCAATAGGCGTTTCCTTGCCACAAACCGCATCAGTTGCGCATTTGATGCAAGCGTGCACATCACAAGGATGGGATCAGCTTAATCATTCTGCTTTGGTTAAGTCTTTAGAAATCTTAGCTAACTATTCAATAGCTTAATGGGACTCTTGCAAGTTGTTATCGATAGAGGCTTAGCATTTTCAGTGACCTAAACTTCATCAGCGCTAGCAATTTGTTGAAAAAATTACACATTCAGTTTTAGTATGCGCAAATAGCAAAAAACCCGCACAAGGCTCAAAATCCTTGGATGCGGGTTTACTTTGTTTGGGAATTTTTAAAAAATGATATA
>DAITOS010000098.1:0-7687 GCA_036834025.1 Limnohabitans sp.
AATTGGACATTATTTTTTCTTTGCAATAATTTCTTCCATTTGATCCATGATCAAATTCATACGTGCAACAATCGCTTTATACGGTGTGGGGGTTGCCAAATCAACACCGGCTCTTTTGACTAGCTCATAGGCGTCCTCTGATCCTCCTGCTTTCAAAACATTAAGATATCTTTCCTTAGCACCAGGTACACCCTTCAAAATATCTGATGCAAACATAGAACCCGCAGACACTGAAGTTGCGTATTGATAAACATAAAAAGAGTTGTAAAAATGGGGTATGTACGCCCACTCAATTGCATAAGCATCATCAATACGAACAACGCCCTGATCGTGCCCGTGATACTGCTTTAAGAGTTTGCCGTAAATCTGCGTAAAGTCTTGTCCAGTTAAAGATTCTCCTTTGTCTACTTTGGCATGAACTTCGCGCTCAAAGTCTGCAAACATGGCCTGTCTAAAAAAAGTTCCTCTTAAATTCTCAAGTGCAGAACCTAAATAAAGGAGTTTTTCATCATCGCTCTTAGCGTCCTTAAGCACCGAGTCAAGAAGGAAAACTTCATTTGTGGTTGATGCAATTTCAGCCGTAAAAATTGGGTAATCTGCATTTATGAATGCTTGCGAATGATTGGCAAGGTAGGAATGCATTGCATGTCCCCACTCATGTGCCAACGTAGAGACTGACTCATAGTTGTTGTTGTAGTTTAAAAGTAAATAAGGATGTACATCGTAGGCTGCGCCGTTCATATAAGCCCCTGAACGCTTCTTTGCCTTTGGATATACATCCATCCAGCGCTCATTAAGTGCTTTATGCATGGCATTTGCATACTCAGACCCCAAAGGTAGTACAGCCTTCTCCATCATCTCAACACCCTTATCTAAGGGGTAGTTGTCTGATGAATTAACTAAGGGCGGATAAATATCGTAATAAGCCAAATCCTTAACCCCAAGCATCTTTGCTCTTAGCTTAAAGTATCGATGCAATGTCGGAAGATTCGAGCGTGCATTATCAATCAAGGTGTCATACACTTTGATTGGGATGTGATTTGCATCAAGAGCACGGTTAATTGAGTCTGGATAATTCCTCAACTTAGCATAGACTAAGTCTGACTTTAGTTGCTCATAATAAGTCACACCAAAAGTATTCTCAAACGATTTAAACTTTGACCAAAATGCTTCATATACTTTTTGTCTGTCCTCTCTGGATGAAACCGCGCGGTATTTTGTGTACGCACTTTGGTCTAAGGTCACTTCCTTACCGTCTGATAATTTAATTTTTGGCCAAGGCATATCAGAGTTCGCCAAAATTGAATAAACGGCTTGCCCACCGCCTGAAAACAAGCCAAAGTCAGCCAACATTGACTCCTCCCTAGAGCTAAGGGTATGGGGGGCGGCCTTCAAAATCTGCTCAAGCATATGAGAATAGACTTTGGTAGATGGGTCACTTGCAACCAATTTACTGATTTTCTGACCTCCAATCTTCAAAATTTCAGGTGCAAAGAACGCCGTTGCCTGTGAGATCTGATTACCTAAAAGATCTGCTTTTTGTACCAAATCCAGACCTTCATTTTGACTGGTATCTTGGTCATGAACAAGACTCGCATAAACCGACATACGAGCAAATCTCTTGCTCAAGTCAGAATAAGTTTCTAGACAACTTTTAAACACCGTTGCCGAAGACCCAAGGTGTCCTCGACATTGTGCAATTTGCTTGATTTGCTTACCCAGTTTTTCACCATCGCCATTCCATTCCTTGGTCGAAGGATATAAGTCAGACAAATTCCAGTGTGAATCTATGGTTTCCCCATTGACTAACTTGGTTAAGCCAATCAAAAAGGACAAAGTAATACAGGCTTTAATAAATAATTTAGGCATAGTTTTTGATAATTAAATTGCTAACGTAATTCTAATTGACCGGGGGAAAAACAAAAAATCTGACTAGGATAAACACTAGTATTAATGTTTTTTTAATTTTTTAAAGTATAGACTCGATGCAACTCGAGCAAATTAACCCAAGGAAAAGCAATGACAAAGATAAATATTAACGGAAAAGTTCATACTGTTGATGTAGACCCCAACACTCCTCTTCTTTGGGTTATCCGAGAGCAACTTGGCTTGACGGGTACTAAGTTTGGATGCGGCATTGCACAGTGCGGTGCTTGCACTGTGCTGATGAATGGCGAGGCTGTTCGTACCTGCGTGATCCCAGTCAGTGCAATTACAAACCAAAAAATTGAAACTATTGAGAGTTTAGAAAAAGATGGCCAACTCTCCAAAGTTCAAAACGCTTGGGTTCAAAACGAAGTACCACAGTGTGGTTATTGCCAAAGTGGGATGATCATGGCAACGACTGCTTTGCTAAGAAAGAAACCCAAACCAACCGATGCAGATATTGATGAAGCGATCACCAATATTTGCCGTTGTGGGACTTTTCAAGAAGTTCGTGCAGCCATCCACAGTGTTGCCAAATCTTGAAAGGAAAGAAATCATGAATAAAATTCTGTCAACACCAACCCGTCGTGAATTCATGGGCGGAACAGCTGCCATAGGCTCTGGCTTGGCATTGGGAATTCCAATGTTATACACGACTAAAAATGCCGTTGCAGCAGAAGTATCCCCCGAAATCGGTGTTTGGGTTGTGATCCGACCTGATGAGACTGTTGTTGTTCGAATTGTTCGTTCAGAGATGGGGCAAGGAACCCTAACTGGCTTGGCTCAACTCGTTGCAGAAGAGCTGGAATGCGACTGGAGCAAGGTCACAACAGAGTACCCAACACCTGGAGAAAGTCTAAGTAGAAAACGAATCTGGGGTAGTTACTCAACCGGTGGAAGTCGTGGAATTCGCGAGTCTCAAGAATATGTTCGTCAAGGAGGTGCGGCGGCTCGAATGATGTTAATTCAAGCCGCAGCTAACGCTTGGGGAGTTGGTATCGATCAATGTACCGTTTCAAAAGGCATCATTACACACACCGCAACGGGAAACAAAGTCTCTTTTGGACAAATTGCAGACGCAGCAGCTAAACTGCCCGTCCCTTTGCCTGCACAAATCAAACTTAAAGATCCAAAAGATTGGAAATTAATTGGAAAGCGAATAGCTCGATTAGATACACGAGGCAAAGTCAATGGTAAACAAATTTACGGCATTGACCTTAAGTTTAATGACATGTTGGTTGCCAATATTAAAGAGTGCCCGGTTTTTGGCGGCAAGGTAAAAAGTTTTGATCCAACACAGGCACTCGCCATTAAAGGAGTCAAACGTGTTATTCAAGTCGGCGATACTGCTGTAGCGGTGGTTGCGGAAACATTTTGGCTGGCTAAATCAGCTTTAGAAAAAGTTAATATTGTTTGGGATGAGGGTCCGAACGCACAAGTCTCAAGTGAGAGCATTGCAGCAATTTTGCAAGAGGGATTAACTGCAAAAGATGCTTTTGTTGGCAATAAAGCAGGTGATATGTCAACGGCCTTGGCCTCGGCAGCTCAAAAAACGGAGAGCGTCTATTTCTATCCCTTTTTAAATCATGCTCCCATGGAGCCAATGAACGCTACAGCACGCTGGACTCCAGAGCGTTGTGATGCTTGGGTTCCCACCCAAGATGGCGAAGCATCTTTGGCAGCGGTCATCGCTGCTGCTGGAATACCAGCTGATCGATGCGATGTTCATAAAATTAATTTGGGTGGAGGTTTTGGTCGACGTGGCGCTTTTCAAGACTACACGACTCAGGCCGTATTGATTGCCAAACAAATGCCGGGAACACACATCAAGCTTATTTGGACTAGGGAAGAAGATATGACTCAGGGGCGTTATCACCCCGTCATGGCTTGTAAACTAACAGGCACCTTTGATGCGAATAAAAACCTTACAGGCATTCACATGCGTTTGTCGGGTCAATCCATATTAGCATCTGTTCGTCCCGCAGTACTTGAACAACAAAAGGGACGCGATCCATTAGTTTTCCAAGGCGTAGCTGATGCGGGTGAGCATGCATTTGGATACACGTTTCCAAATTTACTAGTTGACCATGCTATGCGCAACACGCACATACCGCCAGGATTTTGGCGAGGCGTCAATGCCAATCAAAACGCAGTTTTCTTTGAATGTTTCGTCGATGAGTTAGCGGAAACATCCGGTATGGACCCCGTCGCATTTAGACGCAAATATATGGAAAACTATCCACGCAACTTGGCTGTTCTCAACGCTGTTGCAGAAAGTATAGGTTGGAACACTAAACCCGCATCCGGCGTTTTCAGAGGCGTTGCTCAAATGAAAGCATTTGGTAGCTTTGTTGCAGCCGCTTGCGAGCTATCAGTTAAAGGAAACAAGGTCAAAATTCACAGAATCGTTGCAGCAACCGATCCTGGCTATGCAGTTAACCCAGCTCAAATCGAGAGGCAAGTCTCAGGATCATTTGTGTATGGTTTATCTGCACTTTTTCAACAAGAATGTACCGTCAAATCAGGTCGTATAGTTCAAACAAATTTTGATAACTTTGGATCCATGAGGATTGCACAAATGCCCAAAGTTGAAACCATTATTATTGAAGGCGGCGGAACAGAATGGGGGGGTATTGGCGAGCCAACAATTTGTGTGGCGGCGCCCGCAGTTCTGAATGCAATTGCAAAAGCAACTGGCAAACGTTACCGTACCGTGCCACTTAAAAATCACGGCTTAACCATGGTTTAAATTGGGTTCAGATTTTGTTAGCTGAGAGGTGGATATACATGTGGTTAAAAATAATAAAGAAGTACACACCACATGTGCCCCAATCTTTTTTAATTCTTGGGTTGCTACTGCCTTATCAAACCACCTCAGCTGCACAGCTCGATTTTTCACAGCCCCTTGAAGGACTAATCGGACAGGCTGAGCGTGGTCGTAATTTGGTAAGTAACAAACAAAAGAGTATGTGTTTGTTGTGTCATCAAGGGCCCTTTCCCGAAGATCATTTCCAGGGAAACTTAGCTCCCGACTTAAGTCATATTGCGCTTCGGTTGAATCCGGCACAGCTGCGAGCGAAAATAGTAGACTCAAGTCAATTTAACTCACAAACTATCATGCCCTCTTACTACAAAACAGAGGGGCTTAATCGGGTGCAGCAAAATTTCAAAGGACAAACCATCTTGACTGCTCAAGAAATTGAAGATGTGATTGCATTTTTAGTGACTCTTAAACCATGAGTATTCAACGCCGTGATTGCCTGGCATTATTGACTGCTCTGGGACTAGCTCCTCACAGTTCCTCGTTTGCAAGTCCAGATCAAGCTCGCCAGGCCATTCATACATTGGTTGGTGAGATTAAGATTCAAACGGGCCGGGTCAAGATTGACATCCCACCCCTAATTGAGAACGGCAATTCGGTTGTCATGACGCTTAACGTAGAAAGTCCGATGACCGAATTTGATTACGTTAAATCAGTTCACGTATTGGCCGAGGGCAATCCACTGCCTAATATTTTAAGTGCGTATTTCACGCCCCGAAGTGGACGTGCTTATGTACTAAGTCGTGTTCGACTTGCTGAGAATCAACGTGTTTGGGCAATTGCACAAATGAGCGATGGTAGCTTTTGGCAAGGATATGCTGACACTTTGGTCACTACTTCAGCCTGCACGGAGGAGAGATGACACGTCCCTTAAGAACAATTGTGACGGTACCTCCTAAAGCAACACTTGGTCAATTGATAACGATTCGTGCATTGGTTCAACACCCAATGGAAAACGGGTTTCGTCATAATGAATACGGTCAACGCATTGAACGAGACATCATCACTGACTTTATTTGTCTATACAACGGCAATGAAATCTTTCGTCTCAAGTTGCACACGGGTATAGCCGCAAACCCGTTAATTGAGTTCAACACTTTGGCCCTTGAAAGTGGTGAAATAACTTTCGAGTGGCTTGACGGAAATGGACTATCAGCTATAGCCAAAGCTCGAATTGAGGTAACTTAAAGTTGCGAGTTTTTTTCTTTTTTTTACTTAGTTTTGTTTTCTGCCTTTTTTCTCATGCATTAGAGTTAAATCAAAGGCAATCCAGTTACAACATAATGTCGCCGGAGACGAAGGCAATGCAAGATGACCCTTCACTTAATCCAGGTACTTTTTGGATCATGGATGGCGAAACCTTATGGAGTCAAAAACCATCGCCTTCATCGCCTGCTTGTAGTGAATGCCATGGGTCGTTCAACCAAAGCATGAAGGGTGTATCAGCAACATTTCCAAAATTTGTCAATGGTCAATTATTGAACCTAGATGGTCAAATCAACTACTGCAGAACAACTCGTCAACATCAACCTGCATGGGGTTTAGAAACCAGGCCTTTACTCTCAATGTCGATATTGATTTCAAATCAGTCTAATGGTATGCCCATAATAAGTAGCAGCAAACCTGAAATACAGCCTGAATTAAATGCAGGTGAGAAGTTATTCAAAATGCGTATGGGTCAAGCAAACCTCTCATGCTCACAATGCCATGATGAACGCTATGGAATGAGATTAGCAGGAAGTACTATTCCGCAAGCGCATCCCACCGGTTACCCGATTTACCGTCTCGAGTGGCAAACGGTTGGTAGTTTACAACGTCGATTACGCAATTGTATGAATGCAGTTCGTGCAGAATTATTTGAACCCAGTGCGCAAGAGTGGGTTCAATTAGAACTTTATCTTATGTGGCGTGGTCGAGGGATGCTCATTGAGAGCCCGGGGGTAAGACCATAAAAGAGGCTAGTGCAGTTCAGGACTTAATTAAATTCAAATGTTTAGAAAACACTGTCCTCGTTATTTTTCTATGCGTAGTTGAATTGAAATATCTTAATTAAGTCACATATAATTTTTGTAAGATGATAAATTAGAGTCTATTTTGAAGTATTTACTGATCAGTCAGATATATTTAATACCGTAATTTTATTTTTCGGATATGTACAATTCTGAGTACGCAGTAGTGTATAAATATAATAACATTTTTATAAAAACTAAAAATATGTTTTACCTCTGATAAAAATTTTTTGCAAACGACCAAATAGCAATGTTGTTAGACTGCTTCATCCTCCCCTCCAAACATCTAAGATCATTCATAGCGTATTTTTAATACTGGCTTGGCGGATAGTCTGACGATCCCATGAGCCATCTTACACTCTAAAGCTGCAATGCCAAAGTGGGCTTGCGGGTCTGCGGTGAATAACGACTTCTCCATCACGGAACTAAAGCACTATGGGTTCGGCGTTATTGAGTTGGCTAAGTATGGAAGGTTGGGATTCTTGTGGAGGTGATGAGATTAACTCTAGAAGGCTTTCAGATACTTTGATTACATTAGTCACTTTGTAAGCGGAGTGCTTTTTTCATACAGCTATTTTATTTTCAGAATTTTAGTTGGACCACCTGAAATAGAAACTTCCTTTAAAAGGACGCTTGTTGCGCGGGGTACCCTGAGCATAATGCCACTCTTATAGTTAAAACGGTATGACCGGATTAAGCATCCTGAATCTAGATTTAGAGCTCTCAGAAAGATAGCAACCCTGGGCTAAGGTGGTGAAACCATCAACCACTTTTAGGTAAGTAGAAATGATAAAAGAGGACTCGAAGCTCTCTTTTTGATTCTTGGTGGCGGAAGGCGGAATCGAACCGGGGCCTCAGGAGACTCGCATCCTACCACTAGACTACTTCCAGCTAAGGTTCAATTTCTTATGCGAAGCGGCACAATCTCTCA
>DAITOS010000099.1:0-6739 GCA_036834025.1 Limnohabitans sp.
ATAATTCGTGTAATTGCCAACTTGTAACATATTGTTACAAATTAAATTTTTCAAACTTAGTTCAGTATATCACTTTTTAAAAATTCCCAAACAAAGAAAACCCGCATCCAAGGATTTTGACCCTTGTGCGGGTTTTTGTTTTGGGACCTCTCAAATTTAGTTCTGCAAATTATCCTGACCGATTCTCGGGTTATCGGTTGTCCATTTTCCAAAATGAAAACATACTGTGCTTATGAAAAAAATCTCAAACCCAGTTTCGGTGGCCAAAAAAAGTCAGTCGTTGTATTCTATACAAAAAATTCGGCGGGACAGGTCAAAAAACGCTCTTATAGAAACCAAAATTAGTTTAGAAATGGCATCAAGGGAATTAAGCAAGTTTATTGATGATTTTCAAATAGCAAAAACCAATGAAGAGAAAGCAAATGTTCTAAATCAATGTATTAGGTACTTGGCTCAAAACTGCGTTAGTAATCTACAGTTATCCCAATTAGCAAATCGTCAAAGTGAATTGACCCAGCTGGATCCAGTAAATTTGCATGGAGATTGACCAGAATTGAGATTCTAAGTTAAATTGATCCTTTGATAAGGATTTTAGCGCTGCGTTGTATTCGGAAAATTTAATATTTCCCTCTTCTGAGCTTCAAGCAAGATCTGCAACTAAGAGGCTTAATTTGGTTATCAATGCCCATTTTTATTAAATAACTAAACGAGGATTCAAGGATGAGGTGCAATGTTGACTAAAAGTTAAGTGGCTGAGAATGGATTAATATCCAAAGCTTCTTGACCTGGACAGTCAAGTTGCCATGAAATATAACCATCTCAGCCAGAACGAACGGTATCAGATTTTTAGCCTCATGAAATAAGGATTCATTTGCATCCTAATTGCCACGAATCTTGGCCGGAGCAAGTCCACCATTTCTAGAGAGATTAGAAGGAACAAAGGGGGCCGCGGGTACCAACCCAAGCAAGCCGATCGACTTGCTGAGGAGCGGACCATTGGTAGTCGTAGTGCCAGGTAAATTGATAATGATGTGCTTAAGGCCGACTTTAACCTGATTGCCGAGCAACTCAGCCCCGAGCAGGTTGCTGCAAAGTTGCCAATTAGCCATGAAACGCTTTATCAGCATATCTATGCGGATAAAGCTGCTGGAGGGGGGCTCTTTGGAGAAATCTGAGATGTCAGAAGAAGAGAAAAAAGAGATACGCCAATGGTGTGCGCGTATTCAACGATCTTATCAACTGCGTCACCTTTGAGTAATTTTCCAGCAGCCTCAATTCCAGTCGTATTGAGTTTTTCAACACCTTCTTCCCCAGGTTTTAACCAAAACCAGATCAAAGAGGTCGTTTTGGACCCAGTACTGGTAATACTTGGTTTTTGTGGTGAAACGACGGCGGTTTTGGTAGCCTAGTAGGGTCTCCATTTCACCCTCCTGTGACGGCGAACCTGACTCAGCGATGTCCATCAACGAAGCTGCCCGGGTCGTACAGAGGAAAGCAATACATCCTTGGTCATTGAGATATTTACCGTGCTCGTTGACAACTTCACTCACCTCTACCGCCTTTTGGGTTTGAATGGATAAAGCCTTAGACCAAGTCAAGTGGGCTATGCTTGAGGAGTGGTCAAAAACTAAACAAGCACCTCAGCATGCTCGCTGGATCCATGACGGTAGCAAAGTGTCCTCTAATTAATTACATTTTTTTTGTAAATTACTTTAAAAAACTTCTGTCGTTTAATTTTTTGGTGGATGGTGCTAGGGACCAACCCACAAGAAACTTATTAAAAAGGCTACAGAAATTAAAGATAAATATGCCCCATCTCAGACACAAATTTATCGGGCTTGCCCTCCCAAATAATACGGGCGTGCTCGAGAACGTAGACTCTGTCGGCGTGTGGTAGCGCGAAAGTGACATTTTGCTCAGCGAGTAAAACGGTCAAGTCTGTAGAGTGTCTGAGTTTTTCAAGTGCCTTAGAGAGTTGCTCTAAGATGACCGGGGCCAAACCAAGTGTAGGCTCATCCAACAGCAACAGCTTTGGCTTGGACATCAAACACCGCGCAATAGCCAACATTTGTTGCTCGCCTCCACTTAGGGTGGCCGCTGCCTGAGAAATACGGGACTTTAGAATCGGAAATAGCTCAAAAAGCCACTCTGATTGCTCCTTTCGAGCTTTCGCTGAAAGATGCAGACCCGCGACTTCCAAATTTTCTCCTACGCTTAACTCACCAAAGAGCTCCCTAGTCTCTGGGCACTGAATAACACCAGCACGGGAGATCTGAGCAGGGCTTATCCCTTGAAGGCTTTTACTGTTAAAGCTAATGCTCCCACTATAGTCGAGCATCCCGGAAACAGCGTTGAAAAGTGTCGATTTACCTGCACCGTTTAGGCCGACAACGGATACAAATTCTCTTTCACGGACGTGTAGATTTATGTTCTCCAGGGCCTGTGCTTTACCGTAGTAAACGTTAACATCCTTAATTTCGATTAAGGCCGCTCTGTTGAACTCCAGTTCAGGTCGGGTCGCAACAAGTAAGGATCCTCCCAAATAAACCTCACGCACAACGGGATCTTGCATCACCGTGTTAGCAGGTCCCTCCGCTATCTTAGCGCCAAGGTACATGGCAAAGACACGGTCAACTAAAGCTGCTACGCTTTTTACATTGTGGTCAACGAGTAAGATTGCTCTTCCCTCATCTTTAAAATTGCGAATGAGAACGGAAAATTCCTCCACTTCAGAAGCGGTTAACCCAGCAAAAGGCTCATCTATAAGCACCACTTTGGGGTCTCTTGCAATTGCTTTGGCCAATTCGATTCTTCTCAGATCAGCAAAGGAAAGCGTACCTGGAAGCCTATCCACTAAATGTATAAGCCCTACTCGCTTTGCTATATCAAGGGCTCGTGCATTTAACTCAGCGTGATTGACGATGGCAAATATTTCATCAGGCAAGAGCGCTAATTTAATGTGCTCTAACACGGTTTGCCTTTGGAGCGGCTTAGAGTGCTGAAAAACGATCCCAACTCCAGCCTTTGCCACTTTATGAGCCGGTAATCCATTGATAAAAGCACCATTGACTTGGATAGTACCCTGACTTGGCTTGAGTACTCCCATGATCAATTTCATAACGGTTGACTTACCCGACCCGTTGGGGCCAATCAATCCCATTATTTCACCCGCTCGAAGCTCAAAACTGATCTCGTTTACAGCAATCAATCCACCGAATCGACAAACAATGTCCTGTACTTTTAAAATTGCACCGTCTTTGCCATTAAGTTCATTGGTTTCTAGTTTCAATTGGCGGACTCCTGCTTGCTCGCTAGGAACGATAAAAACCCACCTGGCGCAATCATAATTACGGCGAGTGCAATGAGGGATACAACAAAGGTAGATAACGTACCCAAGGGTCTTAGCGCCTCAGTTGCAGAAATCATAAAAATTGAGCCCAACACTGCCCCTAAAATTGTTCGCCTACCCCCCAATACCGCTGCAATGATGACTTGAACACCAACGGAGACTTCAATTAAAGTTCCAACAGAGGCACTACCAAAATAAAAGACCAGAAAAGCACCTGCAATCCCTGAGAAAAATGCACTAATAATAAACGCGGTCAACTTGTGCTTGGTAACGTTAAAACCAAGAGATGCAGCCTCTGTCGGATTTTGTCCTATAGCTTCTAATATAAGTCCAAATCTGGAGTTTGCGAATGCATAAAGGATGAAACCTGACACAGTCATCACGCCAAGAGCGATGTAATAGTTTGCCGTGTCGTTAATTGCGATCACATCAGGCACAGTCAAACCAATTTCACCACCGGTTATATCGGCCATCACAACAATCATATTTTGTAAAAGCAACACAGCCACCAGGGTCGTTAATCCAAAATAGGGTCCCTTAAGCCTAAGCGCTGGTAAAGCCAACAATACCCCCCCCACAACAGAGGCAAGGGAGCCAGTCAAAATACACCAATATATACCCAATCCAAATTGATTGTTTAAGATCCCAGCCGTGTAGGCACCAAGGCCAATTAAAAAAGTAGGGCCAAAGTTAACCTCCCCTGCATAACCAAAAAGCAGGTCCCAAGACATTGAGAAAATGCCAAAATAATAGGCAACAGTCAATAAGCCCAAAAGATAAGCTTTTGCGTAAAGTGGCAAAGAGTAGGCAATGATCAAAAAAAACATTGCCAAAATAATAAGTCTGGTCTTGGGAATTCGTTGCATAATGATTTAATTGGAGCGTCTACCAAGGATGCCCTGGGGTCTAACGTACATGACAATGATGAGTAAAACTAGAGAAGGAATTGTTCTATAAGCCGGTGAAATCAAGTAGGCCGTCAGCGTCTCCAAATAACCCACAGCATAAGCAGCAATTAAAGAGCCAGAAATACTCCCCAAACCACCCAAAACAACAATGGTGAAGGCGCTGGCCATCAAGGGTCCCGCACTATAGGAGCTCACACCGAGAAACATACCAAGCGAAACACCAGCTACACCAGCAAGTACGCCGTAAATACTCCAAACACTTATATAGATCCAAGAAAGTTCAAATCCTAGCAACGTTACTCCCCTTGCGTTCATAGAAGCTGCCAAGAGCACTTTACCCAGTGTCGTGCGGTTTACCAACAACCATAAAAGTCCGATAGTTGCCCAGCATACCAATGCAGTAAAGACTTCGTTGCTTGGAATGCGCACACCTTGGATAATGTTGACACCTTCAAAAATGGGATTGACAGATTTTGCGTTGGATGTGAAAAAATATGACAACAACTCTTGAATCAAGATTCCCCACAAAAGCGTACCCGTTAAGATAAATATTTCCTTCTCCTCTTTAGGGATAGCTTTAGATTTCTGTAGGGGCCGAATAATAACGAAATAGGTAAGCCAACTAGTCAACATACAGGCGAGCACTCCCGCTAAAGATGCGTTCACATTGCTCATCCCCCAGTTAGAACTTGCAGCCCAGGAGATAACCGCAGCCGTAACCATCAATGCGCCGTGGGACAGGTTTAATACCCCTGACACCCCAAATATTAGAGTAAAGCCAGTTGCGCCAAGTGCGTAAAGCGCACTCACAGCAAATCCGTCTAACAGTATCTGCCAAAAAATCATATGGGGTCCGCGCTAATAAAAGACTAGGAAGGCTGCAGAATTAACTAAAAAAATAATTCACTAAGGCACGGAATGCCAAGGTGAATTATTGATTTAAAGTAAGGTTCAGAAATAAATTCGAATCAATTCAATTTCACAAAGTCAGGGAAGATAATTTTCCCAGAGGCCAAATTCTTGGGCCAAACAGCAACTTGTTTGCCGTTTTGCCACTGAAAAACAAGACCTGATAGATCTTTACCGTATTTGATGGCGTGCGTAAAAGGCTCGCTTTTATCGTAAAACTGTACACGACCAACTGTTCCAATCCAATCGGTTTGCTCTAAAGCGGTCACCATTTTCTCGGGATCTGTTGAACCTGCTCGTTTAATAGCATCAACAATAAAGTACACCTCATCATAAGCCGTATATCCGCAGTATGAGGGATATCCACCGTAACGTTTTTTAAAGTTTTCAGCAAAGGGAATTGTCTTTGCAGAGACTGCCACATCTGGGCCAGAAACGGCTTGATACATAACTCCGTGGGTCGCGCCGTTTGTATCTTTCCAAAAACTTGAGTTAGTTGCCTGTGAGGAGATTCCAAGCATGGGTATGGGTACTTGTTGGGTCTTCCACTGAACGGTGGGTTGCACTCCGACGTGTGCCACACCGGTGATGATGACATCGGGCTTGAGTGCCTCAATCTTGTTGAAAATGGGCGTAAAGTCTGTTGTGTCTGGGGAGAACCTTACGTGGTCTAGGACTTTAAGTCCCGCCTTTGGCAAGCACTCCTCGTAACCTGCATCCAAGGGCTTGGTCCAGGCAGCATCTTCGCTCATTATGACTGCAGTTTTAAATCGTCTATCTTGCACCAAAATTTCTTTTGCAGCGTCGCAAACTTGTTGCGCAAGTCCCGCAGAGGTCATATAACCGTGAAAGGTAAATTTATTTTTTTCGTAATCGTTATGGACTGCTTTGCTGATCTCGTTACTTGCAGCACCCGGAGTGATCATTGGCATTTTCAGTCTAGCGGCCCAGGGCTCAAGTGCTAATACGACTTCACTGACATAACTAGCAATCACGGCGTTAACCTTATCTTCTCCAACCGCCCGTTGAAAAGCGCGAACTGCATCTGTAGCTAGATTTTTGTCATCATAGGTGAAAATTTCGATCTTTCTGCCGTTCAATCCGCCTGCTGCGTTGATCTCATCGGCCGCCATCTTAGCAGCCTGAGGAATAGATACGCCAGAGATCGACTGCTCCTCAGATATCACCCCAATTCGAATGGGCTCCTCAGCGCGTGATATGGTTGTGAGTAATAAGTAACTCACCATACAGGGTAGCGCGAGCAAGAATAATATAAATTTACTAAAGCTCTTTTTATACAAATGCTGAGACATTTCATACTCCAGTGTTAAGGAAAAAGAGTTGAGATAGGTTCAAAAAAACTCCCTCAACTTTCAACCCTCATGATCTCTTAAATTAAGCTGAATATCCACTAGGGTTAACTACTAAAAACACTTTGATTTACTTGGCCGATAGCTGCAAGCGGTTATTCGGTCTTTATATTTTCAGCCTTCAACTGGCTGGGGCTGTTGTAAGGGTTCGCAACGGTAGTGCTGCTGCTTCAGTGACCAACAAGAGTTTTCAAAATATGTAT
>DAITOS010000100.1:0-6570 GCA_036834025.1 Limnohabitans sp.
GTCGAGCCAAGTTTGCCAAAGCAAGAAACTGCTTTGCCTTCAAATTCAGAAGTAAAGATAGCTACGGGTACAAGCAAGATGAACTTTCTAGTGTGAGAAAAGTTTATCTGTGTCGATAAGTCGACAGAGTTCAATTATTTGTTATTTAATAGCTACATAATTAATATAAATTAATACTTTAAAATTAATTTAAGCGTTGGCATAAGGATTGCTAAATAGTCTTACCTCAATTAAAGGCTGACTATTGTGAATGCTACACCTGTAAACGTAACAAACGCTGTATGGCTTGATCCATTCAAGCCACTTGACCAGAATGAACGCGCTCAGTTAGAAATAGCTGGCATCAGTTTGTCATCGGTCAACACCCTTGGGGAACTCAATGCAGCACTTCGTCATGCGCATTTGTTAATAATTCGTTTGGCAGATAGCGCTGAGCTATTGCAAGAAGTTTTGACCTTGGTTTCTCAACTCGGTCATAGCATTCCGGTTCTGTGCCGTGTAGACCGTCGCAAAATGGATGTGGTTGTTCAAGCAATGCGTTTGGGTGCCTTGCATGTATTGCCCAGCGATGAATGGGATGCTAAAGCATGGACTAGTGCTGTCCAAGGATTGAACGTAGTAGACAACAAAGTTAAGAGTTACGTTTTTGTTGATCCGATTAGTCAACACTTGTTGGGTTTGGCGCAAAGGGTCGCTCAAACTGAAGTAACGGCATTACTAGTAGGTCCAACAGGAGCTGGAAAAGAGGTTTTGGCAAGAGTTATTCATGAGACTTCACCCAGGTCAAAAGGCCCATTTGTTGCAATCAACTGTGCAGCAATGCCTGAGCACTTGATCGAAGATATGTTGTTTGGTCATGAAAAGGGCGCTTTCACTGGTGCTCAAAAGGAGCACAAAGGTGTTTTTGAGCAAGCACAGGGAGGTACAGTATTTCTTGATGAAATTGGTGAAATGCCAATTCATTTACAAGCAAAGCTCTTAAGAGTCTTACAAGAAAAAAAGTTGAATCGTCTAGGCGGAGAAGTGCCAATTGAGTTAGATATTAGGTTGGTTGCTGCAACAAACAAGGATTTGAAAAAAGCAATTGAAGAGAGAGAATTTAGAGAAGATTTGTATTTCAGAATAAGTACATTCAAGTTAAAAATTTCTCCGTTGACAAAACGACCAGGTGATATTCTTCCACTAGTGATGCAATCACTATCAAGGCACTCAAAAGATAAAGTCCCCTATACATTAACTCCAGAGGTGCAAAGTACTTTGGTTCAATACCCATGGCCAGGAAACGTTAGAGAACTTGAAAACGTGGTTCAAAGGGCATTGGTTTTATGCAATGGAAAGACTATTTCTTTAGCACATTTAATGTTTGACGAGGCTCAAAATCAAGAGCTTGTGATCGACCCTAATACTCCGTTGATTAACTCGGATGGACAAATTACAACTTTGTCAACAACTCCGCAAGTCCAAACTCAGGAGCATGAAGCGCAGATCATGGCAAAGGAACATATTGGGTATTTCGACTCGGAATTTAGCAAGATCAATTCTGATGAATCATTAAAAACCATACATGTTGACTTCAATTCGAATGTAAACAAAATGAGTCCAGGATATGGAGCACCTGTAAATAATGGTCTTTCAGCATCAAAGGTTGCAAATCATAGTTTTAATATAGATCACGGTTATACAGATAAAGCAATCAATGCCTTGGAAAATGGACAACAAAATGCTCAAGCTTCGATGTTCAATGATGAAGCAATCAATTTATCACAAGCGGTTAAAAGCAGTGAACATCAAGTTATTTTGGCCGCTTTGCAATCAACTCAAAGTCGGACTGAAGCCGCTCAAAAATTAGGTATCAGTCCTCGAACTTTGCGATACAAACTTGCTCAGCTTCGCGAACGTGGAATGTCTGTAGCTTACTCCGAATAAAAAGGAGAAAAAAATGATTGATTCAACCTCAGCTTCTTCGATTCAGTCCATGATGGAGACGATCAGGGCTTATCAATCGCAAAGTCGAATCACGCCTCCAGAGGTAGGAGAGTCGGCATTTGCCAAGGTTTTGACCTCACAAAGTGACTTAACCAAAGTAGACGCTAAAAGTCCAAGTTTTACAGAGTCAATCAAAGAATTGGTCAGTAAAGTAAACGATGCAGACAATAAAGCAGATGCATTAGGTGAAGCATACCAAAGAGGTGAGGACGTACCCTTGACTGATGTCGTATTGAGTATGCAAAAAGCATCTTTATCCTTTGAAGCCACTTTGCAAGTACGCAATAAAGTGCTCAAAGCTTATGAAGACATCATGAACATGCCGGTTTAAGACTGAAAGAATATTATGGCAACTGCTAGCGCAACTCTCAACTCTCCCATGTCAAATGGTACTGATGGAAATAACCCATCACAAGCTATGACATCTCCGTCTTTACCAGGCCCAAAGGCTCCTCCTGGATCAAGCATTTTAAGTCCAGGTGATTTGGCGCGATCTGTAAGCAATCAAGTCTTGACAGATCCAATGGGCATGATTAAAGACATGGTTCGTCAGCCCACAGTCAAAAAATTACTCCCACTCTTTGTCATCATGTTTGTGATCGCAGCTTTTGGGTTAGCTTCAATGTCAATGAAGTCAACGCCGATGAAGCCTTTGACCATGATGCTTTCTGACGCAGACAAACAAGTTGCCATGGAGGCACTGAAAACTGCCGAATTCAAGCCTGAAATTGATATGAGCTCAGGACAAATAATGGTGCCAGAGAATAAATATCAAGAAGCAAAGCTATTGATTGCATCAAAAGGACTACCTAGAACAGAGGCGCAAGGAATTGATGGGCTTAAAGACATGCCCGCAATGACAACAAGTCAATTCATGGAGCAAGTAAGATACAACAATGCGATGGAGCAAGAGCTTTCTAAAAGCATATCGCAAATATCCGGAATTCGTTCTGCTCGAGTACATTTGGCATCTCCAAAGCAAAGCATGTTTGTACGCGATAGAGTGCCGACTAAAGCTTCTGTAGTCATTACACGTGCTCCAGGGAAAACAATTTCATCTGCCAACGTTCAAGCAATCATCCAATTGGTTGCATCTAGCGTCCCATATTTGGCGCCTGAGAATGTTTCTGTAGTAGATAATTTTGGTAGTTTAATGAATGAAATGTTGGTTGAGCAACCTCTGGGACTTACCTCTGCACAGTTGCAACAAAAGCAACAAATGGAAGACTTATACAGAACGCGTTTAATTCAACTATTGGCTCCTATTGTGGGTGAAGCTAATGTCAGTGCACAAGTTAGCATGACCCTTGATTTTAATCAACAAGAGACAACAACTGAAGATTTTGATCAAAGAGACAAAGGTCCGAAAACACGTTCTGAATTGTATGTGGAAGATAGAGCTACTTTTAAAGATGCGATCGGTATTCCTGGATCTTTATCTAATACTCCGCCAAATCCACCCCAAAATCCTTCAGCAACACCCGACACTTCAGCTGATATAAGCAAAGGTCAAACTGAAAAAGGTATTCAAACAATTGCTAGAAGTACCAAAAATTATGAATTGGATCGATCTGTTAGGCACGTAAAAAGTGCGATGGGTACCGTACAAAAAATTGGTGTGGGTGTTTTAATTAACGAAAGACCTATTCCTGCTGGAATGAAAGTAGAAAAGCCAGTCGATGGTGCCGCACCGATGACCACCATACCTTACACACAAGAAGAATTAGACCGTTTGAATCAATTGGTTAAAGGAGCTGTTGGATTTAGTGAAGAGCGGGGAGATGTTGTCACAGTTGTGTCAACCCATTTTGAACCCCAAGTTGACCCAGACGCTGTACCTTGGTATAAAGACGAAACAATCGCTGGAGTTGCAAATAGCACCGTTATTGCAATATTATTTCTACTCTTCTTGGTGGTTGTAGTTCGCCCCATGGTCAAGAAGCTTACAACCCCTGCTTTTGATGCTGCAGCTATGGCAGCATCAGCAGCCGAAGCTGCTGCCAGAGAGGCTGCAGCAGCTGAAAAGCTGAAATCTGAGCGTATAGCTGAAGCAGTTGCTGCAGCTGCAGCAAAAGTGGTTGCGGATAGAGCTGCAGCTGAAGAGGCGGCAGAGAAGGAGCGCCAACGTCTACTAGAAGAAGCCAGACTATTGGCTGAGGCAGAAACTGAAGCCCGATTGAAAAAGGAGGCTGAGGAAGCTGAGAAATTAAAGGCAGCAGAAGAAGGACAAGGCGAAGAAGTCGAGATGGAAGAAGGTGAGACGCTAGAGGAGATTAAAGCCAGAATGTCTGCTCATAAACCCAAAAAACCAACAATCTCAGCAGACATGCTCAACACTGCGAATACCTACGATGATAAAGTAGCTTTAATTCGAATGATCGTATCAGAAGAAAACACACGAGCCAGAATGGCAAGTGTACTTAAGAATATGATTCGAACATAAGTACTTCTTGATTGAATAAACTAGAAGTAGATGTATCTGAATAAGAATTTGTAAATGGAGCTAGAAATGGCTGAGAAAATGAACACGATGTCCCAAGCGAATTGGTCGCCAGCTTTGAGAGAAGAGATGGCCGCAATGACTTCAACTCAAAGGGCTGCAGTTTTGATGCTACTCTTAGGCGAGGATCAGGCAGCAGATATTGTGAAGTACCTCAATCCAAAAGAGGTTCAAGCATTGGGCGCGGCAATGGTGGCCGCAGCAGAGCTATCACAAGAGGCTGTCAATGTTGTTTTAGATGAATTTGTCGATTTACTGAAAAAACAAACAAGTCTAAGTTTAGGCAACACAGATTATGTTGAAAATGTGATGAAAAAGGCATTGGGGGACAGTAAGGCTGCCTCCGTGTTGAATCGAATAATGCCTAATCAAGCTACGAAAGGGTTAGATATTTTAAGTTGGATGGATGCCAGGTCAATTGCCGACATGATCCGTACCGAGCATCCACAGGTGATTGCGATTATTTTGTCAATTCTTGAATCCAATGTTTCTGCAGATGTATTGCTTTATTTGCCTCCTGATATAAGGCCTGAGGTAATTCAGCGTGTCGCTAGTTTAGACACTGTTCAACCCTCAGCCATGGCGGAACTTGAGACCATCATGTTGGCGCAGTTCTCGAAAAACTCATCAGCTAAGTCATCAAGTTTTGGAGGAGTTGAGGCCGCTGCAAAAATTATGAATTTGACTAAAACTGGTCTCGAAGCAGAAATTATGAACGGGTTATCGGAGCTAGATTACGATTTGATGCAAAAAATCCAAGACAGTATGTTTACCTTTGAGAATCTTGCCTCTGTTGACAATAAAGGTATACAAGTGCTCATGCGTAACGTAGAACCAGATCAGTTAATGGTTGCATTAAAAGGTGCAAGTGAGGAGGTCAAAGAGCGCTTCCTTAGCAATATGTCAGAGCGTGCACGAGGCATGTTTGTGGATGACATGGAAGCAAGAGGCCCTGTACGTATTGCTGACGTAGAGGATGCACAAAAGAAAATAATGCGCTTAGCAAGAAAACTATCGGATTCTGGCGAATTAATGCTAGGAGGAGCCGATTTTGTTTAAACAAAGCTTACCAGCTGATCAGTCTCAGGAATTCAATGCAAACCCCTTACTGTTCAAAGAGGAGGTTGCTAATGATGAATTTCAGGAAAAAGACTGGGCAAATGCTCCCCGAGTAGAGTATGCAAGTGCTCTATATAGAAAATTAGCTCCACCCAGAACAGCAAGGGTTGTGGATGATTCTTCTGGTTTTAAACTAGAGACTTATGGTGCAAAGGTAGAAGAAGCTTCTAGAGAAGCAGAACAAGTACCAACAAATAACAAGCCTCAATTAGATCAATCAAGTATTGAAGAATTTGAAGTTTCCAAATCCGAATATACTGAAAAGCATGATCTATTGAATCAAGCAGAATCTAGCAATGAATTAAAGTTAGATACTGCAAAATTTCAATTTGAAAATAATGAAAATAATTTAGAAAATCTTGACGAATTTCAAAGTTTTTCTGAAGATGAAGTGCAGGTCAAAGAGGAAAATAATGAAGAATATTTTTCATCTTCCACGCCTCCATCAGAGTTGATTGAAGAGTCGGATAAAAATCATCCTGAAAATTTACAATTTAAAAATAAAAATGAGCTTAATTCCGTCGATATAAATGACGCTTTGATTGAAGAAGTAGCTGATTCCAAGACTCAAATGGCGACTGATGAGTTAGAGAGTGAATTGTCTGAGTTGAAGAGTCAATTAGATAAAAAAAATAACGAATGGGAAGAAGAAAGAAGTTCTCTGAATAAAAAGCTGGCTGAGATGCAAGAGCTTATTCAAATCAAAGAGAAAGAATATACGGAACAAATTCAGAGTTTAGAGACCAATCTCAGTGACAAAATAAGTGCTCAAGTGGAGGTACTTAAAGAAGTTACGAATAGAGTTGAAGAGTTCACAAAATCTCCGGAACGCTTATTTGAACCAATTAAGCGTTTGAGTATGCACATTGCCGAACAATTGGTGTTGGCAGAGTTGAATTTATCGGGGAGTTCAATTGAACGACTCATTCAACGTTGTCTGGATGAACTTTCAAATCGATCAGAGC
>DAITOS010000101.1:0-6485 GCA_036834025.1 Limnohabitans sp.
GTCAGGATGGCTCGGGACTGGACCAAGATGGGATCCCAGTATCGAAAGGAGCTCAAGGAGTTCAGGGTGCTCAAGGAGCCTCCGCCCCCCTTTGTTGTGGTAGAACTTACCTATCTGTCGGGATGGTTGAGCAAGCCAAAGCCTCAATGTCTCATCTGCTTGATCATCTCATTGAGTTTGCCAATAGAGGGATTCCAATCGTTGGACTTGAGCCCAGTTGTTTACTCACGCTTAGGGACGAAGCTTTGGTGATGGGCTTGGGCGCCAAAGCCAATACAGTATCAAAAGTAGCCAAACTATTTGAAGAGTTTTTGGCAACTGAGAATGCTCACGGAAAATTAGAGCTACTTAAAGCAAAACTCAAAGCTCCAGTGAAGAATCTCAAATTGCATGGTCATTGCCACCAAAAGGCATTTGATGTGATGGACACAGTTTTGGCGTCAATCAAATTATTGCCCGGTGCTGATGTGAAGCTAATAGAGAGCAGTTGCTGCGGTATGGCGGGTAGCTTTGGATACGACAGGGATCACTACGATATATCTATTCAAATGGCTGAGGCAAAACTTCTCCCCGCATTAAGGGCTGATCCTGAATGTATAGTTGTTGCTGGGGGCACAAGTTGCAGGCACCAGATAGAGGATAATTTGCAGAGGCAGGCTTGGCACGTAGCGAAGTTGCTCGCGGAGCACTTGACGCAGTAAAAAAATAAATTTAAAACGACCTCAAAACTTGAAAAGTGAAAAGTGAAAATTGGAAACGATCTCTATTTCAGAAAAGTTGCTCTACTTAGCATACAAGTTGTCTGCATACGTTACGCTTAATTTGTTAGATGACGCTGCTTATTTAGCTATGATGTTTAGCTGATGAAGTTTTAAATTTAGTTACTTTTCAATAGGTCTTCTGATATTAAGCTCTTTTTCTTTCCAATAAGCAGTGGTTAGTTTGTTAAGTCTCACTGTGCCCCCTGTTGAGGGGGCATGAACAAAACGGTCCTCCCCTACGTAGATACCTGCATGCGTGGGCTCGTTTAGCGGACCAAAAATCAATATGTCGCCCGTTCTGATTTGGTCTTTGGAGACCTCGTGCCCCCAGTTCTTTAGAGATGCGACGGTACGGGGAGATTTAACACCGGTCTGGGAATGGTAAACATAGCCTATCAAGCCACTGCAATCAAAACCTGAGTCTGGCGTATTTCCTCCCCATTTGTAAGGAGTACCAACCAATCCGAGTGCGTAAAGGGCAAGACCTTGAGCCTTATCTGGACTCAAAGCGTTAGGGGGGTCGCGCGTAACGGGGGAGGAGTAATTTCCAGGCGAGCTGGAAGGAGTGGGATAAGAACTTGGTTTGATTGGCGGAGAACTACAGGCGACAAAAAGACTCAAAACCACCATCAAAGCAAGATAGGCAAAAAGTCTGAAAGAACCCATTAAACGCATGTTGGAGTAATAACCCATTGGTGAGAGTTTTGCGAACGTCACTAAGCAGTTGGCCTGAATTGTAATCAAGATAGTGAAAAATTCAAAAAGAATATTTGTAAAAGAGTAATTTGAAAACAATCAAAATCGTTAAGCCTAAGGAAACACAATAGTGGAAACGCTTACACTAAGTGTGAATTAAGTTTAACGAGCGCGCAAAAGATTTTGTAGACTCGGTGGTGCTTATCTCGTGTGCTTATCTCCCGTGCTTATCCCCCTGCTTACCTAAATTGTTACTCTTGCTTAAGCAAACTTTGTATTTGATTACTGAACATTAAGAGGAATTTTATGATTCATTTGAAGAGAATTAAAAAAACAAGTCAAACCTTGTTGAGCGCAGCACTTGGTGTGGCTGCTGCTGTTTCATTTGCAACTGTACCGGGCAGTGCGCTTGCCCAGGCGCAGCCCGGTGCTGCACAGCCTCAGCCCTCAGTTGCTGCAACGGGCAAGACTGAGCTTTTGTGGCTTGGACAGGCTGGTTTTAGAATTAAAACACCTACTGGTAAAGTTATTGTTATTGATCCATGGCTTACCTCTGGACCCAAAACCCCTGAGCCCTATAAAACAGACTTATCCGCTCTTGGCAAGGTTGATTTACTCTTGGTAACTCACGCACACGTTGATCATTTAGGTGATGCACCTGATATTGCCAAATTGAACGGTACTGTTTTATACGGGCCAGCCGACATGGTCACGCCTCTCATTACCCTTGGAGTGATTCCAGCAAACCTTGGCCACCGTTTTAATAAAACTGGATCTGTAAAGCCTTTACCTGGTGTGAAAGTGACAGCTGTCCAGGCTGAGCATTCTTCACTGCTAGTTTGGAAAAATCCAGCTACTGGTAAAAATGAGTCCCATCCAGCCGGTGAAGCTATGGGCTACATCATTGAGCTAGAAAACGGATTCAAAATTTGGCACATGGGTGACACAGGACTTTTTGGAGACATGAAATTCATTGCTGATCGCTACAAACCCGATTTGGTATTGATGCCAATAGGTGGAAACTTTACGATGGACCCAGAGGACGCAGCTTACGCTTGCAACACTTGGATCCATCCTAAGAAAGTGATTCCAATGCACTACAACTCAAACCCCATGACCCCAGGCACATTGGCTGAGTTCCAAGCCGCAATGCGCACAAGCAGCACTGAAGTGGTTCCTATGAAGGAAGGCCAAACACTGAGTTTTTAAAACGTATATCGCCCTTAGCAGGGCGGTTAGTCGCTTTGGTGGTTTTCTGGTGGGCAAGCCTTTGCAATATATCAAGCAGGTCCCACCAAACCGTTAATCATGACCGGGTATACGCCGAAAAGTGTGTAATGTAGGCCACCGATCATGATTATCCAAAGGGCGATCCCGGTAGCAATACAGATCAACGTCCTGGCTCCAGAGTAATGAGGAGCGGTTGCTGTAATCTCAGAGCTCGATGAGCTTGTAGCTTCAATCAGGGCTTTCTTGTCTCTTTTTCTAGCAGCTCTGAAGTTCAGAACCGACCAAATCAAAAAGCTGGCAAATAAAACAACGTTCGCCCCTTGGCCGTTCGCAATAAGGTGGGCTAAAGCCCAAACTTTCACACTAAGAATCATCGGATGTTTTAATTTCCCTTTGATGTGATTGTTAGGAATATAAGTCGATACCAGCAATATACAAACAAAAAGCATCAACAGCAGGGTGATGTGTTTGGTAAATGTTGGAGGACTCCAACCCCAGTCCATTCTCGCGAGGGCATCTGGATATCCAGTAACGATGCATACAAAGCCAGCTAAAGAGATGAGGCTGTACACGGCTTTAAAACCATTTATGCCCAGTTGATCAATTAACTTTAATCGTGTGTTCGGTGAGATCGTATTTAAGGAATGCATTCCAATAAATATAGCGAGACCCAAAATCATCATTTCCATAGCTGTTTACCTAACAAGTTAAGATATTAAATAGGGGCTTAATATTTAATTATTACATATATTGTATTTTTTGTAGTAACTATAGACTAATATTTTATATTCTTACTTATCTGGGCAAATCACGCGAAAAGTATTGAATTAGCATTATCGCTAAAATAGAAACATTAAATATTTGGTACTTTGGTAAACCTATTGCAAACAAAATCAGATCTAGTCCAACGCAGCTTAAATAGTGTTTGGCATCCGTGTACTCAAATGCAACACCATGAGACTACGCCATTGATTGGTGTTTCAAGGGGGGAGGGTGCATGGTTGTACGGCGTCAATGGTGAAAGGTATCTGGATACCATCAGCTCTTGGTGGGTCAACTTATTTGGACACGCCAACCCCCGGATCAACTCTGCTGTTAAATCTCAAATCGATTTGATTGAGCATGCGATGCTGGCCGGTTTTACGCATAAAGGCGTAGTTGAGCTCTCTGAGCGGTTGTCTGATTTGACGAATAACGTTTTGGGCCATGTCTTTTACGCCTCTGATGGAGCCTCCGCCGTTGAGATCGCTTTAAAGATGAGTTTTCATTATTGGAAAAATGTGGGCAAACCCAATAAGCAAGAATTTATTTGCTTAAAAGGTGGTTATCACGGTGAAACCATCGGAGCGCTCTCAGTTACTGACGTGCCCATTTTTAAAAGCGCCTATGCGCAGTTAATCAAAGGTGCGCATGTCGTCTCCTCTCCTGATTACAGGAGTACAGCGCAAGACTCTGATACGCCTGGTTTAGTTAAAGATTTAAGTTTAAAACATAACAGTCATCAAGCAGCTGAGAGAGCAGCAGCAGAAGTTGAAGAGTTACTCAAAGCGCGATCAGAATGTATCAGCGCAATCATTTTGGAGCCGTTGGTGCAGTGTGCCGGTGGTATGGCAATGCATCATCCCTCTTACTTGTCTCGAATCAGAGAGCTGTGCGATATGTATAGCGTACATTTAATCGCGGACGAGATAGCGGTTGGGTGCGGGAGAACGGGGACTTTTTTTGCCATGCAAAGTGCAAAGTGTTGGCCTGACTTTATGTGTTTATCAAAAGGGATAAGCGGGGGGTATTTGCCTTTATCCTTGGTGATGACCAAGGACTCTATTTACAGGGCCTTTTACGACGCTCAAATTACAAAGGCCTTTTTGCACTCTCACTCTTACACTGGAAACCCTTTGGCATGTAGCGCAGCGCTTGCGACGCTTGACATCTTTCGTGATGATCAGGTCTTGGTCTCAAATTTAACCCTGTCAAGAAAAATATCAAATGCCCTGTCACCACTCAAAGACAATGCACGGGTTAAACACTTTCGCAGCCAAGGTATGATCTGGGCTTTCGATGCAGTCCTAGAGGACTCCGCCCTGAGGGAGAGTTTTGCCAGAAGATTTTTTGCTAAAGCACTGGAGCATGAACTTCTCGTTCGACCCATTGGCAATACAGTTTATCTGATGCCGCCCTACATACTCAGCGATTCAGAAATTAGCTTGATGGCTGATCGACTTCAAATTGTTTTTGATGAAGTAATGGTCTAACGATGTGACCGTTTAGGCACTCTTCATACTTATGGATTTAAACTATATTGCTGCAAAACTTCAGAGCCTAAAAGACGATGGGCTATATAGAGCGAGAGTACAGGCTGACTCTGGGTGTAAGCCACTTGTTCAGTCCAAGGGGCAAACACGACTTGCATTTAACAGTAATGATTATTTAGGACTGGCAAGTGATCCGAGGGTGATTGAGGCCTTTAAAGAAGGGGTAAGTCTTTACGGAGCTGGCAGCGGAGCCTCTCATCTCATCAGCGGTCACGGCAAAGCCCATGCGCTCTTAGAGGAGCGGTTATCTCAACTCATGTCCCCTATGATCCCCAACGCCGCTGCTCTTTATTTTTGCTCAGGGTATATGGCAAACCTCGCGGTTGTGACTTCTTTTGTTGCGGGTGCTGAGGAGGGAGTGACTATCTTTTCTGAAGAGCTAAATCATGCATCCATCATTGATGCAATTCGGCTTAGCAAAGCCCCCTTTGTTGTCTACCCTCACTGTGACACCCAAGCGCTTGGACAAATGCTTAGGGAGTCAAAATCAAAGACCAAGTTGGTGTTAACCGACGGGGTATTTAGTATGGACGGAGACATCGCACCTCTAATAGAGTTGGTTGCGTTGTGTGAGCGCGAGGGTGCTTGGTTGGTCGTGGACGATGCGCATGGATTTGGAGTGTTAGGTCTGCATGGACTTGGTGCTTTAGAGCATTTTGGTATTTCCTCAAGCCATGTTATTTACATGGGAACTTTGGGTAAAGCAGCCGGTGTGAGTGGAGCTTTCGTATCAGCTCACGCTACTATGATTGATTGGATGATCCAGCGCGCGAGGCCCTACATTTATACAACTGCTGCTCCTCCTGCCTGCGCTCATGCGCTATTAAAAAGTGTTGATTTAATCACCGGCTCTGAGGGGGTAAAGAGGCGTGAGCATCTGAACAAATTATTGGATCAATTCAAGCAACAGATATCAAGCAGTGAACACTTTCAATATAAACTCTTAGAGTCCAATACCCCAATTCAGCCTCTGGTGATCGGAAGCAATGAGGATGTTTTAAATGCATCTAAGTCACTCTTGGCAGACGGGGTTTGGGTCAGTGCTATAAGAGCGCCAACTGTGCCAGTGGGTACCGCTCGGTTGAGGCTAACCATTTCAGCCTCACACACTGCAGACCAAGTAGATCAATTGACACAAGCTTTAAAAAGGCTTTAATTAAGTTATGTCAACACAGTTATTTGACGCCCCTTTTTCTTGCTTTGTAACGGGCACGGATACAGAGATTGGTAAAACACTCATCGCAAGTGCGGTTGTGCATTTACAAGCGCAAAAGGGATTTAAAGTTGCTGGGATGAAGCCAGTTGCAGCCGGGGCCGTTTATCAAGAGCACCCACATAAGGTGTGGTTCAATGAGGATGTGCACAGTTTAATGAATGCATCTTCTTTGGATATACCTCAAGATACGGTGTGTCCGTATTTGTTCAAAACGCCGGTTGCGCCTCACCTCGCAGCTGAAATTGAGGGCGTTGCCATAGATCCTAGAGT
>DAITOS010000102.1:0-6404 GCA_036834025.1 Limnohabitans sp.
AGTATTCTTACCCACAAAGGAGATTGTGGGGACATGAATACATTAGCAAATAAAAACCGAGGACCGCAGGCGAAGGCTCCTACGAACGCTCGACTAGAGAGCTCAAATTGTTGAGATCTGTGCTGATAGCACATGAGCCTAATGTGTTATTCTCCTTTGAGTTAAAGTAAGTAACAGCTAAAAATGAATACAACCAATTTATCAAAAAGCCTCGTCAAATCAGAGCCTGCAACCGTGGGTTGGGCGCTGCTTGACTTTCCCGCATCCGTCATTTGGGGAGATCCCGAGCCGATTGGGGATTTAATGAATTGTGTGCAGACTGGCACAGAGTCTAGTACGTTAGATGGACGATTTTGCTTATTCAGATGTCCTGTTGACCTTCATCTCAGGTACTTTATAGATAAAAATGGCCATCCGAATCTTCAAAACGTAGACGGAGACAAAAGCTCCGTGCGTCAACAAATGCTGAGTCAACTGGTGCAACTTGCCTCTAAAAATGAATGGCGCCATCCTGACAGACCCATAATCCAAGTCATGACGCCGTACATCTGCTTAGCAGATAATCCAGTTTATATTAATCAAATGCCTGCGTATTTGCATTACAGTAAGACAGAATTACCTGGATTATTAATAGACGGTAGATTTCCTATTGATGTATGGCCAAGGCAACTCATGTGGGCGTTCGAGTGGTATGACACCAAGATGGAGATTAACCTAAAGCGAGGGGATCCTTGGTTTTACGCAAAATTTGAGACAGAAGATCCGTCTCAAGAAGTTAACTTAGTGGAATGTGAATTAACGCCTGAAGTTAAAAAATATATCCAGTCTCTTCACGGTGTAACTAACTACGTTAAGCAAACTTTTTCTCTTTTTGCTCAGGCTCGTAAAAGAAGACCCAAAAAATTATTAGTTCCGCTAGATAGAACTTGATTTGCGTATGTTTGAAAAAATGGTTGTCTAAGAATTCTTTACAAAGGAGTGGCTATCTTCCTGACTTCCTAGGCTAATTGACCAAAATTTTTGTTCTCAACCAATCTGACTTTGCGTGATGGATCACTTGTTTCAAAGTAAACATAAAACCAAGGTTCTCCTTGTTTAAATTCAATTTCTTTTTGAATATCGTGCCATTCAAAACACCAGACAAGGTGATTTGATGATGTATTAATTGGGAATCGTGCATTCAAGGTAATACCTGGCAGCGGAGTGGACCTGTAATCCATGAACGCAGGCGTGAGGTTTAAATAAACATCATCCTTAGATTGAAATACATAAGGAGTCGATACTTGAACTATAGGGCGGCCTTTGTGTCTCCAGTTATTGGAGTCGATTAATTCTGCCATTAGATCCAGAGTAGATCCTTTTTCAGCAAAAATTTGCTTTTTGTTGGGTTGAAGGGATGGTGAGCCGTCTTGATCCAATGATAAACGAATCGTCAAATCAACGGGACATTTAATAACAAAGTACCTTGCATCAAAATCAACGGCTGCGGGGCAAACTTGAACTGATTTAGAGGTCGTTGGCTTGGGTAAATTTCTGCTAAAAACTTCAGGAACCCCCCAGGCAAAAGGCTCGACAACTGGCTTTAAATCCCAACTTACCTCTGTAATCGTTTTAATTGGAACGGGAGTCGGCGAAGCAGGGTCACTGGAGTTGAGGACGGGTGAGTTCATTGAGTCTATGGCCTTCAAGTGTAAAAAAAAGAACTTAGATTGCAAAGAGTCTTTGCAAACTCTTTATTGTTTAAATATCCTTTGAATATCCTTTGAATAAGCGGGATGCTGATCAGTTGACCTTGCCCCTGAAAAACGTACCTCTTAACTATAGGTGAAAATATAGTTATGGAGGTGTCTAAATGGGCGAGAAACGAACAAGGGCTAAATATACCCTGGAATTCAAGATGGAGGCTGTGAGGCTTGTCAGAAACGGACAGTCTTCAGCAGATGTAGCCAAGATTCTTGGTGTACCGAAGGGCTCTTTAGAGAACTGGATACGCTGGGATGACGACGGTAGTTTGACAAGTGGCAAGGACAAAGTCATCAGCCAAGAGCAGATGGAATTGGCCAGACTTCGAGCCGAGTTAGCTCGTGTGAAGATGGAGCGAGATATCCTAAAAAAGGCGACAGCGTACTTCGCGAAAGAGTCTTTGTAAAGTACGCCTGGATTGCTCGAAATAAGACTCAGTGGCCAATTGGACTGGCGTGCGAGGTGTTGGGGGTGAGTGCAAGTGGGTACTTCCAGCATCAGCGTAAAAAGCAATTGGAGAGGCCTATCAAGCCTAAGCATTCGGTTCGGACGAGTAACGAGGCTTTGTTGGCGCATATCAAGTCCATTTACGCCGAGGTGCGTGGTGAGTACGGGTGGCCAAGAATGACCAAAGAGCTTAACGCCCGGGGGTTTAGGGTAGGCAAAGAACGAGTTAGAAAATTGATGCAGTTGCACGGGATCAGGGCAAAGGGAAGGCGCAAGTTTGTGGTGACCACAGACAGCAATCACAGATTGGATGTTGCGCCTGATTTGGTTCAAAGAGGGTTCCGTGTTGAGCAGCCTAATCAGGTTTGGACAGGTGACATCACCTACTTGCAAACGGATGAGGGTTGGGTATTTCTGGCGGTTGTACTGGACTTGTTTAGCAGGCAGATCGTAGGCTGGAGTATGAAGCCCAAGATGGAGAGCAACTTGGTGGTTGATGCGTTGAAGATGGCATGGTTCAGGAGAAATCCAGAGCCTGGGGTGATCTTCCACTCAGACAGGGGGCGACAGTACTGCAGCGATGACTTCAAGAGAGTTATTGCTGAGTTCAAGATGCAAAGTTCAATGAGCCGTAAGGGGGACTGCTGGGACAACGCACCAACGGAGAGCCTGTGGGGTAAGCTAAAGATTGCTCGACTGTACGGGCAAAGATTTGCGACAAGACGAGCCATGATGGATGAAGTGATGAACTGGATCAGTTTCTACAACTACAAAAGGCTACACTCAACTTTAGGTTATGTGAGCCCCATGGAGTTTGAGAGACGATGGCATGCAACACGAAAAGACGTTGCATAATTCAAGCAGTTAAGAAGTATGTTTAACAGGGGCAACCTCAAGTTTATAAAGCATCATCTTAAAACAAAGAAAAGAATACTAACCAATTTTGATAACTATACATTCATAACGGGAGATTTACCATTTAAAAATATCAACTAAGCGATGAGGACTTAACCACTAATTTAAAATATCCATATTCCATGAGTTAAGTGCAGACTGCCTCTTTAGCTCAACTGATTTATAGTAAGGGGTTTTCTCACTCTGTAATCCCCACCTCCAATCTGGAACATAAGACAGGAGTATCCTTGTTTTTTTATTCATCGCAGCACTTAAATGTGGAACACTGGTGCAAGTGCTGATCACCTCGTCGCAGATCTCTATAAGGGCTGCAGTGTCAGTAAAGTCGTGAATTTCATGACCGACAAAATGAATATCCCTTGTGGAATTTAAAGTCTCAACGTCCTCAGGCTTGATTTCCTTTTGAAGACAAATATATTCAATCCCCGCAACCTCTGATACCGGTAATAACTTGATAAATTCACTGAGTGTCATACTTCGCTTGGCGTCATACTTAAAAGAGGAAGTGCTGCTCCAACAAATTCCGATTCGACGTTTCGTTGTTTGACCTAGTTTACTGCTCCAATATGCCACCTTCTCTGGCTTAGCAAAAAGATAAGGCGTTGGATCAGGAACTGTCTCGAAAGTTGTCTTGAATGCAAGCGGTAAACTGAGCATTGGGCAGTGAAAGTCAAAAGCTGGGAGGGGATCACCGCAGACTACAAACTCAGCGACACCCTCTAAATCCTTGAGTAAATTTTGTAGTGACTTTTGGTCCTCTAAAATGACTCGAGCTCCTAAACTCGCTAATTTATAAATATACCTACAAAACTGAATGGAGTCCCCCAGTCCCTGTTCACCGTGTATGAGTATTGTTTTACCTTTTAAATCTTCAACGCCAAGCCATAGTGGAGCTTTAAAGGATCGAATCGGAGATGAGGTGTTCTCTCTTTTCCAGCGCCATTCATAAAGAGGCAAGCCGCTCCTATAGTTACCCATTAAAAGTAACAAAAGAGATTTGTTCCAATTGGCTTCAGCGTTCAAAGGATTGATGGAGACGGCTACGTCGTAACTCGCGAGCGCCTCTTGAAACTGAGCTAATTCATGAAGAGTATTGCCTCTATTTGTATACGCTTCGTCGTAGCGAGGGTTGAGTTTTACTGCTTCATTAAAGTCACTCAGTGCATGATCAAGCTGACCCAACTCTTGAAAAATATTGCCCCTATTATTGTAGGCCTGAGGATAGTACGGATTTAGTCTAATTGCCTCATTAAAGTGAATCAAAGCATCTGTAAAGTTATTTTGAAAAGTAAATGAATTGGCTAGATTAAAGAATGCTTCAGGATTATTCTTTTCAAGTTCAATAGATTTTTTAAAAGTATCAATTGATGAGGGAATTTCTCCAAGTGCTTGCAGCGCAAGTCCTAAATTATTGTAAGGGACGAAAATATTTGAATTAATCTTAAGCGCTTGACTGATAAGTTGAACACATTTGAGAGGATCTTGCATCTGAAAAGCGATCACTCCCAGTAAATGTAGTGCATCAAAGTGTTTGTTATCTATCGATAAAACTTGCTCGTACAACTGCTTAGCTTGAACAAGATTACCTTGTTGGTGAGCTGCTAATGCAATTTGAAAGAAAGTGTTAATTTGTAGGTTTTTTTGATTCACAGTAATATTCAAAGTATCGACATTAAACTCATAAATCTTTAAACAAACTCTCATTTCAAAGTATAACTTTACACAATCAAGATATAAAAAAACCCACTGTGTTGCCACAGTGGGTTCTAAGAGCTTAATCTAACCTCTGACTTTCGTCAGCGTTAAATTAGAACTTGACGCGTAAACCAATAGCAAATGTAGTTTGGTTTGTACCCGCACTTGTTGTCTGGTTTGCTGCGACGGTGTTAGAGCCTGTGCTTGCTGCAGTAACTGTGCTGTTAGCAAGTGCGCCGTTGGAGTTCCAAGCTTGGTAAGCACCCGCTACATAAATGTCTGTCTTCTTGCTCAAGTCATAATCAAATACACCAGCAAAAGTTGACAGTGTGTTTGAGGAGTAAGCTTGAGTAATTGGAGAAGCATTGTTCACCCCATACGCGTTAGCCGTGTAAGCACCTAAAGTCAAACTGTAGTAACCAACAGATATGTGTGACTGGGGAGTCAAATCATATGTACCACCGATCCAATAGATTGATCTGCCGTAGTTTGTAGCATAAGGCTGTGTATTGATGGCATTAGTATTGATTGGCACACCGATATTTTGCGTGATGGTTGCATCTGCAGTGGCATTAGAGGGGTTAGACTGGGTTATTGTTATGTATCCGCCTTTGAGTTTCAAAGTTGGAGTTGCTTGGTAAACAACACCTAATGTAGTTTGTGTTGCATTGAAGTAGCTTGCTGATAATGCAGGAGCTGTTCCGGTTACAACTGCACCAGCTGCAACGGCTGCGTCAGTTCCAACGTTTGCAGTTGCAGATGAAGCAACTCCAGAAGTAGAGGCTGAACTAAATGAAACGTTATCGTTCATGCGGCTAGCACCGATGTTCACGTCCAAAGTTGGCGTGAGTTTGATCATTGCGGCGATACCAGTTTGTGAACCTTGTCCCGCATTGCCGTTGAGTCCGCCAATTGCGTAGAAGGCCTTCAATGTGGTTGTTCCCAGTGAGTAAGCGTACTTGAAGGAATTGGATGCACGACCTGAATAAGATGAACCCATGCCTGTTAATCCACCGTAGAAACCAAGTGGAGAGAGGTAACCAGCACCAAGCGGGTCATTCATACCGTTGAGTTCGCCGTTGAGATTCAGCTGGAAACCAGCGTCGATTGATCCAAAGTCACCAGACAGGCCAACAGATGCTTGACGATCAAACATTTGACCGTTCAGTGAAGAGTCACCATAGCCAGTGCTACCTGCATTATTTGCCAATAATTGGTGATCGTTGGGGTTGTTACCACCAGCAATGTTCAGACCTGACTCAAGAACAAAGTTGGCTTTCATGCCAGAACCTAGATCTTCAGATCCTTTGATACCCCAACGTGAAGGTTGCAACACGCCGTTACCCATGGATGTGGTACGTCCGTTGGCAGTAATGGAACCACCCTGAGATGTCGCACCAACGTTCGCACGACCATAAGAATTCAATACGTTAATGTTTGCAGGGTTATTGACATCTGAACTTCCTGCACCAGCTGAAGTTGTCACGAGGGATGCATCGATAACACCGTAGAGTGTTACGTCAGCGTGAGCAGCGCTTAAAGCTGCAAAAGAAGCGAGCGCGATTAGCGTTTTTTTCATTTATTAATCTCCAAGGTTAAACAAA
>DAITOS010000103.1:0-6392 GCA_036834025.1 Limnohabitans sp.
CGCCAAATAATGATCCAGGCCCATGAAACCAAACTTTAGGGTTGAATGTTCCCCCAGTAGAAGCACCACCAGTATCAGTTGGACGCAAAGAGAAACTTCCCCCCAACGGGTTCGCAATGTTGCCCCTCTTACCCAATTCCCCAGTAGCATATCCCAAACTAAAATCCAATCGATCAATCCGCTTATTTGCAACTACATATTCAGAGCTAAAGAGTCCTGTCCCCGCAACGTCCCTCATCCCAATGGCAACGTCAGGTAGAAAATCTGACTCTTTGATAACTCGACCTTTAAGGTCGATACTCTTATCTTTGTAGGTTTGGCTCCAGTCACCTGTGTTGTAAGGAACATCTTTGACTGCTGTATATCTAAACCCAGTCTCTAGCCACTCGAAGGGTTGAAAGAAGTTATTCCAAATAGTATAGGGTTTTACGCTTTGAATGTTTGTTGAGAAAGTACCAGTCCCCCTTAGCCTGGCGGTGGGTGTTTGTAACAAACCCGTATACCCCCAATCGCTGGCAGTTGCTTTGGGATCGAATTGTCGATCGGTGATTTTTAAGAAATCAAGCGGCGGCGGATCTGCAGGCTGAACCTGCCTGTATAAAACTGGAAATAATTCTGCTTTGAGCTGAGTTGACACACCTTGGGTTGCTAACCATTTTGCCCACTGCTCACTAAAGTCTTCAGGAATAAAGCTCAACCACTCTGGTGCCCAAATCCAAGCGCCAGGTGCAGGTTCAGCTTGTACTGAAGTATTCCACATGCTGAGTCCAACTTGGATCACTCGACCATCGGGTTGCACAATCCAAGCCCAGGCGCCGTTTAGCTCAGTTTGGCACGCCCTCACATAATCTAAAGCGTGAAGCCCTGTTTTATGAGGAGCCTCACATATTGATCCATTTGCAGACATCACCCTTACAGTTGTGGGTCTTTTGGGAATAAGAAGTTTGTCACCGGAACGTAAAACAGGATCTTTCTTTGGGTTTACCTCTAACCATTTTGCATTTGCTGCTGCGGTTCTAACCTTGCCCGTTGGCTTTAGTTGATCAAGAACTTGCTTTAATCGGCCATAGGTCTCATCGTTCTTATTTCTTTTGTTCTTAAGTTCTTCGATTCTCTCTGGACTTAGACGACTTGAGATTTCATATGTCCAGGATTTGAATTTTTGCAGATGATCTAACTTCTCTTTAATCGACTGAAATTCAGCCTCTTGAAGTTTTAACTCCTCAGGAGTCATCCAAGACAGGCCAAGTGGGTATTCGTCTTCAAGTGAGAGCCCAGCTTTTTCACGGTCAAGTAACCATTTGCTAAGCCTTATGGGCTCTCCAGAATAAGTAACTGTAGAAGAAATATTTTTAATATTTGTATTTTCAACGAACTGAGCAGACACCACTAAGGAATAACAAGACCCCATCAGCAACAGAAACAGGCTAGTTGTAAGGTGATTTTTAACGGAATTCATAAGTTGGCTTTTAAAAGTTCCGTTATTGCTTGGAGATCATGCCAATGTATTTCATGGTCAAACACAAATCTTCAGCAATGCATTGTTCACTGTAAATGATCTTGCCCCCCATTCGTGCGAATAATTGCTTATAGCTCCAAGCATTCCCTTCGCGGTCTTTACTTGTAATACTGTCCTCATACCATGTGGCGCTTGTAGGGACTTCTTTGAATGCCTTCGGTGATTCAATTAACTTTGTCAATATTTGATCTTTGAATCCAAAGCGGTATCCAGGCATTAAGTCTCGGTTTCTAATCCAAGCTGTAGGCATGGAGGACGAGCCAACTGAATCCCAGCTTGGAGATATTGAGTTGGTCTGCCTCCACTCAGCAGTCATTCCCATAACCGAGACAACCCTTCCCTCAACAAGTTCCATCATTTCCTTTTGGCCGCTATACCAGAACTCATGTACGTATTGATCAGGAGAGTATAGTTTTGCATTCTTTACAAGTTGCTCCCCATTGGTTGGATTGGAGGCCGAACCAGCTGGGTTAGGAAAGGTACGGTAACCCAGCGCCATCATGGCTTGATGCCCATTCACGTTGACCTTTAAATATTCAACCCCCGGTTTGAGTGCGGCGCTTTTGCCCTCACCTAGTCCAGTTGCCGCTTTGAAAGTATCCCAAACAGGATTAACACTGTTGCAAGCAGTTAAGTTAATTAAAAGCAATAATGCGAGTGAATGTTTAATCATTAGAGGAAAAATGGTTGAACATAAGTATTAGTGATAACTAAATTGTAACTTATTGAAATTTTTCAGATAAAAGATGATTTACTTCATAAACCGTCCTCAGCGCCATGAAAAATAAAGCTCTACCTATATTTTTATTGATTGCGATTATTGGTGTGATATCCACTCATTTAGAGTGGACCAATACGGATAACGGCCACCTTTTATCGATTGATGGCCGGGGAATTGATGTTTTCGGAAACTTAAACAACCTAGCCACCAAAATCTCTAGAGACTGCAGAAATGTTGAAAAGATTGATAAAAATGACCAACTGTTCAGCAAAATCAATGATGTCATAAAAGAATACAGCCCACCAGATTCCGCATCGGTAAAAATTGCCTCGCTGATCCAATCCGGTGGTTGGGCTCTAGCAGAGGTCGAATTTGATTCACTTTTGCCTGCCGTCGTTCTTTTAAGCACAAAGGAGATCACTCCCTCCATCATTGCAAACGGAATATGGAGTGGTTATACAAAACCATTTGAGTCTGCCCCCTACATCCGTAAATACATCGGAGAACAAGTCGGGGAAGTTCCACCAAATTTGCTCAATTGTTTTGAGCCCAGCTCAAACTCCTTTAAGTGAATTATTTAATAAGACCCAATCATGAAAAAGGAATTTAAAGGTAACAAAAAAGATCTTCCCAGTAAAACTTGCCTGGTTTGCTCCAGAACGATGACATGGCGAAAATCTTGGGAAAAAAATTGGGAGGAAGTTAAATATTGTTCAGATGCTTGCAGAAAAAACTCAAAGAAAACGAAATGAATTGAAAAAACTTATTAATCTTTCCATATCTAGGGATATCAGCTGCTCTTTATGTAGCAACTTTCATTTTGCAAGACACTACATTTAAGACTCAAAATACTAAAGAACTCTTTTACTCCATGACAACTCAATCAACAAATATACGGCGCCTTGTTATCGTCTTAGGTGACCAATTAAATAAAGACTCCAGAGCTTTTGACGGATTCGATCCCAAACTAGATTTAATATGGATGTCGGAGGCCGTTGAGGAGTCCTCCCATGTTCCTAGCTCCAAACCTAGAATTGTTATGTTCTTAAGTGCGATGCGCCATTTTGCTGATGAGATTGACTCAAAAGGTTGGCGCCTTGATTACACCTACCTCAATACTCCTGGGCACTCTGGCACTTTGATGGGAGAGCTTGAAAAGGCAATAATTAAATACTCTCCTGAAGAGTTGGTTGTAGCACTCCCAGGAGATTACAGGACACTTCAAAATATTAAAACTTCAGCCTCTAAATGCTTAACACCACTAACCATTACCCCTGACAACCATTTCTTTACTGAACCCAAAGACTTTGAGGCATATGCAAATGCTCGTAAGCAACTCCGAATGGAGTATTGGTACAGAGAGTTGCGTCAAAAATTCAATGTTTTAATGGATAGCGGTAAGCCAGTGGGCAATCAGTGGAACTTTGACGCGGACAACAGAAAATCTTTTGGAAAGAGTGGCCCAAAAGATGTGCCCGACCATTTCAATGTGCCCCCTGACAAAATTACCTTAGATGTCATTAAACTGGTCAATAAGCATTTTAAAAACCATGTCGGTGAATTAGATAGCTTTGCTTGGCCTGTTTGCCGTAAAGACGCTCTAAGGGCAATGGACAAGTTTATTCAAGAGCGGTTGCCTCTCTTTGGGGATTACGAGGACGCAATGTGGACGGATGAGCCTTGGCTTTTCCACTCTCACATATCACCTGCGCTTAACCTAAAGCTATTAAATCCCAAAGAGGTGGTATCTGCTGCGGAAAAAGCATACCTGAGCGGTGCAGCACCGCTCGCAGCGGTCGAGGGATTTATCCGACAAATACTCGGATGGCGGGAATATGTTCGCGGCATGTATTGGCTCAAGATGCCAAGCTACCTAGAGATGAACTCTCTTAATGCATCACATAATTTACCTGCCTTTTACTGGACAGGAAAAACTGATATGGTTTGCTTAAACCAGGTCATCAATCAAACGCTAAAACACGGTTATGCCCACCACATACAAAGGTTAATGGTACTAGGCCTTTATACCCTGATGTACGGAGTTAATCCAGTCGAGGTTCATGAATGGTTTTTGAGTGTCTTTGTAGACGCTGTTGAGTGGGTAGAGCTCCCCAACACACTTGGTATGTCTCAGTACGGTGATGGTGGCTTAATGGCAAGTAAGCCTTACATCGCCAGTGGTAAGTACATCCAAAGAATGAGCAACTACTGCACAAGTTGTCCCTACGATCCTGCTGAATCTACTGGACCAAAGGCTTGCCCAATGACAACTTTGTACTGGGATTTTCTGATCCGGCATAAAGGACTTTTAAAACAAAATAACAGAATGAGTATGCAATTAAAAAATTTGGATCGACTTAGCGAAGATAAAATCGTAAGTATTCAAGCAGCAGCGCAAGCACATAGAAGTGGTCTAGTTAGTTTGAACAACTTTCCCCGATAGTTAATTTTTACTCAAGTATTTCACAAATGATGCAGAGTTATCCACGGCGGCGGGCGTCGACTGCGACGAACGCATAGCCGCAGTAGGTAACTCTGGGCGGCACCATATCTTCCATTTTACGCAGCCCTCCTTCAACAAATTCAATGAGAGCTCATACTCCCGATCTTGGCGTGCAACTGGGTCAAATCAGGCTCAGCATCACGCTGACGCTTACTCCCCTTGAAGATATCAGTCGCATTGTCCAAGAGTTGCTTCTTCCAGTCGCTGATTTGAGCAGCACCGATCCCATGGATTTGGCGCAGTGCGGACATTGTTTTGTCTTCTCTAACGGCCTCTAAGGCGACTTTAGCCTTGAATTCAACAGAATGTTTGCGCCGCGTACGGCGGACAGAATTAGGTTTAGCCATTTGAAACACCTTTTCACAGGGTCATAATGGACCCCATATTTTGCCCTGAGTTTCAAATTAACCAGCTATCCAAATTTCCTAGACCACATCTGAAAGCGCCAATTTCCATTTTCAGATTCTCAAGAGATGCTCCCTTTGTGCGCTCTTTTTTATTTTCAATATCAAGCGCCCAAGCTTCTTTTCTAATTGGATTTTGTATAAAAATATTTTCCTCTGATCCACGCATGTGTGCCATACAACCTTGCCCCACATATATGCCATTTGAGATTTTCTGAAATTCCATTTGAAGATCAAATCTTTCTCGCATTCTTAAATAATTTTCTTGTCCTAGCACTTTCAGTAAGGGCTTTATTTAGAGAGAGCATATTTCGGAATTTTTGGGTTTATCATGATAATATTTTTCGCTTTCTTGGATTAGCTTTGTCAAAATACAAGCGCGCGGCCATAAGCGCAAAAAAAGCGAAATTGGTAATTTAATATGAACGAATGAATCACTCGGTACTACGTCTCGAGATTCAATCAGAAACAACTGGTAACTAATGAATCCATGCCGTAACTTATGGCTTGATTTTGCTAATGAAGCGAGTGAGCACAGATATGAGCTGCGCAGCTGCATGGACAGCGGTTTGCCAGCGTTCAAACCGTTCAGATGGACTATCTGGATAGTCGTGGGTAAATTGATTGCGGATTTGACGAAGAGTTTGCCAGTCATCAGCGCTCTCAAGCCAGCCCAGTTGCTCTAACCTTGCAAAACGATCTATGGCCGGCAAAAGTGCAACCTCTTCTCCAAGTGATTTGAGGACTGCAGGCATTAGCTTCACGCCCATGTCGTCTTGCAGACGGGTGTAACGATAGGCAAATTGATCTAGCAAGCGGCGGTCTTGTTTGCTCATGGCGGTGTAGTCATCTTTACCCATATCACGTGCACGGATGTCTTGCAAAGCGTCTTGAAGCGCATCTGCATGGCCTTGACACAAAGCCAGACTGTGTTGGAGCGCCATTTGTTCGGGGGTTAGCTTCATTGGAGTTTGATGCCTGTTTTATGAGCCACTTCAACAATGGGACGCGTATCTTGAGGTTGCTCAACAATCACATCAACCTTACGTTCCCCTAAAAGCCGCTCAAGAAAGGCCAGCATTTTGATTTTTTGCATAAACGACTGCTCTCTTGCTGAGGCATCTAAAGTCGTGTGCGGTTGTGGACAAACCAATAAGTCTATGTCGCCACCTTTTTTGTCATCATCAACGCGCGAGCCAAACAGCCAAACCGACGTGCCTTGACCAAATGCAACATTTGCAGCCT
>DAITOS010000104.1:0-6059 GCA_036834025.1 Limnohabitans sp.
TTCTTTAATCTTGCTGGCGCCTAGTTGGGGTGGAATGATCAACGGAATTATGACCTTGTCTGGGGCGTGGCATAAACTCAGAGACGATCCCATCCTTCGTTTTCTGATCGTGTCTCTATCCTTTTACGGTATGAGCACCTTTGAGGGGCCAATGATGTCAATCAAGACTGTGAACGCCCTGTCGCACTACACTGACTGGACCATCGGGCACGTTCACTCAGGAGCCCTGGGTTGGGTAGGACTTGTCTCAATGGGATCTATTTACTTTTTGATTCCAAGACTGTTTGGTCAAAAGAAAATGCACAGCATTCCTGCAATTGAATTACATTTTTGGACTGCAACAATTGGAATTGTTTTATACATCGCTGCGATGTGGATTGCAGGGGTTATGCAAGGGCTTATGTGGAGAGCAATTAATGAGGACGGAACCCTAACTTATACCTTTGTTGAAGGAGTCAAAGCGACATATCCCTACTATGTGATTCGAGTTTTAGGTGGTGCACTTTACTTGTTCGGGATGTTGGTGATGCTTTGGAATGTGTTGATGACGGTGTTCAAGGGAAGAGCAACTCCGATCTTGATTCCCACATTAAATGTAAATGCCAGCCATTAAGGGACAGATAATGACTAATAAAGAACACAACAACCTAAGCGGCGAGGCCAGCGGATTCTCACACGCCAAGATAGAGACCAATAATTGGTTGATGATTATTTTGATTTTGCTTGTGATCGCCGTTGGGGGCTTGGTGGAAATCGTTCCCCTGTTTTTTCAAAAATCAACCACCCAAGCACTTGAGGGTGTTAAACCGTACAGCGCTTTACAACTGGCGGGGCGAGATATTTACATAAGAGAGGGGTGTTACAACTGCCATTCTCAAATGATTAGACCATTTTTATCTGAGACACTGCGTTACGGGCATTACTCTGTAGCTGGTGAATTTGTATATGACCATCCCTTCCAATGGGGTAGCAAACGAACAGGTCCCGATCTACAAAGAGTGGGAGGTAAATACAGTGATGAATGGCACCGCATTCATTTGAATAATCCCAGAGATGTGGTTCCTGAGTCTAATATGCCAGCCTATTCTTGGTTAAGCAAAAGCACCATAGAGCCAGAGGTGATGGCGCCCCGTATGCGTGCTCTTAGACGGGTAGGTGTGCCTTATAGCGATGAAGAAATTGAGGGCGCAGCACTAGCTGTCAAAGACAAAACTGAACAAGATGCATTGATTGCCTATTTGCAATCTTTGGGCCTGGCACTCAAATAAATTGGAGTTACTTAGATGGATATTACAACGTTAAGAGAGATAGCAACAGTGATGAGTTTCATTACTTTTGTTGGGATCATTTTTTGGGTTCTTGATAAGCGAAAAACCAAAGAATTTAATGAGGCTGCACAACTTCCATTTTTGGATGAATAAGGAATTAAGATGAGTGATTTCTTCTCTCCCTTTTGGTCATATTACATCAGCGCAACTGTGTTGGTGGGCATCTTTGCCTGCGCACTTCTTTTGTGGGTAACTGCAAAAAATAAGACCACCTCTAAACATGTAGAGTCAACCGGGCACGTCTGGGATGAAGACATTAAAGAGATGAACAACCCCTTGCCTCTTTGGTGGGTGGGACTTTTTGTGATCACAATCATTTTTGGACTGGGTTATTTGTACCTTTATCCTGGACTTGGTTCCAATCCCGGCCAGCTTGGGTGGAGTTCAAGAGGTGCTTTTGAGGAAGAAAATAACCTTTCTGCAGCTAATTTAGCACCCATATATGCAAAGTTTGATGCAATGAGTATAGAGGCTGTAGCAAAGGATCCTCAGGCAAGGGCTATAGGACAACGTTTGTTCATGAACAACTGCTCACAATGTCACGGCTCAGACGCTCAGGGCTCCAAAGGATTTCCTAATCTGACGGACCGAGATTGGTTGCACGGCGGGTTGCCAGAAAATATTCAAGAGACTATCACCAAGGGAGGAATCGGTATGATGCCGCCCATGGCTTTAGCATTGGGCTCAGAGACAGACGTTAAAGATGTTGCCCAGTACGTTCTCAGTCTATCAAATAGTCCCCATATTGCAGAATCTGCAGAAAAGGGTAAGGCTAAGTTTGTTTTGGTGTGCGGCGCATGTCACGGACCAGACGGAAAGGGCAATACCGTCATTGGATCAGCCAATCTAACGGACAATATTTGGTTGCACGGAGTGGGGGAAAAGGCAATAGTTGATATGATTCAAAACGGCAAGGTAAACCAAATGCCCTCCCAGGAGGGGCGCCTTATGGGCTCACAAATTAGGATGCTAACTGCATATGTTTGGGGATTATCTAATGTGCAGAGCCCACAAAACGAGATGTCTAAGTAAGATCACCAGTTCAGATTAAAAAATCAAATTAATAAAACAAACAAATAAATCCTATAACTACGTGTACTGGTTTACAAATTCGGTGTATTTAAAACTCAATTTGGATATGTAAAACAATCTAAATCTCATAGTACGCATACATCTCTCATAGTAGTATAAGCTTCCAAATGACACAATCCACTTTCCCAAATTCGGATTCACCTAAAAGAATAATTCCAGTTTTCCCAATCGATTCCTCAACTCAGGGCGCTGGATCAAGGTATACAAGCGCTCTAAGTGTTTCAAATGTCTCAAGTAAATCAGCTACACCGAGTGAAGTGGGTGAGCTCGGTGAAGTGGAGGAGACAACAACTTATTTGTACAAGGCAGCGCAAAAAATCTATCCCAGATCAGTGATGGGCAAGTTTGCTAAGTTGAGGTGGGTCATTGTTTTGCTAACCCAGATGGTCTTTTATGGCCTGCCCTGGTTTGAATGGGGCTCCAGACAAGCAGTCCTCTTTGATCTTGGAGCAAGGCGGTTTTACTTGTTTGGTCTTCTTTTATACCCTCAAGACTTCATTTATCTAACAGGTCTTTTGATAGTTTGTGCACTCACTTTGTTTTTGTTTACTGCAGTAGCAGGGAGACTTTGGTGTGGTTATGCATGTCCACAGACCGTTTATAGTGAAATATTCATGTGGATAGAGCGTCGCATTGAGGGGGACCGAAGTACAAGAGTTCGACTGGATCAAAGTGCAATGAATTTTGAGAAATTTGCTAAAAAGACTCTAAAGCAAATTCTTTGGATCACGCTTGCTTTTTGGACTGGCCTTACATTTGTGGGTTATTTCACACCTATTCACCAGTTAGGTAGAGAATTGATCGCCACCCAATTAGGTCCCTGGGAATTATTTTGGGTATGTTTTTACGGATTTGCGACCTATGGTAACGCCGGCTACATGCGTGAGCAAGTTTGTATGTACATGTGCCCTTACGCTAGGTTTCAAAGTGCAATGTTTGATCCAGATACTTTGATCGTTTCTTATGATGCGGCAAGAGGGGATCCAAGAGGTCGTAGATCAAAACACGATGATTCAACACAGCACAAGCTCGGAGCTTGCGTAGACTGTACTCTTTGTGTACAGGTATGCCCGACAGGGATCGATATAAGAAAGGGCCTTCAGTACGAGTGTATTGGCTGCGGAGCTTGTGCAGATGTGTGCGATACGGTGATGGAGAAAATGGGCTATCAAAAAGGCCTGGTGCGATACGTCACGGAAAATGCGCTTTCAAAAGGATTAAACAATGCGCAGATGTGGGCAAGAATTTTTAGGCCAAGAGTGTTGGTTTACTCGAGCATTTTATCAGTACTGATTTTTACCATTGTGACAAGCCTTTTGTTTAGAGTTCCTTTGAAATTTGACATTGTGCGTGACAGAGGCTCCCTAGCGCGTATTACAGATCACGGCACCTTAGAGAATGTTTACAGAATTCAAATTATGAATGTCACGGAACAGGACCAAACTTATCAACTCTCAGTTTCTGGTATGAATGGAATCAATATTCATTCAAATACGACTATCAAAGTGGCCTCGGCCCAGTCGAGTTGGATACCCGTGCAGGTGGACATTCCTTTAGAAGGAGCGGTTCAGGGATCACATAAAATTAGTTTCGAGCTCACCCCGATGAATCAAAATTACAAGGTCAGTGAAGCTTCTGTTTTCATAGTTCCGCATTAAACTAAGGTAGATGATGAACCCCAAAACTCAATTCTCAATTCCAATTAGCCCTGAAGCTTCTAAAGTTTCATCAAGCGGTGTATGGTGGCGTAACGGGTTCGTTTGGTTGGTCCTCAGTGGTCCCTTAGTTGTTATAGTTGCCTCATTTTTTACGGCCTCCCTTGCCTTTAGTAGCAAGGACATCATCGTATCTGACAACGATCCCAAGACCCGAGAGTTAGCCAACTACAGGAGTTTGGTACCTGCTCAGACCGCTAGTTTTCACGCGGCCACTCCCGATTCAGGCTTAAGAGGAGTGCTTGATAAATCAGTCAAAACAGAGCAAGCTACCATCAGTAATATTCCCAAAAATGCCAAAGATAGGGAGCCACTGCAATGAGTACCATTATCAAAGATCACCGGTTGATGTGGATTTTGTGGCCCTCTTTTTTGATGGCTTGTTTTTTGGAATTGTTTGTGTTTGCGATGATGGATCCAGAGGCGATGGAGTTTTTAGGTAAACCTCTGGAATGGTCTAGAAATACAGTTTATTCCGTATCTTTCTTTTTGTTTTGGGCTGTTGCAGCTACATCAAGTGGTTTAACAACGCTTTTGTCCCGCTCACCATTTGAAGTTAATAGGTGTCCACTAGAGGTATCAGAGCGTCCAGGCGCTTGTCCAAAAGAGACTTGTCAGTAAATAGACGAGCTAGTAAATAGACTTGCAGTCAAGATATCCATCTTTAAGTGCTCTTGAGGACCAGTATCGATCGCTCAGTACTGGGCCTTGTATCCTTATTCGCAATGATCTTGCGCGTTCATAATAAGCTTTAGTGCTTCTGGGTTTAATATCTTCAGGTTTCTTTGTTTCACTTCAACAATCCCTTCGTCTGCAAATTTAGAAAATGCACGACTGACGGTCTCAAGCTTTAGCCCAAGAAAACTACCAATTTCCTCTCTGGTCATTCTTAAAACCAATTCAGACTGAGAGAACCCCCTTGCATGAAGTCTTTGAACCAGGTTGAGCAAAAATGCAGCAAGCCTCTCCTCAGCCTTCATGCTACCCAAAAGCAAGATAACGCTATTTTCGCGGACGATTTCTCGGCTCATTATTTTATGAACATGGTGCTGAAGGCTTTTGACTTCTAGGGAGATTTGTTCTATCCGGTCAAAGGGCATCACGCAAACTTCAGAATCCTCTAAAGCGATGGCATCACATGCGTGTCGATCGTTCATGATTCCATCAAGTCCGATTATTTCTCCAGCCATTTGAAAACCAGATACTTGATCACGTCCGTCGTCTGTGGTTACTGATGTTTTAAAAAAACCTGTGCGTATTGCGAAGATAGACTTAAATGGAGTGCCGCTTTGGAATAGAAAATCACCTCTTTTGATTTTTCTCCTGACTGCGACTAGCTGATCAATTTTGTCAAGCTCATGAGTGCTAAGACCCATAGGCATGCATAGTTCCCGCAGATTGCAGTTTGAACAGGCTACTTTTACAGAGGTCGGAGTGATTGGGATCATGATGGAATTATAAGGATAACTTTACTAATTGTGATGTGTTTGACATACCTCAAAATGTATTTTCAGGCTTTTAGACATACTTTGGTTCTGAAAATTACAAAAGGAGCACAAGCAAATGCCCTCGATTTCAACCGAATTGTTAAAAATATTTGACCTTCCAGGTCCAAGATACACCTCATACCCTACTGCTGATAGGTTTGTTGAGGCATTTGGCCCAGATCAATTGACCTTTGCTCTGGACCAGCGAAAAAATGGACCTGGAAAGGCGCTTGTACCTTTGTCACTCTACTTACATGTCCCTTTTTGTGAGTCTTTATGCTATTACTGTGCTTGTAACAAAATCATTACCAAGAAATATGACACAGCAATAAGCTATTTGCATTTGTTAGAGCGCGAAATTGATCTGGTTGTTAAACATCTTGGTCCCAGGCAGCTGGTATCTCAACTGCATTTTGGGGGAGGTACACCTACTTTTT
>DAITOS010000105.1:0-6012 GCA_036834025.1 Limnohabitans sp.
CCCTGGAGGAGACTACTGCGCGCTTGCAAACGCTCGCTCTATTCCAGTCGCAGAGTCAATCACCGAGAGATTCAAGGATTTAGATGAAGTGCTTGATATTGGCCCAGTTGACTTGCACATCAGCGGATGTATCAACTCATGCGGTCACCACCACAGTGGACACATCGGTATCTTGGGTGTGGACAAGGATGGTCAAGAGTGGTACCAGATCACTCTTGGGGGCTCAGACGGCAGCAACTTAGGCGGTGTGTCAACCCCTGGGCGAGTGGTTGGCCCCTCTTTCTCCGCTCATGAGGTGGTCGGGGTAATCGAGGAAGTTTTAACCTTTTACACTCAAAACCGTTTAGAGCTTGAACCCTTCATAGACACACTAAAAAGAGTTGGATTTGAATCATTCAAAGGGGTTGCCAATGCCGCTCGGCTCAGTCGAGCTCCGGCTGATGCAATGACAAGCTAATCGACTACTTAATTTGTACAAACTAACCTTTTGCTTCAAACTAGCAATTACAAGTACCTTACTGAATATTTTTTATGGAACTTAACCTTTACCACTTAAACGCTTCAGCACCAGCCCCTCTTAAAGCTGGAGTGGTTGAACTCAGCAACGATGCGGATCCTCTTGAGCTCGCTCTTGAGGGGGTTAACAGCGTCCGTCTTTATTTCCCCAAGTTTACCGATGGCCGCGCATTTAGCCAAGCAGTAATGCTTCGTAAAAGAAGGGGCTTTAAGGGTGATATCTGCGCAACCGGAGAGGTTTTAATTGATCAATTGATTCAAATGGCCAGAACCGGTTTCACCAGCGCAGAGCTTAGAGCCGATCAAGACATTGAACATGGCAAGCGTTTGCTAAAACACTTCAAAGGCTTTTATCAGGGCGATGTCATCAACCCCAAGCCCGCATTTGCCCGCACAGATGCTTAAAAACGAACTTAACCAAGCCTCTAATGCCAGAGTCAAGGTTTTGAACTAAAATACTAGCACAACAAAAAATTAATTGACTTCCTTGATCATAGTTTCGCTCACTGCATTGATTGATTAATTTATTTCAGATCATTTATCTCTAACTGTCATGACCCACGTAGTAACTGAATCTTGTATCCGCTGTAAATATACCGATTGTGTCGATGTATGTCCCGTTGACTGCTTCAGGGAAGGGCCAAACTTTCTCACCATTGATCCTGATGAATGCATCGACTGCGCTGTATGTATTCCAGAGTGCCCAGTCAACGCAATTTACGCAGAAGAAGACGTTCCAAGCGATCAAGAGCATATGACTGCTTTGAATGCTGAGCTATCAAGAATCGGTTGGCCTAGCATCACAAAACGCAAGGCGCCGCTCCCCGATGCTGACGACTGGAAGGACAAAGAAGGAAAGCTCAGTGAGTTGGTTCGCTGATTTTTTACTAAATTTAAATTAACTTAAAAGCCCTAAGTTACTCTGCCACAAATCTGTGTCTATTTCAAACCTAAAAATAGAAAAGACCATTCAAACAGATGTATTGATCATTGGGGCAGGCCCCGTTGGACTTTTTCAAGTCTTTCAGCTTGGACTTCTTGGTATCAGTGCTCATATCGTTGACTGTCTGTCCATGATCGGCGGGCAATGCAGCGCTCTATACCCTGATAAGCTGATATACGACATACCAGCAACGCCCCAAATAACAGGCCAAGAACTGGTTAACCAACTGCTCAAGCAAATTGAGCCATTAAAACCCAACTTTCACTTAAACCAGTGGGTGCAAAGCCTGAAGGCTATACCCAGCGGATATGAAGCAACAACGCAGAGTGGGTTAATATTTGAAACAAAATATGTAGTGATTGCAGGCGGGGTTGGTGCATTTGTTCACAAACAGTTACCCTTAAGCGATCTCAACCCCTTCAGATCATCATTTAGATCATCTATTGATCAAATTACCCCCAACTCCAGCGTCAAACAAAAGACTCAGATTTTTAATGAGTTCCCAGATGTGGCCTTGGAAGAGGCTGATCACATAATCATTTACGGGGGTAATGAGTCAGCAGTTCGGGCCGCCTTGAGAGCTAATCAAATACTCGAGCAACAAACGTCACCACAGAAAACCCCTTATCATGGTTCAATCTGCTTGGTTTACAGACGAGAGCAACTTGAAATAGATGACTCACTCAAAGCGCAGTTGAAATCATCTCTTCAAAGTAACTCAATTCAATTTAAAGTAGGGCAGATAACCGGACTCAAACTGTCCGATGATGAGCAGCAAATAACTCACCTGGTTATCACTGATTCCCAGGGCGAGGATCAAAATCTGAGGTGTGATTATTTAATTGAGAGCCTCGGACTCTCTCCTAAACTCGGTCCAATATCAGATTGGGGTATAGAGATGGAGAAAAAAAACCTAAAAGTTAACACTGAAAATTTTGAAACAAGTGCTCAAGGTATTTACGCAGTAGGAGATATCAATACCTATGCGGGCAAGAGAAAATTAATACTGTGTGGCTTTCATGAAGCGACGCTTGCCGCATACTCCATCGCCTCAAAACTAATGGACGGTAAAACTGTCCCTACAGAGTACACGACAGCCTCCACAAGGATTCATAAAATTTTGGGCGTTTGAGTTGATTTCACTCTAAATGAAGCTTTTTATGGCTTCACTTAGTTTGATAAAAGCCTGAGACCAATCCCCTGCTCGCTCCTGCCTGAAGAGCTTCAAACTTGGGTACCAGTTGCTCTCTTGGCTGTTCAACCCCCAACGCCAATCGCAACTATAGGGCAAGAGAACCCAAGTTTTTTTGCCCAGTGCACCGCTCAAATGAACGGTTGAGTTATCAATGGAGACTACAAGATCACAGATTTGTATCAGTGCAGCCAAGCCGTCAATATCAGAATAGTTGTCTATGTCTGAAAATGAAATGACTTCAATGCCAAATTGAGACCGAACCGATTCCAAGTCCTGTGTCACCTCCCCGTATTGAAGACTTACAAAGTTATAGAGGTTCTCTTTAATTTCGCCAACAACACGATTGTCAATAAGGTCACGGCCTGTGATCGCAGAAATTAACTGTGCAAGCGCAAGACTTCTATCCTTGCCCCTCTTGTCATTTTTACTACTCCAACTGAGCCCGATGGTAGGCCTGCGGTTTTGAGGGAGCTTGGATTTCAAAAGATCCACTCGAGCCGTATTGCTCAAAATATACTTGGGTTTAACGGTATTGAATGTTTCTATCGAATGGCAAAAGATTTCTGCCAATTGTCCTATGGGTAGATGAGCGTCGTATAACCCTTCATCCACTATTTCATGTTTTGGCTTGAATGTAATTCCCGGGTTTGAGCGCTCGAAGAGTGGAATCAATCTCTGATCCATTTGTACAATCAAGTGATCGGCGAGGCTATGCGCCTGGTTAAGCAAACTACCAAACATAACCTCATCCCCAATACCCTGCTCTGGCCAAATTAGCAGTCTAGAGACTTTAGCAGAGTGGTCTTGGAACCAAGGCCTGTGAGAGCTCAGCATTGGAGAGATCATCACCTCCTTTCTCCAACGATTGGAGTACAAACCAAAGCCCCCCTTGTAGTCCGAGTGAAGCAAAAGTAATAGTGACTTATTCCACAAGGCCTGTGCGTGCGTTGGATCTAGGGTTAAAGCTTCTTGAAAACTCATCAAAGCCTCGCGCCAAAGTTTTAGCTCTGTATACAAAATACCCATGTTTGAGTAAGCATCTGCGTAATTAGGCTTAGCCTGCAACGCTTGCCTGTAGCATTCTAGGGCCTGGTCATAGAGCATCATTTCTTTGTAGGCCATCCCTTTATTTAAATATGCAGGAGCATAGTTTTTATTCAAGGAAATAACATCATCATAGGTTTGCAAAGCTCTTTCAAAATCTCCAATATCTTTTAAAGCATTTGCTTTGTTGTAGTGTGCGTCAACATACCCTGGCATTTGAGAGACCGCTCGCTCGTAGAACTCTAGGGACTCTTTATGTTTATTTTGCGATCGCCTTAAATTTCCCAGGTTGTAGTTGACCTCTGGGTACTTGGGTCGAAGTTTAAGAGCTTGCAGGTAAGCGTTCTCTGCAAGTTCGGTCTCCCCAAGCTCTTGAAGAGCGACACCTTTTGAGAAATAAAAAACGGGATTAGGGCTGAGCTTGATCGCTTTATCAATGTAGCCAACAGCTGCCGAGAAGTCTTTAATTTGACAAGAAAGGACCCCCATCAAATGAAGAGCCTCAAAGAATTTTGGACTCTGCATCAGTACCTCCTTGTAACCGGTTTTCGCGGCTTCTAAGTCACCTGCGACATGGCTTTGATTGGCTTTTTGAAATAGTTGAGCCAATTTTTTAGGTAACTGTGGGGGTACTAAAGCCATTGTTTAATTTTTAAAACCTATCAGAGCGAAATTTATGAGCAAAGCAGAGCCAAATGCTAGTGAAAACACTAATGAGTTACAAGGAGACCTTGGTAACTTCAACAGTATAGAGTACCTTTAATGGACATTACAATCTGAGGCTGAGGCAGCACCTAAGAATTCAATTTCACTGTGCTTGCCACCAATTCACTTCTAAATTAGAAAGGTTCCCCTTGAACTTCCTACCCCTGACATCTCTTATTTCCTTAATGATTTTGCTTTATATGTTCGCAAACATAATGATGGTTGGACGTGCAAGAGGTAAATACGGAGTCAAGGCACCGGCAATTACAGGCAACGAAATATTTGAGCGCACTTACCGGGTACAAATGAACACAATCGAAAGTGTATTGATTTTCTTTCCAGCATTATGGATTTATGCGTTCTTTATCGATGATAAAGGTGCCTTTGCGATTGGCATTATTTGGCTGGTTGGAAGATTATGGTACGGCATAGCTTATGTTGAAAATCCTGCGAAGCGAGGGCCGGGATTCGCGATTTCATCCTTAGCAAGCATCAGTGCTTGGCTGGGTGGTTTTTATGGTGTCGTTCAAGTATTGATGAAGTAAACAAAAAAGTAAATTTGTATTGAAATTCTATTGGTCGACAAGCCCTTCTCATTTCGCCTGTTATTTTTTCAAGCCCGTTGTTTAGAATTAATTTAACCTCAAACCTCCCAGTGCGGAGTCAACCCATCTGATCCATCATGCCAAGTAATATTGAGATTGCACAAGCCGCAAAAAAACGCCGTATCATCGATTTGGTTAAAGAAAAAATATCTATTCCAGATGATGCACTTGAGCCTTTTGGGCACTACAAAGCGAAGCTTTCACTTGATTACGTTGAGTCTTTAAAAAACAAGCCAGATGGCAAATTAATCCTCGTGACAGCTATCTCCCCTACCCCAGCCGGTGAGGGCAAAACGACAACAACCGTGGGCCTTGGTGACGGGTTAAATCACATCGGCAAGAAAGCACTGATCTGCCTTAGAGAGCCTTCACTAGGGCCAGTTTTTGGAATGAAAGGCGGGGCAGCCGGAGGCGGGTACTCTCAAGTTGTTCCTATGGAGGATATCAACCTTCACTTTACGGGTGACTTTAATGCCATATCTTTAGCCAATAACTTGTTGGCAGCATTAATTGACAATCACATCTTTCACGGCAATGCTCTCAACATCGATACCAGGCGTATCACTTGGAAGCGCGTGCTGGACATGAACGACAGGGCGCTCAGAAAGATAACGATAGGCCAAGGTGGTCCTGGTAATGGATTTGTTAGAGAGGACGGATTTGATATCGTTGTTGCCTCAGAGGTGATGGCGATATTTTGTTTAAGTAAAAGCCTTGAGGATTTAAAAGAACGTTTGGGAAAGATCGTCATTGGCTACACAAGAGACCAAACGCCTGTTAAAGCCAGCGATTTGAACGCTCAAGGTGCGATGACTGCCCTCCTAAAAGATGCTTTTGCACCCAATATTGTTCAAACCATAGAAAACAATCTCGCCTTCATTCACGGTGGTCCATTCGCCAACATAGCACATGGATGTAACTCAGTTATCTCAACAACAACGGCCCTGAAACTTGCTGACTACGTGGTGACGGAGGCTGGCTTTGGTGCAGACTTGGGAGCATGT
>DAITOS010000106.1:0-5856 GCA_036834025.1 Limnohabitans sp.
CACAACGACTTTGTGACCGCATTGCATTGATGCAAAATGGTCATGTCGTTTTGCATGGGAGCTTGCCTGAGTTGTTGGCAAGCATGGGTGAACACGCACTGGTTAAAGTTCAGTCTGGTGCAGACCATGCTCTCATGCAACGTGCTGAGAAACTAGCATGGAAGTCTTTTACTACTTCAGGTGAAATGAGCTTTTTAGTGCCCAAACAATACAAACTTACAGAGGTTGTTGACGCGCTCGAAGGTATAGACATTTCTTCTGTGAGCATTAAGGAGATAGGGTTAGAGGAAATCTATTTTTCTGCGATTCATAGTGAAAATGCATAAACTTGAATCTGTAGAAAAATTTATCAGCCATACAATTTTTTATTTAAAAACTTTAGAGAGATATTGAACTTTTAAAGACACACAATACTACTCTAATATGCATTTAGAAGTTGACATTACGTTATTACCTTAGATTACTCTTAATTAATATGCAATCCAGACTTTATTAAATTACATTAATAATATTAAATACTTAAAGTGTTTTCCTCGTTTAATTATTGAAAAATAAAAAAATGTTGATTGCACAAGCAATGGCATGTCCTTTACAAACCCTGCGTTTATTACAAATTTGTCGGATCCCATATTGAAGGGAAGTTTGACAAATGTGTATTCAACCAATGGGGTAGTCAAAGAAGTTGATTTATTAGCCTTATTCCAAAGTCTTGCCACAGAATTAGGTCAAGGTACGCTAAGCTTAAGCCAAGTTGAAGATTTAAAATCAATAGCAGACAACATTAACTTAGTTGATGGTAACAATGCATATATTACTTATATTACCCAGGCATTGATCAGCGGAAATATTTCCAATCTTTTTTTTACTGGCGGGCAAGACTACCAAATTCCATTATTGTCATCTCCGCAATCATCTCTTACTATAAATATTGCTCCGCAATCGATTTTGTTGGGTGCAAGTTCGCTTCTAGGTATATATTTTTCTGATTCTGCATCAAATATATTACATACTTATCAAGTTGAAATAAAAGACAATCATGGTGGAAATATCGCCATTAATCCAGCTTCTAGCGTCTCATTCCAATCTTCGTATGTTTCAAGTGATTTGAAATTTTCTGGATCCCTAAAAAATATAAATTCTGCACTAGAGACATTAAACTTGGTTTCAACTGCTGTTGGAATTGACCCATTGTCAATTTCCATAACAGACCTAGTCACGAACCAGGTGTTCAATGCAATTAATAATGCCTATGTAAACAATCAGACTTCATTTCAAGTCTGTATGGATCAAACAATAATAGGTCCGTGGTTGAATCAAGGACCGACACAATACCCTATAACAGACCAAACAATTCTTCAAAATAAAACGACACCAATATTGGGATTGGGTCTTAAGGACAGTAGCCAAGGCGCAAGCTCAATTACAGCGATAGTGAGTGATACCAATGGATTTTTAAATGTAAGTACATCTCAGTCAGGTGCTAATATTATACGTTTATCAAATACATCATTATCAATCTCGGGGACTCTTTCTCAAGTCAATCTAGCATTAAATAATATTACTGATTTAAATAGTACTTTGGGATTGGATATCATTAATATTCAAGCCACAAATGGAAATAATATTACCGTTTACGGAAGCGATCAAATCACTACTCTTGGTGAGCCAGGGTTGACGTCATCTACCACTTCCACTGAGCTTTCTGAACTCATTGGCAAATGGTTTTTAGGTTCGGATTTACCTAGTGACTTATTTCTTTATGCCAACTGGCCTGGCGGTCAACTACCACCCAACTATAATTTCACACCTTTAAAAATTTCATATTACGATCCGACAAGAAGCAATCCCTTAAATCCTTGGGGTGTTTCAACTATTTTTGGTTCCTATGGAACCAGTGGATTTACAGAAAGCACCGCCAACGGAGTAATTCATTTTGCTCCAAGTATGAATGATATCAATCAAAATGGTATTGGAGATTGTGTATTGCTGTCATGGCTTGCTGATTTGGCTCATACCAATTCATCTGTTATTGATAATATGATTACGGATAACGGTAATGGGACTTATGGGATAAAGCTTTATGAATTAGGAATTCCTCTCTACATTACAGTCAATAATTTATTGAGTAGTATTAGTAACACTGGACAGTATGCTTGGGCCGGCTTAGTTGAAAAAGCAATTGCCCAACTCCAATCGGAAGGTCTAACCAATACACTTAACTCCATTCCAGTTTTAAACCCTTGGGATAACAGCTTTCTTCAGCTCGGATTTCCACAAAATTTATTTGCAACGCAGGAAAATTCATTCACTTATATCAGTGCTATTCAAAAGCCTACTGTTGCAGATATGACAGGTGCTACAGTGATTACCTCCTATTCTTATGTTGGGAGCACTTGGGTTGGAACTGTTAAGAATAGTATTAACATCTCCGGCTTAAACATTGCTGACAATTCACTGAGTACATCTGCATTTCAGAATTTATTGATCAACTCACTTTTGCAAGGAAGTGATGTTTATGCTGGATTTTTGGGTTGGTATGACAACTCTGGAAGGATGTGTTCAGATGCGTTAGATATTCACGCATGTTCTATCTATGGTTTCGATAGCGCAACTGGAAATTTTCAACTTCGAAATACATGGGGAGGTGGTCAAAATATTAATTCGCAGATTTATGAAACCACCTTTGAAGCGTCTATAAGCCAATTGCTGAGTGCGAATATCCAAGTTGATAATTTAATATCAATTGATCCAATCGTTAATACAGTAGATCAAGTCATACCCCCAAATTCTCCTTCAGTAATTCATGGGGTTTCCATTTATTATTCAAATATTACTCATCCATCAAATTCAAACTACAACCCAGCAATTACAGTATCCATATCTGATCGTTCAGGATTTTTCACAGTTCCAACTTCAGGTATAACTAGCCTTTCGGGACAAAACACCAATAATGTAACCATCACGGGTTCATTGTCATCGGTAAATTTAGCATTATCGTCATTGATAGAAACAAATCCAGGTGACCTATCAGACTCTACAGACACGATAAATATTGGAGTAACTGACGCCAATGGATACACTGGAACTGGAACCATAGCAATCCAAGTTGCCAATGCACCATCAATTTCTCATGACCCTTCATATGTAGTCAATATGGGGTCAAATGCCGCGCTTAATGGGCTATCAATTGTGGATACAGGAGCAGGAAAGTCACTGATGACTGTAGTGATTTCTGATACTCAAGGAGTATTAAACGCAATAGGGGCACCTGGCATTACTATTTCTGGGGCAAATACTTCCACTCTAACTTTGTCAGGAAAAACAATTGCTGCTTTGGGTAATTCAACTTGCCTTGCAGCTCTTAATCAGACACTTGCAACCCTTACCTACAAAACCTCCACTACTAGTGTAGAGGCCGTGAGTATGACGGTAACTGACTGGGGAACTAATTTAGTAGGAACTGCAACAGTTAATGTGTCTGCTAGCAATGTTTCAGTCGTCCCAGCATTGGGTGCCTTCAGTGCAGGAGCTACCATTACATTGCTTCAACCCAACGGCACTGTCATATCGGTTTCTCAAACTGATGCAACAGGGGTTGTTCATGCCATTGGGTTGGGGGCATACACGGGGCCTTTTATTGTCCAAGTCACGGGAGGGCCTGGGGTTACAGTGTATAACGAACGAACAGGTCAGAATGAGCCGTTTACAGCCAACAATACTCTTTTATCAGTTGTACCTTCTGCCTCCAATCTTCCTGGAAATGGTTCAGTTGGAGTTACTGAGTTGACCAATGCGGCAGCAGCAGTTTTAATCCCTAACCCATCGGCTCCAACGATATTAGGGTCTGCTCAGGCGGTTCAGCTCGCAATTACAAATGCAAACAATGCTGTAGCTGCTGCTGTAGGATTGCCTGCTAATGTAAGCTTACTGACCGCACCAACACCATTGTCTCTTGCCTCGCCAACAACTATCACAGCAAACGATCCAGCAACGATTTTGATGACTGCGTTGTTGACCTCAATCGCTAATGCGGAAACAGGTTCTGTAGTGACTAATGCCGCTTCATTGGCGGCTGGAGCGGCTGCAAACAATGGATCTTTATCAGCATCTTCTGGAATTATCTCTACTGCATTATCGAATCTTCATACTGTTATAAATCATATCGTTCCTGCAGCTACTTTGAATTCCTTAGGTAGTTCGTTATCAAATCTAGTATCTCAAGTTACATCATCACCCGCTCAAGCCTCTAATCCTCCCACCTTGACAACCTCCAACGTTGTTGCTGTTAACTCAACACCGTCAGCGAAATCAATTCCAGTTATCAATATCAATACCACACAAGTCATTGGTCTTGGTTCATCTGGTAATAACTCTCCAATCAGCTTCTCTGATTCTTCGGCCAGTAATTCCGCGTTTAGAGTTGTAATTTCCGATGCAAATGGAAAACTGAAGATTGATCCTACACCGGGATTGTCAATTATTGGATTGAACAGCAGTAAATTGATAATTTCTGGATTTAAAAATGATATCAATAATGCATTGGCCAGTTTTGTTGACAACAATGGTGATTCAAGTAGTGATTACTTATGGATTGATGTGACTAACTTAAATAGTGGAGTTGACACCATCACTGGCGATGGGGTTGTTTTAGCAAAACCAATTTCAATGCAAGTCGGTAGCCAAAGCGTTGTTTGCGGACGATCTTCACCGGTTAATGGCATTTCTATTAACGACGGAACGGCCAATACCAACGATACAGTCACAATTACTGATAAAAACGGACTGTTAACCATTACCCCTGCACCAGGTCTCTTTATGAGTGGATGGAACACAACAGCTCTGAGCTTTGTAGGTACTTTATCTAAAGTCAATGAGGCTTTGGCAAGTTTGCGGGTCACAAATCCAATAATCGGAAATGATGACTTAACCATCAATGTTCTAAACACAACAACCAATGTGAGTACAAGCGGAGTTGAGCATATTGCTTCAATCACTGGTGCTCTCAACTCAAGTGTTAACTTAGTTCATTTCCAAAGCTAAATGAGGCAATAAATCGCTCTTATATTGAGCCATTTCTTAGTGCATCGGACACAAATGGACTACTCAAACGTGTTCGATATTTCCCCCCATCTTTAATGCCGAAAGCCCAATATAAAGGACGAAATAGGCAAGCCGTTCGCTTAATCTGTTGAAGTTTGGAGGGGCTTCGACCTAACTCGATCGGGCCTCTTCCAAGACCCGATGCTTTTGGACCGAGCCTCTCCAGCCACAACCAATGCAAGCTCGGCTCCGACTCGGGCGCATTAGTTGGGTGAAGTTCAGGTGCAGAAAGTTTCGCGCCGGTGCTTGCTTGGCGAGCGTGGAGGGTATAAATTGGAATATTTCGAATTTAAGGAGCTTTCAATGAATGTAGTTATCAACCGAAAAGCTCAAAGCACACTAGAAAAACTCGTACGAGATGGCCTGTCTGCAGTCCTAAGCTCTGGCACGTCTGAAGATTCCAGAATGACCCCCAAGGCGATTGAAACAATAAGTACCCGCTTGGTAGATCGCTTACTTCTAGACTCTCAGTTCATTGAATGCGTGAGCTCCCTCGCGCAGGACAATAAAGAGCTGATGTGAACTCCTCAACTACTCATAGGAGTTACACAATGGGAGAGTTAGTACTCAACGAAACCGTATTGGCCGAACGCTGGGGGTTCAGCTCCAAGACTTTGCAACGCTGGCGTTGCGAGGGAAAAGGGTCAAGATTCCTCAAGCTCTCAAAGCGGGTGATCTACCCTCTTGATGAGATCGAGTCCTACGAACATGGCGCCCTGTACGAATCAACCTGGCATAAGGCAAGCGATGTGATTC
>DAITOS010000107.1:0-4013 GCA_036834025.1 Limnohabitans sp.
AATGGAAGAAGGTTGAATTTATGTTGCATAAGATGAAGGGATCAATGGGAAGCCTAGGTTGTGATTTACTGTTTCATAAAATGAATATTTTGGAAAAACAATTGAATAGCCTTCAAATTACAGTACCCAATGAAGACCAAATTGGCACACTATTAGAAACGCTTGATTTAACCCTACAGGCCCTTAGGGCAGAGGCCAATTAAATTCATGAAGACCATATTAGCAATCCACTTCTTGGCTAAAGAACACATTCAAAAATAGTTCTCACACAGTGCGAATATCCAATTTAGCCAAGAGAGATTGATCTCTATCCCAATCTGGATTTCCGGTGGTCAGCAGTTTGTCACCATAAAAGATGGAGTTTGCACCCGCCATGAAGCACAGTGCCTGTGTAGCTTCGCTCATGTTTTGTCTTCCCGCTGAGAGCCTGACCCTGGCCTTAGGCATGGTGATTCTTGCGACTGCAATGGTTCTTACAAACTCAAGTGGATCAAGCTCCTTGGTACCGTAAAGAGGTGTACCCTCGACTTGAACAAGATTGTTAATTGGTACCGACTCTGGATAAGGATCCAAATTGGCAAGTTGATGAATTAATCCAGCTCTTTGTTCTCTGCTTTCACCCATACCAACTATTCCACCACTACATACATTAACGCCTGCATTCCTAACGTTATCCAACGTATCTAATCGTTCTTGGTAAACCCTAGTAGTTATGATATCTGTGTAAGTTTCTGGAGTGGTATCTAAATTGTGGTTGTAATAATCCAGGCCAGCAGTTTTGAGTTTATTTGCGTGTTCTGCGCTCAGCATACCTAAAGTACAACATGCTTCCATGTCAAGTTCTTTGACTACTTTTATTAACTCTGCTACTTTCTCGATATCTCTATCTTTTGGTTCTCTCCATGCTGCTCCCATACAAAATCTGCTGGCTCCGTTCTTTTTGGCTTCTAAAGCTGCAGCTCGCACTTCCTCAGCCTCAAGCATTTTGGAGGCTTGAACATCTGTTTCATAATGCACAGATTGAGGGCAATAGGCACAGTCCTCTGGACATCCACCAGTTTTAATGGATAAAAGAGTCGAGAGTTGTATCTCATTTGGGTTGAAGTGCTCACGGTGAATCTGCTGAGCGCGGAATAATAAATCATTAAATGGTAAATTAATGAGTTCAATAATCGAGGCCAAACTCCGCTGATCTTTTAGTGAAGTAGGTTTTTTGTTGATCTTTAATGTATGTAAATTAATCGAATGCTCAGTACTTGTATTGGTTTGCATAGCTCTTTAAGCGTATTTAATTTAGAAATTGCCTATTGTCTCTCAAATTTGACACTTGTATTATCATCTGATGTTAGCTGTTGGCTTATGAAGTTCATAATTAGAGGGAAAGATTGACATAGTATGGTGTGGGATTCAATAGTTTTAAATGCTTTATGGTTAACTTTTGAGTTGGCTGGGCTTACTACGGTTTGTTTGTTATTGGTGGCTACTCCAATTGCTTGGTGGCTATCAAGGACTCAAAATAAGTGGCGCCATCCGATAAAGGCCTTGGTTACCCTCCCACTCGTACTTCCCCCCACTGTGCTGGGTTTTTATTTATTGATCTTAATGGGACCTAATGGACCAATTGGCGTTTTAACTCAGGCAATTGGAATTGGCACTTTGCCGTTTACTTTTTCTGGTTTATTGGTCGCATCAGTATTTTATTCCCTACCCTTTGCAGTTCAACCTTTGCAAAATACATTTGAAGCCATACCGTCAAGCACATTGGAGTCTGCATATACTTTAAGAGCAAGCCCTTGGGATACATTTTTTAGCGTGGTTTTGCCTCTTTCAAAGCAGGGTTTTTTTCTGGCAACAGTCTTAAGTTTTGCTCACACGGTTGGAGAATTTGGAATTGTTTTAATGATTGGGGGAAACATTCCCGGTAAGACACAGGTTGTTTCGACGCAAATTTATAGTTTTGTAGAGTCAATGGATTACTCAAGAGCGAATGCTTTAGCATCAGTGTTGTTAGTATTCTCTTTTTTTGTATTGCTCGCTATGTCTTGGTTGGGTAAAGACAATAAATCAATCGTTAGATGAAAGATTTCAATTTATTTCAAATTACTCTGAGCAAAGGAGATTTTAAACTCTCCGTTGAGTTCGAATTCAAAGCGGGTGAATGTGTTGTGCTGTGGGGGCCCTCGGGAAGTGGTAAAACAACGCTACTAAGAGCCATAGCTGGGTTAGAGAAGACTCAGTCCTCATACATCAAAGTTGCCGACGAAGTTTGGGCTGATAGCGAAAATTCTCTATCCCTCCCCGCTTGGAGAAGGTCTCTTGGTTTTGTATTCCAAGATGCTAATCTGTTTCCTCATCTTGATGTTGAGGGGAATTTAAATTACTCGGTTGTGCGTAATAAAAATATTCTGGATTTTGGGGTGTGGAGTCGTACAGTTGAACTCTTAGCCCTTGAAAATTTATTAAAAAGAACCATTGGTCAATTATCAGGTGGAGAGCGCCAAAGAGTGGCAATTGCGCGAGCTTTGCTGACCAATCCCAAACTTTTGTTGTTAGATGAGCCTTTAAGTGCAATTGATTTAGACGCAAAAGCAGAGGTACTCCCTTTTATTGAGCGTTTAAGATCAGAATTAAATATGTCAATGATTTATGTGACCCATTCCAAAACGGAAATGAACAAACTGGCTAACGGTGTAGTGATTCTGAACGGTGGACAAATCAAGCAAAAAGGCCCCCTCAACACTATTTACCCTGTGGTCCAAAATAATTATCAAGAAGACGTCTCCTTATCAACTTACTTTGAGGCTAAAGTTTGTCAATTAGATAACCGGCTGGGATTGATTCAGATTGAATTTGCAGGAAACACAATCTGGACTAAAGCTGAAAATTCATATTTGGGGCAGCTGGTTAAGTTTTGTGTTTTCGCAGAAGACGTTATTCTTTGCTCAAGCCCTTCAAATTCAAATAGTGCACATGATTTGCTTCGCGCCAAAATTACACATTTCTCCAAATCAAGTCATCCCGCAGACAGATTGATTGAGTTGATGGTGGGGGACATTCAATTTCTTTCACTTGTTTGTATTAAATTATTTGAGCAAATGAAAATAACCATTGGAATGGATTGCTGGATTCAACTCCACAAGATTCAGAAAATACACCCCATAACAACTGAACAACTAAAGAAAAATTGAAAAACCATTTAATTAATACTTTATTAGTAAATCAATTTTAAAGTTAAACAATCTGAAGCCGATTATCTCTATATCGATCAATTTGTCTTAATCTCTAAATAACTTAGAGACTGACAGGGTCACTGGGGAAATAAATGAGAAAATTTTCAATCGTTGCTTCAGCGTGTTTTGGGTTGTTTACAGGGTGCGCTAGTGTTGTTAGTACGAACGAAACTGCCCGAGTGTCTGTTCCTTCTATAGCTTCAACAGATTCACTGGCTGATATTGAGGTTAAAGAGCTAGTCAAAGGCCAAGGCTGTGTAACTAAGACATTGGGATTGCTTGATTCTGGTGATAAGAAGTTTATGAGCGCTAACGGATCCATCGGTTTGAGCGCAGTAGAACGAGCCAAAGCCGCAGCAACTTACAACGCTCTATCAAAAGACGGCCTGACCACTGACATATTGGTGAATCCAGTGTGGGAGATACAAGAAAATCATTCCTTTTTTGTTAATGATGTTTGTGCAAGAGTCATTGGCTATAGAGGCGTCATTAAAGGTTTCAAACAATTAAAAACCATAACCCGCGCGTCTGGCTACAGGACCACTACTGATTATCCAATGGACAATAGAGGAATAAGCTCTCATTTTTCCGCAGATGAGGACGAGCTAGAACTGGAGCGAGAGGTAATTATTCATGAGCAAGCTCAGCCCGCCTCTAAGAGCGGGGAGTTTAAAGGAGAGGGGAGCAAAGAAGTTGCGACTAGATCTGCTATGAAAATTCATGATGATCCTAAAGAGCTTGAAGTCAAGCATGAAGCGCTAAAACATGCTGAGCCAAAGCATG
>DAITOS010000107.1:4113-5761 GCA_036834025.1 Limnohabitans sp.
CATGCTGAGCCAAAGCATGAGAGAGAGGGTCATTCGGATGAGAAATCTGGAAAGAAATCTAATAGCAAAAAAGAGGATTAACCCGCTTTAAGAGCACATAAAAGCCGCTACACCAGGATCGTATGTAAGAATAGGCGGTTATTTTTTGGAATTTGTTAAAGTCGATCTTGGCTATTCGTGCATTTTTTACGTTTAACGATTGGCATTTTCAACTTCGTTCAGAAATGTGGATGCAAGTTTTTGTAGCACTGATTCAATTAATTTTTCGTTGCTGAGTAATCTCTCTTTAATTTCCTTTTTTGGCAAAGCTCCTGGTGTTGCTAACTCGCTTGAACCGGTGTAATTGAGAAGAGTACTTTCCCAAAGCGATGCATATATTTTTTTATCCTTGAAATTGATTAATCTATTAAGCTCAATTTGAGATACAAAAAAGCAAGGGGGTATTTGACCCTCCTCATATGAGGTTGGCAAGGTTGTAATGTTTAAAGCTATATAGTCATCAGATTCAGAATCAACTTTTATCAACCTCGATTGATTGAGGAGAGAGTTAACAGATTTAAGTAATTCTGACTTATTTAAGCCACAAGTCTTTGCGTCTTCATCGACCTCTAAAATTAGATCGACCTTATTTAGACCTTTGAATCTTATGGTTTGAAATACATTGTCTTTGTTTTGTGCAATAGCAACTTGACTAAGAAATAATAATAAAAAGATAATTTTTTTCATAACTAATATCAAAAGTTAAGGGATGTTTTTTCAAAAAAATAGAAACGCACCTCTAAGTATCGACCGGTGGGTACTAAAGCTTGAGTCTAAATCTATGGTAACTTAGATTTAAGTTCGAAAAAATCATTTTTTATCAGAGGTACCTCTGCATTTTGCAAATAAAAATTCATGGGATTTTCCTCTCCTTGAGCCTAAAGTTAAGGGTTACTTCGGTGCTGAAGAGGTAGAGTTAGGTGCAAAATTACCTTGTTTTCGACATTTTTTTAAAAAAATGTCAATCATACAAAAAACTCAACTTAAAAAAATATTGATGGAGACAAATCGATGAAATTAACTATATTTAGAGCCTTACTGGTCGTAGCAGGTGCTGCAATTTCAAGCTTCACCTCTGCGCAAACAGCGAATCCCATGGATGTTGTTGTTGACGTCATGCCGTTTGATATTCCTTATGGAGCACCAATTAGCTTGGATAAAGCCGAGAGTCTAATTGGTGCTGTCGTTGGTGAGGCAAAAAGACGAAATTGGAAGATGAATGTAGCTGTTGTGGACTCAGGGGGCAATTTAGTTGCATTCCAAAGGATGGATGGCGCTCAACTGGCTTCAATTCAAATTGCTGAGCATAAGGCAAGAACAGCAGTTAAATTTCGCCGTGAATCTAAACTTTTGGAAGACGCTATTCAAAAATTCGCTTACATTGCCACTTTAGATGACGTTATTGCTTCAAGAGGCGGTATTCCACTCATAGTAGATGGAAAAATTGTGGGCGGCATAGGTTGTTCTGGAGGAACGGGTGGGCAGGACGAGGCCGTTTGTAAATTTGGCGCTGCTAAATTAAATTAAAAAAATAATTACTTAAAATAGGGTCTTCAAGAGAGGCTCTATTTTTCTTTATTCCGCAAGTGTATGAAGTTTTGAACAGAAT
>DAITOS010000108.1:0-5443 GCA_036834025.1 Limnohabitans sp.
CTACGCCGGCAACTCCAATAGTGTCGCCCCCCCTTCCCCAAGACGCTCCTTGAAAAACCACCCCCCCTGATAGCGATTGATTTATATCAGTAAAGTCATAGGTCTCTTTTTTACCTTGATTGGCACTAAGGCGGGCAAACACTCCTACACTTTTACTTAATTCTTGCTCCAGATTCAAAGCAAAGCCCCCTTGTGAGGCGTAACGACGTACGCAAGATGTACTGGGAGTTGCGCTTAAATCAAGAGAAGGACATGCACTTGTCGTACCTGCGTTCAGGCTTAAACTCACCGCCTCCGCATAATTTCCCATGTAAGCGTGGTTAACGTAAGCGAGAAGCTTTAAACTTCCATCTCGGTCTGCCAATTTATATCGACGCTCAACCTCATTTACCCATTCAAACTGTTTAAATTTAGAATCTAAGAGTTCGCTGTTAGGAACTGTTGAAAGGTCAAACAGGCCGGTCCTCAGCGTCCAATCATCTTGACGCCACTCGATGGCTAGCCCATAAGTAAAACCCCACGAATCAGCAGCATAATCATAAGCGCCTGAATCAAGAATAGCCCAGTTCATAAAATCAGCTCTTGGGTCGTGGGAGTAGCGATTGGTATCAAAAACATCCACCACAGAGAATTTACCAACCGTTACGATAACGTTGTTATGCATTACCTCATTGGCAAATTGATTAGGCCCCTCCTCAATTAGCTCTTTTTCCCCGTCCAAATTAAATGTCTGCCTAATAAAAGCTCTTGGAAATCGTCCATAGGGCTCAGCCTGCCCCACTTTGTAGGCGGCTCCACTGGGAAAACCAGCAACACCCACCGTATTTGCAAAGCCGAAACCCTGATCTATTTCGGGGTTTAGGTAAAGGGCCGTATTCTCAGCTAAACGAATTCCAATAAGAAATGTTGTGTCAAATGTCTCCTTTTTCTCTGCTTGCTGTTTTAGACTATTAGAGTCAGACTGCACTTGGTGCAAAGAGGTATTTCTTACACTGGGATGCCACATGTCAATATATGTGATTTGGCCATGAAGACTTAACCAGTCTGTTTTGGCAGCCTCCTGATCTATGGGCTGATCAGAATTAAATTTAAAGCCTAAATAACGGAGAAGATTGTTGGTTTGAAGGCTATAAATAGGGCTTAGAGAATTCGCAGCGCTTGCCTCTTCTGCGATGTCCTGCGCACTAGATTGATACGCTAAAACGCAAAGCAGCATAAAAACCCCAATATTTGCGTACTTTTTAAATTTAAAAGTCATTGGTTTTGTCTTTTTAAACTGGTACACAGATGATTTCGGTTTTTTAAGCCATTTGCCGAATAGTTAGGCCTCGGGGTGCCGGAGGTCTGAAAAAATCAATACTAAAATACTAATAAAAGATACTTCATCGAATTCTTTGTATTTTTACACAGTAATGTGACAAATATAAGTATCAAAAATGACTAAGGTTTTTTTAGTGAAAATTATTAGATCAGCCCACCTTAAGCACAGTTAGTTTTATGAGCAAAGAGGAAAACATTCTTTATTAATACATAAGTATTAATTTAATTTATCCTTATCGTATTACTGATGACTAGAAGTACAAACAAATAGCAAAGCTAAAACCATTGAGAAAAGAATTGAGAAAAGAACCGGAGACGAAAAATCATGAAAGTGAGATAATAAACCTCCTTTGATAACTAATTGAGCTAAGCCTTTGAAGTTTATGCATTTTTGGTTGTCGTCTGAGTTGGACCGCAATTTCAACTCGTCAACCCATTGATTGGAGAACCTCATGCCTGGATTACTTGCCCAAGTTGACCCGGATGGATTACTTGAATACTCTGTCGTATACACAGACAGATCTTTGAACCATATGTCAAAGAATTTTCAAGGCGTAATGAAACGAATTTCACAAGTCCTTAAAAATGTATACAACGCACATTCAACCGCTTTGGTACCTGGTAGTGGTACTTTCGGCATGGAAGCAGTTGCTAGACAATTCGCCACGAACAAGAAATGTTTGGTTATCAGAAACGGATGGTTCAGCTACCGTTGGACTCAAATATTTGAAATGGGAAACATTCCCGCCACTTGTACCGTACTCAAAGCACGACGTAACAAAGCTGGTTCACAAGAACCCTTTAGCCCTGTCCCTGTTAGCGAGGCAGTGTCTGTGATCTTAAGCGAGAAGCCTGATGTCGTGTTCGCCCCCCATGTTGAGACATCGTGTGGAATGATTCTTCCAGATGATTACATCAAAACCATCACACAAGCTGTTCACTCCTATGGAGGTATTTTTGTGCTCGACTGCATAGCATCCGGTGCAATGTGGGTTGACATGAAAGCAACTGGAGTCGATGTTCTCGTCTCAGCGCCCCAAAAGGGCTGGAGTAGCTCCCCGTGCTGCGCGATGATCACAATGTCTGAACATGCAAGAAAAGTAATTGATACAACCACAAGCTCTAGCTTTGCATGTGATCTAAAGAAGTGGTTAACCATCATGGAGACCTATGAGGCTGGCAACCATTCATATCACACGACAATGCCAACAGACGCTCTTGCTAGGCTTTGCTTGGTGATGGAGGAATCACAAACTTTGGGCTTCAAGCACATGATGGACGCCCAAATTGAACTTGGCTCTAAGATCCGGGCTACGCTAGAAAAACATGGTTTCAAAAGTGTTGCTGAAAAAGGGTTCCAAGCACCCGGCGTTGTAGTTAGCTATACAACTGATCCAGAGATTCAGTCTAGTCGCAAGTTTCTTGCAGAAGGACTGCAAACAGCTGCTGGCGTGCCATTGCAGTGCGATGAAGGATCAGATTTCATGACCTTTAGACTTGGACTATTTGGTTTAGAAAAACTTCAAAATGTGGACAGAACCGTTCGTTTATTTGAACAGGCACTTGAGCGGATTCTCCCCAAAAAAGTAGCACTACCTGAAGCCGTTCATTCTTGATCTGTAATTGAATCAGCCATCAATTTACTGATTCAATTTCATAATTCCCCCCCCTAAACCCGCAGACATTTATTTGTGTGCGGGTTTTTTTGATTTAATTTTAGATTGAATTCTTATCACTACTCCCTTCAAGCAGCCCTACCGAATCGATTAGAGAACTGAATTACATTCGAGACTGAAGAAGGCGTAGGAATAGGGGCAGGAAGTGGGGAAGGTAGAGGTAATTGCAATGGAATGGGTAGAACCGGAAGTGTCATCGGTAAACTTAACAAAGGGATTGGAACCGCAGCAGCCAGACTAATCACCTGGATACTTCCCCCCAAAGCTGCGGCAACATCGCCGACGATGGACAGATTTTCTGGAGTAATCACCACATTCTCTAATGTGCTTACAAAACCTTTGAGAGCCACTACAGCAGCTTGTGCAGCTTGGGCAGCCTCATCGGCAACTCCAAAGGCCACAGTGGCTCCCAAAGCTCTTCTATCAACTTCCTTAGCGATGTCAGTCAGGGGTGGTGACAAAGATTTATTGGAATAAACCTCATCTGCAACAGCAGAGTTCATTAAATTTAAACCACTACTGTTAATAGATGTCGATCTGTTCTGCGTTGATGTAACAGATAATTTTTGTTCTGAATTAGGAATGGGTTTATTTGCGGGCGCAGATCTATCTATATTCTTAACGGAAGTTGTTGGGGAAGTTGTTGCGGAAGTTGTCGGAGAAACCGGTGAATTGTTGGACAGATTCGTTGTGCTTGATGCTGAATCAGTTGGTAAATTTGAGCCTTGAGCTCCGCCCTTTGAGGCAGCAATCGAATTAAAAGCATTTGAGTTAACAGCGTTCGAATTAACATTGGAACCTGAACCAATGGAGTTTGATTGAGCAAGCTTTGGGGTGACATCTGTTACGGTGCTTGGAGTGTCGTTTGCCTTTGCCGCATACAGACTTGCAGAGGAGGCATTCATGATAGATGGGTAAACACTCCCACTGGAAAAGCCCGTTCTAATTATGTAATCCCCTTTGACATCGGCATAACTGTAGTTGGATGCATCTAAACCTGCTAAAGACGATATGGACTGGCTCAATTGAAATGAGCCCACCGTATTACCAATCTTACTGTTTCTTGGTGCTCCAGGTATATTCACATTGACTGTGGCTGCTCCTAGTGAGTCGCCAGGAATTGCATTATTGAAAGATACATTACCTGGCACCAGAACTGAACCAGCAACTGAATTACTCGAAGTGATAGAACCCACCAAAGCCAAAGGAGTTATTGTGTAATTGGGTGAAGAGGTAACACCAGCAAAAGTGTAATTTCCAGCATCAACTCCACTAAGCTCGCCGGCTGTTTGGGTGTAATTACCAACAATTGGTCTACCTGCACCACTCAACGTACTTGTGTTTACGCTTACTGAGCTATTGATAATATCTCCAGAAAGTGCATTGCTAAATACAAAAGCACCAGGGTTCAGTTTTGAACCGTAGGTCGAACTGCCTGCAGTAATAGAGCCCCCCAGTTTCAATGGATTGATCGTGTAATTGGGCTCAGATGTTAGAGTCGATGCTAAATAGTTAGCCGCATCAGCTCCGGCTATCGTACTTACAGTTTGAGTATACCGACCAACAATGGGTTTGCCTGCTCCACTAAGGGTGCTTGTGTTCACGCTCGCACCACCACCTTGCACATCATCTCCAGGTAGAACATTACTCAAGCTTACGGCTCCAGGATTTAAATTTGATCCATACGTTGAACTGCTTGCAGCAATCGAGCCTACGAGCGCCATTGGAGTAATGGTGTAATTAGGAGCCGAAGTCACGCTAGCAAAAGTATAGTTTGCAGCATCAACTCCATTTAGAGGTCCTGAGGTTTGAGTATAACTACCAACAATGGGCTTACCTGCTCCACTTAAAGTGCTCGTGTTCACGATCGCTGAACTATTTATCAAGTCCCCAGCTAAAGCATTGCTAAAGCTGACCGCACCAGGACTTAGATTTGATCCATAAGTTGAACCGCTTTTTTCAATCGCTCCAATGAGTGCCAATGGATTGATGTTGTAATTAGAAGGTGAAGTCACACTGGCAAATGTGTAGTTTCCAGCATCTGCTCCATTAAGCGCACCTGAGGTTTGCGTGTAACTGCCTGCGATTGGTTTACCTCCACTACTCAACGTATTCGTGTTTACAGTAACGAGACTGTTCACGATATCACCGGCAAGTGCGTTACTAAAACTAACCGAGCCAGGATTTAAATTTGATGCATAGATTGAACTGCTGGAGTTGATCGAACCAACAAGTGTTAATGGGTTAATCACATAATTAGCCGGAGATGTAAGGGTGGCCGCTAAATAGTTAGCTGCATCAGCTCCGTTTATAGTGCTTGCGGTTTGGGTATAACTCCCAACAACGGGTTTGCCCGCACCACTCAAAGTGCTAGTGTTAACAATCACGCCAGTAGATTGCACATTATCTCCGCTCAATACATTACTAAAGCTTACAGCACCAGGACT
>DAITOS010000109.1:0-5179 GCA_036834025.1 Limnohabitans sp.
AAGTTTTATAACATTGGGCCCTGGTTAAAAGCTAGTGCCTTCTTCTATTTGCAAAAAAATAGTTAAGAAACGCAACTACTTATACTTGGGATTGGTAACACCATCTAGTGGGTGATAGAGTCCTATTTTAGTTTGTTTTGCCACTTCATAGTTTTCAATAAATTCGGCAATGTTATTTGCCGGAAAATCTGGACGTACGACCAACATTAAATTACCAATCACTAGTTTAGTCACAGGAACTAAATCTTTAAGAGGATCGTAGGGAAGTTTAGAGTAAAGGTTTTGGTTGAGCGTAAAAGTAGCGTCGGACGCTACCAAAAATGTGTATCCGTCGCCTGGACTTTTTGCAACTGTGTCAGCCCCTATGATCTCGTTAGCGCCAGGCTTGTTATCCACCACAAACGGCTGTCCCCAGTTGTCCCCTAATTTTTGACACACAGCACGAATCATCACATCTGCGGGCCCACCTGCAATGTAAGGAATAATGATTCGAATAGGCTTATTGGGATAAGTTTGAGCCCATAGAGGTAGAGTGAAAAACAATGCAAGACAAAAAAGTAGTCGTTTAGAAAACTGACAAATATTTAGAGTCATTGGAGAACGCCTTTAGTAGAGTTTTTTAAAGAATTAAACCAATATTCTCGTACTTAAATGATCAAACGAGATAAGGGTATTTACCGGAAAAAGGCATCGTAAAACCGAATAATCTCAGTTGTTGCTTTTTCTGACTTGTGGACCTACATAAATAATAATTGAAACAACGATTTCACATAGAGCCTCATTCGTTTACCACTTGATATCCACAGATTCTCGTATTAATTTATTTGCTGAATTGACGAATTGAAGTACGTTTTCTTGGACCTTGGAGTAACACAATTCAAGGATAAGCAACAGGGAAATGTTAGTACCGTATTGGGCGTGTATAACCTGTCTCAAAGTCAAACAGGTATGGGTCAGTTTTATGGCCTAGGCTACGACTTGCCCGTCTCTGCAAAAAACGGGGTACGGTTTAGCTTAAATCATTACGACTTTATTAGCGGAGGATAGTGCGCTTGAATCTAACCTGGCGCCGGTAGGCTTGACCGCAAAGTTTTTATTAAAATACCGGCTACATGCCTGATAAGTCAAACTTTCCCAGGTGTAAGAATGGCTTTGTTGCGGTGAGTTCCCCAGCACAAGCGGGGATGGTCCCATACATTGTCCTGTCAACACCGGCTGATCTCAGCAAATGGCTTGTAGGTGCTCACCCTCTTTTTTGGATTAATCCACCATCGATTGGCAACAGTACGCCAGTGATATAGGAGGCCTCGTCAGATGCCAAAAAGAGTGCAGCATTAGCAACATCAAATGCAGACCCCATTCTGCCCATGGGGACAAGTGCATTTCTCTCTTTTCTGATCACCTCTGGATCCACGCCTCTTTCATGTGCACGTCGGTTAATAGCCATTGGTGTATCGATCAGTCCGGGCAAAAGGGCATTTGCTCGAATACCGAACTGTGCATTCTCAATTGCAATGTGTTGAGTTAAAGCGTTTACTCCAGCCTTACTCGTTTTATAAGTAACCGTTGGTCTTGCTGCCAAAGATGCTGTAGATGAAACATTGATGATACAACCAGCATTTTGCTCAATCATGATGGGTAAGACATGCTTACAAGTCATGAACATTCCTTTTAAATTTCTGTCCATGATAAATTCCCAGGCTAAAACATCTAGCTCAGCAGTTTTTTTGTCGCCCTTGGATAAACCAACATTATTGTGAAGAATATCTATGCGGCCAAATCTTTTCTTACACTCGTTTGCAATGGACTGACACTGGGTTTCTTGAGTTATGTCAGCAACCCACGATTCAACAGGATGGCCAAACTGTTTGACCGCTTCAACGGTATCCTTTAACCAGTCTGGATTGATATCAACTAAAAATAGTGAGGCTCCCTCCTGGGCAAATCTCTGCGCAGTGGCACGCCCATTACCAATAGTTTGACCAGGCTGTTGACCAGCCCCAACGATAATTGCTACTTTTCCACTTAAGCGTTTAGATTCCATCTTTAAACTCCATCATATTTTGGTATTTTTATTTATTAATCAATTGAAATATTTGCTTGTTGAACAACCCTCTGCCATCTCTCAACTTCAGAACGCATGAAAGTGGCCATCTCAGTGGGAGTGTTTACTGAGGCGACCAACCCATCGCTCTCTAAAGTTGATTGATAGGAATTAAGATGAACAGCTCGTCTTATATTTTCGTTAAGGTTTGATATTAAATCCTGGGGTGTCCCGCTCGGTGCATAAACTGCGTACCATACCTGCGCAAAATATCCAGGCAAAGTTTCTCCTACAGTGGGTATACCAGGATATGCCTTTGTGCGCTCTGCAGAGGTTACTGCGATAGCTCGCATTCGTCCGCTTTGGACAAATTTGTGGACACCTCCTGCAGTCCCTATTAGAAAGTCTACTTGCCCGCCCAGTAAATCTGTATACGCAGGGCCCGCACCCTTGTAGGGAATATGCTGAATCTGCGTCCCCGACATCAACTTAAGCAGTTCACCCGCTAGATGCACAGCACTGCCATTGCCCGATGATGCATAACTTAATAACCCTGGCTTTTCCTTCGTAGCTTTAATCAAATCGGAAACGGATGTAATCGGACTATCTGAGCGGACAACTATGACGTTAGGCCCATGACAAATTCGTGCGATCGGAATTAAATCCCTTAGTGTGTTGTATGGTAAATTTTTTAGCAAAGCAGCATTAATCGCAATGGCCGAGCTGGTCAATAAAAGAGTATGCCCATCAGGCTCAGATTTAGCGACAAAATCAGTCCCTATAGCCGTGCCTGCACCGGGCTTGTTGTCTAAAATGAAGGGCTGCCCCATGAGCTCGGACAAATTCTGCAACAGCACTCTGCCAATTACATCTGTGCCTCCACCTGCAGCGTAGGGCACCACGACTCTAATTGGTTTTTTTGTATTTTTCTCAGCATGAACAAAATTCAATGGTGAGACCCAAGCACCTACCCACAGAGATTTAATTAACTTACGCTTATTTATATTCATCGAATTTGACTTATTATTCGTGATCTGGTCGGTCTCTACTTTTGGATTTGAAGTCGCTAATTATCATTTCAGCCGTCTTATTGAAAGAGACCCAATTAACAGCCGCCTTTACAAACTAACGGTTTGTCCTCAACTCAAGATCTTTAGGAGGTGAGTTGAAAAGTAGCGGTAATTGCTAATTCAATGTTGTCATCAACCCTAATGGTATAAAAAAGATGTCAGATAGCATGAGATTTATGCAACTGCATGATAGTCTGTGTACAGTTTTTTTATTCTATTGGTTTTAAGATTTTTGTATGCCAATGGAAATGGTCTTATTCAGAAATTCTAATTGTGATTGTGTGATTGCTTTTGCCACATCATTAAACAATGGCTTAAAACTAATTTATCCCACCTCCCAAGTGATTGCTGTGAACAAATGGTGATTGGGTCAATTATTGCTGACTTCCCCTAATAGATGCAGGATGACCAGGCAACGGGATTAATACATTTGTGTTGACAATCTGGTCTCCTACTACTTTTAATATTGAAATATCTTGATCGATAAAATTACCCACATAGATGTATTGACCATCATTGCTAAATACAACTCCTTCAGGGAGTCCTCTTACATCTACTTCGTTACCTTTTGTTACTTTCATATTTTCAACTTTAAGCGCCACAACACTTGCATTTCTGTTGTAAAAAAAGGCGTCTTTTGATGAGTTGGTCCCCTTAAGGAGGACTGCTACAGCGAGATTTCCTTTGGGGCTCATTGCAATTCCCTCAGGACCATCTCCGATTACAACTTTATCGATACTTCTTGGCGGCGTTGCCTGTAAATCGATGATAGTAACTGTATCTACATTGCCATCAGCAGCACCAGAGTTTCCGTTGTCTGCCGTGATTGCAATTTTTCCACTTGGTGCAACAACCATGTTGTAGGGCCATAAGCCAACCGCTACATCATATTTGTTGTAAGTAACCCTCTCGCCTTTTACGTCTAAGAAAGCAACCTTATGACCTGGGAACTTGGTTGCCATGGCGTGAGTTCCATCTGGAGTGAATACGACATGTGAGACTTGTTCGCCAATGGTGACAGAATCAATCAAAGTGACCTTCTTGCCAGCGATACGCAAAACACTGACAGAGTTATCAGCTCGGTTTGCAATGAGTGCCAAATTACCGGCCCTGTTGATTGACAATCCTGAGGGCTGTTTACCAACCACTAAGGTATCTATTAGAGTCGGGGGAGAGGTTGTTAAATCAATAACAAACAACCTGTTATCAGGTACTTGTTTAAGTTTTCCGTCTTCCTTAACTACGTTAGTAGAGTTTGCGAGCAGGGCAATACTTTGATCAGGTGATATAGCTAAATTGACTGGCGGTCCACTAATCGTATTTGGCAAAGATAAGGAGCCCAATATGCTTGGTTTGAGTGGGTTGGAACCAATGTCCATGACAAGAAGTGAGTCCTTGTTATCCGTGTTTAAAACTGCTAATCCTTTTTCATCAAAGGTTTGCTTCTCATCTATTCCAATGATGATGAGTTCTTTCTTTCCAGTTGTAGGCGCTTGCATTTCAGCGCAGCCGATGATAGAAATTGCGCTTAAGCAGCACAAAGAGACAGAAATGAGGCGTGAAAAATGATGCTTATGTGTCATGCTAAAACCTGAATATTGGAGACAGTAGACTTGAGAGTGGATATGTAATTTTGGTCAATTGAAAATAAAACAGGGTCGAAGTGCTAGCATCCCATTTCTTTAGGCAGACAAAATCATCTCCCACTATTTGATCACTATATTTAAACTCAAAAAAAATCCCAGAGTAGGTGGGTTTACCCGATAAGAACAAACCTTAGAAAAAAAGAGCGAGTCAACTGAGAGTCAACTGAGAGTCAACTGAGAGTCAACTGCGAGCAAACGCGATCAAATCGCTTAACTGCCCCTGATCGGCTGCTCGCAAAGCTGTCAGGTATTGATACATAAGTGGTCCCACTTTGGTCATGGTGGCGTCACCTCCGCCCCACGTTAATCGCGGGCGACCAAGTCGCATGGCCAATAAATCTACAATCAAACGTGCATAACTAGTTCGAGGCACCAATGCATAATACAGCTCGCAATCCAGGGCCTGAGCCAACTTGCGT
>DAITOS010000110.1:0-4340 GCA_036834025.1 Limnohabitans sp.
GCCTAGCATTTGATTCTTACGGGAATCTATTTATGGCAGATGGATCTAATAACGTAATCCGAGAAATAAGCTCCTCTACAAGCTCGAGCAGCACTAATTCAACCACAACAACAACCACAACAACAACTATTTCCTCCACAACAACCACAACCATCAACTATCCCATGACAACCTTTGCCGGTTCCGGTCAAGCTAAAAGCGGTGATGGAAGTGGATCAGCCGCGTATTTCAACAATCCGCTTGGCATAGCAACAGACTCATCTAACAATATCTATGTTGCAGATACCAACAATAATCTAATCAGAAAGATTAATCCGGCTGGCGTGGTTTCAACTTTAGCTGGTAGTGGATCTTCAGGTAGTACCAATGGAAGCGCTTTGTCCGCCTCCTTTAATCAGCCAATTGGCATCACTGTTGACAACTCTGGTAACGTTTATGTTGCCGATTACGGTAATAATTTGATCAGAAAAATATCAAATGGAATTGTTTCAACCCTAGCTGGCTCAACCACTGCTGGCTACGCTGACGGTAGCGGCACGTCTGCACAATTCTCAAGTCCACACGGCATAACTTTTGATGGCTCTAGTAACCTTTATGTCGCAGATGAATACTACGGTTACATTAGAAAAATAACTCTTGCAGGTGTTGTAACTACGGTTGCGGGCTCTGGACATCAGGGAGATGTAGATGGACCGAATATGTCCGCAACTTTTAATCAACCATTGAATGTAGTTACCTCAGGTAACCTAATTTATGTTGCAGAACACTCGTCCTATCAGTCTTGTGTTCGAGTGGTCAATCTAACAACTCAGACCACCAGCACTTTAGCGTGTGGCTTTCCATCTGAAGACGGAATAGCACTTGATGGTTTTGGTAATGTCTGGGTTTGGGGAAGCAGCAAAATTACAAAAATTACCGCCTCTGGAACCGCCTCAACTTTTGCTACCGGTTGTGGTAATGGTTACAGGGACGGCCAACTTTCAAATGCCTGTTTTAGTTGGTCCGGCGGCCTAGCATTTGATTCTTACGGGAATCTATTTATGGCAGATGGATCTAATAACGTCATACGAAAAGTTACTATGTCTAGCACGGGACCCTTTTCTTGGACAGCTAGTACCTTTGCGGGCACAGGTTCACAAGGGAGCACGGGCGGTCCAGCCTCAAGTGCTACTTTTAATAGGCCACACGGCGTTGCGTTTGACTCAAAGGGAAATCTGTTTGTTGCTGATCAATACGCCTCAATCATCAGGAAAATTACTCCCTCAGGAATAGTCTCAACATTAGCGGGGAGTGGTAATTATTCATTTGCTGATGGTGTTGGTACATCCGCCAGTTTTGCACACCCCTCTTCAATTGCTATAGATTCAAACGATAATTTATACGTATCAGATGGAGACAATAAAAGAATCAGAAAAGTCACACAATCGGGTGTAGTAACGACAGTAGCCGGCTCGGGGCCAAGTGGCCCCTACATTAGTGTAGCCCCTGTTGACGGCCCAGCCTTAAGTGCAGTTATCAGTGGTCCAGGTGATTTGGCTTTCGATTCTCAAGGAATTTTGTACTTTACTGATGGCACAAGTATTCGAAAGATAGCAAGTAATGGTACGGTGACTACCATTGCCGGTGGCTCAACAGTTGGAAGCGCAGATGGTGTGGGTTCAGCAGCGAGCTTTAACGCAGCGTCTGGATTGGTATTTGATAGCGTGAGGGGGTATTTTTATGTGGTATCTTGGGGTGACAATTTAATACGTAAAGTAACGCCCGATGGAGTTGTCACTACTTTTGCCGGAACAGGATCTAAAGGATCACAGGACGGCGTAGGAACTGCGGCTTCTTTTTATGAGCCATCGGCAATTACTATTGATCAAGGTGGAAACCTGTATGTTACCGATGAATATAACAATATGATTCGTCAAATCACACCATCTGGTTTGGTAACAACAATCTCTGGAACTGGTGCATACAGCAGCGTAGATGGTAGTTTAGGTGTAGCAACATTCGAGAATCCAACTGGAATAACTGTAGATTCAGCCGGGAATCTCTTCATTGGCGGGTTTAACGACAACAAAATCAGAAAACTAACCCACAACTAGAGAGTTAAACTCTCGTAAAAATGTTGCCCCTGGAGCCTCTGAGGGATTTTCTTCTCATTTCTTATGAAAGAGATTACTCCATATCTACATATACGTTGATTTGCGACAGCCCACAATCACTGTAACTCAACCCCAACGCCAACGCAAACATCATGCACAATTACAGATGCGTCCGTGTAAAGAGGCTACTTTGGGGCTCATACCCTAAAGTTTTTGTTAGTTCTTTTGGATTTGTAAAAACTTTAATGTCCCCCAAAAGTACATAAAATTTAAAAATCAATATTTTGTGGACCAAGAGCATTAAACTGTAATCAAAGAAATAATACACTTTTCGTTAACAAAAATTTTAGATCTGTAGTTACTGAACCTTATAAGGAAAAACAAATGAAATTCTCCAAAACCCAAGGTATAAAGAGTTTTGCGACCTTATTTTTACTCTTCTTTGTATCAACCCTCATGGCGCAAAATGCCGTTTTCAAGCTTCAAGTAACACCTTTGAGTCAACAATTAATTGATGGGCCCCTAGTTCTAGAAAAACAAGGCAGTTTCTTTGTGGGTGGTCGTGAAGTTGAATCAAATACACTGTCAACATTGCCAGCCTATGCTGCTCAAGGAAACATAATTGTTGACCAGATGTATGTGCACTTTCAATCGCCCGTTAAACCAAAAGGTAGCTCACTGGTATTGATTCACGGTTGTTGTTTAACTGGCAAAACCTGGGAGTCAACGCCTGATGGCAGAATGGGTTGGGATGAATATTTCGTAAAGCGTGGATTTTCAACTTACGTCATTGATCAGTCAGGGCGTGGTCGATCGGCGGTGAATGCGACTGTGATCAATAACGTGAAAATCGGCAAAGATTCACCGGAACAATTACCGGTTGTCTTCGCAGCTGGTCACGAAGGGGCGTGGACAATTTTTCGGTTCGGCAGTGAATATCCAAAGGTGTTTGATGGTTTGAAATTCCCCATAGCTGCCCAAGCTGGTTTATGGCAACAAATGGTTCCTGATTGGCTCAATTCAATGCCAACCCCAAATCCCACTGTACCTGCGCTGTCCCAGCTATCTAAGCAATTAAAGAAGACTGTATTGATAAGTCATTCCCAATCTGGGATCTATCCTTTTCAAACTGCGACCATCAGCAATGAAGGTATTGCCGGGATAATATCCATTGAGCCTGGTGCATGCCCATCAGCTGCTGGTGACTTGGCTCCTTATATCAAAATGCCAATCATGGTTTTGTTTGGTGACTACGTTGAACTCTCTCCTCGTTGGGCACCGAGGCTTAAAGCTTGCCGAGAATTTGTTCAAAAGACCAATCTCGCAGGCGGCAAAGCAGAGTTATTGGTACTGCCAGAGATTGGAATTACGGGAAATTCGCATATGCTGATGCAAGACAGTAATAGTATTCAAATTGCTGATATTTTGGCTTCATGGATTGAGCAACGAATTAACTAATAGTCTGCGAAGTTCCTAATAGTTTAAGAACTTAGCAGGTTTGACTAAGGTGTGTTGTCGCGATATGGGTTGTGTCCCCCCCCGGAATTAGAGACCTGAAAAGCTTTAACCAATTCAGATTTTTTTAAATCTTAGAAAATTTTTTGACCCAACCCCATCACATCCTCCCGTGATCTTTGGGTTTATTCGGTTGCGGTCGAGACAAAGGCTACCCTCTGCCAACTGAGCGATCCTTACGTACAGAATTACCGCCTAGGGCTCTTGCTTTAGATGTGTGAAGCAAAGAATCGCTCCTCTAGGTCATAGGGCTACCTATTTTTGACATTTGAAAAAAAGCGTTTGACCAGGTTGTTAAATTCTGATCATTTCATTCTATGTCTTTGACTTCGTCTCGCATATTGTCTAGACGATTCAACTTTCATAGTACAACGTGATAATTGAATATCCCCTCACCACGCTTGTTGACCCTCAGATAATATGAGCGTATATTCATTTTTTTGGCAATACTTTTTTCTTCAATATCTTCTTTGACGTAACCTGTTTTGAGGAAATTTTCTTTGCTGTTGATTTTTTAGTAGAAATTTTGTTGTCAGGATTGGTTGCTTTTTTCAAAACTTTTTTTGTTGCTTCAAGATCAACCTTAGGAGGTGCTTTATTTGAAGCAGTCCCATCAATCCTCTTTTTATTCTGCTTCTTAATTTTATTCAGTGGATTGCTATTTTTTTTCGCGCTCGTTGGTGTCTCGTCCATATCAATTTCGAATATGTCGGCTAACGAATCACCTAGAGG
>DAITOS010000111.1:0-4266 GCA_036834025.1 Limnohabitans sp.
ATAATGGGCTTATTGCAGTGCAAAAAATCTGCAAATATAGAGGACTTATCTGTGATAAGTAAGTCAACCTGCCTAAGGTAAGGATAAATATCTGGATCAGACGGGATGATCAGGGGATTGTTTTTATTTTCCGCCTCAAACCTGTTGTCATAGGGATGGGGTTTGATAATCAACTCAACACTCATTTTACGTTTCACAAAAGGGGCCTTAATCCGCTCATAAATGGTCTGATTCATCCACATGGGCACATCACCAAGGAAGGTATAGGTTGGCGCCCAAAGAACTTTAAATGAGTCCTCAGATTTGAATATATTCTTATAAGATCCGACCAATTCATGATCAAGGGGTGCACGCGTTAAAACCTCATTGCGAGGCATACCTGCTCGGATGAGCTTTCTTACCCCAAAGAAATCTCTCCACTGGACGTCCCACGACTTGGCCGGACTGAGCATGTAATCAATATTAGATGACTCGGCCAATTGAGATACAAACTGTACATTTAGCATATCCCCCTTATCTGTCAATGCTAAATCGAGTTGCTTGGTTCCTACTCCGTGCCAAAGTTGAACCTTTTGTGCTCCTGCCAAGGCGGCTTTATAAGTGGAGTTTTGCAAGGACTCGTTAGGGCTGATGGTGAATACACAAAGTGGCGCCTTAATTAAAAGTGCAATTATTTTGGCTTGATTGAAATTGAAATCTACAGCATTAAGGCCTAACTCAGTGAGTTGGCGCACCAATTCCGAATTAAAACTACACCAAATAGGCTGAAAACCGTAATTATTACGGCAAGCATCCAAGAATAGATATTTGGAGTTATCAGAGAAATTGTTTCGTCCAAAGTAAAGCACCATCGGTACTTTTGGTTTTTTGAGGGAAACAGCCTTTAAATTAGCCTCATACTCAACTTTAGCAAGTTGATTTTTGAATTGTTGGAGTGCGGTATCTTCCATGGACGGTGTGTCTCAAACGTTTAATAATCGGGAAAAATCAATGATAAGCAACGAAGAGCAAAGACTAAAAGAGACTAAAAATTGATTTGGGACCTATTTTAACGACCGAGTATGGATGTTTGTAAAGACTAGATTTAAGAGTATTTAGGTCTTAGAAGTCTGCAACCAACTACTCCGTGGGTCAATATATAGAAAATCAGGCTGGTTTTTCCGATTCTTTATCTGTTTTTGATATGTTCTTATGAGTTTTTTTTGGTTTGATTTGTTTTGTAGTGGGTTTAAGATTCAGTTGTCATTAAATCTCATGGGAGAAGCTCCATGTCAAACATCAGAACCCAATACAACCCGATCATCACAAACTTGCTCAAACAACATGATTTGCTTGCACCAGAGGCAGTACATGAGCGAAATAAAATCAAACGTGAGATTTTGTTTTTAATGACAACCGTAAAAATGAAAGAATTAGCTACCTAAAGATCAAAAAAATAACATCAAGTTTAGAAGGAATCTCAAACGATGAACTCATATTCTGATAATTCTCTGTCAAATTTTTACACTCCACTAAACAAACAAAAACCAGCACTTGAAGCTGATAAGTTACTTTATGTTGAAACAACGGGTAACAAAAATCAAAATTACTCTTTTTCAAACAACCAGCATATTGACTTCAGTTTGAGCGAGGATCTTGTTCGAGAAAGATTTCTTGAGTTTTCAATGAACTATCTGCAACTTTAGTCAAAAAAATCTTAAACTATCAAAATTTACTATACGTAAAATTATTGATGAATATACAAATTACAAATGAATTTCCAGCAACTCCGCATTCTCAGAGAAACAGTCAAATGCAACTACAACTTGACTGAAGTAGGTAATGCGTTATTCACATCCCAGTCTGGTGTTAGTAAGCATATTAAAGACCTAGAGGACGAGCTAGGAATAGAGCTTTTTCTTAGAAAGGGTAAACGTCTATTGGGGTTAACCGAGCCTGGCAAAGAGCTTTTGATCATTGTTGAGAGAATGTTAATTGATACTAAAAATATCAAATTGCTCGCCGAACAGTTCAGTCATAGCGATAAAGGCCAGTTAACAGTTGCAACCACGCATACCCAGGCAAGGTACATTCTTCCTCAAATCGTAAGTCGGTTTAAAAAAGAATTTCCCAAAGTTCACCTTGCATTGCACCAGGGCAGTCCAAATGAGATATCTGAGTTACTCCTCAACGGCGAGGCAGATCTAGCAATTGCGACCGAGTCTCTATCTCAAATACCCGAGTTGGTGAGCTTTCCCTTTTACTCTTGGCACCATGCAGTGGTCGTACCCGAGGGGCATCCCCTTGAAAAATCCAAAAAACTCAAACTAGAAGACATTGCGGAATATCCCATAGTGACTTATCACGAGGGATTCACAGGCAGGAAGCTGATTGATGAAACTTTTTCAAACGCCCACCTCTCTCCTGATATTGTGATGTCTGCACTTGATGCTGATGTCATTAAAACCTATGTTGAGCTTGGACTAGGTATAGGTATTATTGCTTCAATGGCATATCAAAAAGAGCGAGATACTCACTTAAAACTACTCTCAAGCGATCATCTTTTTGCTAACAACACCACAAGAATTGCCGTCAGGAAGGGGCATTATTTGCGTGGATATGCATACAAATTTATTGAGCTCTGCGCACCAAGCCTTACTGAAGTTGAAGTCAAGGCAGCCTTAAAACCTAATGAGCAAGAGGATATTTAACCTTTTTTTGTATTTGGATCTAACAAAAATTAAAATACAAAACACATAAGCCGATTGATTTGCTTAAATCTATTTGCCCAACTCGGTTACTACCTCTATAGGTTGAATTTTTTATTTTTTTCAACATCTGATTAATGAATTTTAGTGGACGATGTTCATTAGAGTTCATTCATCATTAGTAAATTAGATTTTTGTTATATATACATTTGAGTAATTAGTATATTACTCATAAGCAAAGCATTTTTATTTGGTTTACTTAGGTTTATCAAAGTTTTAACATTCCTTTTTTATAAAGCATTACAGGGAATGTAAATGAAGTCGAAAAATAACAGTATCAAAAAAACATTATTATTAACTCTATTAAGCGGTATAGCTTTAACTTCTCAAGCACAAAGTTCACTTACTGTGTTTGGATTGATTGATGCAGGGTACGCAAGGATCGAAAATGCTGACAACTATAAATCAGCAGTTGTTTCACAGGGTAACGCTTGGAATGGTCCGATCAATGGAGGACTCTCATCGTCTAGATACGGCGCAATTGGTAGTTATGGTCTCACGAACGATCTAAGATTAATAGGGGTACTTGAGGCCGCTCTATATCCAACAAATTTCGCAAGTGGAAATACCGAAAATCAAGGGACTGATCGCTATAACGCCACAATACCTAAAGGTGCAATGTTATTTAGTAGAGAGGAGACGATCGGTTTGGCTGGAGATAGATTCGGCTCTTTAAAGGTCGGTCGCTCTACAACAATTTCATATGAGCAGACTGGAAAGTTTGATCCCATTTCAGCCGGGCCGGGTTTAGGTAACTTTGGTGCAATAGGTAGTTTAAGTGTTTATGACTTAAGCAGAGCAAACAATCAAATCAAATATTACACACCTAATTTTGCCGGATTTGAGGGAGGATTGGCATTCAGCGCACTTGGAGGCACTGGCGATTTAAAGGACGGCACAACAAGGGAGATCTACCTTGGATATAGGGCAACAGATTTCCAATTGTTTACGACTTATTTGGGAACAACAACATTTACCTACAATCAGTTTGGCTTGACCTCTTCGAATTCGAATGTTCAAAAATATTATGGAGTAGATAGTGCGGCAACGAATGGATCTCCAGGTCTGCAAGTGTTTCAGTTTGGAGGAATTTACAACTACGAGAAATATAAATTTAATCTTGGGTATGACACAAGAAAGGATCTAAGCAATGCAGCTGTTAACGGCTCAAACTCTATTAACGTGGCATACACCGGGGTTCGTTACAAAGCAAATACAGCACATCAAGTGGCCTTGGGTTATTACTATGAAACAAATAACACAGTCACCGCTGGAAAAGGCAATCAAGCAACTATTGCAACCCTCCAATATGTCTTTACACCATACAAGAACTTTGATATCTACGGCATTTACTCAAGAGTTACGAATCAAAGCGGAACATCTATTACCCTTGGTGATAACGCAAATATTTTCGTACCCTCAAATACCAACACAGGCTCAACTCCTAATCCAGGGGAAAATCAAGTCGGTTATGCAGTTGGCTTGAGATATCAATTCGATCATGTTTTTAAATAATTAA
>DAITOS010000112.1:0-4155 GCA_036834025.1 Limnohabitans sp.
CCAACTACTAATGGAGCCTTAATTGCCGCACCCAATCAACCTGCTTTTAATAAGCCAGAGAAAAAATTAGTCACACTGAACTATGGCTGCGTCACTAAAGCAGGTGTTTCAATCGATTATTCAGGCATAGCCTGTGGGTGTGAATAAAAAAAATTGAGCTTTAGGTTTTCTAATTCTTAAAACCGTCTACAGGCATCTAATGCAAATATACCTTGTGTGAGATCGTAAAATTAAATAGATACAGCGCAGCTCATTTATCAATAGGCGCCCTAAGGCAGATGACCTAGGGCACCTTACATGAACTCGTTAAGCCATTGCCGTCTCTAATGCCGCAACTGGAGTGGGCGTACGAATTAAATAATCGAATGCGCTTAATGCGGCTTTAGATCCTTCGCCCGCGGCGATAACAATTTGTTTGTAAGGGACTGTTGTCACATCACCTGCCGCAAAAACACCCGCAACGTTGGTGTGACATTTTTGATCAATAACGATTTCACCAAACTTACTAAGCTCGATAGTTCCCTTTAAAAACTCTGTATTCGGAATCAAACCAATCTGTACAAACACACCAGCCAACTCTACGCTGTGCTCTGTATTGGTCAGCCTGTCTTTATAACGCATACCGTTCACTATTTTGCCGTCTCCCGTGATTTCAGTAGTTTGTGCGCTTACATGAATGGTGACGTTGTTCAGACTCTTTAGTTTATCCACCAAAACAGCGTCTGCTTTTAATGAATCCGCATATTCAAAGAGCGTTACATGCTGGACCACTCCGGCCAAATCAATGGCAGCTTCCACCCCAGAGTTACCTCCCCCAATCACTGCCACGCGTTTGCCCTTGAAGAGTGGACCATCACAGTGGGGGCAATACGCCACTCCCTTGTTTTTATACTCTTGTTCCCCAGGGACGTTAACATTTTTCCAGCGCGCACCCGTCGATAAGATGATGGTGCGGGCGTTGAGTACCCCACCATTTTCCATGTGCACTTGTGCAAAGTCTCCTACATTTGCTGCGGGCACCACTTTAACAACACGCTGCATGTTCATGATGTCTACTCCGTAGTGGCGAACCTGGGCATCCAATGCTGCGGCAAATTTTGGACCATCTGTTTCTAATACAGAAATGTAATTTTCAATCGCCATGGTGTCATTGGTTTGACCTCCAAAGCGCTCAGCAGCTACGCCCACACGGATGCCTTTGCGAGCGGCGTAAACCGCAGCCGCTGCACCTGCAGGCCCACCCCCAACGATCAACATATCATACGGTTCTTTGTTATTTAATTTGATGGCTTCGCGCTCACCTGACTTCGTGTCGAGTTTAGCAATGATCTCCTCTAAGCTCATTCTTCCAGATCCGAACACTTGGTCGTTGAGGTACATCATTGGCACGGCCATCACCTGTCTTGCATCTACCTCCTCTTGATTCAATGCTCCATCAATAATCGTTGTATCAATGTGGGGGTTATAAATTGACATCAGTGTTGCGGCCTGCACCACATCCGGGCAGTTGTGGCACGATAGGGACATGTAAACCTCAAGTTTCATTTTGCTATCTAACGCCTTGATTTGCTCGAGCACCTCGGGCTCTACTTTTGGAGGATGCCCCCCAGTCCACAACAAAGCTAGGACAAGGGAGGTGAACTCATGCCCCATGGGTATGGCGGCAAATCTAACACCCCTGGTTTGACCCTCCTTTGAGATGACGAAAGAGGGTTTTCTGGCGTCTTTACCAGTTTCATCGTAAGAGACCTTGTCCGAAAGCTCGGTGATCTGAGTTAACAATTCGCGAAGTTCAGTGCTTTTCTCACTTGAGTCTAGGGTAGCAACTAAGCGGATGGGCTCGCGTAAATTTTGAAGATACGCTTGCAACTGAGTTTTCATTTGGGTATCTAACATGGTTTTTTTTCCTTGAGTTAATTGGTTTGTTCACGACTTTGGTGTCTAAGGCATTTGGGCAGTTGGGCGGTGAGGCGAATAGACGGCTGATCTCTGACAAAAGGGGCGCTTGATCAGCACCCCTTTGAGCAGGGGGACTGCTTAGATCTTACCAACCAAATCCAAAGAAGGTGTTAATGTCTTAGCGCCTTCATTCCATTTAGCAGGGCATACTTGACCAGGATTTTTGGCCACGTATTGTGCTGCTTTGAGCTTACGAAGGGTCTCTTTAACGTCTCTTGCGATTGAGTTGTCATGGACCTCTGCGGTCTTGATTTCACATGCGGGGTTGATAATGAAAGTTCCGCGAAGAGCTAAACCTTCCTCCTCAATGTGAACACCAAAAGCACGTGTCAAATGGTGAGTTGGGTCGCCAATCAATGGGAATTTAGCCTTACCAACTGCAGGCGATGTCTCATGCCAAACTTTGTGTGAGAACTGTGTGTCGGTTGTAATGATGTAAACCTCTGCACCCGCTTTTTGGAACTCAGCATAATTATCAGCAGCGTCCTCAACCTCAGTTGGGCAATTAAAAGTAAATGCAGCAGGCATAAAAATAAAAACTGACCACTTACCTTTAAGTGTGGCTTCTGTTACTTCGATGAATTTACCATTGTGAAAAGCTTGATTTTTAAAGGGTTGGACTACCGTGTTGATGATTGACATAATTAGATCCTTTGGTTGATTGAAAAATACTATTGAATGAGCGTTACTCATTGATGGTTATTATATATAGATACGGGTTTATGCCTAATTGATTGTTTCAATCGCCATTATTGTCAATGACTAATGAGCACCAACTGTTAAACAGTTTGCTCTAGCTCTTCAAAGACTGTTAACAGTCTATTAGCAGCCTATTAGGACTTTTTAAAAGAGTTTAAGACCAATTATTACTACTAAGTAATTATATTAATTGGATTCCCTACCCTTAACTTGCCTAAGATGGGTCAATGTGGCGAGGGAAGAGGAGGGTTACTTTAAAAGCCGAATCAATTTAAATATTTTGTTTTGATCTTTGATTAGGCTTGTAAATCGAAAAACAATAGCCCCGCCCCTAAAGCTGACATTTCCTGAAAGCCAATTACAAACAATTACCCTCTTTCACTGTCAAGGTGAGACATCATGGGTTCAGCATAACGAGATCCTGCTGCAACACCTTCGGGAAATGATTCATCGATAAGTTTTTGCTCCTGAGCGGTCAAACTCACTTTGACGGCCTTTAATGAATCACTTAAAGTGATCGTTCTTCTACTCCCAATTAGGGGAAAAATATCCTCCCCCTTAGACATGACCCAAGCAATAGCGAGTTGGGGTATGGTGCAGTTCTTCTCCTGCGCAAGATTCTTCAAAGGCTTAAGGGCGTCTAAATTTTTTTGAATATTTTCAGCTTGAAAACGGGGACTGTAGCTTCTAAAGTCCCCTTTAACTACTTCCTTGTTTTGCCAATTTGGATCAAACAATCCTCTTGATAAAACTCCATAAGCTGTAATGGCTATTCCGAGCTCACGGCAGGTCTTGAGTACCGTGCGCTCAATACCTCTTGAGAAAACAGAGTACTCGATCTGTAGATCGCAAATTGGGTGTACAGCATTTGCACGCCTAATTGTCTCGCTACCCATCTCAGATAAACCAATATGCTTGACATATCCGGCCTTAACCATATCGGCAATTGCTCCAACCGTTTCCTCTATGGGAACTTGAGGGTCAAGCCGAGCTGGGCGGTAGATGTCTATGAAATCTGTGTTGAGTCTCTTAAGTGTGTAAGCAAGAGAGGTCTTCACCGCTGCAGGACGACCGTCAAAACCGTGCCATGCACCACTTGGATCCCTTTGCGCACCAAATTTAACACTCAGCAGAACCTCCTGACGCGGCACCTGTTTTAGCGCTTCTGCCAATACTAATTCGTTGTGGCCCATTCCGTAAAAATCCCCTGTGTCAAGGAGATTAATCCCCTCTTCAAGAGCTAACTTAATGGTCGCTAAGCTCTCAAGGCGATCAGCGGGGCCGTAAAAGTCTGACATGCCCATGCAGCCTAGACCCACCACAGAGCTGGCAGGTCCTGTTTTTCCCAAAATCTTTTTTTGCATATGTAGTGTTTAAAAATATTTGAACAGAAATTTATTAAATTGGATCAGTAGTGTCCCAACGTTTGAGCGGGACCCCCATGTAACTTATTGATTTTAATGATAAAAACAGTGTTTTCAACCGTTGACGACTTGA
>DAITOS010000113.1:0-4053 GCA_036834025.1 Limnohabitans sp.
CCTTGGTGAGGCTCAGTTGATTGATCAAGCTATTGTTATTCATCAGGAGGGCAACCTTGAGTTGGCTGCTGAGTTGTATCAAAAGGCTCTTGAGATCAATCCTGATAGTTATGACGCATTGAATTTTTTGGGACTGATTGACTACCAAAAAGGTAACTGGGTGGAGTCAATTGAATGGTTCAAGCAGGCCATTAGAATTTTTCCTGCAAACCCAAGTTTCTATCTGAATATTGGAAACTCACTAAAACAGCTTGGTAGAGTTGAGGATGCCAAAATTCTCTATGCCGAGGCTATCAAGCTAGACCCTCATTTGATGGATGCTTACCGTTCGTTGGCCGTTCTTCATCATGCCTCAAATGAGTTCCAACTAGCCCTTGACGTTTTGAACAGTGCAACAGAAAAACTTAATGAGTCAAACCAATCAAACTTAAATCCAGAGCAATTGATCTCTTTAATTATTCTTAAGAGCTCAGTGCAAAGACAAATGAACTGCCCAAGAGAGGCACTTGAGACACTAGAGGAAATGAGGGCAATAAAGGTAATAAAGGTAATAAAGTTCATGGAGGCTTTAGAAACCAAAAAAGCCCTAGACCAAGAGGGCCAAGTCCCTCTTGATCCAAGACTCTTGGGGGATGTTTACCTAAATCTAGGTCTAACCTATGAAGACCTCAAAGAGTTGGACAAAGCAATTGACTCCTACACAAAAGCAGCGCAGTGTGGTGAACATCGCACCTCAGCACTTTTTAATAGAGCCAATGTCTATCAAAACTTGAACCGCTGGGATGACGCCTTAGTAGATTACGATCAAGTCCTATTGTGGGACAGCGAGCATGTTGGGGCTTGGTTAAACCGCGGTTTACTGCTTTACAAGCAAACCCACTTTCAAGATGCCTTGGATAGCCTTGGGCGAGCTATCTCCCTTGATCCAGAAAATGCAGTTGCTTACTCCAATCTGGGAGTCGTTCAATTTGAATTAGGACAAATGCTAGACGCCTTATTTTCTTTTGAGAAAGCGACCCAGTATGATCCGAATTATGTTGAAGCTTTCTCCAATAAGGGAAATGTATTAAAGGAGTTACGTCAATTTGACTCTGCCTTGGAGGCCTACGATAAAGCTATCTCCTTAAATTCAAACTACTATGAGGCCTTCACAAACCGAGGTGTTGTTTATTTTGAGCTTGAGAGGTTTGGGGATGCATTACTGGACTATGAGCGAGCCATTGAGTTAAATCCACTTTATGCAAGCGCACACTCTAACAAAGGAAATGTGCTTAAGGAGAGAGGGGAGTTGGACGCAGCACTTGCCTCAATATCAAGAGCCATTGAACTGCAATTTAAACTCATAAAAGAGAGTGCTTTAGACAGAAGGGTTAAACCGCAAAAGCCTATGCTTGTCTCTCTTGCGTCCAAGGTTTTGTTGGAGTTACATGCTCTACTTGAACTTCACGAAATCCCTTTCTTTCTTGCCTACGGGACGTTGCTTGGTATTTATAGAGACGGGGAGGTGTTACCCCACGATAAGGACCTGGATGTGGGACTTGGCTGGAACTGTTCTAGAGCGAAATTGATTCAAGTGCTATCAGGCTCTGGTAAGTACTGGATTGACCCGAAAAGTACTCAACCAGGGATCGCAGGTGAGGGGGGCGGCGTATTGGATGAGGTTTTAAATATCGGAGTGATTGAAAAGAGCTCTGGCATCAGTATTGATTTCTTTTTCTTTAAACCTGAGGGTGCGCACCTCCTCTCAGGATTTCATCATCTACCCTATCCTCTGATGTGGCGTTTTACGCCCTTTGAGTTAGCTCCAATCAACTACAAAGGGTTGCAGTTCAACACCCCCGGTGATCCGCAGGTGTACTTAACAGATATTTACGGCCCCAATTGGCGGATACCGGATCCATACTTTGACTCCCTGGTGTCTGGATACAACCTGGATCCCCGCTCAAGAGGTGTATCAATGGTTTACGCTTATTCAAGACTCTTTGACCAAATGACCGAACAAAACTGGAAGAAAGCTTACGGATATTGCAAACAGTTGGCCAGTTACGGAGAGTCTGAGCTGATAAGTTCAATTGAGCGTTATTTGGCTCCTTTGGTACTTGAGAGGCAGTAAAAACCCCATGCCTAAAGTCATTGCTTTAGATAAATGCTTTAGATAAATTCATTAGGTGGGGTGGTTTAAATTGTTGCTTTAAGTGATTATCTGAATTCGTGTAGCAAACAAATTGAAAAATATCTTGAATATTCAGACATTTAACCTGATTGAAGTCAAGGGCAATTAGTAGATAAAAATCACATCAGTGCTAAACTCAACCCTAGTTTTAGTCTCAAGACAAGTGAGACGGTTTGATGTGTTATCTTTATTTTTGATCTCCAACTCAGCTTTAAAAGAGTTTCCGGCTTTAAGGAATTTTTATGAAATTAATAACTCTGCTAATTTTCATATCTCTGCAATTTAGTTGGGTCTGCGGTTTTGCAGAGGAAAACCATCAGGACAACAACGACTGTAAGCGAAAAAAATCGATGGACGAACAAAAGTTCTGCCTTGCAATGGCTCATAAGGACGGCGCTGGTTGCGAGAGTATTAAAGCCTTTGAGATGAGGATGCACTGCTTGCATGAAATTGCTAGCTTTTCTCACCATAGCTTTAACTCATATTCAACAATGAAGAAGGCTGAGGAGTCAAAAGAGGCTAAGTGACGCTTTTAAGTAACGCAGCCATTTAAAGTCGCAAATTAACTTCGGAACTTAGCCAATTACATCCTTCTTGTGAGACTAAAAAATCTAGCCTCTTAAATTACTCTCAGTAAAGCTCCAACGCATGAAGAAAATGAATTTTTCCAGAGTAAGTGCTAGCCACCCATTACTTTGCTTCACATTCATTGCGTTATCAATTCTAGTATCTGGGTGCGGGGGTGGGGGGGGCGGATACAGCAGCACCTCGTCTAGCGGCGGCACTTCAAGTGGCGCAAGTGGAGCCAGCGGAACATCGGGCTCAGGCCCATTAAGCTACACCCCGCCAACAAGATACACCCCGATCACTTACAACACCCCGACACAGACTGCATTTGGTACGGGTTACAGAGGTACCCTAAGTCCCTCTGATTTGCTGGTGCATTACAGTTTCCCAATTACCACTCAAGGCTCAATCGCAACGCCGACTTACCCCGGTACTGGCCAGACCATAGTCATTATTGATGGCCCCGGCGGCACCTTACAGTCGATTACTTCAGATCTAGCTCAGTTCAACACTTACTACAACTTGCCGCCTTGTAATTTTCAGTTAATCGATCAAAGTGGTGGCCTTCAATCAGCCTCTGGTTACCAAGAGATCGCACTTGATGTGCAGTGGGCTCATGCGATGGCGCCTGGGGCAAAAATTGTATTGATTAAAACTGCTGACGACTACATGACAAGTGTGATGACTGCCCTTCAAACTGCAGTGCAGCTACCCAATGTAGCTGCCATCTCAATGAGTTTTGGGGCAAGTGAGTTTACAGAACAAAAAAGTAGCACCTATGATGGATTTTTTAAGCAGTATCCTGGAATTGCTTTTTTGGCTGCAGCTGGAGACTACGGTGGAAATCAAAACTCTCAAAACTATCCCGCTGCATCGCCTTACGTTACTGGGGTTGGGGGTACTTCGATCTCTGGACTTGCACCACCCTCAAACACAAATTTAGACGAGCAAGCCTGGATAGACGGTGGGGGTGGACCAAGTGCATATGAATTGATGCCCGCTTTTCAGACCAATTACATGATTGCTTTAAACGATGCCATATTAAGAGCAAACGCCGGTATGCGCGCTGTACCCGATGTTTCTTATAACGCAGACCCCTCCAGCAGTCCAGTCGCTGTAGTGGTCAACGGCACGTGGAATTTGTTTGGCGGTACCAGTGCATCAACTCCGCAGTGGGCCGCCATCATGGCTGGATTGGCTCAGTACCTAGGATATAGCAACTACACCAACTTATTAAAAAATGCAGGTGGATTGAATCCTATTTTGTATCAACTCGCGATCAATCATTCGAATAGCTTTTACAACGTCACAAC
>DAITOS010000114.1:0-3663 GCA_036834025.1 Limnohabitans sp.
CTACTCCCACTCAATGGTGGCTGGAGGTTTACTTGAAACGTCCAGAGTAACTCGGTTAATTCCACGTACCTCATTGATGATCCGACTGGATACTTTCTTGAGTAGGCTATAAGGTAATTCAGCCCAATCCGCTGTCATGAAATCTTGAGTTTGAACCGCTCTTAATGCAACGACATATTCGTAAGTTCTACCGTCCCCCATAACTCCTACACTCTTAACTGGTAAGAATACGACAAAAGCTTGACTGGTTAATTCATACCATGTCTTACCCGTCTTATCGTCTCTAAAGTTGTGTAGTTCCTCTATAAAAATAGCGTCTGCACGACGAAGTAGATCTGCGTACTCTTTCTTAATCTCACCCAAGATCCTAACCCCGAGACCAGGACCTGGAAATGGGTGCCTGTAAACCATCTGGGGGGGAAGTCCCAGCGCAATCCCGAGCTCTCTTACCTCATCCTTGAAAAGCTCTCTGAGTGGTTCAAGTAGTTTTAGTCCCAATTGTTCTGGTAGCCCGCCAACGTTGTGGTGACTCTTAATCGTGACAGCTTTCTTTGAACTGCCACCGCCACTTTCGATTACGTCTGGATAGATGGTACCTTGTGCAAGAAAAGTTACTCCTGGATGCCCCTCTTCACCGGCTTTTAGTCTTAAAGCTTCAGATTTAAATACCTCAACAAACTCGCGTCCTATAATTTTGCGTTTTTGCTCAGGATCGCTGATACCAGATAGCTCCCCCATGAATCTGGCCTCTGCGTCTACTCTAACAACAGTAGCCTTTAGCTTACCGGCGAACATTTGCATCACCATGTCGCCTTCATTCAGACGCAGTAGTCCATGGTCTACAAACACACAGGTTAGTTGATCACCAATTGCTCGGTGAATTAGTGCGGCTGCGACAGAGGAGTCAACGCCTCCAGATAGTCCCAATATAACTCGTTCTTGACCAACTTGTAGGCGGATATTTTCAACTGCCTCTGCAATATAGTCTCCCATAACCCAATCAGCCCTGGCTGCGCAAATTTGGAGTGCAAAGCGCTCTATTATTTCTTTACCCTTGATAGTATGTGTGACCTCTGGGTGAAATTGAACCCCGTAAAACCTTCTATCTTCATCTGCCATACCCGCAACGGGACAATCAGGTGTACTTGCCATTACTTTAAAGCCGGGTGGCATTTCGGTCACTTTATCACCGTGGCTCATCCAAACTTTAAGCATGCCGTGTCCCTCAGGAGTCACGTAGTCTTCTATCTGATTAAAGAGCTTCGTATGCCCTCTTGCTCTGACCTCAGCGTAGCCAAACTCTCTGGTAGAACCACTCTCAACTTTACCGCCAAGTTGCTGAGCCATCGTTTGCATACCGTAGCAAATTCCGAGAATAGGTATCCCCAGAGTAAATATGATTTCCGGTGCACGGTCGGTACTTACCTCATAAACACTTGCATGAGAGCCAGACAAAATAATACCCTTTAAGTGGCCGTCTTTAGCAAAATCTTTGATCCACTCATCGGATACATCACAGGAGTGAACCTCACTGTAAACATGAGCTTCGCGAACGCGCCTGGCAATAAGTTGAGTGACCTGTGAGCCGAAATCTAAAATTAGAATTTTGTCGTGTTGCATGCGATTAGAAGCTCAGTAAAAGAAAAATTGTAAGTACCCATTACGATTAGATCGTTATGGATTAATTTGAAATTAATTAAAAACCAAAGCTAAAAGCTTGAGTTAAAGACAACTTTTTGGTGTCAAATTCAATCAGCTCTGTAATTAGGGGCTTCTTTTGTGATTTGAACATCGTGCACGTGACTCTCTCGCATACCTGCTGCGGTAATTTGAACAAACTGCGCTTTGGTACGCATATCATCCAATGTCGCACAACCGCAGTAGCCCATGGAAGCCCTGAGACCCCCAGCAAGTTGGAAAACTATAGTCACCATTGATCCCTTGTAGGGTACTCGCCCCTCTATCCCCTCTGGGACTAACTTATCAGCATTTGGATTGGCTGAGGATGATTCTTGGAAATACCGATCAGCACTGCCTTGCTGCATTGCACCGATACTACCCATTCCTCTATAACTTTTGTAGCTTCGGCCTTGGTAGAGAACTATCTCACCGGGCGCCTCCTCAGTGCCGGCAAACATCCCCCCCATCATCACGCTTGATGCACCTGCCGCAATTGCTTTGGCCAAGTCTCCACTAAAACGCACACCTCCATCCGCGATCAACGGCACTCCAGTACCAGCAAGGGCCTCAGCTACGTTATCAATCGCAGTGATTTGAGGCACGCCTACACCCGCAACAATACGTGTGGTGCATATGGAGCCTGGGCCAATACCTACCTTAACTGCATCCGCACCTACGTTTGCCAAAGCCAGGGCTGCAGAGCCTGTGGCTATATTTCCTCCAATAACGTCAATCTTGGGATAATTTCTCTTAATCCATTGCACTCTGTCTATTACACCTTGACTGTGTCCGTGCGCTGTATCAACAACTATCGCATCCACACCCGCGTTAACCAACAACTCGACTCTATGTTCTGTACCTTCTGCCACGCCAACAGCAGCAGCCACTCGAAGCCTACCTGATTCGTCTCTGGCAGCATTGGGGAAGCTGGTTTGCTTTGTAATATCTTTGACAGTGATCAATCCCTTTAACTCAAACTGATCATTGATGACAAGTAACCTCTCAAGTTTGTGTTTGTTTAAGAGAGCCTTGGCCTCTTCCGCGGTCGCACCCTCTGGGACCGTGATTAATTTGTCCCTTGGCGTCATAATTTCACTGACCGCGACATCAAACCTTGTTTCAAATCGCAAATCACGCCCAGTAACAATACCTACTACTTTACCGTTTTCGCAAACTGGAAAACCGGAAATACTAAGTTGATCCGATAAGGCCATAACCTCCCTGACAGTGTGTTGGGGGGTGATGATGACTGGATCCCTAAGCACCCCACTCTCATATCTCTTGACCTTAGAGACCTCTGCTGCTTGTTGCTCCGGGGTAAGGTTTTTGTGTATAACTCCAATACCTCCCTCTTGTGCGATCGCTATTGCAAGACGAGCTTCCGTAACAGTGTCCATGGCTGCAGAGACCAAGGGCAAGTTAAGGCTGATATTTTTAGAAAACTGGGTTTTAAGGGATGTGTCTTTGGGTAGTACTACGGAGTAATCGGGTACCAACAGAACATCGTCAAAGGTGAGTGCGTTACCTAGGAGGCGCATTTGTGTAAGCTCCAAATAAACAATTGTAGCTATATAGAAGTCATTTTTAAAAAAACAACTTCAATTTAAGCTAAATCAGTAACCTGCTTTGGCCCCAGGTCGTTTTTTAGCAAAAAGTCCGGCAGCTTTGACCCCTTGTTTCTTAAAGCGCTCACGCCTGGCAACTTTTGGATCCACTTTTATGGGTCTTAATACTTCAATTCTGTCACCTGACTGTAAGAGTTGCTCCATCTTGGCCGGTTTAGACCAAACTGCAATGGTATAGCCCTCCCTCAGCAAAAAATCTTTTGTTTTGATTGACTCTTGCGTTAAAAACAATGCGGCATATGCTTTGTCTAGGCTCATGACAGCATCTACCACGCGAGATCCTTTAGTTAGTTTTAGTTCACTCTCGATGACACTCCTTGCATTGGGGGCGTGATAAAAGAGGATGTCCATTCGTTTA
>DAITOS010000115.1:0-3648 GCA_036834025.1 Limnohabitans sp.
TATATCCTCGAGCCCTCTTACTGGGCAGGCAAAGACACATCAAAAAGACAGCTTGATTTCTTAAAAGAATCCCTCTTAGATTTGGCCAAAGAACTAAAGAGTCTCAATCTAAATCTAACCCTGATGAATGGAGAAGCTATTGATGTTTTCTCCAAAATATATGCCTCCAGCCCTTTTTCAGCCGTGCACTCTTACCAAGAAACTGGAAATGCGATCACATTCAAACGAGATATCTTAGTTAAGAAGTGGCTGAAATCAAAAAATGTTCAATGGTCCGAATACCGACAGCACGGTGTCCTTAGAGGGCTTACCTCCCGCAATCAGTGGAACCAACAGTGGGATCGTTTGATGAGCAGTCCTCAGTTTAGAGTTTCAACTTGCGCGGTAGATTTCAATTTACAAAATCATCTGCATTCGCTTTTCCCAAGTGAGCGTTGGCCCGCTGTTGATGAGTGGTCAATCAACCAAGACCCTTGTCCTGAGCGACAACTTGGGGGAAGGCTTGAAGCACTTAAGATCTTATCTTCATTTTTGACGGACAGAAGTTCAACTTACGTCGGGGGGATTTCCTCTCCCCTTAAAGCCACTACGGCTTGCTCAAGGCTATCGCCCTACCTAAGCCTGGGGTGCCTCAGTATGAGAGAGGTTGTTCAAGCGACGAATACAACCCTTCAAAGCCCATTGACTAGACCCTATCAAAGTAGAGGACTGCATAATTTTTTAAGTCGACTTCATTGGCATTGCCACTTTATTCAAAAATTAGAAAGTGAGCCTGAAATTGAGTGGCGCAATATGAATCAAGGCTTTAATGGTCTTAGAGAAAATGAATGGTCCGACGAGCACTTTGAGCGTCTCATTAGCGCACAAACGGGTTGGCCCCTGGTTGACGCCTGTGTGGTGATGCTAAGGGACACAGGATGGCTCAACTTTAGAATGCGTGCCATGCTGATCTCTGTAGCCTCGTACCCCCTTTGGCTCCACTGGAAAAAGGTTGGCGATTGGTTGGCAACGCAGTTTGTAGATTATGAGCCTGGCATTCACTGGAGCCAAGTTCAAATGCAATCCGGTACAACCGGTATCAATACGACTCGGGTTTATAACCCGATCAAACAGGCGATGGATCATGACCCCCGTGGTGAATTTGTGCGCCGTTGGCTTCCCGTACTTAGACGGGTGCCCGATGCATGGATCTTTGAGCCCTGGACAATGCCTGAGAACGTACAAGCCGAGTGCGGCGTCTTTATAGGACGTGACTGGCCTATTCCTGTTGTTGATTTAGCTCAAGCGACAAGGGAGGCTAAAAATAGAATGCACACACGTAAATCTGTTTCCTCGGTCAAAGAACTCAATCCTAAAGTTCTTGAACGCCACGGCTCTAAAGCCAACACAAATCTCAAAAAAATAAGTAAACGCAGAACCACTGAGAGGGTAAAAAAGGAGCAGGGTAATCAACTCGCACTCGATTTTTAAAAAGCAGTTAATCGATATAGAAATTATTTAAGTGAGAGTTGCTTTGATCAAAGAAAAAAATCAGTCTCGCTCATTACCTTTGGACATAGTCTCAAATTTAGTGAGTGGCTTTAAGAAAGCAAGCTTGACTGTCCCAGTAGGTCCGTTTCTTTGTTTACCGATGATGATCTCTGCAACGCCTGGTTCTTTTGAGTCTTTAAAGTAGTAATCATCGCGGTAAATGAACATGATTACGTCAGCATCTTGTTCAATGGCACCGGACTCACGCAGATCGCTCATCATGGGACGTTTATCTGTTCGGGTCTCAACCCCCCTGTTCAACTGCGACAAGGCGATGATGGGGCATTGAAGCTCCTTGGCCAGCATCTTCAGGCCCCTGGAGATTTCTCCAAGCTCTGTCGCGCGGTTGTCCCCGTCAGATGATCCGGTTGACATCAGTTGAAGATAATCTACAACGATCAACCCAAGTTTGCCGCACTGACGGGACAACTTTTTGGCATTGGCCCTTAATTCACTTGGACTAAGCCCAGGTGTCTCATCAATAAAAAGGGATACGGATTTGAGTTGATCGACGGCATCTGTAAGCCGGGGCCACTCATCATCTGTGAGTCTGCCTGTTCTTAAATGATTTTGGTCTATGCGCCCGATGGAGCCCACCAAACGAATAGCAAGTTGTGAGGCTCCCATCTCCATGGAGAAGACCGCAACGGGGAGCAACTCCTTAACAGAGACGTGCTCTGCAATGTTGATGGCTAGTGCAGTCTTGCCCATCGAGGGTCTAGCGGCAAGAACAATTAGGTCGCCGGGCTGAAGCCCGGAGGTCATTTCATCAAAGTCCCTAAAACCGCTGGGAACACCAGTAATATCATTAGGATTTCTGGACATCTCATCCACCCGTCCAAGCAGATCTCCAACCAAATTGGTCATTTGCTGAAAGCCTTGTCTGAGCTTTGAACCTTCCTCGCCAATTTGAAAGATTTTTTGCTCTGCCTCCTCTAATATTTGGGAAACTGGTTTACCTTTCGTATTGAACGCTTCGTTTGCAATTTCATCACTTGCGATCACCAATTTACGAAGAATCGCACGCTCTCTAACAATCTCTGCGTAGCGTCTAATATTGCCAGCGCTTGGAACGTACTGGGCCAGTGAATTAAGCCCCCCTAATCCACCCACTGTTTCTGCACGTCCCTCAACTTGTAGGGCCTCATACACAGTAATCACGTCTGCAGGACGATTTGACTCAATCAAGCTCTTTATCGCAGAGTAAATAATGCGGTGCTCGAGCTTATAAAAATCGGTATCCGACAAAGTATCTGCAATTCTGTCCCAAGCTGAGTTATCTAAAAGTAAGCCCCCCAAAACGCATGATTCAGCTTCAAGCGAATGAGGTGGCACTCGCAGTTGCGCGATCTGAGGATCACTTGACTGAGAGTTGAATTTATTGCGAGAAAAAGAGACAACTGACATGGAAAATATTAAGACCTTTGTAGATACCAACTATACATCCATAGGGATCTTTAGGCACGGGTTCAGGAGCTGCGGCGTTGAAATTATTCAAAACCAAGCCAAAAACTTAATGCTGTTAATAACTCAGTTGATAACCTGTGAACTACCACTTCAAAAGCTTGTACAAGTGCAGATTAACTTTTAATGAGTAAACTTTAAGCTGCACAAAAATTAAAAAAGGGAGAGAAGTCAATTGTGATTGACTACTCTCCCCTTTCGGTTTTTCTAACGGGGTACGTCAGAAAAATATGATTAGGCTGACCTAAATTTAAGCTGTTTCGCCGTAAACGCTAACGTTGATATCAACCACTACATCGGTGTGCAGTGACACGCTGACGCTAGAGTCACCAACGACCTTGATTGGGCCATTGGGCATACGGATTTGTGATTTCAATATGGTGTATCCACCTTTGTTAAGTTCATCAGCAATATCGTGGTTTGTAACAGATCCGAATAAACGGCCATCAACACCAGACTTTTGAGTGACTTTAACGGTAGTACCACCGAGTTTCTCACCGAGTTGCTTGGCAGCAGCCAACTTCTCGGCGGCCACTTTCTCAAGCTCAGCACGACGTGCCTCGAAATCTTTGATCGCTGCATCTGTCGCACGCTTGGCACGTCCAGAGGGAATCAAAAAGTTACGAGCAAAACCGTCTTTAACTTTAACGACGT
>DAITOS010000116.1:0-3028 GCA_036834025.1 Limnohabitans sp.
CCTTAGAGGAGAGTAACCTGGCTGCCTCGGCTCCAATTGCACCTGCACCGCCAACAATTACAACTATTTTGTTGGTCAGGTTATCACTGGGGAGGTAAGTCGAGGTGGTTTGCCCATTGGATACATTGGCTGGTGCAGACGAACTGGTGGAGTTGGTTGGCATGGATTGGGAGGGTGTTAATGGATGAGTTGACATGGGAGGTGAGGGGGAGGTCATAAATTTTAAAATCAATAACTATGGGGTGTGAAACAGTGGGGAGGTGAATAGCCCAGAAAAATAGAAGTTTGAGTCTTTATTGGAGTGTCAAGAGTTGAAAGGCATCAAAGTGTATGTTATCCAAACTTAATTGATGAAACTTGATCTTTGAAACTTAACCCATCAAAGCTTAAATCAACAACTAGGGAAATATTTAAGCAAGTGAGAATTCAATTAGAGCTGTTTCTTGCACCAGAATGTTTGTTGGTTTAATTGTTTTGAAAAAATGAACTATGTACTGAATCAGGAAATTTAAAACTTAAACTATATTTCCATTCAATCTATGGGTGGCTTAGGAACCCTCGTCTCACCAGGCTCAAGCGTGATACTCACCTCAAGGTATAGGGACTCTGGATCCTTAGGGTGAGGGCTTAGTTTACGAACAAGGGAGCCAACAGCCCCAAACACCACATCGGTGTCAATATGGGGATCCGCTTCATCAAAGATTTGAGTGGACAGAACTCTATACCCTTGTGCAATTGCTATGAAGTGGATATGAGCGGGACGCATGGGGTTGCGTTCTTGATGTTCCAGTAAAACTCCTACTGGGCCGTCAATTGGGATCGGATAACCCGCAGGGCGAACAGTCCAAAACGTAAAAGAACCTGTAGTGTCCGTGATAAAGCGACCCCTTAGGTTCATTTCTGCTTGCTCGGGGTCCTGGTTTTCATAAAACCCGGTCGGGGATGCTTGCCAAGCATCAACAATAGCATTGGAGATAGGTTTGCCCTCTAAATCAACGACTTTAACTGCAACTTCAAGTTTAGGTCCACTGTTATGAGAGACACATACTGATGCACCGCTTGGTAAAACGGGATGGTTTGCTCTCCAAAATGGGCCAATCAGACCTGGTTCAGTACCGCCGTGCTCGATGATGCGTTTGGCATCCTGGAGTTGAACGAGGGTTGAAAGCCCTAAAACATCAGATAGCAAAATAGCCTCATCTTTCTCAGGGCCGGTTGCTTTACCCACTTTATTCAAGAAATCAAGTCCGACGTACAACTCCTCATAGGTGAGTTCAGTATCAAGTGCGAAAGCATGAAGGTGCTTGACTAAGCTGTCAATGATGACTTTCAAACGCTCAGGTTTGGTGCGGACGTTCTCTGCAAGGACGGTTTTAAGTAAGGTCGCTGCATCAGTTGGTCTGCCTTGGGGTGACTTTTGGAAATTATCTGGGTTTGAGCTCATAAAAACATGACTACTTTGAAATTGAAGAGGAATTAAAAGAGAGAAGGAAGAATGTCTGGCTGGAGTCTAAATTGGATATTGGAAGCAGCAATAAAATGTAAATCAACAGCTTTAAATTTATTAACTAAATTACATATCAAGGATTTATTATTCAATTCATAGTATCTTTTGAAGACTCTACAAATGATTGATAGGATTATCTAGCATCCGAATGCTTAAGTCCTCTAGCAATTTCCCTGAAAATTTTCGTTACTCCACCCAATAATACTGACAGAGTTTAGGATTCGTTTAAAGTGGAAAATAGCTAATGTCCACCGCCCCCACCACCAAAGGGGGGTTTAGCAAACCAGATTATGGGTATCAAACAGACCATAATGACTCCAGACATGATCAGGAGATGGTTGGTTGATAGGAGGTAAGCCTGAGAGTTCACGATACGCTCTAAATTTTGAGTCATTTCGCCCTCCAGCAACCCTTGTTTAGCCATCGAGGTCACATACTGATCGTAACCATAACTGCCGAGACTGATATGTTCAACCAAATTCGCGTGATTGGCTGCTGCCTGGTCCTGCCAAATTGTGGCGCCTACTGCAGTCCCAACACTTCCCCCCATATTCCTTAAAAAGTTAGTTAGTCCAGTGCCTGAACTAATTTGGGTAGGTTCTAGCTGGGAGAGTGAGATGGCAGTCATGGGGACAAAGAATCCCGCTATGCCCATACCCATGAGAAGCCTAACGTACTGAAGGTGCTGATAGGAGACATCTGTGGTGATAGATCCACTTGCCCAGGCAGACAAACCAAAAGCAATAAATCCAATCGTTGCAACCTCTCTAGCCCCTATTCGGCCTAAATTGACCCCGAAAAAGGGACCAAAAAAGAGTGACAAAATCCCAGTGACCGCCATAACCTCACCCGCAATGGTGGGCGTGTAGCCCATCTGGGTCTGCATCCAAAGAGGCCCTATTACAACAAATATGTAAAAAGCAAAGGATCCAACAGTCAAGCAAATCGCAGATATCAGAAAGTTTCTGATCTGGAAAAGCCTCAAATCGACAATCGGATGCTCTTCACCGAACTCCCAAATCACAAAAATGATTAGAGAGAGACCGGATACGACTGCCAAAGTGACAATTGTGCTCGACTCGAACCAATCCAGCTCATTGCCTTTATCCAGTAATATCTGAAGGGTACCAATTCCAACGGTGAGGAGTGCAAGGCCTACTTTGTCGATTGGTTTTTTGACAATCTTGGACTCTCTGCCTTTCATTGTCTTGGTAACAGAGTATGCGCAAAGTAGCCCAAAAGGGATGTTGATGAAGAAAACATAGCGCCAAACGTAATTATCAGTCAGCCAGCCCCCAATAATTGGACCCAAAACTGGAGCAACAATCGTCGTTAGTGACCAAATCCCCAGTGCTGCCCCTCGCTTGTCAGCAGGGAATATCTTGATAATTAGGGATTGCGATAGGGGAATCATCGAAGCTCCCACTATTCCTTGTAAAACCCTGGCAAAGAGAAGCATCTCGAACGACTGAGCGGCTCCGCAGAATAAGGATGCAAGCGTAAAAAGGAGGGTTGCAATAG